>NZ_JBHHJV010000001.1:0-755666 GCF_042136355.1 Peribacillus sp. Hz7
CTTTAAAAAAGATGCAATCTCTTATCGCCCTGTGCAATAAATTGATACGTGTATTGTTTACCATCGGTAAAAAACAATGTGAATTTAGCGAAGAAAGAATGTTACAGGACATCCCTCATATGGTTGTGATGCAGAGGGTAGCTTAGGTTTTTGTAGCCCTGTTAATCAGAATAAAGGAACGTTTATGTTTTAGTAGACATTTGAAGCACGGATTAGTCAGTATTCAACTAAATTTCGGGCAAGGACCCTGTCGGGCAGCATAAACTGACATCCACCTCATGGAAAGGTTGGACGAAGGAATTTTGGAGCGAAGACTCTGTGAGACATGGGAGGGTTGACCTCCATGAGAGACGTGAAGACCACTAGTGCAACTATAATTCAACTGGATACCCACTTATTGGATAACAGTGGTTAAGTGGCTAAAGGTTTTTTTACTCCTTGGCTCCAAAAATATCCTTCACTTCCCCCTAATCCCAATAAGAGAATGACTAACACATGTAAGCGACTTTAAAATTCTAAGAAAACAGGAGAAAACAAGAGATATTCCTTATTTTATAGAGGGAGTTTAGTTGAACAAGTAAAGTGAGTCATTAATGTAGCATTTGACTTAAATTCGACATAAAGGATGGCGATTTCTATTGAAAGATAAAAGAGATATAAGTCTTGCCATATTATAAAAAATCATCCAAGAAAGGATGGTTAGTGAAAATGGAACAAGATTTTATTTCACTAATATCTTATGCATATCCTGAGTTCGTGTATTTAGGCAATAAAACAATTATCAAAAATTAGGGTGATCTATTTCCCCCATAATTTTGTAACATCAAGCGGTACTAAATCTCGTCCACTTATTTGTTTATGAATTATTGGGGTTTTGAAGGGGTCAAAAATTCCACTATCTTTATTAGAATAACGTGCACGTACATCAACACCTAGGATATTTCGAATTATATTGCGGTACGTCATTATATCCATCTCCTTCATTTATTTATTATAATTTATTATCTTTCCTGGTATTAAAAAAATTCAATGAAATTTGTTCACACTAACGGGTGCTTTTGTTGAAGTTCCAGCTGCCATTTGGCGGCTTTTATTGTTGAACTAATCTGGAAGGTAATTCAATAAGAGGAATAAAAATTCGATTCTCCTTAATATCGTATTTGATTCAATAGATAATTTTATTAATCCAAATAAACTTTTTAACATATTTTTTAAAGAATAAATATCCCTCAAGGGTACATTATAAAAAAGGCTAATTAAATTAACTTGTGAGGGGGATTTTTATGGGTGACTTTTTAGGTTTATTTAGTGATGACAAATCTAGAAATCAAGAAAATGATACTGAATCAAAATTCCAAGATAATGAAACCAGTGGTATATTACAACTTCATAAAGAAGAGTTAGATATTACAAAAAATAATGTCGATGCCGGAGAAGTGGTCCTATCTAAAGATGTTGTTGAAGAACAAAAAACCATGGATGTTCCTGTAATGCATGAGGAAGTTGTTATTAAGAGAACACCAATTAATAATGAGCGAAGTGATGAAACCATCAGCTCTGAAGAGACTATTCATATTCCTGTTACCCAAGAACAAGTTGAGGTAAACAAGTACACGGTAACTACTGAGGAGATTTCCGCCTCTAAACGTCAAGTTCAGGAAACTCAGCAGGTTCAAGAAACTCTTAAACACGAAGAGGCACATGTTAATACAACTGGAAGTGTAGATATTATTACCGATGGTTCAGACTTTGAAGATATAAATAACAGGTAAAAACAAAAACACCTTTTCATAACTTAATGAAAAGGTGTTTTCACCATTTTTTTTGAGGGGGGCATTAAAGTTGCCTAATAAGCAGAATTCAACACATGATCATCACGAGGAAATAAGGCTTGAATTACATAAGGAAGAATTTCAGGTAAGTAAAAAAATTATTGAAACAGCAAAAGTTAATGTATTTAAGAAGACTTATACCGTAGAAAAGCAAATTTTGGTTCCAGTAATCCATGAAGAATTAATTATTGAGAAAAAGATATTAAATCCCGAAAGTACCACGGATACAAAAGTTGAAACGATACGTATTCCTTTAAGTGAAGAGCGTATTGAGGTAACGAAACACCCAATAATCCTTGAGGATGTCGAAATTTATAAGAAAAAAATAGAAGAACATATACAATTTAATGAAACTTTAAAGGAAGAGAAACTTCACATTGATACTATTGGAGATATAAGGGTAATGCTTGATAATCAAACACCAACTGTCTAAGATACTATAAAAATGTACATAAGAAATACACTCTAGCGTTGAAGTTTGGCCTTAAAATTTTTAAATAAAATATAATCCCTCTTAATTTATTCATCTTTTTATTAAGTACTTGCTTATTATCACGCAAGTTTTTTCAATGGATTAACAAACAAGGCGAAGAAAGCTCTTTGTTGTAGGATAGAAAGTGCTTATTGAACTACCATGAAAATAAGTTTCCCTAGACTTGAAAAAAAGCAATACTTAAGAAGACCCCGGCCGATCGTCAAAAAAAACGGGAGGGCGTGACTGGATTAAGGTCAGTATCAGTATTGACAGGTCCTATCCATTTTCATTCATTGTGGTGCAGCTCTGCTGCATGGGTGGCTAACGGGTACAATAGTTTAAGATCTAGCTGTCATTATGGCAGCTTTTCTTAGTGTGCCAGGCATGGCAACTATCTAGGTGGTGAAAGTCCACTGTGGGGGTACACATCGACCAACCACTAAGGAAGCGCAAGGTACTTATCGTGAGGTAAGGGCTGGAGGAAGCGTGGAATAAAATCTTGACTCGACGAACAGAAATCTGATACTAAGGCTTTATAAAGGGATTAGACTCCTAAGCAAGTTAAAGTCCAAAAGATGTGCGTAACTTTGTAGAGTAAATCAGGCGAGTAAAAGAGGAAAGATAGTTGTCTTACCCTGGGAGGTCTTGCGGATGTACAGAAGTACAGTCGAAAAAGGTTAGTCGCAAGAAGTCAGCAGAAGCCATAGTAATGAATCAAATTCATGAAGGGCCGAACAATTTATAGTGTTTCAACACCACGAATGCGTAAGTGACGTACTCCGAATGTGTTAATGGCGAAAGTATGAGCGTATCTCAAAGGATAACCAAAAATGGGGCTATCACTTACTACGTGAGAGGAAAGGAGAAACGAGTGTGAAACTTTTAGAACAAATTCTAAGTAATCAAAATATGAACGAAGCCTACCTACGTGTCTATAAGAATAGAGGTGCAAGTGGGGTTGATGGAGTAACAGTCAACGAACTAAAGCAATATCTGAAAGAGAACAAAGATGAGCTACGTCAGCGCATCAGAACAAGAAAATACCAACCACAAGCTGCCTTAAGAGTGGAAATCCCAAAAGAAAACGGAAAGATGCGCAAATTGGGAATACCAACAGTAGTGGACAGAGTAGTTCAACAAGCCATTCATCAAGTTCTCAGTCCGATATTTGAAGAACAGTTCAGCGAATTCAGTTACGGTTTCAGACCAAAAAGAAGTTGTGAGATGGCGATTATAAAAAGCCTGGAATTTCTGAATGATAGTCATGATTGGGTAGTCGACATTGACCTTGAAAGATTCTTCGATACCGTCCATCACGATAAACTCATGCGAATTATATCCAACACAATAAAAGACGGAGATGTCATCTCGTTAATCAGAAAATACTTAGTCAGTGGAGTCATGGTGAATGGAAAATATGAAGACACACCTGTCGGTACTCCGCAAGGAGGAAACCTCAGTCCACTATTGAGTAATATTATGTTAAACGAACTTGATAAGGAACTAGAGAAAAGAGGACTAAGGTTCGTGAGGTACGCAGATGATGCCCTTATCTTTGTGAAAAGTGAAAAAGCAGCAAACAGAGTAATGGATTCAATCGTGAGATTTATAGAAGAGAAATTAGGTCTGATAGTCAATGTAGAGAAGAGTAGAATCTCACGTCCAAAAGAATTGAAATTCTTAGGATTTGGGTATTATTACGACATTAATAATAAGAGATATCAAGTGAAACCTCACCCAAGTTCGGTACAGAAGTTTCAAAGGAAGCTTCGACAACTGACAAAACGAAACTGGAGTGTTCCACTAGACTACCGAATATTGAAACTGAAACAAGTTATATTTGGATGGGTAAACTACTTCAGAGTGGCAAAAATGAAAAAGCTGACTGAACGAATAGACAGAAAGCTTCGCTCCAGAATTAGGGTCATCATCTGGAAACAATGGAAAGTAGCGAAGAAACAAATTAAATCGCTTATTCAACTAGGGATTCCGCAGGAAGAAGCGAAGGGATTAACCTACTGTCGAAAAGGTTTCCGATTCATAGGATTATCAAAAGTCGTCTAAAGAGCAATCTCAAACAAAAGACTAAAGCAGAGGGGAGTCCCCTCTGCTTTAGAACATTATCTAAAAGTACACACTGTGATATAAATTGAAACGCCGTATACGTGATCCGTACGTACGGTGTTGTGAGAGGGGCGAAAATAATACATTTATTTTCCCTCTACTCGATTTCGACTAACGGTGCAGTTTAGTGAAAGAAGGAATTCCTAGTCTTTATTGTGCACTATATTTAATGTACTATAATATTTCCAATATGATATAGCAACAAAGAAGTCCCCCTGCGGCAGATCATGCGGGGGCACTTCTGTTTCATAAAAAAGCAATTTTTTGTTGAAGATTTACCAACCACCGCAACGCATGCCACCGCAATGCCAACCACCGCAACGCCAACCACCGCAACGCCAACCACCGCAATGCCAACCACCGCAATGCCAACCGCCGCACATCATGCCACCGCAACGCCAACCGCCAAATATTATTCTCGAATCCTGACTCTGAGGAACCATTGGAATTAACTGACCAACTTGGAAATTATCCATTCCCAAAGTTTGAAGTTCATTTTGAAAATTGAGCATTTTTACCCCCCTGTTTATTTAATAATTAGGTTGAACTGACATCTAACAAGAGATTTGAACGAAGAAATTTTGTCAGTTATGTGTAATTAGGAGATACTATGTGTACTATCTTCAACAGAATATGCTTACTTTTAGGTGGCTGTTACTGGTTTAAGAGCCTATTTCATGTTAGAAGTATCATAAAATGTTGTGTCTAGAAGTAACGATGGTGATTAATTTTATTCAACTTGTTTTAATTCTCAACGAAAGATCTCTTTAAGGGGAAGATTTTCTTTTGAAAAGGAAGGAACCCCGTCAACCTTATTCTTGTTAGGAACGAGAGGTGGACTACTACCCTTGTTTGTATAAGAGAAAGATTGTGAAGTATTACACTTAAACTATCGGGTGCATTACTGGAACAAGGTAATGTTTTTTTCTTATTCAAGTAACGAGCAGGATAATACAATAAGAAGAATATGTCTTATGTCTCATCAGATTCATATTATTCATTAAGAAAGGGATGATAACGATGACAAAATTATCTTATAGTGGTTTAAAATATGGGGAAAGTGATATGGAAGTAAAATTACTGGTGGATATACAAAATGATTGGTTTGAGGTAACGCATACGAAGGAAGTGTCTCAAGTAATGAATAAATCAACAGGTGAATATATCATAGTAAAACGAAACACCCTGAAATTTGAGGTTGTTTAATAGTACGAATTGATTGTGAAGTATTGTACTTAAAGTAACGGGTGGCTTTCCTGAAACAAGGAACAGCGCTAATTTTCATTTTAGGGCCAATTAATTGAATAAGAAATGCTAAAATTAAAACTAACTTATAATCACATTTTAGGAGTTAAAATCTATGTTCAAAAGTAGTGTATGGAAATACCTTTTATCGGTTGTTGTTTATGTTGTAACAATTCTTGCTGTTGATGATAATCATAAATTTGAGGAAAATTCTCTAATCAGTTTTGGAATCTTTACATTCTCTTATTGGATAGGTGTTTGGTATTGGAACAAAAGAAGAACAAAAGAAAAAGAACAAAAGATAGCAGTAAAATTTAAAACTTTTTGTTCAATTAAACCAGCTAATAGTTTGTCAATATTTTCCGATAAAAACTTAAAATATTTCATGCTATACTAAATTTATGCATACCAAATAACCTTCCAAGGTTCTGTGTTTGGAAAATTTTGGGCTATTTAGTTATTTATACTTTTAAACTAGGTTAGATCTTGGAAAGCCGATTTGCTTTTTAAAAGTGCATAAATCCAATGTAAGAGTTTATTAGCACATGCTATCACAGCTACTTTAAAGGGTTTTCCTTCTTCACGTTTCTTATCATAAAACTCTCGTAATCGCTTGTTACGGGGAATAATTTCATTTGTCGTTTTCTGCTTGCGACAATCTCGAATAGCACATTTAACGGCCATATACAAGGCCTGCCTTAGTCTGCTAGAGCCTCGTTTGGTAATTCGATTTAAAGTCCCTTTGAATGTACCAGATTCAAAGATACTGGGATCGATTCCGGCAAATGCTACTAGTTTCTTAGGATGATTAAACCGATCAATTTCCCCAATCTCAGAAATAATCGTGGCAGCGATTTTTTCACCGATGCCGGGGATTGACCGGATAATATTACATTCTTCAATATGCTTTGCTAAAGCATCTATCTCATCTTCAAGCGTGGATAGATGTTTTTTGTATTCAAGAAGCATATTAATATACATGTTCAAACTTAAAGAAAGGCTATGATATAGGGCTTTCTGAAATGGGTTTCGAGCTGCGGCAGCCATTAGTTTTTCTGCTTGATTGTTTGCCCATTGTTGTGAACGACTTTTACAGAACTCTTTAATTTTGTTAGCGATTGTTTCTTCGCCTGCTTCCAAAACTTCTTCTGAAGTAGGAAATGCTTGTAAAGTCAGTAAAGAAACATCCGAATATAAAGCTCCAAAAACTCCACAGTATTCAGGAAATACTTGATCCAGAACTGCCTGAAATTGCAGTTTGGTTTGTACAAACATGCCTGTAATATTTTCGTGTTGTCTTGTAAGATTACGAAGGTTCAAGAGCTGGATTCCTCTTTGTTTGTAAGGCTCTAAGTCTTCTTTATAGTACAGCCCGCAGAGGTGATAAGCGTCAATGATATCTGTCTTTACCTTGCGTAAACTAGAACTCTTAGCTCGATATGATATGAGAGGATTCACGATAATTAATAAATACCCTCTGTCCTCAAAATACTGGACAATTGGTGTGTGATAATGTCCAGTGGCCTCTAACACAATGGGAGGACGTCCCCCTGATACATCTTCTACTTCTTTAATGAAATCTAGAAGACTACTTAACCCTTCAAGAGTATGTGCTACTTTGAAGCTCTTTTTGTACGGCTGCTTTTTATCCAAGAATGCTTGAACCTGACTTTCACCTTTTGCTACATCCAGACCTATGACTGGATTCATCATTTATCCCCTCCTAAAAATCTATTGACCGGTAACCCCTATTCCTCCATGTAGTATCATAGCTTCGCTTGTTATACGAGATCATTGTCCCAACCAGCCTCAATCATGTTTCTACAAGTAGGGGGTGAACTGTTTAATGGACGGGATCGAGTCCCAAGGGCCAGAACCTTCTACCCCGGCTACCGCAATCATATATCGATATAAAAAAAGGTCAATCAGAAATATTTTCTTTTCTGATTGACCTTATAATACGAAAATCGGATACTTACTGTTTAAATGGCTCAATAGAAGAAGTCAAAGGAAATCATTTACTTGGGATAAATTCAGACTCTTTCTTAATAAATACCCATTACCTTACGCAAGAATTAAGGTTAACATATATGACTTAAGAAAAGAGATTAGCTATATTATGTGAATGGTAACTAGGAGGAGCCGTGTGCGTTAATTGCGCAAGCACGGTTCTGTGAGGGGGGAGGAATACAATCTACCGTGAGGTAGAGAGATTCCCTTCTACTCGACTAGCTGAACAAGGAATGCTTTATTTTATTGAATAAATAGAGGGTTTTTTATAATAAATATCGAAAACATTCATGTTAATTTGAATGTAGTATGACAAAGTAATCCGAAAGTATCATGGAGGAAGAGATGAAGAAAGTAATAAACATGATTAATCCAAGTTCGAAAGTGGATGGAGTGTCGTTAGTTGAATTGAAAAAAACAGAAAAAGCACTTGGTGCTATTTTTCCAGATGAATACAAGGAACTTTTTTTCGAAACGAATGGAGCAAAATTTGGTGATTGGACTTTGTTCCCTATTCAAACTAATGAACAAACAGCATTAACAATTGATATTGTAAAACAAAATCGGGAATTCAGACCAAATAATATCCCAAGTGAAATGATGTGTATTGGTGAAAATATCAATGGTGATAAGCTTTGTTACCGAATTAGAAAAAGATTTATGCAGGAACAAATCTATGTTTGGTATGCTAAAACTGAGAAAAGCGATTGTAAAGCATTAACATTAAAAGAATTTATAGATTGGTATGTACCTAAAGTAAATGCTAATAAGCCTAATAAACTTGGCACTTTTATGGTTGAAAGTGGAAAGTTTATTGTTACTGACCCATACTATAAAGTGGATGAAGAAGCTGAGTTGCAAATCGTACTTTTAAATGTGAAAAATGGTAATTGGACAGCTTCCATTTCTTATACTCCTGATGAAGTTGTTAAAAACTTATTTGTATTTTATGGGGAAAAGAAACCAAGTGGAAAATGGCATGTTTGCGATAAACAGATTGGAGTTGACTCTGCACAAGCAGGAATTTTTGACTTTAAAACATTTGGTAGAGACGAAGCCATCCAATTTGATGAGGTAGTTGCTTCAGATGCACAAGGGGGAGTTGTCTCAGATGGTGCGGTTTCAATGTCTGGTTATGGTGACGGAATGTACGAAGTGAAAGTAAAATATAACATTTCAAAAATGGTTGTTGGAGTGATGATTGACTTTGTAGATGAGGAATAATGTTATTCACCAATGAGCAGTGAAATACATCTTTGTTTATTCAGCTAACGGTGCAGGTTAGTTTAACAAGGTTGAAATAGATAATTTATTCCGGAAAAAATAAGACCCTTCGATTTAGGAAAATCAAGGGTCTTACCTAATGCATAAGAATAATCTAATTATGTGTCTTTTCAAGAAATAGCTTTATACCAAAACCTATCAGTATTGTTCCTGTGATTCCTTCAATAATGTTTTGTGTTTTAGGTTTTTTCATAAAATCACTAATATAATTGATTAAATATACATAAAGTAAAGACCATACGGCAGTCAATACAGTATAAGTGGTACCCATTATAACAAACGGTAAAAAAGTATTGCTTCCAGGGTCAACGAATTGAGGGAAAAAGGTTAAGAATAAGATAGCAACTTTGGGATTCAGGATATCTGTAAGGAACCCTTGTTTAAAACAAGATGTGCTTACAAACTTGCTTTTTTTGTTCATCTCAACGCTTGCTGTTTCTTCCTTTTTCTTTAAAGACCATAATGTCTTAACACCCAGATATAGTAAGTAAACAGCACCTACATATTTGAAGATAGAAAATAATAATGCTGATTTCACAATGATGGCTGAAAGTCCTAATACAGCAGCAGAAGTATGGATAAGAAGGGCACAACAAATACCTAAAACTGTTTTAAGCCCCCCGACTTTCCCAACGGTGACAGTATTTTTTGTAGCAATTGCAGTATCGGGACCGGGTAAAATGATAAAAAAAATACACATAAGGATAAACAGATAAAAGTTTTCCAATTTATCATCACCTTTCCAATTATGATATGGTAAAAATTCTTACACTGTATTATATATTAATCGTGTATATACTTGAACATAACCTTTGTTTGATTCAATTCCTTGTTGAACTACGAGGTGCTTTAATACAAGAACAGGACCGTCAATAGACGGTCTTTTTTTATGCTTTTAAGTTTCAAAAGTTATAAGAAAGAAGCGTATCAAAAAGTGCAGTTTATGGTGCTGTTAAGATGTTGCAATCAAGTGAACAGATACTGGTAAATGTACAGGTTTGATACTGGTGGGAATTGATAAAAATACCCATAGAATGAACCTTGCACGTGGAAAGGGAAAGGCGTCAATGTAATTTGCTTTACACTATACTGTTGAATATTAATATTCAAGTTTTGTTGTGATTTGTTGGAAGGGTATGTATGGGGGGCGGGGTATATAGTTTTGTGAGGTTAGCTATCAGAATATATAAGCACAAATTTCCACCTTCAGCATTTTACCGGCACTTTTACAGGGCTTGAACGTGTGAAGGATGGTTCAGGTTTTAAAGAAAATAATAGCAGTTGTTTCCTAGTAATTTTTTGGCTGTTGTTTTCACGAAAGTTATATAGTGATATAGTCGAAAATTCTTATTTGTGCTATACTAATGTGGTGATATCTCTTATTTATGTTATACTAATGTAGTGCGATTTCTTGTTTATGTTATAATTTAGTTGATTATACGGAGGTTTATATGGAAATTGTTATGTATCAGAATGAATGTTATAAGGTCGTACATAGATATGAATCAGGTTATTGGGAAATAAATAAGGTAAATGAGAAAAATAATAATAATGTTATTCTCGTAAACAGTATAGAATTACAGGCAATATCAGACGAAGAAGCAGAAATTAAGAATTAACTTAGTTTCTGCTTTTCTGCTGTATAGACTTCTTATTTTCAATATCTTGCTATAACCAATACATAATATATATCATTCTGAACAACCACCCCTATATATGATTTTACAGAAGCCCTTTTTCAAATATCCAGCTAACAAATTTCAGAAAAATAATTTTACCTCATAAATTTTCCTCACTTTGTCTTACTTCAGGGCTTAACGAAGTACCTATTAGTAAGGAAAAGTATTCAGTGTTTGCTGGTACTTTCCAAATAAAAAAAAAATTGAATATTAATCTTCAAAAATAAAAAGCACTTACTGGTGATTAGTTGCACTGGTAGGTGCTTCTTTTTTTGTTGTAAAAGCTTCTGTAAAGAAATGAGTTGATGCAGTACCCACAAAGTAAAAGATAATTTGCTTGTATTGCGTTTCTCTGCACATCAATTCAAGGTTTTGTTCAGTTTATTAGCTGTTTTCAATTCTAGCAAGTGAAGCATCATTCAAACGTACTGAAATTACATTCTTCCTTTTGTTTTCCAACTTCCCGAGCACCTCTTCACCCTATCCTTCAACTAGCTTTCACCCTACCTTCTACAGCCAATAAAAACAATTATTTCTGTTAGATTATATGGTATCATATACAATAATTGACTAAAAATGACTACATTTGTTAACGTTTGACGAATATCTTTGGTTCATCGCTGTAACAACATTTGAAACAAAGAACGTTTGAACAAAAGAAGTTTTACGCTTGATCGTATATAGGTAAATTAGGAAGGGTGATGTGAACCATGAAAGAAAAAAGATACATATACGTACATCCAAGTGGTGAGTATTTAATATGCACATTTGATAAACCTGATAAGATTTTAGAAGCACCAACATTTAAAGAAGCAATGAGAATTGCACCAAACTATATTGCATACGCTGAAAAAGGTAATACCCTTATTTTTAGGGATATGACCATTAAAATTAAAGATAATCCAAAACACCGTTTGAAAGATGAAGAACTTGCTAATGCACTACATGATGAAGGTGAACTTAAAAGTGCTGAAGATGGTTTTGCAGAATGGAATAGGATACTGATGAAACTGGACAATGGTCAAAGAATAAGATTTCTTGGAATGGTTTTTAATGATAGGTTCAATGCTGGTAAACCAGTTGATGTTGATGATTTACTGAATTACTGAAGGGGTGCTGTTGAAGCACTTCTTTTTGATATTATACAGAAGGGATTAATATGTTTGAAATGAAGGATCAATACATAGTAAAAACAAGTAAACGTGGAACTGAATACATAGAAACTGAAGCTGGTGCTTAATGTATCAGCTTCTTTTGCATTGGCATCCCTTTAAGCATTATTTCAATGTTCAGCAAAGAATATTTAGAGCAAAGAATTTTTGCTTTAATTGTAAACTTATTGCGATAAGCCTTATTGTGTACACGCTAATTATAGAATTTACAGATGAATTCTTTCGAACTGTACCCTAAATGAAATCAAAGATGATGAGAGATATGCCCTATCCACTATATTGACAAAATATTAATCTACTACTAAAATGGAAAATATTCAGAAATAATATTTTTAAATAATAAGCAAGCTATGATTGCTATGGATCACACTATAGCAGGAGCAGCTTCTGGAGAGACCGTGGGAATTCCACGGCGCCGAAGGGTTCACAATCTCAGGCAAAAGGACAGAAGAGTATTGAATATGTATTTGTTGTGCTGAGCGTTTTAGCATAACAAGTACTTATTTATTATTCTTATATCTTAGAGATTGGAGGACATCCAATCTCTTTTTTTATTGCTCTCGTTTCATATGTAAGCTTTTATTAAGGAGGCGCCATTATGGCACAACATGAATTAAAGAGGGGTTTATCAAATCGGCATGTTCAACTTATCGCGATTGGAGGCACTATTGGTACTGGGTTATTCTTAGGATCCGGCAAAGCGATACAACTAGCAGGTCCGTCCATCATCTTTGCCTATTTAATCGTAGGTCTTGCTATTTTTTTTGTGATGAGGGCGCTAGGAGAACTTTTGCTGTCTAAAGCAGGTTATCAATCGTTTACAGACATTGCCGAAGACTATCTTGGACCTCGGGCAGCGTTTGTAACCGGATGGACATATTGGTTTTGTTGGATTATGACAGCTATGGCTGATGTGATTGCTGTTGGGGTATATGTACAATATTGGTTTGATATCCCGCAATGGATACCTGCCATTATCTGCTTGATCATTTTATTAGGACTCAATCTATTAACCGTAAAGCTTTTTGGAGAATTGGAGTTTTGGTTTGCATTAATAAAGGTCATCACGATTCTCGCATTAATAGGCATTGGGATTATTTTGCTGGTGATAGGATTCAAGACAGATGCAGGAACGGTTACGATTCAAAATCTTTGGGAACATGGAGGGATTTTTCCAAACGGAATATCAGGCTTCTTACTTTCATTCCAGATGGTGGTCTTTGCCTATGTGGGTGTGGAATTAGTAGGTGTATCGGCAGCGGAAACATCCAATCCAGAAAAAAATATCCCATCGGCGATTAATAAAATTCCTTTAAGAATCCTATTTTTCTACGTTGGCGCAATTGTTATCCTATTGTGTGTTAACCCATGGACAGAACTAAATGCAGCAGAAAGTCCTTTTGTAAAAACGTTTAGTCTAGTAGGGATTCCAATTGCCGCAGGAATTATTAATTTTGTCGTATTAACTTCAGCTGCTTCTGCCTGTAACAGCGGGATGTTTTCAACAAGCCGAATCCTGTTTAATTTAAGCAAAAATGACCAAGCGCCATTGCATTTTGCAAAACTGAATAAGAATCATGTACCAAGTAGTGCGTTATGGATATCTGTGCTTGTCTTATTAGTGGGAGCTCTTTTGAGCAAACTTATACCGGAACAAGCTTTTGGAATCGTGACAACCATTAGTGCGATTTGTTTTATTTGGGTTTGGGGTGTCATTCTCATTTGCCATTTGAGGTACAAGAAAACACGTCCGCAATTACAGGCAAGATCCAAATTTAAAGCACCATTCACACCATTTATTAATTACGCTGTCCTAACGTTGTTTGCCATGATTCTCATCATTATGCTGGTTGCTGAAGAAACACGACCGGCCCTGTTGTTAACACCAATTTGGTTTATTCTATTACTTACTCTGTATTCAAATCGTCGAAAAAAGGAAAAAAATATAAAATTATCTACCTAGAAAAAATGAGGGAGCGTTTTTTAGTTTAACGAATGGGCTTGAATTGTGATAAGTATCTGTTTAAGGGGGGCACCGAAAGGGCCCCCTTAAGGCTTGTTAATGGCTACAAGAAGGGAGGGCTATCTAGAGGTATCAGCTAAGACCTTTTTTCTATTCGATAAATATAACTAGATTGTTCCGTTATATTTTTAACCGTTTGAGGGGATATTATTCCATGATGTATTCCATTACATAGGAGGTTGTTCTAATGGAAGATAAAACAAATATTCGTTTAACTGCTGCGGAAATGTCTAGTTTATGGACCCAATACATAAACGATACATTGGCTGTTTGTGTGAACAGTTATTTCTTAAAAAAAGTAGAAGATGAAGAAGTACGTCCTATTGTTGAATGGACGCTGGATACAGCCAAAGAGAATATTTCCATTATGCAGGAACTGTTTCAAAGAGAAGATTTTCCGATACCTATCGGGTTTACAGAACAAGATGTAAATTTACAAGCTCCAAGACTTTTTTCCGATACATTTTTCTTAATGTATTTACGGCACATGTCTACTCTTGCAATGTCAACTAGTAGTTTGTCATTAAGATTGGCAACACGGCCAGATGTGGTTACTTTTCATAAGCGTGTATTAAATAAAGGGGTTGAATTGCAGGACAAAACACGTGATTTAATGTTAAAACAAGGGACCTATGTAAGACCTCCTTATATATCTACCCCCGACAAAGTGGATTTCGTAGAAAAACAACACTTTTTAGCTGGATTTTTCGGGAAAAGGAGGTCCCTTACTTCAGTTGAAATCTCCCATTTATTTTTTAATATTGAAACAAATTCTGTGGGGAAAGTTTTAATAACAGGATTTGCCCAAACTGCTCAAAATGATGAAGTGAAACAATTTTTCTCAAGAGGAAAACAGCTTTCCAAAAAATATGTAGATACATTTAGCAAGTTTTTAATAAAGGAGGATTTATCAGCCCCTATGGGTTGGGATTCGGCTGTTTTAGATACAACAACAAATATTTTTTCAGATAAATTAATGATGTATCATGTCTCAGCAATGACTGCTGCAGGAATTGGAAACTTTGGAATATCATTGGCGGCAAGTCCAAGAAGAGATTTAGGATTAAAATATGCATCTTTAATTCCAGAAATCTCGTTATATGCCGAAGATGGAGCCAATATTATGATTAAACACGGTTGGATGGAGGAACCTCCACAAACAGATGACCGTAATCAATTAATACAGAATTAATTAGTACAATTGAAGAAATAGAATTGATCTTCAGCAATCGGGCGATATAGTTGAATAAGATGTACGGGAAATAAGAAAATGACGTGTACCATTCTACACGTCATTTTCTTGTTTTGACTTATAAACAGAATTCCTTTACTTTTAACCTAGCATTTTCTTTAATTTGCTCACCGTTTCTATTTGCATATCCAAATCAGTATGGGAGTAGATATCTAACGTAATGCCGACATTTGCATGACCGAGACGTTCACTGACAATTTTGGGATTGATGCCTTGTTTCATTTTTTATCTTGCATCTATTATTGTGAACGATGATAAAATTGATTAAAAAGGCAGTATTTTCTGTTTTATGGGAGTATTAGAGAATGAATGTAGAAGAATTATGGGAAGAAGAATTGGATGAGTATTTCAAAGGTGAAGTCGATTCAGAGATAGTAGAAAATATTCAGAAGGAATTAAATGTGGATTTGCCAGAATCATATATACACTTGATGAGGAAAAGGAATGGGTTCTATGTAAAAAAGAAGTATTTCCCGACTACTACTCCGAATAGTTGGGCTAATAATTCTGTGCATGTCGATTATTTATATGGAATCGGGGAAAATCCAGGACTACTAGATAGTATGTATTTGCGAAAAGAATGGGGAATACGCAGTAAAAAATTACTGATTATATCGGCAGACCCACCGATGTTTATTTGTTTGGATTATAGAAAGAGGAAAAATCCTTCGGTTATTTTCATCGATGTAGAGCAAAATCAAGAGATAAAATTAGCAAATGATTTTCAGGAATTTATAGGCGGACTTGTTGATTACATAGAGGAAGAGGAATTAGACCCTTATGATTCAGAGCTTTCTGAGGAGGAAATAAAAGATTACTATGCAAAGATTGATAATGTAATACAAAAGGGAAAGCCAGGAGAAATTGACCGTTTTTTCACAAAAATTCTCTCAACGAATAACGAGTTAATTCGTTATATGGTTGAAAAAATGAGACAATACGAAAAACCAAAAGTCCATTTTTATTTATTGCTTTTCTTATCCTGTTGTGCTGAAGGGGAGAATAAGGGAATCATAAAGGATGATTATTTATTAGAGGTTTTCAATGAACTTTCTCAAAGTAAAAATAGGGATGTTAGGGATTTGAGTTTGTATAGCTTAAAGGAATTACATAGGAGACTCAACGTGTAAGGTTTTAGTATATTTTTTAACAGAGATACGAATGAGACATGAGTATTATGTAGAGTAGGTGTCGTTTTGGAATATGTGATGGATTTAGTCTCTCTGCTTGAGAAGAAAAAAGTAAAGGTAACTGAAATACCTAAGTGGGGAACGTATCTAAGAAAACAATGGGAAGATAACTTTGCCAATCATCTTAGTGACAAAGAAAAAAATTCTATTTACCTTTATGATGAAGATGGCTGCTGTGGCTACCTATGGCATGTATTTAGCTGGGAAAAAAAGAAGTGCTTGAAAGAGGAACAAGCTGATCTAGCATTTAACAAAGAATCAAAACAATCTTGTTATGTTTTTTATCAGCATTCTAATGATGCGTTAATTCTTGAAAAGGCTTCATCTTTAAATGCAGATGATTTCCTAAATGAAGAAGATGTGTATGTAGTAGATAAGGAATTCAGCTGGACTTATGTGAGAACCCATGAAACAGGCTGGTGCGGTCCTTATTTCAGTAGAAAAGATAAAACAATCTAAAGTTATACAGCGGGTGGGGATCGGGGGTTCAAGTCCCTCACAGGTCATCGTCTAAACAAAGCTCAAATCCTTTTGTAGCAAGGGTTTGGGCTTTTTCTTACAGTCGTAAGGAATCCATTGTTTGTTTTTATGTGCTTTTTTGTCCGTTATGTCCAGAAACGATTATCAAACCGATTGGCTGTTTTCTTCTGCATTTCTTCATTTGTGTGTGAATTGAGGAAAAGATTATTTTATTAATTATTATTAATTTGGCAACAAATGAATTGAAACATCATTGATTCGGGAAACGTATAAAAAGAAAAATTTGAAAGGATTTAAAATGATGGACGATATTGATAAAGAACAGTCTGCTAAACGAGAAAAATCGTCAAGTCCTCTTAGAAAACTAATTAAACGTATTTGGTACGTTTCGTTAGCTGTGGGAGCTGGGGCAACCATGTTACAAGAAAAATTTCCGTTTAAGGAAATGTTTTGGATTATCTCTATAAGTTCACTAATCCTTGCTTTTTCTTGTGCTGTCATGCTCTTTAAAAAAGACCTTGCATTAGTAGAGCGTATTCTTTATTCAATCACTACGATAGTGTTATTGTTTATGAACCCTCATTGGTTAGACATTCCTGCTTATTCAACAAATAATCATAGAGTTGTTGAAGGGGACCTACGGAATTTGAATATAGAAGTCCATATAAGGCGGGAAGTTATTTACATGTTAAAGTTCAAAATAAAGAATTGAAGTTGCCGACAAGTGTTCTAGAATCACATTCTGATAGATGGTTTGTCATTCATTATCTTCCAAATTCAAAATTCATCACGGACTACAAAATTCTAACCAAACAGGAAACGCAAGAAAAAATGAAAAAAGAATAAATGTCTATAACGATTGTTATGGTGACTCTTATTAAGCTAACAGATGGCTAGAGTTCAATAAGTGCAAGCCATCTTTAGCAGCCATGACCTTCAATAATCGGGAGCGTTTCTGAAATAACTGGAAACGCCTTTTTCTTATTTAGCTAAAGGATGCAGTTTAATTCAAGAAGGATTTTATTTTAACTTAACGAATCTTTAATTTTCCTAATTGTAAAAAACTGATTTTTTAGTTACTATTTTAGTAGTAACTAAAAAGGGGCCGTTTTATGTTTGGAGATTTGGATATTTCATTAGTCATTATTTTATTTATTTTTGGTTTTTTAGGAGCTTTTTTAAATTCAATTGTTGGTGGTGGTGGGTTGATTACGTTACCAGTATTATTGTTTGTTGGCCTACCACCAGCCACAGCAATCGCCACGAATAAACTTGCATCTACATTAGGAAATTTAACGAGTATGCTGACATTTTTACGTGCTGGAAAAATTGATTTCAAATTATTAAGGCCGATTGTACCGCTTGTTTTTATGGGATCAATGCTTGGGGCGGTTACAGTACACTATATTTCACCTGATTTACTCAAGCCTCTTATTTTCATCATGCTGGTAGTTGTTCTGATTTACACAATTATAAAAAAAGATTGGGGAAGCATTGAAAAACGACGTGTAATGACAAAGAAAAGCAAAGCTCTTTTTATCAGTGTGTTAATTGCCATTGGTTTTTATGACGGTTTTTTAGGGCCTGGTACAGGATCATTTATTATATTTGTCTTTATCATAATGGGTTTTGATTTTATACAAGCTTCAGGAAATGCCAAGCTACTTAATTTCATAAGTAATTTCGCAGCACTTATTATGTTTTTATTTCTTGGTACAGTTAATTACTCATATGGAATAATTATGGGTTTATCGATGATTATGGGCGCTTTTGCTGGAGCGAAATTCGCATTAGGACGTGGAGCTACTTATGTGCGAATTATTTTTATTCTTGTAACCTCTTTGCTTATTTTAAAAAATGGATATGATTTTTTTATGGAGAAGATTCATTAATATACGAGGGCGGATATATACTATTTGTTTCTCAGACTTTAAATTAGGACAATCCTCATTTGTATTGAAGAGTTCGTGAAAAATTGTACTTAAGAATAACGGAGGAGAATAATGTGATAAAATAATACATACAAGTTAAATTCTGTATGATACTTATAAGTTATAACTCTGTTAAAGTAGATTTTTCTGATTTAAAGTTATCATTTTAAGTATTTTGAATGTATAGGAGACAAAATGAAAAAATCAACAAAAGTAACTTTAGGTATCGTATCAGCTGCGATGATTGTGTTTGGAGGCTTTGTATACGTTTCATTTAATGGTGTACCATGGAAAAAGGTTGCGGTATCTCAAGAATTAGAAAAGCATGTCGAAAACAAGTACAACATTAATGTAGAAGTAGTAGATAAATATTATAACTATAAAGATGGAAGTTATGGGGCCGCGTTTAAAGTACATAGAGATCAAGAAGAATTTACATTTAATAGTGATAAAGCAGGTAATGGTGAATATTTGGACTATTATGTAGAAGAATTATGGACAAGCCAATTAAAAAAAGAAAGTTATCCTATTATTAAACGTTCTTTTAAAAGTCTTCCAATTGAATCTTATGATTACATGTTCATTTATGGAATTGCTGATGAATTACAAATTAAGAGCGATAATATTCCTGATTACAAAAAGGTGAATTCTGAACTTGATCTGGTACTTCGATTGCAGGACTATTGGAGTGAAGAAACGAAGAAAAGAGGAATCCATGAAACATATACCTTAATCCAAGAACTAAAAAAGCAAGGTATCGATAATATTGGCCTCATTATTGATTATAAAGAGAGAGCAGAAGAGCAAGAAAAAGGGCATATTTATCGTATTTTCTTTGAAGCAGGAGATTTAAAGAAGGTTCATGAACAAGAAGATATAGAGAAATATTTAATTAAGGAATAAATGATGGTGATTCGCTATTCATTAAGAAATGTGTTAAAAATAAAAAACATAAAAGGTACTTATAAATTGAACTAGCGGGTTGTTTTACTTGCAGCCAGATTGTTAGCACAGTACCATGTGTCACAACTATCAAAGGAGGAAAAGACAGTATGAGAATCGTTGTTACCAGTATATTTGTACAAGATCAAGAAAAGGCACTGGAGTTTTATTCAGAAAAACTAGGGTTTGTAAAAAAGGAGGACGTTCCTGCTGGAGAATTTAGGTGGATAACGCTTGTTTCTCCAGATGATCAAGACGGTACCGAGCTTTTACTCGAACCGAATGCCCATCCTGCCGCAAAGGAGTATCAAAAGAAGATATTCGCCGAGGGCATCCCAGCAACAATGTTTGGCGTTGCAGATATTCGTAAAGAGTACGAACGATTAATGGAAAAAGGCGTAACGTTTACTATGGAACCGACAAAAATGGGCGAAGTCACAATAGCTGTCTTCGATGATACATGCGGCAACCTTATTCAGATCGTGCAGAAGTAATTTTATGGCGAAGAAACGTAGTTCTTAATGAACTTATTGGTAAACAAAATCTTCCGAGACGGAAGATTTTGTTTATTTTAAATGGGGATATCCTTGCTGGCGCAGGGCCTCATATACTAATATAGCAGCTGTATTCGAAAGGTTCAGTGAACGAACATGATTACTCATTGGTATTCTTAAAAAGTGATCTTCATTTTTTTCTAGTAAATCTTTTGGTAAACCGGTTGTTTCTTTTCCAAACATAAAATAATGTTCCTTTGATACATCACTGAAATCAAAGGCTGAATGTGTTTTTTCACCAAACGTTTCAATATAGTAAAACTCACCTTGATTTTTTGAGAAAAAGTCATCCAATGATTCATAATACGTTATGTTTACAAGCTGCCAGAAATCTAAACCTGCTTGTTTGATCATTTTTTCATCTGTTGAAAAGCCAAGAGGTCGGATTAAGTGTAAGGCTGTATCCGTTGCAGCACAAGTAAGTGCAATATTTGCAGTATTAGTCGGAATTTCTGGTTGATATAGTACAACATGTATTGCCAAGAATGGTCACCTCTATTTTTATTTTACCCTCCAAATTATAGCATACGAATTGTGAAGATTTGTACTTAAACGGAGCAGGATAGGTAAAGGGGAATAGTGTTAAATTAACAATATATGTAAAATATATTAAAAGTTTATTTATTGTATTTTTATAATGCTAATTAGAGGTTCTGATGAAAAAAAGAACTTCTTTTTTTATTTGTTGGAGAATGTAGCGAACAAGGTGAGAAGTTCTACGGCTTGTTGTTTATTTTTAGCTTATTGTTGGAATAATGAATACAACTAGTAGAAATAAGGAGTGTTTAGTATGAGTAAAAAATGTTATGGTTGTGACTCAACAAACATTTATATCGAAGAAGAAGTATTTGAAGAGGATTATATTATCCAACTTTATATTTGTGATAATTGTGAAGTAAGCAGCACGAGATTGGAATATTATACTGATTAAAAACAAATAGGCAGGTGCCTGTCCCTCAATCGTTTAATGTTGTAAAGCGGTGAGGGACAGGCACCTGTGTATTATTTAGAAGTGAATATAAATCTTTCTTTTAATGGCCTGCCTTCACTTCCTTTTTGAGTCCAAACAATTTCTACTTCTAATTCAGACGCTTCTTCAGCTAAAAGAAAACTGTGAAATTGATAGGGGATTTTCTCATTCAATTGTTCTGCTAAAGAAACTGATTGTTCAAAGTGGTTTTTATTACAATCAGTTTGATCAGGGCAGCCAAATAGTGCATATTTTGTTTTAGAATTCGGTTGGTTTCTAAACAGATGGATTTCTGCAGATAACACGTCTTCACCAATGTTATCAACCTTTAAAGAATACCTATGGAAGTTTCCTTCCTTTGATTTTACTAGCCCTGTACCACCTAGTTTAGCTTTGTCTAATTTAACTGACCATTGTTTCGTTGTTTGTTCGGCCGGTAATTTATCAAACGTTAAAGCTTCTGTCTCTAGAGTTGTTGAGGAGATAAATAAAAGAGATAGTAGACATATTGCAAATATTTTTTTCATTGTTACGGTTACCCCCTAATTTTATTTTCTTATATTTTTCTCAAATTAAAATAAAGTATGCGGTTTTTAATGAATGGTTGAAGTAGAGAGCTTATTGAGCTAAACCAGCTAATAGATTATCAAGAAAAATAAAAATACTCTAACATACGAAACAGCGGGAAACGAATGCTTCCCGCTGTTTTGTACATTATTTAGCTGATTTTATCTTTAATCGCTTTGAAAATTTCATCGATTGATTTTCGCTAACGAATGTTGAGCCTAACAGCAATGCACCACCAAGCATTTGAACAACTGTCATTTGTTCTTGCAAGATAATAGCAGAAATCACTAATGATGTGATGGGGTCTGTATAACTTAATGCAGCGATGCTCTGCCCTTTTAATTTCTGCATACCTGAGAAGAATAACAAGAATCCAATACCTGTGTGTACAATCCCTAAGATTAAAATAAATGGAATGGAAGAACTTGATACTTCCAAAATGCCAAATCCTTCAGTAAAGAATACATATGGCATGAGAAGCAAGGTCGAAGTTCCAAGCTGAATGAATGTAATTCCGAGCCCGTCCATGTTTATGATGAACTTGTTGAATAGCATTAATGAAGCGTAGAATATAGCTGCCATTAATCCATAGCCAATGCCAAGTAAATGACCTAATCCAGATGTACTTACACCACTATTACCAACAATCAACAACATACCTAGCATGGCTATACCAATGCAGATTATTTTCTTTGCAGATAATTTTTCCTTAAGTACCAACGGCGAAAGGATCAGGACAAAGACAGGTGCAAAATAATAACTTAGTGCTGCATTAGAAATGGTTGTATGCTTGTACGCTTGGAAAAGGAAAATCCAATTTCCACCTAATGCAATACTCGAAAGTAATAAAATCAAAGCATTTGCTTTAACCAATGCCCATGAAAATTTTTTCTTCATCATGAACATGACTGTCATTAAAAAGAAACTGCCAATTAAACCACGTAATAAAGCTATTTCACTCGAAGATAAATCAATGTATCTTACAAATACGCCAATCGTACCAAAGATGATCATTGATAATAGGAACTGAATGTTAGATTTCATCGTCTACTCCTTCGAATCTGCGAAACAGCTTATATTTCGCAGATTCTTAATCTGTTTTTAATATAAGCTTATTCAGTGCTGATTTAACAGCTGGAGTAAACGGTGGCGGCGGTGATGTGGAAAAGGACTTCCAAGTGTATAAATGTATATTGGATAATGGCATAATGATCCCCCTATTTCTACTAGCATATTGATATTGTCTAATTATACTTTATAGAAGCGTATTCAACTATAGGGTCTGTTTCTGCAACAGCGAATTTAGTAGGTGAATTCGGAACATAGAGTGAGGTTATTTATAATAAGCAATCAACCTAAACAGCTGGGGGACAGGCACCTTAACTAAGTCTGTTAAATGACGTTCTTTTGTGTATTCAGTATGAGTTAAATCGTTTGTAATAGTTTGGATGTTACAATATACTGAAAATAAGGTATATTTTAACATTAGATTCGAGTGAGCGCTCGTTCAATCCATACTTTTAGGGGGAAAATAGATGAAAGCCATTGTTTTGCGAGAATTAGGCGGACCTACTCAATTAAGATATGAAGATGTGGAAGTTCCGACGCCAAAAGCAAATGAAGTTTTAGTAAAACTTAAATATGCATCGTTAAATCGAAGAGACCTATGGATTACTTATGGACAGTATCCAGGGATGGAACTGCCATCTATTTTAGGAGCAGATGGAGCAGGTGAGGTCGTTGCTGTTGGAGACCAGGTTTCTGAAATTAAAGTAGGAAGTGCTGTTGTTATTAACCCTGCTTTGAATTGGGGAGAAAGCCGAGCTTTCCATGGACCAGATCACCGTATATTAGGAATGCCATCCGATGGTACATATGCTGAATATGTAGTTGTTCCAGCAGAGAATGTTTTTACAAAACCAACATATCTTTCTTGGGAAGAAGCGGCTGCCTTACCATTAGCAGGTGTAACAGCTTTTCGTTCCCTTATGTACAGGGGCAACCTTAAAAAGGGAGAAAACGTCCTTATTCCTGGAATTGGAAGTGGTGTGGCTCTGCTTGCCCTACAGATTGCTGTAGCACATGGGGCGAATGTATTTGTTACATCTAGCAGCGATGAGAAACTTGAAAGAGCAAAGCAGCTTGGGGCAAAAGGCGGGGTGAATTATCGCTCGGAAAACTGGGTAAAAGAAATGAAAAAGTTAATGGATGGTGCTGATCTCATCATCGATAGCGTTGGTGGAGAAAACTTCAATCATTTAATTAATTTATGTAAACCAGGTGGACGTATCGTTAATTTCGGTGCTACAAGCGGAGCGGTTAAAGAACTACTTCTGCCACGAATATTTTTTAAACAATTGGATATAAAAGGGTCTACAATGGGAAGCCCAGAAGATTTTAAAGAGATGCTCCAATTTTTTGAAGAACATAAAATTTCTCCATATGTTGATAAATGTTATCCTCTTAAAGAAGCGATAGAAGCACTGATTTATATGGAAAATGGCGTTAATTTTGGGAAAATTACTTTAAAGATTGAATAATAAAGTTTAGAAATAGTTTTATTTGAACTACTCTTTTAGGTGAAACAAATGGAATGAACGGATGTCAAAGTTAAACAGGGATTGCTGCGATATCAATAAAACGGATAGAACAGGGATTGGTTAATAGAGTTCTACTTAACCAATCCCTGTGGTTTACATCTGCAACATGGAAAAGAAGGAAAGACTTTGTTTATCAAGAGACTTGATATAAAATTTCTAGTAGAAAGCTAACAAATGATGTGATACATAATGGAGGGAATACAATTGCCACACTTAGTGATTCGAGGAGTATCGATTGAAGAGATGAAAAGAATCAGCAAGCCATTAGTAGGGGAGCTTGCAGAAATTTGTGAGTGCGGGACAGATAACTTTACGTTCGAAGTGCCTCATTCCACGTTTGTATTTGACGGGGAAGAAATTCCGGCTTTCCCGCTTATTGAAGTAAAATGGTTTGAACGCGGTCAAGAAACTCGCGATCGCGTCGCCCAATCTGTTACTAAATATATCATGTCAACAGGTGTTGATGAGGTAGAGGTCGTGTTTATTCCTTTCTCTGAGCCTGCTTATTATATTAATGGCGAAAGAGTCGGAGATTAAAGGAAACATGAGGCTAGTATGCCTGTCCCCCGATTGTTTAACGATGTAAAGCGGTGTGAGGGACAGGCATGTTAAACTTATTTTTTAAAAATATAGAAAATGATTCTTTCAAAAACATCCAATTGATCTGTAATAATGAAAGCAGGGAGAAGCATCATCGCAAGAAATACAACAAGATTAGAAACAACTCCTATTTTAAAGAAACTATTTAAAACCTTCATAATTATCCCTTCTTAGTTTTAGTGATACTATATACTATTCTGGTATATTGAAAAAGATTGGACAATCTGTTAATAAAATAATAATGACAAGAAAACAATTCTATTATTTCTGTACTTCCCAAGAACTTTCTAATAGCTAATACAACTAGATTATTCCTATTTTATGATAAAAATTAGCTGGGGATAATAGTGAGGGCAGCTTTACTAAACGATATTAATAGTGTAAGATTTATATATGATAGTATTGCAATTATGGTGATGATTCACCGAATTTACTTGCAAGAAGGAGAAAAGAAGTTATTTTGGATCATTGACTGAAAAAAATATTATTTTTAGTCTACTTTGTTACCATTGTGGAGTCCTACTACTCAACAATATTTATTGAGCCTAAGTCACCTCCACGTCAGCAATCTCAAAATGTACAAGTTACTATTCATCCGTTTTTATCCACAGCTCATGTGCGGTAGCAAGGATTAATAAGAAAGCCTCCGAATTAGGAGGCTTTTATTTTTTTATCAAAATATAGTTTTACTGATTGTACCTGTCCCTCATGACTAAACAGCTGGGGGATGGGTATCTTATCTTGTATTCCTTTTATGATTTAAATTATAATTGTTAAGAAAATTCAAATGATTTAAAGTTAGACAGCAAAAAACCTTAAGGAGAAAAGACATGTTAAATTCAGATTTGGATATACGCTTAGAACCTCGCATTAAAGAATTATATCGATTACACAAGGAACGTTCTGCAAATATTGACTGGAGCTATCACGAATTTATTCCATGGGACAAGGCCATGTCCTTTAAACGAGTTCCTTGGGATGAGAGTCAAGTAACTCTTCCGGAAGGTGTAATTGTAGCGATAGAAACAGCATTACTTACAGAAGTAAATTTACCTTGGTATACTTCGCATTTGGATTATACATTTAAAAATTCAATGGAAGTAATAAATGATTTCGTACGCACTTGGACGGCTGAAGAAGACCAGCACTCTAACTTACTTGAAACGTATTTATTGGTGACACGAAATGTAAATCCCACAAGATTGCATGAATTAAGAAGACGAGTAGTTGAAAGCGGTTGGTTCCCGGACTTCACTAACCCGCTAGCAACAATGGCTTATACTTCATTGCAAGAGTTAGCTACACTCGTTTTTTATAATAATGTAGCTAAAATAGCGGGTCCGCATGATAAAGATTTAGCAACTTTACTTCGACGTTTAGCGAAAGACGAAGCGCTTCATTATGCATTCTATCGCGACACAGTAAAAGCGCATCTTGAACTGGATCCGAATTTCATTGTTTATTTTGAGGATGTCATTATTAATTTCTCTATGCCAGGCGCCGTTATGCCAGACTTTAACGAGAGAATGAAAACCATTGCAATAGATGCGAATTATGGCCCGCTGCAATACTTTGACCAAGTATTAGACGTAGTTGTGACTTATTGGGATATTGCTAACTTACAACCCACTAGCGAAGAAGCCAAACAATCGCAAGCGAATATATTGAAATATCATGGGCGTTTAAAAAGAATTAAAGATCGTCATCTAGCAAAAAAATAAAAAGTAGATGTATGAAAGGGTTTTTATAATGAAAGCAACTTGCGAATTATGTGGAAAAGAAACAAAAGATAAAGTAAGTTATTTAGAACTTGAAACGTGGGAATTTGATGTTTTGAAGAAAGAGAAAAAAGATTTTTACTCTATTTGTTTTGATTGTTTTGACAAGCATACCAATCATTTCATTGATAAGGAGACGGATCTTGAATTGAGAAAAAAACGTTCTCTTTCGGTGAATAGAGAGATTCAAGAAGAAATTGAGGCTATTCTTGAAATGGAAAGTTGAAGAAGAAAATCAAATAGCATAGCCTTCAAAAAAGAAAGCAAACTAAAATAGCGGATGCCAATAACAAAAAAATAATACGCTGATCTCTTTGTGCAGTGTATTTATAATGGTTGGTATCTAAGGGCAATAACTAAATCGAACTACAAGGATGGTGAAAACATGTTTAAAAATAAGCAAATGAAAAATAAGACTGCTTCATCTAAAACAGATGTGGAAATTCCAAATGATGGACTTACAAAATTAGCATTAAAAGCTCAAAAAAATAAGGACGCTCTAACTGCCCTTCAAAATTTAACTTGATGTTTTTGAGGGATTCTAAAATTAATCGTTATTAAGACAGTCTTTTTGTTTGAGGTTAAACAAATGAAATGAACGGATGTAAGAGTTAAACAGGGAGTGCTGCGGCAATCCCTGTTTATGATGCCTGTGAAGAATTGTAATTATGGTATGGGAAGTGTTTTAAATCATTATTTTCTTACAAAGTATGTTTCACCGAGAACTTCTTTCGTTTCATAGGTACCTGGTGTTAATTCCGTTTCAACAAATGATTCAATATCGGCTTGTTCAACATCATACATGATTTCAATCTCTTTCGAAAATAAAAGTTTTTCTTTTTCAAGCAAGCTTGAAAGGGGTGGTTGTTGGGTTGGTTGTAGTTCTTCCACATTTAGAACTTGCTTTAATCCGTCAACATAGTATTCAAACGAGCGACCACCGACAATTTTTACGCCCTTATTTTCCTCATTAATCATGATAATGGTAGGAAATCCTCTAGCACCTAGACTTCTTGCAAGACCAAAATCTTCATTTAACAATTGTTGTCCAGATGGTTGTTCAGCTTCATTTACAAGTGCTTTTCCATCAAGTCCAAGTTTATTTGCGATTTCAATCAAAACGGATTTATCTGAAATATTTTGATTAAATGCGAAAAGCTCTTCTCTTGCACGTCGTAAATAATCATAGGCTAATGCATCATTATGATTTTTTTGAATTACTTTAAATACACGCGAGGGTGGGTAGGATGATTGAACTGGATTGTCAATCATGAGTGACCCATCAATTGGCATACGTGAATATTCTCCAACTTCCCTCCAGTGACCAGCAACGTCTGCGGGTTTGTAAATTCCGTTTGCAGGATCAATTGGTCCGTCATGCCATTTTTCCAGTAGTCCTCCCATAACTGTATGAAAGTTAAAATAGTGTCCGTATTGTTCTTTAAAACGACGAAGAGTGGGTTCAATCGCCCAGCAATGAGAGCAAATTGGATCAGTTACATAATAGAGATTAATCGATTTCTTTGGTTGATTAAAATCAATAACCTCCATTTCTTCCTCTCCAGCTGCTCCGCATACACCTGTTTCTAAATCACAAATCATATTATTATTGTTTTTCAATTCATTTTCCCCCATCTCTGCAAAATTAGTAAAAAGACTTAGTGCTGGCTGAGTTCCTACTGTTGAAACGTTTGATCCGGTTAGAATCAAACGCAAATTGTTAGCTGCTGTAACTTAAGGGAAGAACCGTAGCTGACAATTTCAGCTGCTTATTATTCCGCGCCTTATAGTTTGCTTTGCAATTCTATTTTAAGCCATAATGAAACCACCAATAAACCAATAGTTAATTGGATTTGTCGTTTATACAACACATCGAAAAAATTGTTTGAAAAGTAGGAGGGACGATGATATGACTCAATCAAAGACAGATCCCCGAATTCTACGTACTCGCAAATTAATCATGGATTCTTTCATTGAACTTTCAGGTAAAAAAGAATTCAAAGAGATTACCATAAAAGATATAACTGCAGAAGCCATGATTAACCGTGCAACATTCTATTATCATTTTAAGGATATATATGACTTATTAGAGAAGGTATTATCAGAAGTATTATTAGTTAATTTGAATTCTGATTCCTACCAGAATGACGAACTAAATGAAAAAGCGCTCGTAAGTATCTTCGTTGCTATAACAAATTTTCAAACGTCATTATCTAATCGTTGTCATAGAGGATACGAAGATACCATTGCACGTATTATTAGGGAACAGCTTGAAATCATTTTTTATAAAATGTTGTTAAAACAAAGTACAACTGAAGAGGGGAAAGCTTTAAAAATTACAGCTGTCATATTAAGCTGGGGAATTTACGGTGCTTCTGTAGAATGGAGAAGAGATAGTAAGGAGCTGTCGCCGGAAGAATTTATCAAATCAGCAATTCCTTATATCATGTCTGGGATTGATGTTGGCATATTAAAAAAATGAATTGGCTATTTTTTTAAATCCTTAGCATGTTCCCATTGTGAACGAATGTACTTAAACGGATTGGGTAGCATTTGTCCAATAAGTGGAAAAACTTTTTTATCGGGTGAGTTTAGTTGAATTAACATTCAAAAATGTTCGTTTAAGATTGTAGGTGTGGGGCAAACTAAAAAAGATTGCCAAAGGGGGTTACCAAATGAAGGATGAAAAAAATAAAATAAAGTATGACGCTGATGGAAATGTTTTATCATCGGCGTCAAATTCGAAAGAAAGACCAGCATCTCCCGACTCTAAACGCGGAATCTTGGATGAAAAGAACCCGGATGATTTTGAATGAAAAATACTTTAACATCTTGTCTACCGGCTGTCCTTTTTAATAAACTGTTTAACAGATCTGTCTAATATATTTATCCGCTGAAAAATCATGCTTAGGCTTTAAAAGTGGTTGAAGAGGCTGTCCATAGAAAATGGTATAAGATGATTTTTTAGGGCAACCTCTTTTTAAATTAGGCTCTGTTAAATGTTAATATTGATAATTGTATAAAAAGTAAGGGGAACCCCGTCTATAATTAACGGGTTCTCCTTTGGGAGAGAAAAGTAAAGAATAAGTGTCAATTTGACAGACCAAGTAACATAACTTTGGTCTGTCTTTTTTATGATTAGGCTCTGTTTAACTTATGCCTTTTTGTTATTTCATTTTCAATAACGAGTAAACTAAGGTTCTTTGTACAGATGCTCGGCGTGGTTTAATTTCATAGATAACATTGCATTTGATACAGATGAACGTAGTATTCGCACATTTGCAGTACAAAGTTGTCTATATCCAATGAATGAAACGAATACCTCCATCCTGTCAAGAAAAATGACAGCTTTATAAAGGTATTTGGGGAAATTTGTAGAATAAGTATCTACAATGAAAGAAAAACAAGTTCCTTTTGATTAAGAAAAGGACAGAAGGCTTTTGGGGGAGAAATGATATATCAGTTGATGGATATCGGAATGGCGATTATTTTTGCGTTACCTCTATTATTAATCACAATAAAAAGTAAAAAGGAAACAAGTAAATGGTGGCGTTGGTCTGAAAGATTGATGATTTTAAATGTTTTAGCAATGATTATTATTTTTAAATTTGGTGAGCTTGTATGGGTAATGCTATTTTGGCAGTTTCTATTTATTTATCCTGTAAGTATTATCCTTTATATATTTCTGTATTCAAAAGATAAAACTGATTATTTTATTGGATTAGGGAAAAAACAATTAATACTTATTTCAGTCATATTAGTTATAAGTTTAAGTGCAGTAAGTTATGGTATGTTTGTAGCAAATCAAGATGTAAAACTTGCTCACCAACAATTTTTAGAGGAATTGATAAAAGCAGAAAATCCAACCGAATATTTAGCATATAATGTGCGTGAACCATCCACCGTTATGGAACTTCCTTCACAAACAAAACAACTTATGAATGGAAATGTGAGAGCAGTAACATTTCCTTGGAAAAGTACGGTTTATGTAACGGATGCTTCTAATAAGAAAGCTTGGTCGCAAGAATTTACTTATGTACGTTTTTATGATGATTGGGTACTAGAAGGAAGCTTTAATGTTTCTCTTGTTGAATAAGTAATTAAACAGCGAAAAGGGGCGATTATGAATTATTCGTCACTCGAAAGAAAAGCGTATTCGAAAATCTCGAATACGCTTATTAATTTGCAAAGAATCAACAATAAAGTTAAACGGAGCCTTTAATTAATACCCAATTATTCACCTAGCTCTTATTCCGAAAAAGATTTTGAATTAAGAAATTTCCTCACACAGCTTTAAACATAAGTTTAACAAACAAAAACCTCCAATTTAGTATGTACTCATCTTATAGAATTATGTTGTCAGGGTATTACCACTCTTATTAAGCTGAACGAGTGCGTCTCTTCCATTTTCATGTGCTGTAAATGACTCCACATTAGTCTTCCCTTAATTTTTAAAAATTTGTTGATATAATTTGGTAATGCAGGTCAAGTATAAGACGACATCAATAGGTTAAGGTAATAGTATCTACAACTCATTAAACAGCAGTCCAGGAAAGTAGTCGAGGGCTTATAACAAATGGGGAATCTATATAGATTTTTCCGTGCAGGTTATCTTACTGGAAAGTCTGGAATTTTTGATGTATGAAGGGTTTCGTTCTTTTTACGTATTGCTTGTGTTCGGGTGATTTTGGTTCTTTTTAAAATTGGCTCACATGAATCCTAAACAGCATTATCAATATTAGGTACTAGGTATGTATAGAACCATAATTCCTTTTATTACCATAAAATCCCTATAACTGTAATATAATAGTAACTATTTTCATCTCTAAATAAATGTGATACATTATTATATGTAATTAGTATAAAAAGCCATGTTTCTAGGGCTTTGTGGATGAAATTTCCGCTTTTACCAGAGTCCGGATAGTTTATGTCTGTAATATAATAGTAGATATTTTAATCTATAAATAAATGTGATACACTATAATTAATATAATTAAATTAATAATTTGATACAGAAAAGGTGTGTGACTAGGTTGCGCCTTGTCTTGTTTTGACGCGCCTACATCCTTTCTGCAAATCTTAGGGTATAAGGATGGTAAAAATGAGTAATAGAGAAAATAAAACAGATGTTATCTTAATTGGTGCCGGAATTATGAGTGCAACTTTAGGGACACTCATAAAAGAATTAGTACCAGATTGGAAAATTACAGTGTTTGAGAAGCTTGACAAAGCAGGAGAAGAAAGCTCTAACGAATGGAATAACGCGGGAACAGGGCATGCAGCACTGTGCGAGCTTAACTATACTCCTCAAAAATCGGACGGCTCTATAGATATTACTAAAGCTATCAACGTCAATGAACAGTTTCAAGTTTCAAGACAGTTTTGGGCTCATCTTGTAAATAACGATTTAATCCGTAACCCACAGGACTTTATCATGCCATTGCCTCACATGAGTTTAGTAGAAGGGGAAAAAAATGTAACGTTCTTGAAAAAGCGTTTTGAAGCGCTTTCAAATAATCCGTTATTCCAAGGTATGGAATTTTCTGATGATCCAAAAAAACTGAAGGAATGGATTCCAGTTATTATGGATGGCCGTACATCAAAGGAACCGATTGCAGCAACAAAGATCGACTCTGGAACGGATGTTAACTTCGGTGCTTTAACGCGCATGTTAATTGACCACTTAAAGAAACAAAACGTTGAAGTTAACTACAACCATCAAGTTAATGATCTTAAACGTACTAGCGACGGCTCATGGGAATTGAAAGTGCGTAATGCTAGCGGTCAAGTAGAACGTCATACGGCAAAATTCGTCTTTATCGGCGGCGGCGGCGGAAGCTTACCTTTACTGCAAAAAACAGGTATTCCTGAAAGTAAACATGTTGGCGGATTCCCAGTAAGCGGAATATTCTTAGCATGTAATAATCCGAAAGTTGTCGAGCAGCATCATGCAAAAGTATACGGAAAAGCTAAAGTTGGTGCTCCTCCAATGTCTGTTCCGCATCTGGATACACGATATATCGATAACAAAAAATCATTGCTATTTGGACCGTTTGCCGGCTTCTCGCCAAAGTTCTTAAAAACTGGTTCTAATATGGATTTGTTAGGTTCTGTAAAACCGAATAATGTCTTCACGATGTTATCGGCAGGTGCAAAAAACATGGCATTGACAAAATACTTGATCCAGCAAGTTATGTTATCGAAAGAACAACGTGTTGAAGAGTTACGCGAGTTTGTTCCGAACGCTAAAAGCGAAGATTGGGATATCGTAGTAGCGGGTCAACGTGTACAAGTTATTAAAGATACTGCTGCGGGTAAAGGTACGCTTCAATTTGGTACGGAAGTTATTACTGGCGCTAACGGTTCGGTTGCTGCATTACTAGGGGCTTCTCCAGGTGCTTCTACTGCCGTTCACGTTATGCTTGAGGTAATCAAAAAATGCTTCCCGCAACATATGAACGAGTGGGAACCGAAACTTAAAGAAATGATTCCTTCTTATGGTAAGAAGCTGTCAGAAAACCCAGAGCTTTTCCAAGAACTTCATAATGCAACATCTGAGGCGCTTGGTCTAAGTGAAAAATCGTTACAAAAATCAGGTCAAAGCGTATCATAAGTAGTTGCGAATTTTTTGAAGCTATAACCCAAAATGTAACGACTTAAAGATATGGAATAAGTGTTCTGTTATTTCGTTAAAAAAGGACTTCTCACTTTTGTGAGAAGTCCTTTTTCGGTTTTGAGGGTGGAAAAAACGCTGCGAATTATTAGTAAAATAAAAATCATCCCCTATGCCAGCAAGCTTGCGGAAACAGGTGATGATTTTTAATCATTCCAACTCGCGCGTTGAACGTCAACACTCGCGCAATGCGACTAAATTCAAATGTTATACACTTAAGTGTTGCTTAATTAACATCGAAATGCACATAATTATTCAGTCTAACTCAAAATTACAAATACAAATTGTTTGAGCTTTCCTCTCATGAAGCTTATTTAAATCTCTTGTTATTTTCTCTTGTTTTTACTAAAAAATAGGCATTAATCCAGGAAGCGATTGGAATAATCAGAGCTATACCAATTCCGGCACAAAATATAGATATCATCTCAGCACTAAATACTTTTGAATTTACGATTTCTCCAACAGAATAAGATAAATGTTTAAACCATATAAGCAATCCTAGATATCCTCCAAAGAAGGCAAAAAATAACGTATTCGTATTTGTTCCTAAGATATCCTTCCCGATACTTAATCCAGATGTGAATAAATCTTTCCTGCTAATTAATGGATTATGATTAAATATTTCACGCATGGGAGATGTAATGGAAATGGCAACATCAGTAATGGCACCTATTGTACTCATAATAATCACGGAAGCTCCAATTTTAACAAAATCTACCCCGATATAAAGGGAAAATATGCTAAGCTCCTCTATTTCTTCTTCACCAAACCCCTGAATCATAGCATTTCGTGTCACCATGTCAATAAAAAAAAGCAAAATGACAATTGTGATAATAGTAGAAATGAATGCTGTTATTGTTTTACTGTTCATTTCATTAATATAAAATAGGTTAATAAAACTAATCACTGCACATGCAATCAATGTTAAGATAATCGGATCAGCATTTGGATCTGTCATAAAAAGTATGGTAAGAAGTAGAACAACAAAGTTTAGGAATAAAGAAAAAAAAGACCGTGCTCCTTTTTTTCCACCAATAAGTATCATGAGTATAAATAAAATGGCTGCCAGCAACACTAATACATTCATAATTTTGCCCTCTTTCGATTAATGAAAAAAATAGAAGTATATAGACCTATTGGAATAGTTAACACTATTCCAATACCGCCAGCTAGGGCTCGAGCCAATTCTAATGAAAGGTTCATGGAAAGGGTAAAACCCAATGCAGAAGCATTCTTGAAATATAAAATAAGCATTGGAATGGAACCGCTTATATATGCAAAAAACAAAATATTTGTCATGGTTCCCATAATATCTTTTCCAATCTCCATTCCTGAAGTTTTAAGTGCTTTTACTGGTATGTCGTTATTCTTTTCATACAACCCAAAGATAGAAGAAGACATTGTAATGGCTACATCCATTACGGCTCCTAAAGATCCGACGATTAACCCGGCCATAAACACCATTCGATAAGGATGAGTTAGAAATTGCATTTCTTCATATCGAAGGCCATTTTCGGAAGTTAGCCGCATGACAAGATAGGTAATTAACAGCGAAATAAAAGTTCCTAGCAGGGTCGCAACAATAGCTGCATATGTTTTTTCATTAAAACCGTTAACGAGTAACAAAGAAATGACAGTAAATAAAATAGCACTTACACTGCATATCACTACTAAACTTATGTTTGATGTATTCAGATAAACATCCAATGCATATGATAACAAAACAGCATTGGCTGCCAAACTTATAATAGAAAACAGCCCTTGCTTTTTTCCAACGATAAGTAGAGTAAAGATAAAAATCCATGCTATGATTACAACGTGTTTGTCACGTTTTACATCTTTTATGGTTCCAGTTAAATCTGTATTTTCTTCTTTGTTCGTGTCAATCGAAACAAACAATTCATCTCCAACATGGTATTCTTGATCATAAGCTCCGGATGATGAATACTTGTTAGTTAAATAGATAATCCTTCCTTTTTCTTCTCCGTTTTTTAACTCGGCCACTATACGCTGATTGAATAGATAATCTTTATTATCATGTATATCAATCATTTCAGTTTTATCTTCCAAAGTGGTTTTGATGACTTTGGCTATCGGACGTTCATAGAATGAATAATTGTGATTAACAAAAAAAACAGAGGCGGCAAAACAAAGTCCTATTATGATATACAAAAAAATTTGTTTGTAAGTCATTTCTTTAAATTTGTTTACTATAACATTCAAAAAAAAACCTCCAACTATCGAGATGGAATCCAGTGTATAAAATTTGAACATGCTGTTTTTGGGAATGAATTAGAATTTTTATAATTGTTTTCAAAAAATGCATTGTTCTAGATAACAGCGTATCTCTAGCACAGCTAACGATGGTACTCATTTAACAATGGAATTAGAATAACAGGAAAATTTTCAAACTTCAAGAGAATGCCTCCCGATTCGTTTCTTATTATGATTAGGAATGTTAAGGTGTCTGTCCCTCAGTGCTATAATGTTATAGTGAGACGGGGACAGGTACCGTATCCCAGAGTACAAATTCATAATATGAGCTTTACAGAAATGAAAGATAAACCAGTCGTTACTCTGAAATTCGAATTTTGCGGCTTAAATTCTAGTGTGTTTACACAACAAAAAAAGCAGGCTCAAGCCTGCCAACTGCAATGGGTGAATTATCTATTATATAAAGTGAAACTTCCATCAGTGGGGGTTTTCCTTCATCCCCCACTGATGGTTAGTTGAACCAATCGGACCTTTACGGGCAGTTGTCCCCCACCTATCTTCTTTGGTTCCTCATAAGCTTGAGGTGGGGGTCTTACTGCCCGTTAAGTGTGGGATAAAAGATTTAAGTGATACTGATGATTTGGATTTTCTTTTTTATCGAATTTCTACATTAAGTTTCCCGGCTCTGTTAATGAACCAAAAAAGGTTTTATAAAGATAGACCGCCAGCTGTACTTTTAGGTAATCCTCGTAATGGCTAAAGTCCATATCTAGAATATCCTCAATTTTCTTAATGCGGTGATAGAGCGTATTTGTATGGATATGAAGTTCCTTAGCGGTAGAAGTCATGGAACGGTTATTTTGTATATATGCGAAAAGTGTATGCAGAAGTTCGTCCTTTTTCTCCTGACTTGTCCATAATAGGGAAAACGTCTCACGCAGAAATGAATTGATTTCTTCAGGGGAATGGTTTAAAAAAAGGATGCTAATTCCAATATCCCTGTAATGAAGAACGCCTTTTTTCTTTTGGTTTTTCAAGTGAAGAAGGGCTTTTTCTGCTTTTACATGATTTTCTTCGGCTTGTCCAGGATAGTAATGTCCTGTGCTAATTCCTGCCCGAGCTACTACTGTAAACCGTTCGTTCCACCATTCTATGCTGCTTTCGATTATTTTTGTAATGTATGCTTCGCTGACAGCATCTCGGGCAGAAGAAAAAAAGGTAATTTTATTATTGTAGCTAAAAAGAAGGCTGTTTTCTAAAGTTATTTTCTCTTTCAAATGTGTTAGAAGAAGCAGTGCATCGTTTTCAAGAGAGCGCAGATCGACGTTTCCATCTAATTCAATTAAAGCTGTTTGAAGAAAATAATGATTATCAATTCCTAATTCCTTTGCAGCAATCTCAGCCTGCTGGGGATTTTTTATTTTTAGAAACTGTTGATATGTTTCGTAGGTTTTCTTATACATGATTTCAGTCTGTGATCTAAGTTTCATAATTTCAAGAGAAAGAATAGGTGCTCCTTGTTCGATGATAAGTTTGTCGAGTTGTGATAGAGCGGCGCTTCCTTCTACTATCAGACAACCTAAGAAAACGGAGCCTGATCTAATCGGATAAATATAGCAATCAATATGAATGGTGTCACAAATTGATACATAAGCTGGTTCAATTTTATTAGTAAAGAAAAAGAAAATATCATCTATCCTTTCAGTGAAATGTTTAATGGGTTGCGGAATGTAATTGCCTTCAAGATAATCCGCATAGATAAAATTCCTTTCCATCAGTTTATTCATTTCTATGATAATAGCTTTTAATCCTTTGTTCTGAACTGATAACTTGGTGAGGTGATTGTGAATTTCTGTTCGCTTTTCTAACAGCGCGTTGGTTTCTTTGAGCCTTTGTGATAGATGGGTGACTTCATCTAGGCTTTTCTGTACTTCTGTGTGAAGTTGAGCATTATGAAGTGCAATAGCTGCTTGGGAAGCGAAGCTTTGTAAGAGAAGGAGATCTGTTTCGCTGAGACCATCTTCTATATCAAAGCAATGAAATGTCATAACGCCAATCCGTTTTGTTCCAAATGAAACGGGGACGGCTAAGATAGACTTAATAGTTTGGCTATTAGGGTGTGCCTTATTAAGGATATCAAGGTTTTCTTTGCTTAAATCGCTCATATTATCATAAATTTTTTCCTTGGAAGTAATTAGCCTTACACAGCCGTCTCTGAAAACTTTCCCTGTAATAGACTCACCTATATTTATTTTAAGGAAGCTGATGTTCTCATTAAAGCCAACATAGGTCTTTATAATCAGTTTATTCGAAGGCTCATCATACATTTGTATATAGCCTGCCTCTGCTGTTTCAACTATTTTCAAGGCAAAATGCATGATTTTTTTTAGTACTTCATCCAATTCGAGAGTTGAGTTCATTGCCTGGAAGCTTTCCATTAAATTCATTACGTGATACTGTGCCTTTTGATTTTCTAGACTTAATTGTTGGAGAAGCGCTTCTTTTCTTTCCATAGTCTTGACCTCCATTGTTGATATGAACAATTGATATATACTATCATTGTTTGATTCCACATTGACCGATATGTATGAAATTATATAATATTTAGTAAATAACCAAAAGTGACAAAAATCACTTTTTGAAAGCGCTTTCCATTAAATGGTAATGAAGTTTAGTAGAAAAACTTACAAGGAATTAGAAAATAAAATTGAAGATTTCTTTTACTACTAGATGAGGCGCCGCTGCTTGGTTAAAAGGAGCGAAACTGGAGAAAACGGTTGCGTACAGCGCTGATTTTGAGGCATTACCAATTCGGGATAAAAAGACTGTTCTCTCGGCTGCACTGTTTGGAGCAGCATATTCAGCAAAGTAAAGCAGCACTTTGCGTTACACGCATTGGTGAAAAAGATTATAGGAATTAACTAATATTAACATATTGTAAGGGGAAATTAGGCTGTTTGATTTTAGTTAAGATTAATAGTTAACTTTAGGAGGAGGACATTAATGTGCAAAACAACCAAATTAATAATAAAAAGAGGCATGTGATTCTTGCACTGCTATTTTTAGGATGGTGCTTGTCTTATCTGGATAGGATGGCAATGAATGTTGGGATTGTGGAAATTGCAAAAGATTTTAATCTTAGCCCTTCTGTTATGGGGGTTGTGCTGAGTAGTTTTTTTGCTGGCTACGCTTTAATGCAATTGCCTGGCGGCTGGCTTGCTGATAAATTCGGATCCAGAAAAGTAATTACGGTTGCTATTGTGTTTTGGTCAATATTTACTGTTTTGACAGGAATGGCTTGGTCTCTTATGTCTATGATTATGATTCGGTTTATGTTTGGTCTCGGAGAAGGAGCATATCCTGCAGCAAGCTCCAAAGCAATAGCGGATGTTTTTCCTAAAGCAGAGCGAACTAGTGCTCAGACAATCATGATGTCCTCCAATTCACTTGGTGGAGTGATTGCCCCTTTAATTGCTACGCCGTTACTCGTGTGGATTGGTTGGCATAATCTCTTTATCAGCATAGGTATATTAGGTATTTTCGTTGCAGCTTTACTTTGGTATTACTTAAGTCCGAAAAATATGCAGGTCGAAACAGTTGAGGAAGAAACGGTTCAAAAAGCTTCTTTTAAAGATGTTTTAAAAATTCGGACAAGCTGGCAGTTGGCCATTATGTGGTTTGGAGTAAGTACAGTCGTATGGGGACTCATTTCATGGATGCCTCCTTATCTTGTAAATGTGAGAGGTCTTGATTTGATGTCTATGGGTATGCTGACGTCCATTCCTGCACTTGCTGGGGCTGTCGGTGTTATTATTGGCGGACAACTTATTAAGTCTTTATTAAGCGGCAAAGAAAAATATCTTGCAATTGTAAGCTTTATCATTATGATTGTATCTCTTTATTTGTTATTCAACGCACCGTCTGTTTCACTAGTTATTACGTATCAAGCTATATGTATGTTTTTTCATGGCCCAATTGTGGCTATTATATTTAGCCTTCCGCATAAAATGTTCTCAAAGAACGTTATTGGGTCTACATTTGGGATGATTAATCTTGGCGGGATGATTGGAGCATTCCTTGCACCAATGGTTATGGGCTATTTAATTGAAATTTTTAATGGATTATATGTATCCGCATTCATGTATATCATTGCCTGTGCTGTTTTAGGTATCTTTGCGGCAGCGGGACTTATAACGAAAAAGAATCTTTCAGGCGAAGCTCATGAGAGGACTCGCGACGAAACAGTTATATAATTAAGTAAAGTCACGTTTGTTCAGAGGCTGGGTGTTTGTCCATTTTGATAAAAAGTCTAAAAACTCATAATGTACCTAGTAAATCGAATTGATTATGAAGTTCCTGACTACGATCTAATTTTAGTATAGTAAGTGAACCAACTTCATTTAATCTTCCGCAAACAGACGCACTTCTTAGGTAAGAAGGCGTCTTCTTTTTATAAGAATAAAAGCCAGTGGATTTGCGGAAAAAGGGAATTTTCACTTTAGTATAGTTGAAGATTTATTTTATTTATTTTTTGAGAGTATCTTGAAAGTAATCTGCAAATGATAAATAAAACAAATCACTCCCTTTACTAAATGAATAATGGAGGTTCAACTATGGAAACAACAAGTTATAAAGGCACAAATAAAATGATTATTGGTATTGTGTTTGGGGTTATCACTTTTTGGCTCTTTGCTCAGGCAATGGTTAATGTTGTTCCAGCCGTGCAGAAAGATTTAGGTATTTCACTTGGCACATTAAATATTGCAATCAGTTTAACGGCTTTATTCTCGGGAATGTTTATCGTTGCTGCTGGCGGACTAGCAGATAAAATTGGTCGCAAAAAAATGACCTATATCGGGTTAATTCTAAGTGTTATCGGCTCTCTTTGCCTTGTATTAGCACAAGGAGCCGTTTTACTAATCATTGGTCGTGTCATTCAAGGACTTTCAGCAGCCTGTATTATGCCTGCAACAATCGCGTTAATGAAAGCTTACTTTGAAGGTGCAGAACGTCAACGTGCTCTTAGTTTCTGGTCGATTGGATCTTGGGGCGGATCAGGAGTTGCTTCCTTCGCAGGTGGTGCCATCGCAACCTATATGGGATGGAAATGGATTTTCGTCTTTTCTATCATATTCTCTTTACTTGGTATGTGGCTGATTAAAGATACTCCAGAAAGTAAAGGTGAATCAACAGGTGCTTTTAAATTCGATTACACTGGTTTAGTCATTTTTATCATCACAATGCTTGCTCTAAACGTTTTTATTACTTTTGGTGCAGATTTAGGCTGGACAAGTCTGCTTACAATCGGTCTTGCAATCGTTACAATCATTGGAGCCATTGTTTTCTTCAAAGTTGAAAAAAGTAAAGATATAGTACTAATTGACTTTTCCTTATTTAAAAACAAACCATATTCTGGCGCAACTTTCTCCAATTTCTTGTTAAATGCGATTGCTGGTACTCTTGTTGTGGCAAACACTTATGTACAAGTAGGGAGAGGATTTAGTGCCTTTCAATCAGGAATGTTATCATTAGGGTATTTAATAGCAGTGTTAGCGATGATTCGTGTCGGAGAGAAAATTTTACAAAGAGCAGGCGCAAAATCACCAATGATTTGGGGAGCTCTCATTACAACAGTTGGTGTAGCTATTATGGGATTAACTTTTTTATCTGATGTTATATATACAGTGGTTGTCTTTATTGGATTTGCTTTGTTTGGACTTGGATTAGGGATTTATGCAACTCCATCAACAGACACTTCTGTATCTAACGCACCTTCAAACAAAGTCGGTGAGGCTGCCGGAATCTACAAAATGGCAAGCTCACTTGGCGGAGCGTTCGGTGTGGCGATTTCAGCGACTGTTTATAGTTCAATTGCAGCGGTTGGTAGTCTTGAAATCGCAGCTACTGCAGGGATTATCGTAAACGTAATATTCGGTGTACTTTCTATTCTTTCCATTATGTTTATGGTTCCTGGAGATACTGGAAAAAAAGCAATCGAAAAATCATCTAAACAAATAAGAAAGCCAAATCCTAGTCAACCAAATCCAATTCATTAAAGAATTCGGAGTATTCATTTCGAACAGTTAGAGGGGATTATTGAATGTTATTAGATGAACTAATGAAAAAATTAGATGAAAAAAAGGATCGTATCATTGAGATTCGCCGTTATCTACATGAACATCCAGAACTTTCTTTCCAAGAAGAAGAAACGGCTAAATATATCAGCGATTTTTATACGGACGTGCCAGTGGATTCAGTTGAAACAAACTTCGGTGGTGAGCGTGGTGTCGTTGTAACCATTAAAGGTTCCAAGCCCGGAAAAACCATTGCTATTCGTGCTGATTTCGACGCCTTACCAATCAAGGAAGAAACGGGGCTGCCTTTTGCATCCAAAAACGAAGGGGTTATGCATGCTTGTGGTCATGATGGTCATACAGCATACATGTTGGTATTAGCTGAGACATTAGCCGAGTTTAAAGATCAACTAAAAGGTACGATTCGAGTTATTCATCAACCGGCAGAGGAAGCTCCTCCAGGCGGCGCAATTGGGATGATTAAAGCAGGTGTCCTGGATGGTGTAGATGCAATCATTGGAATTCATGTAATGAGCAACATGAAAACAGGTCATATTTATTACAGAAGCGGGAACACCCAAACAGGAAGATCTTATTTTAAATTAGTTGTTCAAGGTAGAGGTGGACATGGCTCGTCACCTCATCTAGCGAATGATGCTATTGTTGCAGCGAGTTCATTCGTCATGAATGTACAAACCATAGTCAGCCGTCGAATCAATCCATTTGATACAGCATCAGTTACCATTGGAAATTTTGATGGAAAAGGTACATTCAATGTAATCAAAGATGCGGTTACAATTGAAGGAGATGTTCGAACAATGTCTCCTGAGACTCGAGAAATCGTAGAAACTGGAGTGCGTGCTTTTGCGGAAGGGTTAGAAAAATCATATAGCGTAAAGTCTATTCTTGAATATAACAATGACTATCCAGTTCTATATAATGATCCTGACGTAACGGAACATGTACGTCAAGCTTTAGAACAAGCATCGATTCCAGAAGTAGAAGCTGTTTTGGAAACACCGCCACAGCCGCCTTCAGAGGATTTTGCTTACTATCTTCAAAAAGTACCAGGATGTTTCTTCTATGTCGGTGCTATTCCTGAGTCAGGTGAAGCTTACCCGCATCATCATCCTAAATTTGATATCAATGAAAAAAGCCTTATCATTAGTGCTAAAGCTATGGCTGCTGTTGTAGCTTCTTACTGTGATGGGAGCGAAACGTAAGAGGATTTCATCTGAATAAAGAAAATAAAAATAGCCCCATTATGGAATATTTAATTTCCTCAATGGGGCTATTTGTTATTATTGTAGAAATAGTTATGTGAAAATTCATTATGAATGTTATACATTATCCCTTGTGTATTAAGTCTTTTTAGACATAGATTTACTTGTTGAATTGCAATTATTAAGCTCCAAAAGCGAAGCCAGAAGAATGATTGAAAACAGAGGGGTAAAAATACACGGAAATAAGGTAGAAGATACGAGGCTGCAAGTTTCGATTACCGATGGACTAATCATACAAGTTGGGAAACGCAAATTTGTAAAAATTAAAACATTATAAAGTACGATATAAAGGTACGGCTTAAAGTTGTACCTTTTTTTCAGCCTTGTTGAACTAACGATTTAGTTTAGTTCAATAAGGTAAACTTATGAATTTTTATAAATAACCTATAATTTTATTTATGTACTGGAGCTGATATGTTAAAGAAAAGAAAGGGGAATGACAATGAGAATTTTTGATGCACATTTTCATATTATTGATTTTGATTTTCCAATTATCGAAAACCAAGGATATTTGCCGCCTAGTTATGTTGTAGAAGATTATCAAAATGAAACTGCTAATTTAAATGTATTAGGTGGAGCTATTGTATCTGGGTCATTCCAAGGATTTGATCAAGAATATTTATTAAAGGCACTAAAACAACTGGGTTCAACATTTTGTGGCGTAACACAATTACCTTTTACAGTGACGGACGAAGAAATACTACATTTAAATGAAAATGGGGTAAAAGCATTACGCTTTAATATTAAAAGAGGCGGTTCAGAAGATTTATCGAAGCTGGATTACTTTGCTAGAAGAGTTCATGATTTAGTAGGTTGGCATAGTGAGCTTTATATTGATGCAAAAGAGTTGCCCGAAATTGCATCGAATATTGAAAAATTACCGGCTATATCAATCGACCATTTAGGATTATCAGAAGAAGGATTACCGCATTTATTAAAATTAGTTGATAAAGGCATACACGTAAAAGCAACAGGATTTGGACGTGTGGAACTGAATGTTGAAAATGCTTTAAAATCCATATATGAGACAAATCCAGATGCTCTTATGTTTGGAACAGATTTACCATCCACAAGAGCAAAAAGACCTTTTGAGTATGGAGATATTGAATTGATTCAACAGCTATTTGATGAACAAGCTGCTGATAAAATCCTGTATACGAATGCTTTCAAATGGTATTTCAAGTAATGTAGCTTTTATTAGATTTGAAGTGAGTACATTTAAAGTACGGGTAACGTTAGTTAAAGAAGAATGAAGTGATTTTAGGTTGGAGAACTTCTTATAGTTATTCTATTAAAGGGTGCTGATCTTCAATAAGATATTTCTTTTTACATTACAGATTTCCCGAACGAGAAAGCCCACTTCTTTAGAGGTGGGCTGATAGTGAGGTCGAACCAGGCGTGTCTCGTGACACGTTAATGGTTCGATTTTTTTAGTGTTGTGGGCGTATTTCTTGTATGGGGAATGTATGTTCTTATATAATGGTTTTATAGAAAACAAGAGAGGAGGAAAAAACATGTTTGTCACACACTCATTTCGTATTCCCTATGAGAAATATCTATATGAAGAATTGAGAATGATGCAGAGAGAAGCGGCTTCTGTATGGAATGATATCGTTCGAGAAGCGACTTCTTATTATGTTTCCCGTAAAAAGTGGTTAAGTAAAACAGAGATTCAATCTGTTCGAAAACAAACGTATCAGCTCCATTCTCAGACCGTTCAAGCCATTGCGGATAAGTATGAAGCGAATCGAGAAACGATTCGACAGCTTCGAAAAACGGATAAAAAAGCGAAGTATCCGTGGAGAAGAAAATACTATTATTGCATCCCATTAAAAAAAGCATCGATGGATATAACCAAAGATACCATTTCGATAAAAAAGGCATCCTACGGATTCTTACTTCCTGAATGGTTGACTAAAAAGAAAAAGAAGAATTGGAACGAAAAATTCCCAAAGAAAAATGAGGCTATTCTTCTTCCTAATCTTTCGGAGGAACCGTTAGATGAATGTAACTACGCAGAAATTGTATGGAGAGACAGTGCCTATTGGTTTTGTTATACTGTACAAGTCCCTGAAAGGGATATATCATCGTTTGATAAAAAAGTGGCTGGTGCTGATTTAGGAGAAATTCATGCCGTGGCAGTCGCAACAGAAAACAAGGCTCTTCTTGTTTCAGGGCGAGCCATGCGTAGTATCTCTCAATTCCGAGCGAAAGTATTGGCGGAGTTAAGTAAAAAGATGTCTCGCTGTAAAAAAGGCTCTAATCAATGGAAAAAGTATAAACAAGCCAAACACCGCATTCGTCAAACTAGTAAAAATCAACTCAAAGAGTTGGAACATAAAACCACAAAAGAAGTCGTTTCTTTTTTAGTCGAAGAACAAGTTACACATTTCGTGATAGGCAATGTATCAGGCATTGAAAAATGGACAAAGAAGAATGAGAAAAAGAAACAAAAAACGAGTAAAGTCAGAAGACAACAACTGTCGTTGTGGAACCAAGGGAAAATGAAACAAAAACTCACCTATAAAGCTGCATTGATGGGGATAAAAGTAGAGGAAACAGAAGAACGCTACACCTCTCAAGATTGTCCGTTTTGTAACGGACGACATCAAGCGAAAGGAAGACACTTTATTTGTTCTGTTCATAAAACAGAAATCCATCGTGATGTAAACGGAGCACAAAATATTGCCCGTAAAAAACATACGATGGCAGTCCAATTTCTTTATTCGGTCCTATTCAAACAACCGATTTGGTATAAACGCTTTTTGTCTGAAGAAATCAGACAAAAAACGAAACATCCGAAGGATAAACCGAAGAAAGAACCAAGTATCGCCAGTTGAATGGCGTAGTGGCACCGACCTTGCCCTTTTGAAAGACTGTTTTTCTCTCAAAAGTTGCTCGCCCAAGTTTCACCCCTGCACCTTCCTGTGGAAGTTTGTAAGTGGAATGTTTGCGAGAAAGAACCCCACTGGCTTCAGCCGTGGGAGTGGTCAGAGTGAAATAAAAGGAGATTTCTATGCAGAAGAAAATCATATTAACTGGGTATGGTACCGTTGCTAAAGAGCTAATCAAACTGATTATTCACAATGGAGCTTCGATGAAAGAAAAATACGGCTTTGACTTACTCGTAACTGGAATCGTTGGCAGTAAAGGAATGATTTACGAAGAAAAAGGAATCAAGCTTGAGAGCTTGATGGATTTCGGAACGGGTTCGGAAGCACTTTTGAGATATTCAGAATATTTCAAGCTCCCTTTTACTGAACCAATTTTTCAAGGAGATGTCTTGATCGAGTGCTCTCCGACAAATATAGAAACGGGAGAACCAGCACTTGGCTATATTCAGAAATCTATCGTGAATGGGATGGATATTGTCTCTGTTTCAAAAGGAGCACTTGTAAAGTCATTCAATGAAATTAAAACACAAGCAGCCAAGTATGGTAGCCGATTAAAATACAGCGGCGCAACCGCAGCAGCCTTACCAACGCTTGATATCGGAGAATATAGTTTAGCAGGATGCACGATTACTCGTATTGAAGGCATTTTAAATGGAACCTCCAATTTCATTTTAGCGAGCATGAGCGAGAACAATTTATCTTTTGAAGAAGCGCTAAAAATTGCACAGGAAAAAGGAATTGCGGAAGCAAACCCTGCTTTAGATGTGCAAGGATTTGATACGGCTTGCAAAATTCTACTCCTCGCTAATGGATTTTTCGGAAGCAGCTTATTAATTGACGATGTAAAAATTAGAGGCATTGAACAAGTCACTAAGGAAGACATTCAGGAAGCTAAACAAAATGGCCGTACACTTAAGCTTCTAGCTAGTGCTTACAAAGAAGCTGGGAATGTAATCGTAGAAGTAAAACCATGTCAGCTCGAAAGTGAGCATCCTTTAGCTCATGTCAATGGAACAAATAAAGGTATCGTCTTTGAAACAATCGAAATGGGGGCCGTTTGTGCAACTGGAGGAGCATCCCACCCAAGAGGAGCAGCAGCGGCAGCATTAAAGGATGTCATTAATCTATATAGAGAAACGAATTAGACCTGTTCCGATTTCGATAGTATTTTGGAGCAGGCAAGCTAGGAGTGGTCTGTTCGAAAAGCTGGATCAGCAAGGGATGGTTACATGAAAGTGGGAATCTAAATTTATTGAAATGTGGTTCTATTAGGGAAAATTGTTACTTATTCTAGGAAAATATATTACACTTGCTCAAGTTAATACAGATTGGCTAAAAAATCATTAGATTTCTTTTGAGATTGTGAAATATTACACTTAAAGTGACGGGGAGTGGTTGTTCAATTAGAGCAATCGCTTCTTGTGCTAATGGGTGCAGGGTAGTTGAAGAAGGAAATGGTTCTATTATGTCGAATTAAGGGTGATGCAGAAGATTTTGCAAAACATCATTGTTTGTGGAGGAAATAGCTTTGGATACTATTACACACACACTTTTTGGACTTTCATTATATGGCTCAATTCAGAAAGATAAGATGGATAGAAGAACAAAAATGGCTTATTTATTCACTTCCGTTGGAGCGAGTCAAATTCCTGATAGTGATGTGATTTCTCAACTGTGGGATACAGAAGGGCTTTATCAAATGTGGCATCGCGGCATTACTCACTCTATTTTTCTTACACCGATATGGGCTTTATTATTCTATGTCCTATGTATGCTTTTCTTTAAAGTGAAGGATAAGCGGTTATTTTTTCTAGGATGGCTTGCGGTAGTGATTCATAATACCAGTGATTTGTTTAATGCTTGGGGGACGGGGTATCTTGAACCATTTTCTCAAACAAGAATTACATTTGGAACCATCCCGATTATTGATTTTGTTTTCTGGGTTATCATTGGCAGTGCTTATTTTTTATCAAAGAAGACGACGATTCTGAAGAAACCTTATTATTTTCGCGCAGCTTGGTTCTTAATAGTTCTTCATGTTAGCCTGCAAAGTTTACAAGGGTATTATTACTATCAAAAGTACAATCAAGATTATGAGCAAATTGCTTTATCAGCTGGTTTTATCCCTACTACCTTTCAGGTCATTACTAAACAAGAAGGAGTCGTAACCATCTTTCAGGATGGAATCTTCCAACGTAAAGAAATCCAATATGTACTTGAATCTAAAGAGGATGCAGACCTGGATTATTTATTCTCAAAAAGCCCAACAGCCAAAACTCTCTACCAATGGTCACCATTTGTAGTCATCATTGATGATGATAAACAACTTGGAATTTATGATCCGAGATTCTACCGAAACGGCCAATCCTTCCTCTATGAATACATTACACATTAACGCTTAAAAGTACCTAGGGACTGTCCCCAAGTACTTTCGCCCAAAAGGCTTCGCATTGCGTACATGGAAAAGCCTCTTACTGAAGTGCCAGTGAACCAAAAATAAATCTAGCCAGTCACTAAATTTTCATCGCAATAGTTATTAATCAGAGCTGTCTTCAAGACAGCTTTTTCTTGTTCAACTGGCGGGGGAGGTTAGCTTAAATAAGAAGAAGCACCAATAGGTAATTCTAAATATCATGGTATTAATTAACTTAATGCACTTTTGATTGCGATTAATATTAAATACAAAGTTCCATTCTGTTAGAGCTTTGCATCAATGTCTTGGTTCATTGCCAGTTTTGATGTTACATCCTTTCAACCTTTTTAAAATTCTCATTGTTCATGTAATGATTTAATTCTTTTTGGACTAATCATATGCTTTTTAGAAAATAATTATAAGAGTAAGGAAAAATGGTTGGGTGGTTACGAAATGCATATTTTCCAGGCATTGTTATTTTTACTGGCAGCTATGAGATGGGGAGATTGGAGAAATTGGCGGAGATATTACCCTACTATTTTATTTTTTATTGGTGGCGACCTTTTGAAGAGCGCTTTACTCCATGACCATCGTTGGTGGGTATATCAAGAAACGATATTTGGAGAGAGGATATTGTTTGGACATTTAGTTATCAATCTCCTCATCATGGCAGTCATTTATCCCTCTACGATCATAATTTATCTGGGGAAATTTCCTATTGAAAAGAGTAAACGAATCTTCTGGATTCTTTTTTGGGTCCTTATTTATATTACCATGGAATCCATTAATCTTTACTATGATGTAATCAATTATTACCATGGATGGCATATTTGGTGGTCAGTAATTTTTGATATTGTTATGTTTGCTATTCTTTGGATTCATCATAGTAGACCACTGTTAGCTTGGGCATTTTCCATTACATGGCTCATTATTTTATGGAATATTTTTGATTTACCCTATACCTTGTTGAAATAAGGGGCATTTATGAATATATCGATCGTATCATCCATCACTTTACTCATTCTTATTTCTTTTTGTGTTACCCCTAAAAAAATGCATATTTTTGAAATAATTTTTATTTGGCTTATCGTATGGCTGCTCACTCATCCGTTAGCTTGGATTATATACGTTAATTTAACTTGGATAAAAGTATCGACGAAATTAGCGGATTTTTCGATTTATTTTTTTGACAGATTAATTCTTTCACCGCTTCTAGTAGTGATTTTTTTGGAGGTTTCATTGAGGTTCAATCGAAAAGCAGAAAAATGGGCCGTTCTTTTGGTGGCCATATTAATTTTAATGTTTACTGAATATGGTTTGCTCAAAATGGGAGTTTTTTATGATGTTAAGTGGAATATTGTCTATGCTTTTATTGAAAATTCCTTTATCCTGCTCGTTTCTTATTTTTTATGGATGAGATTTAGGAGAAAATTTATTTAAAAGGAGTTTTGGTACCCATGTTTTTATATTTACCGAAACACTTTGATGAAAATGAATGGTTCATTATCATTATTCTGGTTTTGAGTATTTTCTTGGTGAGACTGCCTAAAAGAATGCCTACCGAAGTTTTTTACTTAATCGTCTTATTTATTATGGCTGTTCCAAGCATCATCGACTATAGTATTGCTGCGATGCCTCCTTATGATCTATATCGAATGAATGATTCGGAGAAGCTTGAAGTGTTTGATATTCTATTAATTGGAGTTTATATTCCATTTGGGTATCTTTGCGTGTATTTGTATGGATGGTTTCAACCGAAGAAAATGAAGAGTGTACTTTATATTTTAAGTTGGGCCCTCTTGGCTACTTGTTTTGAATTTATCATGGTAAGATTACATATCTTTACTTATCATGGATGGAGTTTGGCCTATTCTTTTCCCACCTATTTGTTTGTTATTTCTCTATTCTTATTCTATTATGAGTTTCTTCTTTTCCACTACAAGAAAAAGGTTGAGTGCAAACTTCATCATAAAAACACTTAACATTGTAGTTGCAGGGTTTCTTTACCAAAAATACTCTTTCTTTATAAAAAACGCTAGTATGCTGATTTTTGCTTCAAAAGCATATCGAATTCCAAAAGGGACTTTGACGCTTGGAGCTGCTATGTAGCAGCTTTTTTTTGCTTACTAAACAAAGGGGCAGAATAGGAAGAACCATCTGGAACATATGATATTTGCAGTATTTGTTTTTTGTTGAAATGATAACAAATAGCGTACAGAGAAGAATATGGCTACATAATAAAGCCGTATTATTTAGGGTTACCTGTAGCTTATAAGGGCATTCTATTGTTAGTGAAACTTTCAACATAATATCTTAAGTTTTAGAAAGGAGAGAGGTGGATGGAGTCACTCTGGCTAGAGTATGCGTGGACATTGTTAATTCTAATTGGGTTAGAAGGACTGTTATCGGCTGACAATGCCCTTGTACTAGCAGTTATAGCCAAGCATTTACCTGAAAATCAGAAAAAAAAAGCTATAAATTACGGAATTATTATGGCCTTCGTTTTCCGATTTGCTGCACTTTTTGCCATTTCTTTTATCGCAAACGTCTGGCAGGTACAGGCGATAGGAGCAGCTTATCTTCTTTATTTAGGCTTAAAGCATATCATTCAGGCCCGGTTCGGGAAAGAAAATGAAAATATTCATAAGGACGATGAAAAGGAATCCGCTGGGAAAGGTTTTTGGCCCACAGTAGGGAAGATTGCTGTAGCTGATCTCGCTTTTGCAATTGATTCGATTCTAGCTGCGGTTGCTCTTGCTCTTGGTCTTCCGGATTCACCGCTTGATGACTTCGGCGGCATGGATGGAGGACAGTTTATTGTTGTTGTTCTTGGAGGGCTTGCTGGTCTTATCTTGATTAAGTATGCAGCAACCTGGTTTGTACAACTTCTTGATAAACGTCCAGCATTGGAAACGACAGCATATGCAATTGTTGCCTGGGTCGGTGTCAAACTTGCTGTCATTACTCTTGCCCACGAGGATATTGGTATCTTAGATCATCATTTTCCTCACAGCACCGCTTGGACTCTGATTTTCTATGGAGTATTAGTTGGTATTGCTCTAATCGGTTGGTTTGCACCGGGCAATAAGTCAGTAAATCCTAAAAGGTGACAAAGAAAAGAGAAGGGTGAGTATAATGAATGCGTATAAGTCTATATGAGGTTTCCATTAAACACTGCAACTTTTTACGCCGCTTTGCGGAAAGCTGATTTTTGTGACTTATAGGTGGCTATTGGGTGCGCTGACTTAAGTAGGATGAACGCACTTTTTCATGGAACGTCACAGTTCAATGAGAAAAGTATATGTGTTTAGTTGATTATAGGCTAATTAAAAAAGGTTGTCCTCGGGACAACCTTTTTTAATTAATATCTAATCATTCATCTAGCTTTTATTCTGAAAAAGATTTTGAGTACTGAACGACACCTTGCACATTTTCAAGAGAATTCTTTGTTAATTCTAAAGCCATAAATACTTCATCAGGCACCTCAAATGGAGCTTGTATATTCCATAAGCTCGCCGGTTTAAAACCAAACTTTGGATAATAGTCTTTATGTCCTAAGACGATTACTGAACTAAACCCGTGCTCTTTTGCATTTTTTAATGCAGCATGAATTAATTGACTCCCAATTCCCTTTTTCTGATAATTAGGTGCAACAGAAACTGGAGCAAGTGCCAAAGAATCGACAGCGTTATTACCATCTACAATTTTTATTTTAGATAACAGAATATGACCCACAATGTCTTTGTCTTGATTTAATGCGACTAATGAAAGTTCAGGAATAAATGCCTCTGATTTTCTAATCCGATTTACAAGTACGTGTTCTTTCTTGTCGCTATATTCTTCATGTAAAAAGGCTTCTTTAACAATTTCTTCAGTCGTATTATATTCTTCAGTGAGTTCTTGTCTAATTAAGATATCCATTTATAGTCTCCTATTCTTTTTGGTGAATGACACCTTTTTTATATCTATAAATGGCACTTCCTTAATGCACGAAGTCATTAAGAAAGTTTACTCACCCAGCTCTAAACATAAGTTTAACAAACAAAAACCTCCAATTTAGTATGTACTCATTTTATAGAGTGATGTTGTCGGGGTCAACCTCGACTATAGCCCCCAGTCTAGCTTTAAAATATCGTTAAGAATTTGAAATTTCTCAAACCCAATTTTATGGATGATTTTTTTTTCGAGATTTGCCTTTAAGGCTTCATTTTTCTCATAACATTCTTCGCCTAGTTGAGTTAACTGTATACACTTATCTTTTTTGTTGTTTTCTAAGCTGCTAACTGTAACTAATCCCTTTGATTCAAGTCTTTTTATGAATTTATGTGTTGCTTGCCGAGAAATGTCAACATGTTTTGTGACATATGAAATAGTTGGCCGCTTTTTATAAATTCTCGCCATAATAAACCATTCAGAATTCGATATATATATGTCACTAGTATCATTCCACAATTTCTCAGTAATACTTCGAAGTTGAACATGCCGCTCGCTTAATGAGTCAATGAAATCCAAGTTTTGCAATTCTAAATCCAACTACTTCACCCCATTTATTTTCTTCAGTTATTATACGAAGGTCTTTTTATATTGTCAACAAGATTGACGATTTGCAAGAAGTATAATAAACTATTTTGTAAACCATGTTGACAATTATAAAGATAGGAGTAATGATGATGTTTAATATTGGAGATATGATTATCTATTCAACACATGGATTAAGTCAAATTGATGATATATGTGAAAAGACTTTTTCTAATGTAACTAGAACCTATTATGTTTTGCGTCCTCTTGCAGAATCAAGTTTAACAATAAGTACCCCTGTCGATAATGATAAAGTAGTTATGCTTAAGTTGTTGAGTCGTGAAGAAGCGGAAGAAATTCTACAATCCTTTAAACTTCCGGGTACGAGCTGGATAGAAGATGTTAAAAAACGTAATAAGAAATATCGAATTATGGTGAACACAGGGAATCGCAAGGAGATTGCTCAAATAGCTAATACGTTGATGCGGAAAGAACGTGAACTCAGCCTGAAAAAACAGAAACTTTATGATCAAGATCGCAAGCTTTTACATACCATTCAAAACTTATTATTTAAAGAGATATCAGCGTGTTTGGATATTTCTGTTGAAGAAATCCTGGAACAGGTTAACAATATGATAAATGAGTAGCGTAGACCTACTAATAATTATTATTAGTTTAAATATGTTAAGAAAGTGTTTTAATCAAAATTCATGTTGAACTTTTTAGTTAATAAAAAATTTATAAAAAAAAAAGCTTACATCATAGAAAAAAATTTTGTTATAGTAAAACAGACCGGTCGGTATGGTGGAGGTGTACTACGGAAATGGATACAAAATCGCTGATAATCGGCATCGCGACAACTCTTTTTCAGCAAAAAGGATATAAGGGCACAGGCTTAAATGAAATCTTAAAAGTATGTAATATTACAAAAGGTTCGCTCTATCATCATTTTCCGAATGGAAAAGAAGAATTACTCATTGCTTGTCTTCAGTCAATGGAAGAAGCAATTACTACAGACATTGAGGATATTTTCAAACGAAATCAAAGTACTCAAGAAGCTATACAGGCAATGATTGAGAAATTAGCAACTGACTTTGATCGAGAAGGTACGCTTACTGGTTATACATTTAGCAGCATGGTTAGCGAGATGGCGTCATTAAGTGAACCAGTCCGAAATGCCTGTTCGAATCTTTACACAAGGATTCAAGAGATTTATTCCAACAAGTTAGTAGCAGATGGGTTTTCAACAGAAGCGGCTCATTCAATTGCCCTAATGATGACGGCTTCTATTGAAGGTGGAATGATGCTTTGTTTAACACAAAAATCAAGTGAACCTCTCAAAATTATTTCTCATGTATTACCCAATGTATTGAAGGAGAATGGATAAATGAAACAACAACTCAAGGCCGACTCGATAACGGAGCAACAGACGAAAACAGAGTCGGAAACGAAACAACAATTTAAAACAGGACCAATTATGGCTGCTCTTTTAGTGGCAGGCTTTGTCGGACTTTTTAGTGAAACAGCCTTAAATATTGCCTTAGGACAATTAGGTCAATTATTCCAAGTGGACCCTACAACCATCCAATGGCTAGCGACAGGGTACTTTTTAACATTAGGGATTTTAATACCAGTAACAGGTATTTTGATGCAAAAATTTACAACAAGACAAATGTTTTTGACTTCTATCATGCTAACTATTATCGGTACAGTTCTCGCAGCAACAGCGCCCGCATTTGGAGTTTTATTAGCGGGACGTATTATTCAAGCGGCAGGATTAGCGATTAATTTACCTTTAACACAAAATGTTATTTTTGCGATATATCCACCGCATAAACGAGGCGGCGCTATGGGGGTTATGGGCTTAGTTATGTTAGCTGGTCCAGCATTAGGCCCAACAATAGCGGGACTTATTTTAGATACATTATCATGGAGTTGGATTTTCTGGGTTCAAGTACCTTTCTTACTGTTCTCTCTTATTTTCGGATTCATGTATTTACCAAATGTTAATGAAGTACGTAAAGTTTCAATTGATGCATTATCTGTTATTCTTTCGACGATTGGATTTGGCGGTATTGTTTACGGATTTAGTGTATCTGGTGTTAATGGTTGGACGAGTACAACGGTTCTTGGTTCCATCATTATTGGACTTATCGCAGTCATTCTTTTTGCGGTTCGTCAAATGAAAATGAAGACTCCTATGATGAATTTAAGAGCATTTAAATATCCAATGTTCGTTCTTGGAGTGTTTATGAGCTTTATAACATTCTTTAATATGTTGTCTATGCTTGTTATTTTACCAATGTATATGCAACTGGCCTTATTAATCGCTGCATTTACAACAGGTCTTATCCTTCTGCCAGGTAGCTTACTGAACTGTGTATTAGCTCCAACCATTGGTCGTTTATTTGATAAATATGGACCAAAAGCAGTGATCACGCCTGGAACTGTTCTAGTAGCCATCGCTTATGCCATCTATTCACAATTTGGTACAGAAACGGCGTTATGGATGGTTGTAGTTACTCATATTGTCATGATGTTAGGGATAGGAGCGGTGCTTGCTGCAACACAAACAAATACGCTGAATTCTCTTCCACGACAGTATTATCCAGATGGAATCGCTATAACTCAAACGATTCAACAAGTAGCTGGTGCTGTTGGTATTGCGGTAATGGTATCGGTTTTATCAGCTAAACAAACTAGTTACTTAGCAACAACTGCGAATGAATTACCGCAAGCAGCAGTAGCGGGGTCATCATTTGTGTTTACAATCGGTTTAATATTAGCGGTTATTAATTTTGTATTGTCGCTATTCATGAAAAAGCCCAATTAACTTAAAGATAAAAGTTTAACAGAAAAAAGTTATTCCTTATGGGATAACTTTTTTCTGTGTAGTTAAAGAAAGACAAAGGCTCCCTAATGTGATGGATAGCCGTCAACCTAAATATAGAAAGAGAGCTTGTAATATCTATTTAGGAATGGCTTTAAATAGTTAAATAACCCCCTGTTAGGTGCGACTGACTCCTAAGTTACGGGCTTTTGCGGTTATTTGGATTTTCCTTTCCTCATTGCTTTGTCAAGTAATGCAGCGTTTTCTAAACCACTATCACTAAATGCGTTATCGCTGTCTAAGTTATTATCGATTGATCCTTCATCCATACTATCATTGAATTGGCCTTGAGATTTCGTTGTTTTATTGTCATTGTTAACTTCCGGCATAAAATTTCCTCCTTTTAAATATCACGAGATCGAAAGTTCATTCCAAACATTTCTTCTATGCGTCTTTGGGTATTTTTACTTTATCCATTTTGCTCTCTAAAAATGTATATAAAAACTGAATGTTTAACAGGCTATGACAGAGACATTAATTTATAGGGATTTTTGTCGAGGGAATGCCCATTTTTAGTCAATAATTAGGATTGTAATTACAGTCTTTTCGAATTTTCATTTAATAACTGTTCTTTTAAGAATTTTATTGAGGTGAGATGTTCGTGCGTCATGACCATAGAGATTATATAACCGTTGAGGATGAGAAAGGTAACCGTAAAGATTATGCGATTGAGGCATTATTTGATATGAAGGAAGAATCTTATGCTCTCCTAAAGGGAGAAGAAGAGACGATTGTCATGAAAGTCGAGGGAGAAGAGGGGAACCAATACTTATTAGGTATATCGGATCCTTTAGAAAGTGAAGCGATTTTGGATGCATACCAGATTGCGGTCGAAAATGCACAGGACAGATAAAGGAAATTTGATTTAGGATACTTGTAAAAGGTTACCCATAATCGAAAAAAATGAAGAGGAGGATGATTATTTTATGAAAAGTCAGCGAATCCCGGAACATAAACTAAATGTTACAAACACAGTTGGCCAAGCTCTTGAAAATATGGTGAACAATACGTCATCTAATACAATTGATAAGGAAAAAACACAATCTACAACATCACAGGTTCATTCAAACGAAGTGAAGTAAATCTTTCAACTTAAGAAGAATTACCGCTAATAAGTAATTATTTGCATAGAACAAGATATAAAAAATTAACCATGGGGTCTGTTTAGAATGCTGTTAAAAGTAACAAGGGGATCAATTAATATAAGAGTTTCCCTGACTTTTCCGTATTCGAGCTTTTTAATGGACACATGCTTATTATTTCTATGTGGACCCTACAACTCTCCGATGGTTAGCAATAGGTTATTTTTCAACTATATATCATGGAATTGAGTTTCCCAGGTTCAAGTACCTTCCTTACTGTTTTCTCTTATTTTCGGTAATTAATTTTGTATCGTCTTTACTTCCGAAAAAGCTTAATGATGTAAAGTTAAAATCTTAATTGAAAAAATAGAAATAGAGAGTAGGAGTTATCTATCTTTCCTATTTTCCTGTCTGAACAGTATAATCAGGAATAGGAGTTGAGATATATGAATAAAAAAGACATTGCTAATATTCGAAAGCAATTTAAAGTAGATAACGACCATCTTATGAACATTCGTGAAATCTTTAATGTGTATGTTAGGAAAGAATCAGGTGAGATTTATCATCATATCAGTCAACCATTTCAAATGTTAGAACAGGAAGCACAGGAATTATTTTTGGCAAACTTTAAAAAGGTTTTAACAGGTCATCTTGATGCCAAACTGTTTGAGCTGAAATTTCAACGAGATGTGGAAGGCAGCACACAAATGATTCTCTTCGAAGGATTACAGGCGGAAACAACAGAAGATTGGAAAGAGAACATGCTGCAAATTGTCGGGAAAATGTTTGCTAATGCTGCTTATGAATTTGATACGGTCGTGACGTTTATTCGAGGGGAATATCGAAAGCCGACTCGGAAACGGGATTTGGAATCTGGAGAAGGCGGGGATGATGCAGTTTATTCCAACGAGTTTATCCTTTGCAGTCTCAATAAAACCGATCAGCCAAAAAAAACCTTGGTGTTTGATTATATAGAGAGAGAATTCAAATCGAATAATCTCTTTGATCCAATTGTTAATTTAGAATCTCCATTATCAGGCTTTCTGTTTCCTGCCTTTAATGATAATGCTGCAGATGTAAATCATATTCTATATTGTGCAGGGAAAGTGAATCAACCAGATGAACGATTTATTGCAGAGGTTCTCAATTGTGAAGACATTATTACTGCCGCTGAGGATAAGGACAGCTTTGAACAAGTCTTAAAAAATGTGATCGGAGACGAAGTGGATTCCAGAGTCATTTCCAATGTCTATGAGGAAATCGATAAGATGGTACAGGAGAATAAAGAAAGTGAACCTCCTACATTGGATTATCGGGACATTGAACGCATTTTAGAGGTGAGCGGGGTCGAAAATGTGGATACCGCAAAAGTGGAGCATGCCTTCAAAGCAGTCGTGGATGACGAAAAACATGAATTCAAGGCAAGCAGTTTACTTCCTAAATCGATTAAAATCAATACGAAGGTGGCGGATGTCTCCGTAAGCCCGAAAGACCTAAAAAATATAAAATATATTATGTATCAAGGAAAACGGTGCCTATTGGTGGAAATCGATGAAGATGTAATTGTGGAAGGATTTCGACTGGAATCAGAGACGTTTTAATAGGTTTCACAGACAAGTTCCTTGACCCATTACATGATATAGTAATGAATGTTAGTTGGTTCTCTACAAATGGTAGGGACCAACTTTTTTTATTTTAGGGTTCAGTGATTTCATTAAACGTTTACTGAAGATAGAATGAAAATCTTTTGAATGTTTCCTTCGTTGCATGACATCGGCCTCTTTGGTACACTATGCAGAAGTGCTTTTTACACTGATTGTTAGGATGTATACACAAATTATATAGTAAAGTTCTTGTAAGCAGTGAGGTGCCCCCGAATGAAACCTGAAAATGGGGGAGCGGGGAAGCTTAGAAAACATATTACATATACAGTGCACTAATAACTTAACAGTTTGATATGGTTTCTCATACAAGCAAGAGTTGTGTGGGGGATAGAATAAGGAGGAAGCAATGAATAATTATAAAATGACCATTCAATATGATGGCGGGCGCTATAAGGGCTGGCAACGTCTTGGTAATAGTGACAATACCATTCAAGGAAAAATAGAAAATGTGTTAACCGAACTGGTAGGGGAAAATGTTGAAATCATTGGATGCAGCAGAACCGATGCCGGTGTACATGCTCTTGCTCAAATAGCTAATTTTAAGACGGATAAAAATTTGACTGAATCGGAAGTCATGAATTATTTGAATAGATATTTACCGCAAGATATCAGTGTTGTGGAGGTTACGTTCGTTCCTGAACGTTTTCATGCGCGTTATAATGCTAAAGATAAAACGTATTTGTATAAGATTTGGAATGAACACTACACCCATCCTTTCATGCGAAAGTACAGTATGCATGTGGAGCAGGAGCTGGATATCGCAAGAATGAGAAGAGCTTGTCAATATTTTATAGGTAAGCATGACTTTACTGCTTTTTCAAATGCAAAGTCTAAGAAAAAATCGATGGTGCGTGAAATATATTCTATTAATATAGAAGAAACTGATGGCTTCATCCAAATTAGAGTGCGGGGAGATGGATTTCTTTATAATATGGTTAGAAAGATTGTCGGAACGTTGATAGAAGTTGGCTTGGGTGAAATAGATGCTGAAAACATCCCAAGTATTTTAGATTCAAAAGAAAGAATCCAAACAGGCCGTATGGCAGATGCAGCCGGGTTGTATTTGGAAAAGATTGATTTTTAGACTAAATATGATGCACCGTCTATGCTATCTGTAAATGGGTTGATGTTCTGACCACTCCCATAACGCAGATAAAAAGCATTAGTTAATCATAATGGCTGAAATAAATAGTGCAGTGTGCATAAATGTCCTGTATTTCTTATGCTTATTAAAGGGTGTTTGAAAAAATGAGATGGTGAAGGTTTCTACTTAAACTAGTGGCGCAGAATAGTGAAATGAAAATCAAAGAATACTTTTCAGCGTGGAGCATATATACAGAATAGAACTCTGAGTACTCACTTTCTGGTGAAGGGAGAAATTTCATGAGTAAGTCAGTAAATGACAATCTGTATGAAACGAGAAATAACTTAGTAAAAGAGATTACTTTATTAAGTTATGATCACTTTAATATGAGGCCTGGTATGAATAAATGGAGCATAGCACAAGTTTGTCATCACTTAGTTTTAGTGGAGAAGGCATCTACTAAGGCTATTGCATGGGGATTAAAAGAGATTGATAGTACTCAAAAAGAACGTAAAAAAATTCACCTCATATTGGATAGAACGAAAAAGATTAAAGCTCCAAAAATTGTTGAACCAGATGTAGAACCATTTGAGGTTCAGCAAATAATTGATTTGTTAAGCGATTCGAGAAAAGAATTGATGACTTTTCTTAGTACTGTAGAAGATACATCCATATTGAAGGGAAAATCAGTAAAGCATCCGGCCTTTGGTGAATTACCTCTCGATCAATGGATAGAAATGATATATTTGCATGAACAGCGGCACATAGAACAAATAAAAGAGATAAAATTGATTTTAGATGCGAGGCACTAAACGTAAGGTTATAAACGGATTCTTTGATAAAGTTTTAAACAATAAAAGAAAGGCCCTTTGCTATCAGTTTGATAGTAAAGGGCCTTTCGAAAAGGATAGATATCAGATTATTGATTAATTGCGGATTAGATAATCGAAAGCGCCTAAGGCCGCAGTTGCACCTGATCCCATAGAAATAATAATTTGTTTATATGCGCTATCTGTACAGTCACCTGCAGCAAATACGCCAGGGATGTTTGTTGCACCGTGTTTATCGACTACAATCTCACCCATGCGAGTACGTTCAATCGTTTCACCTAACCAGTCGGTATTAGGTACAAGGCCGATTTGAACGAATACACCCTGCAATTCAATATGATGAACTTCTTCGGTCTCCCGGTCCATGTAAGAAATACCGTTAACTTTATCAGTGCCGGTAATTTCTTTTGTTTGAGCATTCTTTACGACCGTTACATTAGGCAGACTATAAAGACGTTCTTGGAGTACAACATCAGCTTTTAGCTCTGAATTAAACTCAAGAACTGTTACATGTTTCACAATACCTGCCAGATCAATTGCCGCCTCAACACCCGAATTACCGCCGCCAATTACAGCTACGTGTTTTCCAGCAAATAATGGACCATCACAATGAGGGCAGTATGCTACACCTTTGTTCTTGAACTTCGCTTCACCTGGTACACCAACATTACGCCAACGAGCACCTGTTGAAAGGATGACGGTTTTACTCTTTAGAACAGCACCGTTTTCAAGCTCAAGTTCAATGAAGTCTTTCTTTTCTAAACGCTTGGCACGTTGTAAATTCATGACATCAATGTCGTACTCTTTCACATGTTCTTCAAGACTTGCTGCGAGCTTAGGGCCTTCCGTATAGTTCACACTAATAAAGTTCTCAATGCCCATAGTGTCCATAATCTGACCGCCAAAGCGTTCAGCAACAATGCCTGTGCGAATGCCTTTACGTGCTGCATAGACAGCTGCGCTTGCACCGGCTGGTCCGCCTCCGACAACAAGCACATCGAATGGATCCTTATCGGCGAACTCTGATGCGTCCGGAGTACTTCCCATTTTGGCAAGGATTTCTTCAAGCGTCATACGACCGCTGCCGAATGATTCCCCATTTAGGAACACCGTTGGTACGGCCATGATGTTTTTGCTTTCCACTTCTTCTTTAAACGCTGCACCATCAATCATGGTATGCGTAATGCCAGGGTTAAGAATACTCATCAAGTTCAGTGCTTGTACAACATCAGGACAGTTGTGACAACTCAAGCTAATGTAAGATTCAAAGTGATATTCCCCTTTAATGCTCTTAACTTGATCAATGACTTTCTGATCAACCTTTGGAGCTCTTCCGCTCACCTGCAACAGAGCCAATACTAATGAAGTAAATTCATGTCCAAGAGGAATACCAGCAAAAGTTACCCCAGTGTCTTCACCGATACGATTCACACTAAAGCTTGGCGTTCTTTGTAATGGTGTTTTTTCTACTTTAATATTGGGTGACATAGTGGCTAATTCGTCTACTAAAGTCAACATGTCTCGAGATACATCATCAGATTCTGCGCTAACTTTGAGCAGCACATCACCCTCCATCAGTTGAAGATATTGGGCTAACTGTGCCTTTATATCTGCATCTAGTAACATTTAATCGTACTCCTTAAATCTTTCCTACAAGATCAAGGCTTGGTTTAAGTGTTGCAGAACCTTCTTGCCATTTTGCTGGACAAACTTCACCTGGATTGTTGCGAACATATTGTGCTGCTTTAATTTTGTTAACAAGAGTGCTTGCATCACGGCCGATACCGTCAGCATTAACTTCAACTGCTTGGACAATACCATCTGGATCGATGATGAAAGTACCGCGATCAGCAAGACCTTCTTCTTCGTTCAGTACATCGAAGTTACGAGAGATTTTTTGTGAAGGGTCACCAATCATAATATATTCGATTTTGCCAATAGCTTCTGAGTGATCGTGCCATGCTTTATGTGTGAAATGAGTATCTGTTGAAACAGAATACACTTCAACTCCAAGTTCTTTTAGAGTAGCATATTCGTTTTGAAGGTCCTCAAGTTCAGTAGGGCATACGAATGTAAAGTCTGCTGGATAAAAGCAAACTACGCTCCATTTTCCTTTTAGGTTTTCTTCAGTAACTTGGATAAACTCACCGTTATGATAAGCTGATGCTGTGAATGGTTTTACTTCTTTTCCAATTAGAGACATGATTTAAATTCCTCCTAGAGTGTTTTGTAAGAATTGATAAATAGCTAGTTTAGAACATATAGTCATAATAATTTTAATTTCTTTTTAATCATCATTAGTTAACTATAATAATTCTAATTCAAAATTTATTATTATATAAAACTTAATGTCTTGTCAAGAATAATACTCAACTTTATTATGAATTATTTTAATAGCTATTATTAATCAATGCTGGTGGCTGTTGTAATTATGGAGTGCTTAGTAATTGAAAAAGAGGTATAAATTGATTTTGATAGTAAAATATAAATTTTCAACTACTATCTATGTTTCTCAATTAATGGGTATTTAGGACAGATACAATGTCTTTAAAACTAAAATTGACGGAACAATGAGAAACTATTGTTTTCGACTCAATAGACGGTGAATCCATATGGTTAAATGTGGATTTTGTTGTAACTCTGTGAAAGAAATAGGAAGAATAGCTGATATATAAGTATGGTAAAGTGGTTATTTTATAGGTTGTATTGGATGGTTCCATGAAAGGGCGGGGGAGGAATGGAGGCTTTCCCCGTTGCACAAGCGGCAAAGATTTTAATGTTTTATCTTTCTTTACGGTGTCACTTTAGGAGTTATTTTGCACTATAAGTAAATATAAAAAGTCCAATTTCTCAACATTAAAATTAAGAAATTGGATTTTTATCGTTACTTCGGAAAAGCGCCCGATTCTGGAATAAGTGTATGTGATCGCTCCTTAATAGAAGAACATATAGAGTTGCATCACGTTGTTTAATAAACGCACCCTTTACTTTAAGTACAATTCTTCATAATCTTTCTATTCTTGTAACTGAGCATCATCCGCATCAGCTAAGGCATAGCACGCCACCCATTGTTACAAGGTTAGTGGCAGGGAAGAAATAGAATACAGGGGTGATAAAAGCAATCAATGAAAAAGTAGTCTAATATTTCGAAATAACATACAATATAGTCAGGCACCTATTGTGGATAAACCGCCCCAAAATATTCGTTTTAAAGAGGAGGTAATCTGAAATGGAAACATCTAAAAAAATAACAGTAGAAACAACAGTTCAAGCATCAGTAGAAAAGGTATGGAAATATTGGACAGAGCCAACTCATATAACAAAATGGAGCACAGCTTCCGATGACTGGCACACACCATTTGCTGAGAATGATTTAAGAGCAGGTGGGAAATTCCTTTCCAGAATGGAAGCCAAAGATGGCAGTTTTGGTTTCGATTTTGGTGGCATTTATGATGAAGTAAAGTTACATGAGGTTATCGCTTATACAATGGGCGATGGAAGAAAAGTTAAAATCACTTTTAAAGGTCAAGAAAACGAAACCGAAGTAATTGAAACTTTTGATGCTGAAACTGAGAATCCAATTGAGATACAACAACAAGGATGGCAGGCGATTCTAAATAATTTCAAAAAATATGCAGAGCAAACAACCATTTAAAAAGGCAAATCAGAGATGTTCAAGTAATCATTTTTATGAGGCTTGTGCTAACTAAGTGTAGATTTGGCATTGAATGAATCTTATCCTGTAAGTTTTTTATGCAAAGAACCAGACTCATGTTTCAGAGTCTGGTTCTTTAAAATCTACTATTTTCTTATGCGAGTCTCATCTTAAAATCTTGATAGCCAAATTGGCGCACGACGCGACAATCTCCATCTTTGTCTTTAACAGCGATGGCTGGTAATGGCATGCCGTTAAACGTGGTGGTTTTCACCATGGAGTAAATCGCCATATCACCAAAAACTAATCTGTCACCGCTTTTTAATGGCTGATCAAAAGAATAATCGCCAATCACATCGCCTGTAAGACAAGTTTGTCCGCCAAGTCGATACGTAAATGGTTTCTCGCCTGCGTCTCCTGATCCGAAAAGAGGAGGACGATATGGCATTTCTAATACATCAGGCATATGACAAGTTGCTGAAGTGTCAAGAATAGCAATCTCGATTCCATTTTTATGGAGATCAAGTACAGATGTGATTAGATAGCCGGCATTGAGCGCAACGGCTTCACCTGGCTCAAGATAGACTTCTAAACCGTATTTCTCCTGCATTCTCTTAATGCAAGCTTCTAATCTTGGAATATCATAATCTTCTCTTGTGATATGGTGACCGCCGCCAAAGTTAATCCATTCCATCTGTGGCAGCCATTGTCCGAACTTTTCTTCCACTGCATTTAGAGTTGTCTCTAAATCGTCAGAGTTTTGCTGACAAAGAGTGTGGAAGTGAAGTCCTGAAACACCTTCAAGCAAATCGGGACAAAAATCTTCCTGTTTTACACCGAATCTAGAACCTGTTGAACATGGGTCATAGATTTCATGGCCAACTTGTGTAGAACATTCAGGATTGATGCGTAAGCCGACTTTTCTGCCAGCTTGAAGAGCTTTATCTTTAAACTTTTCCAACTGTGAGAAGGAATTAAAGATAATATGATCGCAAATAGATATAATTTCGTCGATTTCATCTTCACGATAGGCAGGGGCAAAGACATGATTTTCTTTGCCCATTTCCTCGTAACCTAGACGTGCTTCGAATAAACCGCTTGCTGTTGCACCACTTAAATATTTTCCAATGAGGGGATACATTGTTGTCATAGAAAATGCTTTTTGTGCTAAAACAATTTTACATCCTGTACGTTCCATGACTCCGTTCAGGATTTTTAGGTTTTTTTCTACAAGATCTTCATCGACTACATAGCATGGTGTTGGTAATTCTTCAAATCGCATATTAACGAGCTAGCTCCGGTTCTACTGATTTTACTGGCTCAGAATCGACAAGCTCTGGATCAAAGCTTTCTTTCCATGGAAGTCCCCATTTGTTTAATGCATCCATGAATGGATCTGGATCAAATTCTTCAATATTGTACACGCCTGGTTTATTCCATTTTCCAGTCATGATCATTGCCGCACCAATCATTGCAGGCACGCCTGTCGTATAAGACACTGCTTGAGAACCTACTTCTTTATAGCATTCTTCATGGTCACAAACATTGTATACATAATATGTTTTCTCTTTTCCGTCCTTTTTCCCTTTGAAGATACAGCCAATGTTCGTTTTACCCTTAGTGCGTGGTCCAAGTGAAGCAGGATCCGGTAATACAGCTTTCAAGAACTGAAGTGGAATAATTTGTTTTCCTTCGAATTCAATTGGTTCAATAGAAGTCATTCCTACATTTTCAAGGCATTTTAGGTGAGTAAGGTAACTTTGGCCAAATGTCATGAAGAAACGGATACGCTTAAGTCCAGGGATGTTTACCGCAAGAGATTCAAGCTCTTCATGGTATAACAAATACATATCTTTTTCGCCAACTTCAGGGAAGTTATACACGCGTTTGATTTCCATTGGTTTCGTTTCGATCCATTCACCATTTTCCCAATATCTTCCGTTGGCAGAAACTTCACGGATATTGATTTCAGGATTGAAATTTGTTGCAAACGGATATCCATGATCTCCAGCATTGCAGTCAAGAATATCGATATATTCAATTTCATCAAAGTGATGTTTTAATGCATAGGCAGAAAATACACCTGTAACACCAGGATCGAAGCCGCTTCCTAAAAGAGCTGTAATACCAGCCTTTTCAAAACGTTCGCGATATTCCCATTGCCATTTGTATTCAAATTTTGCTGTATCTTCTGGTTCATAGTTTGCTGTATCCATATAGTGTGTTTTTGTTGCAAGACAAGCATCCATGATTGTTAAATCTTGATAAGGTAAAGCTAGATTCATCACGATGTCTGGTTTTACTTCTTCAATTAACGCAATTAACTCATCCACGTTATCGGCATCAACTTGTGCAGTTGTAATTTTTGTTTTTCCACCATCTAGTTTTTCTTTTAAAGCATCGCATTTAGATTTTGTACGACTTGCGATACAAATTTCCTCAAATACTTCACTATTTTGAACACATTTGTGAATAGCAACTGAAGCGACTCCACCACAACCAATAATAAGTGCTTTTCCCATTTCTCTTATCTCCTAACCTAAATAGATTTTTCAAAGCAAAGAGCAATTCCATAACAACCTAACTAGCCGTGCATCAACTACTTAGTATGTCTTTAGGAATAACCCATTAAGAAATTTTTAAACAATAAAAAAGCAAGTGCAAAACGCATAATCGCGCACAACACTTGCTTTAGATATAATTATCAATATTTAAAAAGCATAAGTATATCCATGACAAAGTCACGTGCATACGTCTACCATAAAAATCTAAAATTAGGGCAGAAAGCTCTTTAATATTCAAAATATATCGTAATATGATCAGAGTCTATATAGCAAATAATTACTTTTTCCACTCTTATTGACCGTTTCACAAGTTGATGTGCACATGCACTGGTTGTAAAGTAACCAACTTATAAAATTTGAGCTTTTAACTCAATCAATAAGGCAACTAAAGTTGCCAATCGGCATTTGACCCGGCTGTCCGTATGGCCTTGACTTCTTAAAGAAGTGGTCAAAAAATTATCTGCTTGGAAAGACTCAGAAATTTGAATATTAGCTTTCCAATCAACGCTTCTTTAGATTATCAACATACAATAAAAATATCAATAGGTAAAATAAAAAAAAAATTACCAACTTCAACTATTGAATTGAATTCTATATTATGTAAGTTTAGTTTTAAATGATACTTTCTTGACAGAGATTATTGATATCAATAATTTCTGTGTGTTTATACATAGCACAGAAACTGCACAAAGTACCGAAAAGCAAATAGGCTTGGGCAGGTAGAATTCCGTAGCGAAGCGCGTTCTCCTCTAGATATGATTCATGATTGTGAAGTGTTGTATGTAGGCTAAAATTACAATTGTTTGTATAAAAATGGTAAGATGAAGAGGGGACAATATGAAAAGAGGAGAGAAAATGGATGCAGGAAGTAGATATCTGGGGTCTTATTTTTCAATTAATCGCTTTAGCAGTTCCGATCATTTTTATCGTAATCCTATCATTATCTTGGCGCTCTTCAAAAAACAGAAAAAAACAATTCAATCATATTGACCACAAGTTAAACTCCATGGAGAAAAAAATTAAGAAATTCATGGGCTACCGTAATTAGGATGTAATCGCTATACTCATATGGATGGCTTTGCTCGAATAAAGGGCAAAGCTTCTTTTCTTATTCAAATCACTCACAAGATTGTTTTGAACTCCATCCTTTTTCGCTTCGCTACCCTACAATCTAGGTACTCACCTATGTTTACTGAAATGAATATCCTATTGTTAAAACCATCTTATTATGGAGGAATGGGCATGGGATACTTTGTGAATGTAGAACCGGGTGTGAATCTATATGTAGAAGATATTAACCCAGGCGGTAGCAAAACTATAGTGTTTATACATGGGTGGCCGTTGAGCCATAAACAATTTGAATATCAGTTTGATGTTCTTCCTGCATTGGGTTACCGCTGTATTGGCATAGACTGGAGGGGCTTTGGAAATTCGGATAAACCAATGAGCGGCTACACTTATAACAGACTGGCAGATGATATCCGCACGGTAATAGGTACCCTTCAATTAGACAATGTTACGCTCGTGGGCCACTCTACGGGTGGAGGAATCGCAATTCGATATATGTCTCGACACAATGGTTACGGAGTATCCAAACTTGTCCTCGTTGACGCTGCAGCTCCGACAGGCTTTTCAACGGAAACGGCTAATAAACTTCTTAAGGAAACGTTAAATGACCGCCCCAAGATGATGCAGGGAGTAACGGATACGTTTTTCTTTCAGTATATAACCAGCTCATTCTCCGACTGGTTTTTCCAAATGGGATTACAGGCTGCAGGGTGGTCAACCGCGGCAATCATTGTTTTATTAAGAGATGAGAAGCTCCATGAAGATATTCTAAAAATAAGTGCCCCCACTTTAATTATTCACGGCATCCATGACAAAGTTATTCCATTTGCGCAAGCTCAAGAACTACATCAAAAAATAAGAAATTCACAGCTTGTACCGTTTCAATATAGCGGCCATGGTCCGTTCTGGGAAGAACGTGACAAGTTTAACCAGCTATTGACCCAATTTATTTAGTTAAAATTAGCGCTAGATTTTTTGTGAAATATGAAGGTACCTAATCAGAGAGAGAAAAAGAAGGTAAGAAATGATTGATCATTTTAGGTGAGAAGACTCCCACTTTAAGTTTGTGCAGAGCGTAGTCCAACAAAGAGTGGGAGATGAATGGCCTTTTGTGTATAGGGAACTGATTTGAAAGAGTTCTTTTCTTAACTTTTTTCAAGTAAACACAGCTTAAATTCTCCTACGTTGCCTTTTTCATAAAGATTTGTAATGGAAGTTGAATACTGTTGAATGGTCCCTTTAAATTCTCGATTTCTTTCGGGGATTTTTACATCAAATGCTCCTTTGTATAGTAATGTTGTCACATCATGGTAATCTTCACTTGTCACATCAAACGTAACGGAAATGAGATCGCCATCCTGCGTCTTTTTTTCCCCATACTCTTTCACTGAAATAGAGTAGTTATTTAAAATGATTGTTTTTACCAAAATGATCATATCCTTTTTTGAAATAATTAGGTGCCGATACAAAACTGATTATACTATACACTCCGTTACAGTCTGCAAATCGGAAAAATAAAAAAAGATTATTGACATAAAATTTTTTAAGTATTATCATTATCTCGTATTCAAGATATATTAATTAAATGTAATTTTCGGGGGTGGAAAAAAGAAAATGTACTGATTTGCCCAATCTTATATGAATGTAACAACTAAAGCATTACGGGAGCGAATGAGGTGGGAGTAGGCAACAGTTGACCTTCATGCCGTAGAAGCTAGTTGATTATATATTTGAATCATTAAATCGTGTTGAGATAGGAATAATGATTCAAAAAGGTAAATGAAAGAATAGGAAGTTAAATTTTTTTAATCATTTATCTTGAATTCAAGATAAAATACAGGGTGATTTTAGGAGGGTTTTTTGATGATAAGTATTGGATTATTAATCATTCGTTTGGTAGTAGGTGTTTTATTCATTGGTCACGGTGCTCAAAAACTATTTGGTTCGTTTGGAGGTTATGGATTAAAAGGTACTGGAGGATGGTTTGAATCTATTGGCATGAAGCCAGGAGTAACAATGGCTCTTTTCGCAGGATTAGCAGAACTTATTGGAGGAATTTTATTTGTTTTAGGATTTTTAACCCCGCTTGCAGGAGTAATCATTGCAGGAACGATGGTAATGGCCATTGTGAAGGTACATGGTCCAAATGGATTATGGGCAACATCAAATGGATATGAATATAACCTTACCCTGCTTGCAGTGGCTATTGGTATAGCGCTAATAGGTCCTGGGCAATACGCTTTAGACGCATTTTTATTCTAAAATATAGTTAATTAGAGATTATTGAACTAAGGTAATGTTACGACATTTTAAAGAAGGCAGATTGAACGATTACCGCGCTTATGAGTTCACTAACACTGTAAGTGCTTGAAATCTATTTTGTTGACAATTATATTTTACTTATATATTATGAATTCGAGATATCTTTATTAATGATAATTTAAAGGAGACTAACAATCATGAACGTATTAGTTGTAAAAGCAAATAACCGTCCAGCTTCCGAAGCAGTATCAAGTAAAATGTATGAAACTTTTATGGAGAACGTAGAAGGTGTAAATGTAACAACTTATGATGTATTTGCAGAAGATATGCCTTACTTTGGTCAAGATTTATTCAACGCTTTCGGTAAAGTAGAATCAGGCGAAGAAATGACAGATGTAGAACAGCGTATTTTAGCTGCTAAACAAAAAGCAATGGATGCTTTAACAGCAGCAGACGTAGTAGTATTCGCGTTCCCATTATGGAACTTAACAATCCCAGCTAAATTACAAACATTTATCGACTATGTGTACCAAGCAGGTTTCACATTCAAATATAACGAAAATGGTCAATTAGTAAGCTTAATGACTGATAAAAAAGCGATTATTTTAAGTGCACGCGGCGGTGTTTACTCAACACCAGAAGCAGCGCCAATGGAAATGGCTGCTACTTATATTAAAAACGTTGTTGGCGGCGTATTCGGTATGGAAATCGTAAACGAAGTCATTATTGAAGGCCATAATGCAGCGTCAGATCAAGCTGAAACGATTATTGCTGAAGGTTTAGAAAAAGTTAAAGCTGTAGCAAAAGAATTATCAGCAGTAACAGCTTAAATCATAAGTTTTTTATCTAGATTTTAAAAAACATGATGTGAAATAGATTGGCACAATCCTTGTCTGTTTTATATAACGAAGCGAGAGGCTGTCCTAAAAGTCATGAAAATGGCTTTCGGGGCAGCCTTCCCGTTTAGTTGAACAATCATTCTCCTTAGATCGTTCCTTTTCTACCGTCCTCAAAAAGTGTGTTTAAGGACAAAGTTCCAGAACTCGAGTCAGGAAATGTCCTTCATCAAGGTCACGAAGAACAAAATCGAGGAATCCAGCGGGGAAATGTCCTTCATCAGAGTCATGAAGCACAAAATTCCAGCAATCCAGCAAATCTTTCTTTTTAATCTGTTATAGAGGCAGGTTTTCTCTCTATTGTTCTTTTGTGTTATCTTAAAAAATATTGAGGGTAAAAAGGATGTGTACAGATTATGGATTTCTCTAATAAAACAGTCGTGATAACAGGAGCGGGAAATGGCATTGGAAAAGGCGTTGCTTTATCTTATGCAGAAAAAGGGGCTAATGTCGTTTTAGCAGATATAGATGAAACAGCAGGTATACAAACGGTTACTAGCATAAAAGAACAGGGTGGAGAAGCACTTTTCGTACAAACAGATGTAAGAGTGGAAGCGGATATTGTTCGATTAATGGAAGCAGCTAATCAAGCATACGGTCAGATCGATATTTTAATTAATAATGCAGGAAAAGCGTTATTCAGGTCTCCTTATGATTTATCGATAGAAGAGTGGGACGATGTGATTAATACAAACTTAAGAAGTGTGTTCTTAGGCTCACGTGAAGCGGCAAAATATATGCGTCATAATAAGGATGGCGGATCGATTGTCAATATTGCCTCCACAAGGGCTGTTATGTCTGAGCCAAATTCGGAATCTTATGCGGCCACAAAAGGTGGAATCGTTGCCATTACACATGCGCTGGCGGCCTCATTAGGTGAGGACAGGATTACAGTAAATGCTATTTCTCCAGGTTGGATTGAAACAGGAGATTATGCAAAATTAAGTAAAATCGACCATGAACAGCATCTATCCAAGCGCGTAGGAAAACCAGATGATATTGCACGAGCTTGTCTATATTTAACAGCTAAAGAAAATGATTTTGTTACAGGTATTAACCTTGTCGTAGATGGTGGCATGACAAGGAAAATGATTTATGAGGAATAAGAAGTAAAGTGCTTGAATCATACATCCAGAAAGGGCTGAAGGTAAGTGGAGTTAAAAAGAATAGCAGTCGATAATGATTTGAAAAAAGCATTTCAGATTAGAAAAGAAGTATTTGTTGAGGAACAAGGTGTGCCAGTAGAGGCAGAATTCGATGAATTTGACACACTAAATGGACAATGTGAACACATTTTAGTTTATTACGAGGAACACCCTGTCGGAACGGGAAGAATAAGAGTTGTTGAAGGCCTAGGGAAATTGGAGAGAATTTGTATTTTAGCTCCGTATCGTAAATTTGGTCTTGGGAAAGTAATTATTAAAGCATTAGAAGAAATAGCAAAAGAAAAAGGAATATCTCGAGTGAAATTACATGGACAAGCACAAGCAGAAGGTTTTTATGAAAAGCTTGGTTATCAGGCGTCATCCGATGTATTTATGGAAGAAGGTATTCCGCATGTTTTAATGGTAAAGGAATTATGAGGGTAAGAAGAAGTTGAGTGCGACCTTAATGTCTTGGCACTCTGAAAAATAAGATTACATAAGAGCTATAGAGAATCATACGATTTGTTCTCTAGGAGCAGGAGGGGAATAAAATGGAGATAGGTATAAGCACGTTTGTAGAGACAACACCAGATGTCAAAACGGGCGAAGTGATCAGTCATGCACAGCGTATACGTGAAGTAGTTGAAGAAATTGTACTAGCCGATGAAGTAGGCTTAGATGTGTTTGGTGTAGGTGAACATCATCGCAAAGATTATGCGGCATCTTCTCCAGCCGTTGTACTGGCTGCAGCTGCGTCGCAAACGAAGCGAATTCGATTAACAAGTGCGGTTACGGTGCTTTCTTCTGCAGACCCGGTGCGAGTGTTTCAGGATTTTGCAACAGTGGATGCGATTTCAAACGGCCGTGCAGAAATCATGGCAGGCCGGGGCTCTTTTATTGAATCATTTCCACTGTTTGGCTATGACTTAAAAGATTATAATGAGCTGTTTGAAGAGAAGCTGGAGCTATTGTTAAAAATTCGAGAATCTGAGAAAGTGACTTGGAGAGGCGGGCATCGACCAGCGATTCAAAATCTTGGTGTGTATCCGCGTCCAGTCCAGAATCCATTGCCGGTCTGGATTGGCAGCGGCGGGAATTCTGAGTCGGTCGTTCGTGCAGGTTTACTAGGGTTGCCGCTCGTTCTAGCGATTATTGGCGGCCGTCCGATTCAATTTGAGCCGCTTGTCCGACTTTATAAAAAGGCCGCAGCACGCGCTGGCCATGATGTATCAAAGCTTTCCGTCGCCTCGCATTCACATGGTTTTGTTGCGGAGAACACGGAAGTGGCAGCGCACAAATTTTTCCCCTCGACCCAGCAAGCGATGAACGTATTAGGACGAGAGCGTGGATGGGGACCGTACACCCGAGCTACTTTCGATGCTGCTCGCAGTTTGGAAGGTGCCCTGTATGTTGGGGATCCACAGACCGTTGCTGATAAAATTATTTATCTGCGAAAGAATGTAGGTATCACCCGTTTTATGCTGCATGTACCAGTTGGCACAATGCCTCATGAAGATGTCATGAGGGCGATTGAGCTGTTAGGTAAAGAAGTGGCACCTAAAGTTCGCGAAGAGGTATCAAGATGGGAAAGGGAGAGTGAAGAGAAGGAATAAGTTCATTTTATAAATCCCAGTTTGTTTAATTTAAAATGGCCTCAGTTTATATAGGATAGGGTCATTTTATTGCATAAAAACAGGAAGCAGGTCGAAAATACTGTTTTCCATTTTTAAGTGAATATGGTGAAATTTTTAAAAAATATCATTGACATTCTATTTTTATGTGATAAATTAAGTTTATAAGTTTAGTTGGTATTAAACCTACAAAAAACTCCTACTTTTACCTGTATCGTTAAAATAGGATCGATTGAGTAGGACAAAGTTAAATACATAGCAGATGCTGACTGGTTAACCGGAGGCTCAGATGATAAACGATAGTCGTTGTCACCTGAGCCTTTTTTGCTTAAACAAGTCGGCGGCCACTAGTAATCTAAGCTAAGGTAACTAATTAGCAGGATTGCTATAACTATAAACCTACTATTCTTATGTGTTTATTTATAAAAAAGGGTGGGGTGAGCTCATTGACAGGTACTGAGAAAATTAGATTTGAACGTGTCACAAAAACTTTTACGGTTCGTGATACGAAACAAAAGGGTGTAATGCAAGAATTTACAGCAGTAAAGGATTTAAGTTTTACGGTAAAAGAAGGCGAGTTTTTAACATTAGTAGGTCCAAGTGGTTGCGGCAAATCAACTTTGCTTGATTTACTAGGGGGCTTATCAATGCCAACACGCGGACGCATTTTAATTGATGATGAAAAAATTACAGGCCCAGGGCTCGATCGCGGTATTGTCTTTCAGCAATATGCCCTATTTCCATGGAAGACAGCACGCGGCAATATTGAATTTGGCTTAGAGGCAAAGGGTGTTCCGAAGCATGAACGAAGAGAGCGGGCCGAGTATTTTCTTGCTTTAGTTGGACTTAGTCATTTTGCGGATCGTTATCCACATGAACTATCCGGGGGAATGAAGCAGCGTGTAGCGATTGCTAGAAGTCTAGCCTTTAATCCAGATGTCTTACTGATGGATGAACCCTTTGCAGCACTTGATGCCCAAACACGCGAATCCCTGCAAAGTGAACTTTTGCGTATTTGGGAGAAAACGAAGAAAACGATTATTTTTATTACACATGGTATCGATGAGGCAGTCTATTTAGGTGAACGTGTCGTCGTGTTGACACCAGGGCCTGGTACGGTGAAAACGATTGTGGATATTCCGCTTAAGTCGCGTTTAGAGGATGCGGATATTCGTTCCCATCCTGATTTTGTGAAAGCGCGTCATGAAGTTTGGAGTTTACTGCATGAACATGAATACCAAGGTGCTCATATTTAACTAGAATAGAGAGGAGTCATACTTATGGAGACAATAAAATCTATACAGTCAGCTGTAGAGCCGAGAAAACCAAAACTGTTTGTGTTTTCCAGCCTACAAAAGGTTTTCAAACAGTCTATTGTATTAGTGGCATTATTTTTACTATGGGAAATCGCACCACGAATTGGCTTAGTAGATCAGGCGTTCTTTCCGACATTTTCCAGTGTAGTGATTTCTTGGTGGGATATGGTTATATCAGGTGAGCTTTTTGCTCATTTTATGGCGAGTATCACCCGTTCAGTAAGTGGGTTTGGGTTAGCGTTGCTGATTGCCATTCCATTAGGGTTGATGATTGGTTGGTATCCATTGGCAAGAGAATTATTAAATCCAGTGTTAGAATTGTTCCGAAATACAGCGGCATTAGCTTTGCTGCCGGTATTTATGTTGCTGCTAGGAATCGGTGAAACGTCTAAAATTGCTATTGTATTATTCGCCTGCACATGGCCGATTCTCTTAAACACCATTGCTGCTGTAGGAAACGTAGATCCATTATTAATTAAATCAGCGCGTTCGATGAATCTCTCTTCTTATCAACTATTTCTTAAAGTGATTTTACCAGCATCCGTTCCAACTATTTTTACAGGGATTCGTATGGCAGGAACAGGAGCGATTTTAGTGTTAATCGCAGCAGAAATGGTCGGAGCAAAAGAAGGGTTAGGTTATTTAATTACGTATTCACAATACAACTTCCAAATTCCTGAAATGTACGCAGGTATTTTAACGATTGCTTTATTAGGCTTACTCATCAATCAAGGCTTAAGCATGCTTGAGCGTAAATTTTCAAAATGGAAGCAGCCAGTAAATCTATGAGATGTAAGGGATTCTATTATTTTTTTATATTAATTCTAACTAAAACAATAAGATAAATAGGAGTTGGTAATATGACAAAAAAACAAATGAAATTAGGCGCGTTTTTCCATTTACCTGGACATCATGTAGCGAGCTGGCGTTATCCTTCGACAGCGGCAAATCGTATATTCGATTTAGAGTATTTAACTGAATTAGCGCAAACAGCCGAGCGTGGAAAATTCGATATGATTTTCTTTGCGGATGTATTTGGTCAAACACCTTCAGAAAGACTAGCCACTTCGGCCTTGAAACTGGATCCACTTATTATTCTTTCGGCGCTTGCAGCCGTGACAAAAAATATCGGTTTAACGGCAACATTAACAACAACTTATAATGAACCGTTTCAAGTAGCGCGTAAATTTGGTGCCATTGATCATCTGTCAAAAGGGCGAGCAGCTTGGAATGTAGTGACATCTGGAAATGAAAAAGAGTCACTATTGTTCGGTAAAGAAAAGCATCTAGAACATGCACGTCGTTATGAAAGAGCAGAGGAATTTGTAGAGGTTGTCAAGAAGTTATGGTTTTCAATTGAAGACGAGGCACTTGTAATCGATAAGGAGAAAGGGAAGTTCTTAGACTTAGAGAAAGTCCATCCAGTTAATCATGAAGGGAAATGGTTCAAAGTACAAGGAACGCTGGATTCACCATCGACACCGCAAGGTCATCCAGTAATTGTGCAGGCAGGCTCTTCAGAAGCAGGGAAGGAACTTGCCGCAAAAACGGCTGAGGTTATTTTCACAGCATGGCAGACACTTGAAGAGGCACAAGCATTCTATCGTGATGTGAAGGGGCGCCTTACAAAATATGGCCGTAAACCTGAAGATTTAAAAGTTATGCCAGGTGTTTTTATTACAGTAGCGAAAACAGAGGAAGAAGCGATTGCTAAACGAAAGGAATTAAATGGCTATATTTCGCCCGAGATAGGTCTTGAATACTTATCTAATTTCTTTGGTATCGATTTAACAGGATACGATGTAGAGGCACCGCTTCCTGAAAGTGTAGAGTTTAATGATAATACGAATCCACAAATCCGTTATACCATTATTCGCACTCTTGCGGAACGTAAAAATTTAAAAACATTACGGGAAGTATACGAGCATATTGCGGGGGGACGCGGTCATCGAGAGATCGTTGGTACACCAGCACAAATTGCTGATCAATTAGAGGAATGGTTCTTAAATGAAGGAGCGGATGGCTTTAATGTGATGTCACCAACTTTCCCGGACGGTCTTCATGATATTGTGGAATTAGTTATCCCAGAATTACAGAGACGCGGTTTATTCCGTACAGAATATGAAAGCAATACACTGCGTGGAAATCTAGGACTTTCCATACCTGTAAATCCATCTAAAAAACAGATACAGAACGCTGGAAAATAGATAGGAATTTACTGTTGAAAGAGTATGAGACTTAGGGTGAAGTGAGGAGAAAAATTATGAAAAAATTAGCATCACTTATTTTAGCAACCGGTGTAATCGGCAGTATTTTAACAGGCTGTTCAGATAATAAGACAGCTGCTGATTCGAAAGAAGATACAGTACTGCAATATCAAGGGTCGCCAGGTATCGTGGGCTTTCCTGAACTAGCAGAGGATTTAGGCTATTTAGGAGATTTGAAGTTGGATTATATAGGTGATAGCGCTGGCGGACCGGAAAGCATTCAATTAACCTCGACAAAACAAATAGATTTTGGTGCCGCATTTAATGGAGCGATTATTAAATCTTATTCCAAAAATGTAAAATTAAAGTCCGTTGTTGGTTCTTATGGCAGTGATGAAAATACGTATATGGGTGCCTATGTACTTGAGGGCAGTCCGATTAAATCAGCTAAAGATTTAATTGGTAAAAAAGTGGGTGTAAATATTTTAGGGGCTCATGCGGAGTTCGTTATTAAAGATTATTTACGTCAAGGCGGCTTAACGGAGAAAGAAATTGAACAAGTGACACTCGTGACAATTCCGATGTCGAATGCAGAACAAGCGTTACGAAATAAACAGCTAGATGTGGCTGTATTGGGCGGGTCTGCAAGTATTGCAAGAGATCGAGCTCTAGAAGCAGGGGGAATTTTAGAATTATTTAAAGACATTGAAGTGTTTGGTACAGAATTTACAGCAGGTGATTATTTCTTTACAGAGCAGTATATCAAGGAGAACCCAAATACTGTAAAGCAATTTACGGAAGGGGTTGCCAAGGCTATTGAATGGGCACAAACAACGCCAAGAGAAGAAGTCATTGCACGCTTTGAGAAAATTATCAATGAACGCGACAGAAAAGAAACAGCCGATAACCTTAAATATTGGAAGAGTACAGGAATTGCCGAAAAAGGCGGTGTCATTACACCATCGGAATATGACGTTTGGATTGAGTGGCTTGTAAAAAATGGTGAATTAAAAGAAGGTCAAGTGAAGGCGGAAGATTTATATACAAACGAATATAACCCGTTTGCTAAATAATTTTTTTGTAAAATTCCGATTAAATAAATATGATAAGTAGGAGTTGTTGTTATTATGACGAAAAAACAAATGAAATTAGGGGCGTTTTTCAATTTACCTGGACATCATGTCGCAAGCTGGCGTCACCCTTCTTCAGGAGCGAACCGTACATTGGATTTAGATTATTTAATTGAATTAGCCCAAACGGCTGAGCGCGGTAAATTCGATATGGTGTTTTTTGCAGATGTATTTGGTCAATCCCTTTTAGAAAATTCATCATCGGGATTGAAGCTTGATCCAGTCATTATTATTTCAGCGCTTGCAGCCGTTACGAAAAATATTGGGTTAACTGCTACATTAACAACTACATATAACGAACCGTTTCATGTGGCGCGTAAATTTGGTGCCATTGATCATCTATCAAAAGGTCGAGCGGCTTGGAATGTAGTCACTTCAGCAAATGACAGCGAATCACTCCTTTTTGGTAAAGAAAAGCATTTACAGCACGCGCTCCGCTATGAACGCGCAGAGGAATTTGTAGATGTTGTCAAAAAGCTATGGTTTTCGATTGAAGACCAGGCACTTGTTATCGATAAAGAACAAGGTCGATATTTAGATATAGAGAAGGTGCACCCAGTTAATCATGAGGGAGAATGGTTTAAGGTACAAGGGGAGCTGGATTCACCATCGACACCGCAAGGTCATCCAGTTATTGTGCAGGCTGGATCGTCCGAAGTTGGAAAAGAACTGGCGGCAAAAACAGCGGAAGTTATTTTTACAGCGTGGCAAACACTGGAAGAGGCTCAAGCTTTCTATCGTGATGTAAAAGGACGTCTAGCCAAATATGGCCGTCAGCCTGAGGATTTGAAAATTATGCCTGGTGTATTTATTACAGTGGCTAAAACAGAGGAAGAGGCACTTGCCAAACAGAGAGAACTGAATAGCCGTATTTTACCAGAAGTAGGTCTAGCCTATTTATCGAACTTCATCAATATTGATTTATCAGGATACGATGTCGATGCGCCGTTGCCGGATTTTAGTACGATTGAAGATGAAACGAATCCGCGTATCCGCTATAACATTATTCGTGATATTGCAAAACGAGAAAATTTACAAACAATCCGTGAAGTTTATGAACGTATTGCGGGGGCACGGGGTCACCGGGAAATCGTTGGAACACCTGAACAGATTGTAGATCAATTAGAAGAGTGGTTCTTAAATGAAGGAGCAGATGGCTTTAACATTATGCCGCCAACCTTCCCGGATGGCTTGAACGATATTGTTGAACTCGTAATCCCGGAACTGCAGCGTCGAGGTTTATTCCGCACTGAATATGAGAGCGATACGTTGCGCGGGAATTTAGGACTTTCAGTACCTGTACATCCATCTAAAAAAACGGCACAAATAACTGGAAAATAAAGGAGAGAATGCAAATGACTAAAGCAGTGATTATTAATGGAGGCAATACAAAGAAATCTCGTTTAACAGCTATTCAACAAAAGGTGGAAAGATTTTTTGAGCAAGAGGCAATCGACTTTCATTCGCTTTATGTACATGAGCTGCCAGCTACGGATTTAATTACAGCAAACTTTGCAAGCGAGGACATTCAGCGTGCTAATCAGCAAGTAGCAGAAGCAGAAATTGTTGTCATTTTAACGCCTATTTATAAAGCTTCTTTTACAGGTATTTTAAAGACCTATTTAGATTTATTGCCGCAAAAAGCATTAGAGGGAAAAATCGTTGTACCTTTAGCAGTAGGTGGCTCGTTTGGTCATCTTTTAGCCATTGAATATGCATTAAAACCAGTATTATCGGTACTAGGTGCAACTGAAATCTTAAATCCGGTCTATGTTATTGATCAGCAAATTGAACGTTTAACAACAGGCGGTTTCCGTATTGAGGAAGAAGCAGAGCAGCGCTTAACAGCAGAATTACAAAAGCTGCTTACTGTAAAGGTTAGTTAGATTAGTTTAAGTAAAGTACTTTATACGATAAGGTTAAAAGGTTTATTTTGGAAAATTGTACTTAGAATAATAAAACCTTTTTAAATAAAGGTTCTTTAAGATATTCAAGTTACAAGAAAGTTATAGAGTTTAGTTAAGGACGTTGGTGAATTTAAACCGACGTCCTTTTTTGATACGTTTAGCATGGGTACAAGTAATAAATGCTTTTTGTTTCTAAAGAAGTTCGGTAATTGTATAAAAAACTTGGGTTTACGATTTTTTATAGATATTTGTCCAATCAAATTTAATGTCAGTTACATAGTGTGTGAGTAATAATTTGGGGAAGATGTGAAACGTTTGGATAATAATAGAAAAAATAAAATAGAGCAAGAAGTTAAAGTACACTGTTCTAAATGTGGCGGGAGGAAATGTAATTGCGTTAAAGTTAAGAAGAAACAAAAAGTCATAGAAGATAATAAAAAATTAATAATTGAACAAGAAGTTGAGGTAAATATATTTAAAGGAGAAACGGGTTCAACAGGAGCAACATGAGCAATGGGTGCAACACCAACGTTTGGTTCGTTATATAGGTCTGATACTGTAAGAACCTTTGTACAAGGCGTTCCGATAGAGTTTGATTTTCCTAGACTCATTTCAAATACGAATCGAAATTCAGGAACCAATAGGATTACGATTTTAGTCAATGGTGTACATGAAATAACTGCAACTCTTACTTTTTTAAATATTGGAAGTGCGACAAGGTGAAAAAGTAACCAGTATAAAAATGACGTGTACCATTTTACACGTCATTTTTTACTTTCATTTAATAAATAAAGTAAGATACGAGTGCGGATCTCCCAGACAGTAATGTGATATGGGAGGTCAGCCACTTTTTAGATTTCGCATAGATGAGTCAAAACTTTCGTTTATTAGAAAACTTTTTTAAGAAATCGTTTCTTCTTTTACATTCAGTACTTGCAGTGCTTGTTGTAATGAATTTGTTTCTTCATCGTTTAGAGGAATGATTGGTAAGCGAACGCCGCCGACAGACATTCCTTTTAGATTTAATGCTGCTTTTACCGGTGATGGATTTGGTGCAGCAAATAGTGCTTTTATAACTGGGAGAAGGCTGCGGTGAGCTAGAGCAGCTTCTTGAAGCTTGCCATTTTTGAAATTTTCAATCATCGCTTGCATTTCATTACCGATAATGTGAGAAGCAACTGAGATTACTCCCGTGCCGCCAATCGATAATACAGGTAATGTTAAACCATCATCACCGCTGTACAATGAAAAATCTTCAGGTGTCTGGCTGATAATTGCAGTCATCGCATCTAAGTTGCCGCTTGCATCTTTAATGGAAACGATGTTTGGGATTTGTGCAAGGCGAACGACAGTCTCAACAGAAATATTGACAATGCTGCGCCCCGGTATATTATACAGCATAACCGGTAATGACGTTGACTCAGCAATTGCTTTAAAGTGTTGATATAATCCCTCTTGAGAAGGTTTATTGTAGTATGGAGCAACGAGCATAATTCCATCGACCCCTGCTTGTTCTGCAAGCTTCGTTAAATCGATAGAGGCTTTAGTGTTATAAGAGCCAGTACCAGCAATAACAGGAATTCTTCCATTCACAACTTCAACGACAAATTTGAATAATTCGACTTTTTCTTCCGTCGTTAACGTAGGGGATTCTCCAGTTGTACCCGCAACTACTAAACCGTCTGTACCATTGTCAATTAAATAATTGATTAAGTTTCTTGCAGCATTAAAATCAATCTCACCATTGTGATCAAATGGGGTTACCATTGCAGTTAAAATTTGTCCGAAATTCATTACTTCTCCACGTCCTTTAAATTATTTTTATATAGAGGGAGAAGGGCGATTAACGATAAACGCGAAAAAGCAACAACGGGGCTTCGCTGCTGCAGTAGAAACAATATGTAACAAAAATTATTTCTGTGCGTAAGATAGCCCTCCATATAGTTTCCTATATGACAGTTCTGTATTTATTCAATAACAGAACCAGCTTCAAGAAATATGAGATTCTTTCCACTTCGGCAAATTCCCCTTTTCGCAATCGTCATTGGACCTCATTATCCTCCCAGTGCGTACTTATGGTCTTTGCTCCTCTATCCTTACTTCAAAAGAATATTGAAATAAGTGAATATTTAATTATGTTAGATGATACCAGTTTTTTTACTTGATTGCAATGGAAAGTTAGTGTTTGTCTCTTTTACTTTTTGAAGAATCTAGGTCAACTAGTTTGAGAGTATGACTATTGGTGTAATTATAATTACAGAATTTTGTGAAAAATTAACCAAATAATGGTACTATTATATGGTAACAATGAACTAGTGTTCAAATATAAAGGATAGGAGTGATTACATGATGTATAGTACCCTTGAGAAGCATGTAGGCAGCCGGTTAATACGTCCAAATGATGCACGCTATGATGAAGTGAGAAGGGTTTGGAATGCTGTAATTGATAGAAAACCAGCCGCAATAGTAGTTTGTGAGTCAGAAGATGATGTGATTGCAGCTGTACAGTTTGCGAAGGAAAATGAATTATCTATTTCGATTCGCGGTGGAGGACACCATGTAGCCGGCCTTGCTGTTTGTGATGATGGGGTAATGATTGACTTATCACATATGAGAAAAGTGACAGTAGATGAAAAAAGACAAGTGGCTGTTGTAGAAGGTGGAGCCACTCTTGGAGATATAGATCTTGAAACTCAAAAGTATGGACTGGCAGTTCCTACTGGAACAGTTTCCGAAACAGGTGTTGCTGGGTTAGCTCTAAATGGCGGGATTGGTTATTTAAGAGGGAAGTATGGGTTAACTTGTGACAATCTTGTTGGTGCAAGAGTCGTAACAGCAGACGGTGTTGTGCTTGAGGTTAATGAAAAGAATCATCAAGATTTATTTTGGGCAATTCGTGGAGGCGGCGGAAATTTTGGGGTCGTTACTAGATTTGAGTTTGCCTTGCATGCAGTAGGTCCAGAAGTATTGGCTTTGGATGTGATGTACGATTTTAAGGATGCAAAAGCCATCTTAAACAAAGTTCAACAATTTTTGGCCCAAGCTCCTGATGAAGCAGTTTCTCTTAATATAACAGCTGCTGTGCTGCCGCCCGCCCCGTTTTTACCTGAATTTTTACATCATAAAAAGGTAATCATGCTTTTAGGAATCTATGCAGGTGATGCGAAAGAAGGCCAAACAGTCATTCAACCGCTTCGCGAGTTAGCAGAACCAATTGTTGATCAAACAGGAGTAGTCCCATTTGTAGCGTTCCAAAAGAAGCTAGACCCAATGGTGCCAAAAACCGTACCTGTTTATGGAAGCTCTCTTTTCTTTGATGAATTAGATGATACAGTCATTGAGCAGCTCCTCTATAAAATAGACAATGCGCCGGCTCCAAGCATCCTTGTTCAGTTGTGGGCACTTGGCGGACAAATGAATCGAGTACCTGTTCATGCAACTCCATTTGCTATTCGAAATGCAAAGTTTGTCCTGCTGGTTGATGTAATGGCTATGGCTGGAGACGATGCTGTATGTAAACAATGGGTAGATTCCGTATACGGAGGACTGCTCCCGTTTTCCTACAAAAATGCCTCATATCTTAATGGAGTCGGTGTAAGCGACGATGCAACGACTAATGCATTTCAAGAAAACTACGAGCGCTTAGTAGAGGTAAAGAAAACGTACGATCCAAGTAATAGATTCCGTCATAACCATAACATTAATCCACAAGGATAATCTATTGGCTGTTAAGTATGTTCAGGCTTGGGGAACTACAGGTTCAGAAACAGTTGTTATTAGTATCCTGACCGAGCAGAAGAAATCATTGAAACTAGTTTAGAAAAGGTTGCAGAAAACTTCTAAATGAATAGTGTGGAGCAAACCAGCATGGTCATTTGTGCTGGTTTTATTTTGTAGTTAAAGGTTTCTTCAATGCGAAAACATTAAACGGACCAAAAAATCCATATCATAGAGTGTACCTAAAGCTAAAGAACCAGTTAAAGTGATGCCCGATGCGATAGTAATTAATACTAGATTATATTTCCCCCTTATCTGAAAACAAACCATTTTTTCTATGTACAGTTATAATGGCGACAATCATTGGGATAATAATTAATACAGCAGCCAACGGCATAAATAATCCTTTGCACATACTTAATGTTGTTAATGCCAACATGCTTACCTTATTTTTAATAAAAGGAGGAGTTAATCATGGTTAATGATAAGGAACTGGATATACAAACGAAAATGGAGACTCTTTTTACAACTACTTGTGGCACATGGGAAAATTGTACAGATTCAAACATTCAGTCGTTCTTAGAACAATGCCAGGAAAATAATATTGACCCGCAATATTGTATGAGTTGGGTAGAGCAGCATAAATCAGAAATACCTGACTGGCAAGATGTTTCCAAAGTATCGCTTGACTGGGTGAATCAACATACTTCAACTGGCTCGCCCGTTTCATTTAATGAATAGAATCCTCATTAATCAGTGGAGAGACTATTGGGCTCTCCACTTTAATTATGAAGCCTGTGAAAGGGATGACAGTAAATATTGAATGTCATGCTGCCAAATTTGGAGTTGGTGTTTTGCTTCTTTTTATTTAATAGAAAAATAGTTTAGAAAATTGGCTAGGTGGGGATTCTTGGATGTTAAGGATTTCAGCTTTTTTTCGTTTTTAGTGCTTTTAGGTACTTTCGGTTAATTTTAAGATTAGCGAGTTCTATATTAAAATTAGTGAAAAAGTATAGACGAAGTGTATACAACTGTAGTTAGTGGCCTCATTAACAATAACTAAGTATTAGTAACAGTGTTAATTTCCATTATGAAAAGAAAAGTTAAAGGGGATGTTTTTTAAAAATAAAAATGTTCCATTTTTTGTAAAAATAATATATAGTCTTATAATAGTTTAAATGGATAAATGTAAAGTGAGGGAATAGTTAAGATTGCTCAAGGAGTCGCAAAGTGTCTAAAACTGGGGCCTGAGATGGAGGTGGCTGCTTATTAATACGGCACGTGGGGGAAAGAGCCAGAGTTTATTGGTAATCTAGAAGTAAAATGCTATAACAAGCTAGTCTACTAAAGGGATGGATGATTGAGATGAAAAAGGATGTTTGACAAATTAAATAGTATTCTAGGGAGATTTTTACCCATTATGATACCTTCAAGTTTATTAATTGGTATTTTTATTGGGGATTCTATGCAAGAAGTTAAATTTCTTATACCTTGGATATTCGCTGTAATGACTTTCTCTGGGAGTCTCGGGTCTAATTTTAAACAATTAACAATGGCTCTACATAATCCATTTCCAATCATATTAGTAATGATGATCTTACATGTGATTATGCCAGGTATCGCTTGGGGAATCGGTCATCTTTTATTTGCTGGTGATTTTGACACAATGACAGGATTAATTCTGTCTGTTGTTATTCCAACTGGAATTACTAGTTTCATATGGGTGGTTATGTATAAAGGAAGTGTCCCGGTTGCTCTTTCTATTATATTATTAGACACACTTCTGTCACCGATTATTGTACCACTTAGTTTATCGGTTATTACGGTACAGCAGGTAGAAATAGATACGTATAAATTAATGACGGATTTAATTCTTATGATTGTTATTCCTTCTGTATTGGCCATGTGTCTGAACCATATGACTAAAGGGAGAATACAGCCTATATTAGGAGAGAAATTAGCTGTTTTTTCAAAATTGGGGATCGCTACGATTGTTATGATTAATGGGGGGATTGTATCGCATTATTTTAGAGAAATGAATGGGAGAATTGTCTTTATTGCAGGTACCGTTGTTATCATTGCTATTACAGGATATTTCTTGAGCTGGATTACTGCTAGGGCATTTAAGTGGAATAGAGATGTAGCCGTATCTGTAGCTTTTACAGGTGGAATGAGGAATATTAGTGCGGGAACTGTAATAGCCAGTACGTATTTCCCTCCTAAAGTAGTTTTACCTGTTGTTTTAGGAATGTTATTTCAACAAGTTTTAGCTTCTTTATGTGGAAAATTAATAGCGTCCTATGATAAAAAACAAACTAAAGTATCTAACAGTAATTATTCGGAAGTTATAGGATGACTGTTTTTAGTTAATAAAATGGATATTAATGAATACAAAAGGCTTGGCTATTTGCGAAGCCTTTTGTACGTACAGTTCTGTAAGAAGTCAGGGGTTCATCACTTCTAACCTTTACTTCCCATCCACCACTTCTTTTAAAATCTCATAAGAACGTTTTTGTTTGTCGGGATCATAAATATACGATACAGCCATAATTTCATCGACGTTATACTTCTCTTGAAAACTCGTCAACTGTTTTCGAATCGAATCTTTATTTCCTAACAGAGTCACACTGGACATTGATGCAGCCATTGCTTTTTCAGGTTGACTCCAAATGTGATCCATATTTTCAACAGGAGGTTGTAACGGTGTTTGAGAGCCGCGCACAACATTTAGGAAAAACTGCTGCATGGTGGTTGATTCGAATGTAGCTTCTTCGTCGCTTTCAGCGGCAATCACGTTCAAGCAGACTATCATATATGGAGAGTCTAAGTATGGAGATGGCTGGAATCGGTCGCGATAAATAGAAATAGCTTCCTCCATATATCTTGGTGCAAAGTGAGAAGCGAATACATAGGGCAAGCCTAATTTAGCTGCTAGAACGGCAGAATCCGTCGAAGAACCGAGGATATAGATTGGGATATTTGTTCCAACACCTGGATAAGCTTTTACATAACTTTGAAGCTCTTCAGGTCCGAAATACGTAAGTAATGCCTGAACATCGTTCGGAAATGTATAGACAGAATCCTTTTGAGCTCGTCTTAATGCGCTTGCGGTCATCATATCGGTACCCGGTGCCCGGCCAAGACCTAAGTCCAATCGATTAGGATAGATGGTTGCCATCGTTCCAAATTGTTCGGCTACGACCAAAGGGGAGTGGTTAGGCAGCATAATTCCGCCAGACCCAACACGTATATGTTCTGTATGTTCTAAAGTGTGTTTAATTAAAATAGAAGTCGCTGAACTCACTAATGTTGGTGTGTTATGATGCTCAGCAATCCAATATCGTGTATAGCCCATCTTCTCAGTCGCTTGCGCTAAATCGGCCATTGCCTCGATAGCTTCTTTCGCACTTTGTCCTTCACGAATAGGAGCTAAGTTTAAGACTGATACAGGTATTTGTATATTTGACATGTAAATGTATCCTTTCTTCATGAAGTGTCACTATTATAGTAACAATTAGAACAGTGGAAACAAACTTAAATGCTTGGGTAGAAAAATAAATAAAGGAATAAGTGCCCGAAGGTTTATCGTTCTCTTTTTAACGCAAACAATGTATTACTCCTTGCAGCTCCGTTCCATATATCTGGTACAATCAATTCTATTTTGAAAATAATAGAATCTTAATTCGTCAATAAATTTTATGTAAATAAGCTTTAAATCCTTTTGATTCAAGGCACCTCTTTGACTAAGCAGCAAGGGGATGCTTTTTCTTATATTCGTATCCGAAAATCACAAAGTGTAAGAGTAATCTAAATGGCTTAGAGGACAAATGGATAGAGGTTCAGAAAAGGCTAGGCGGTGTCTAAGGAACGAGAGATTTTCAATAGTTTGTGACTAGAGTATTGCCTCTCTTCCGTGATAACATAGATAAAAAGAGATAAGAAAGGTTGGTGCTACGATGAATATTTTGGTGCAAGGTGCAGGAGCTTTAGGTGCTTATTTTGGCGGGAGGTTGTTAGAAGCAGGTTTAAACGTTTCGTTTTTTGTGAGAGAAAGAAGGGCAGCGCAATTAGCGAAAGAAGGGTTGAAAATATACAGCCCTGAAGGAAACTTTGAAACAAGAGATGTAACGGTTTATACAGAGGCCGAACAAGCTGAAAATATCGATTTAATTATACTGGCTGTAAAAGGGTATCATCTGGGACAAGTCATCCCGCAAGTTCAAACAATTGTGGAGCAGACAGGAGCGTTTGTACTTCCTTTGTTAAATGGTATAGAGCATTTGGAAACATTGCAGCAAGCCATTGGAAAAGAAAAAGTGCTAGGAGGATTCGCCTCTATCATTGCAACGTTAAATGAACAAGGTCACGTAGAGCATACTAGTGGAAGCAGTGCTGTGAAATTTGGAGCTCTTCATAACGAGCAAACAGAAATATGTGCGCAATTAGAAGCGGTACATAATGATGTAAAAACGAATATTTTAAGGGAAGAAAATATTTTAAAGCATATGTGGAAAAAGTACATATTTATTACGTCATTTTCAGGAATTACGTCAGCGATGCAGCTGCCAGCAGGTTTTATTACAAGTACGGAAGCGTCATTTGCCGTTGCTAGAAAGGTAATCTTGGAAATGAGCATGCTCGCTGAGAAAGAGGGGATTGTTTTAACAGAGCAAGAAGTAGAAGTGATGGCAACTAGATTAAAAGGTTTCCGAGAAGAAGCTACCTCTTCCATGCATCAGGATATGAGAAAAGGACTTCCTTTAGAGGTTGAGCATTTACATGGAGGAGCACTGCGTTTGGCTGCTAAACATGATGTAACTCTTCCTGTTATTGAAACGCTGTACGGGGTATTGAAACCTTATGAAAACGGAAAGCCAAGTGGACTATAATCGTTACGGCAAAAAAGCGGCTGTGAGACAAAGAGAGAAAGTTGTGTAAAGGAAAGTTCATAGGATGTATCTTATTGAAAAGGCTGGAATCCTTGTTACATCGAGGGTTTTAGCTTTTTTAGGTTGGGTCGGAATCGATACTTTACAGCTGTGACTAAGAGGAGTAGAAGATGAAGTGTCCCCGTACTAAGGGGAGAGATACGATTAATCATATTAAAATTCATTGGTTAGTGTCGTATCTGCCTGTCCTTTTTTCTTGAGGGTTAGAGTAAGTGTTTTTAAATAAAAAAACACCAAGTAAATGATGTACGGTGGAGAGGTTTTTAACTGGATAGTTTCAACAAGTTAGCTGCTTGATTTTCTGTGAGATCAGTAATTAAAACGAGCTCGCTAATTAAGTTTCTTCGCGCTTGATTTAACATGCGTCTTTCACTTGAATTAAGCGATTTTTCCTTACTCTGAAACAAGAGATTGCGAACTATTTCAACAGAATCATGCACATCGCCTGTCTTCATTTTTTCTAGATTTGAGATATATCTTTCTTTCCATGAAAGTGAATTATGCGGTTTTTCGTCATGGAAATCTAACCATATTTTCTTCATCGTCTTCCGGTCAACGAGTGAACGAATACCTGATGTGTGTATCTTGTTCATCGGGATCATAACGTCCATTTTACAAATCGGAATGTTAATCACACAATATTCCTCTGTTTTCCCTAGGATTTCTCTTTCTTCAATGGCTTTAATGATACCTGCCCCATGCATTGGATAAAAAACTTTGTCGCCAATTTGAACCAAATCATACACCTCCATATCTATCTACATTTATTATGGTAGCATATAATTGATATTTAATCAAATTTAATATAATACCATGAATTATTGGTTTGTGTCAACAAATAAAATGTTAATTAATATAGTTCTATTTTCCTAAAATGACTATTTGTATAGATACATACTATACCTTGCGAATAGAATGTCGCTAGTATGGAGTTAAGAGAATGGATAAAGGATTGTTTAAACGGGTAATCGCTTGTTGTCTTGTGTGAACGAGGCAGGTTTTTAATTTTTCCCGTTTTTGAAAAATTCCTCTCTCATTTAAGGCTAAGGAGATTGTTTACGGTACATATTAACATTGGTTTACAATCTGAAAGGTACGGGAGGAAGAATATGAAAAGTAAATTGAAAACTTGGATTTTATTTCCTTTTATTTCATTTGTCTTTTTATTAGTATGTAGCTTGGATAATAATGAGGTTTATATGCAAGATCGAGCATCTGTCTGTTTAAACCTGAAGGGCATGAGCATACCGGCATCCCAAATCGGTTTGCCGACCAATGGTGCTACCGTTCAGTCCGCGAAGTTCGTATGGAAAACTGGAAAGTACTATAAAAATAGAGGATTTTGTAAGGTGCTAGGAGCGATTCACCCAGTAGATAAGAATGCTCCGGATATTCATTTTCAAGTCAATCTTCCCACGAATTGGAACCATAAACTATTGCAAGTAGGCGGCGGTGCTTTTGATGGTGTGTTAGTAACAGGTCTAGGAGCTACCATTGGAAAGCCTTTGGCAAGTCCAGATGCCTTGTCGAAAGGCTACGTGACGTTTGGCAGTGACTCGGGCCATCAAGGCAAGAGCTTAGACGGAAGCTTTGCCTTGAATGACGAAGCCTTGGCTAACTTTGCTTCCGATCAATTGAAAAAAACGAAAGATGTTGCTCTTGAGCTAGTGGATGCACGTTACCACAGTAAACCATCTCAGGTCTACTTTTTTGGCAGATCGAATGGAGGGCGTGAAGCATTAAAGGTTGTTCAACGCTTTCCTGCAGAATATGATGGCGTCATCGTATTATACCCGGCATTAAACTGGGTATCTAAGGCGATTAAGGATAATCAAAACGCTAACGCCCTCTACGCTAATAATGGAGCTGCATGGATTAGCCCGGCGGAAAACAAGCTCATTAATGAAACAGTTCTTAACGCTTGTGATTCCTTGGACGGTGTTGCGGACGGTATTGTAAGCCATATAACAGCTTGTGCAAAGAAATCAAATCACATTCTAAACTTCTTAAGCAAACATCTTTCTAAGGAAAAGGTAGATATCATCAAACTTTTCAATTCACCATTGCGCTTTAACTATCCGCTTGCAAATGGATTGACAGTCACGCCGGGATATTCTCAATTGCAGGGTGCAAACATTAGCGAGAGTAGACTTTCTCAATATGGAACATCGCCGTTAAAAAGAAAGAACTTTGTCTCAAGATTAGGAGATGGAGTCATTAAGTATATGGTTGTTCGAGATAAAGATTTTAATCCTGTCCATTTCAATCCAGATCAATGGAAGGCTCAAGTTGTGAAAGCCTCACAATTGCTTGATGCGACTGATCCTAATCTCTCTAAATTCAAGGACAGTGGGGGAAAATTAATCTTGCTTCACGGAACAGCAGACCAGATTGTTACTCCGTACGGCTCGGTTGATTATTACAACAAGCTTGTCGATAAGTTTGGAAAAAGTTCGCTTAATCAATTTGTTCAGTTCTATTTGGTTCCTGGCTACGGTCATAGAAGATCAGAAGCCTTCACAATGAGAGCAGATTTACTCGGTGCACTAGATACATGGGTAGTGGATGGAAAGAGACCCGTGAATCTCGTTGCACAAGATCAAAACGCTGATACTTTTGGTCGTACCCGTCCGCTATGTGAATATCCAACTTATCCAAAGTACAAAGGAAAAGGGAATGTAAACTCGGCTGCAAACTTTACTTGTGCAGCTCCTTAATTTGTGACATAGGAACTTTGATTTTTTTTTAGGGCCTGTCCTATAAGTTATTTATATGATTATGGGCAGGCTCTATAATAAAGTATTTTAAAATCTTGAGGCATGGTTCTTATTGCTCAATAAATAAAAATATTTTGAATATTTCGACAAAATAACAAGGCATACGACATCATTATTATGATATAAGTAAGGTAAATATTGTTAATTGACTTATTTATAGAAAAGCAACAAATGTTCCGACATTTAATCAGAAAGATGTAAATGATTAATAACATAATGGTGGTGTCCTTGTTGAAAGCAAATAGATTCATATTATTATCTTTGTTTTGTTCTAGTTTAGCTCTAACGACAGCTTGTGTAACGAAAGAAGCAAATACAAGTATTGAAACAAGTGAAAGAACGAAAGACAATCAAATGGATGAACCGATTGTATCTTCAGAACCGCAAGAAAAAACTCAAACAATCAAGCAAGTGAATGAAACGGAGGAAACATTCCTTGAAATTCATCCAAAAGAAACTCCAGAGATCCTCTATGAAACCATTCCAAAAGACAAATTGCATAAATTAAAATCTGTACATACGTTTTCTGAAGTGTATACGGAAGTAGAAGGTGTATTAACTTTCCGTGGAAATAATTTGAGAAACTCCTCTAGTTATGGTGAAGTGAAAATGAATCCGGTTTCTTTAGAGAAAACATGGTCATTTGTTACAGGTTCAAGCCCTAAATGGGGAGGTGGAGCTGGTTGGACAGGGCAGCCGGCCATTATAAAGTGGGATTCAGACATTAGAGAAATGATGAACCTTAAGGAAGAATTTAAACATAAGGAAAATTTCATCGAGGTGATTTATGCGAGTCTTGATGGAAAAATCTATTTCTTTGATCTTGAATCTGGTAAAGAATCAAGAAATCCTATTAATATTCATAATCCTATTAAAGGAAGTATATCCATTGATCCGCGCGGCTATCCGTTACTTTATACCGGTCAAGGAATACCTCAGCAAGGAGATATTGGTTTTCGTATTTTCAGTTTAATAGATGGAGAGATGCTGCACTTCATTCCAGGTATTGAAGCGGATGCTTATCGTCCTTGGGGAGCTTTTGATGGTTCTGCTCTTGTGAATAGAGAAACAGATACTCTTATTCTCGGCGGAGAAAATGGATTATTCTACAATATTAAATTAAATACGGTTTTTAATAAGGAAGAGAAAAATATTAGGGTTGCTCCAGAACAAATTAAATATCGCTACAAAGTAAAGGGGAATGATCATCAAGGGATTGAGAACTCTGTAGCAGTCTATAAAAACCTTGCCTTTTTCGCGGATAATGGAGGCAGCATTCAAGGGATTAATTTAATGACAATGAAACCAATCTGGGCATTGTCAGGGACTGATGATACAGATGCGTCGATTGTGATTGAGGAAGAAGAAAATATTCCTTTCCTATATACAGGAACAGAAGTAGATAAATTAAGAGGAAGTGATAGCCATTCCCTTATACGTAAAATACATGGTGTAACAGGTGAAGTCGTTTGGACGAAAAAGTATGACGTGATGTATAACGAAAGTGTCAATGGAGGCATGCTGTCTACACCTGTTATTGGAAAAAATGAAATGAAAGATTTAGCGATTTTCACCATTGCACGGCACAAGACGATGAATGCAGGGCTTATGGTCGCTGTTAATAAAACGACTGGGGAAGAGGTATGGCGATGGGAAATGCCTAGTTATACGTGGTCATCTCCAGTGGCGGTATACGATAAAAATGGACAAGCTTATCTGATTCAATGTGATTCAATTGGTACGATGTATTTGTTAAATGGAAAAACAGGAGAAGTCATAAATAAGATAAATCTAGGATCTAACATTGAGGCATCACCTGCTATTTTTAACGACTCTATCGTTGTTGCAAGCAGGGGAGGACAGATTTTTAAAGTGAAAATCAAGTAGTGTACGTAATTTTTTGGGTGAGGGAGAATGATAAAATACTGCAGGCTGGGGTGAATAACCCCGGCCTGTTCAATTATTTATAGAAAACCCACCTCTTCTTTAAAGTTTAAACAGTATTGTTGATAACAGACTCTTATGAAAAAACAATGCCACTTTTGCTGTTAAACATGCAGGTATAGGCGGATTCTGCTTAGGTTTACCCTGCATTCCATACCTTTTTTTGCATAATAATCGCAGCTAGGCCTATAATAGCGACAAATAACAAACTAACAAAAAACCCCATGCGAATGCTTTTCTCCACCAATGTTCCGCTTACCGCTGCAAGGATCAGGGCAATCCCGATAAAAGCTAACAGCTTCCCCCATACTTTCATTTCTAAAATACGAAGAGCAGAAATAATAATGAAAGACCAATTGAACAAAATTAAAATCCCTGCAGCTGTCGTAATATACTCGTAAATTTTACCAGGTAACAATAGAGCGGTAACGATGGATGCGATTAATCCAATCGTTGCGAGTAATAAAGAAGGCAAAGGGAGGTCCTTCCACCTTTTAATCTTTTTAGAAAACACAGCCGGAGCATCGCCGCCATCTGCTAGCGTGGCAAGAAGTGTTGTTACCCCAAATAATGAAGCGGTCATTGTTGAAAAACCAGCCATAATGATTGCTGCATTAAATACATGCGGAAAAAAATTAAAATGATATTTATCGAGTGCTGTTACAAAAGGACTTTCCTTCGAGTTAAACGCGCCATGTGCAGCCATATAAACGGCAAGTCCGAGTGAAATAATATAAATAATAATTAGCACGATTAACATGATGATTCCTGCTTTAGGAGCATCTTCTTTCTTTTTCAGTCTCATGGCCATTAGTCCAATGACTTCTATTCCTCCATAAGCGTAAAAAGCATAGATTAAGGAAGACCAAAAACCTTCCCATCCCTCAGGAAATAGCTCCTTCGTTGAATTCGGAAATCCAGCATGTTTTACATCACCATGAATCCATCCGAACACGGCAGCGGCGGCAAGAATAATAAACATAACAATAGCGGCTGTTTTTATAATAGCTAATAAATTCTCTACTTTATCGAAACCTTTATTGCCGGTTAATACAACGATAATAGAGAGAATGGCGTACCCAGTTGCAAACAGCCAAAGAGGAACATGGGGAAACCAAAATCTTGATAAGATGGAGAGAGCTGTTAATTGACTGCCCATAATGAGGATATTTGAACTCCAATATCCCCAGCCGCAGCTAAAGCCAGCCCAACGCCCATAAGCTTTGTTTGCATAGTAGCAAAACGATCCATCTTGAGGATCCTCAGCCGTCATTTTAGCTAATAAGTTGTATACAATATAGGTACCAATGGCTGCTAACAAAAAGGAAAAGACAATAGAGGGACCTGTTATTTCTATACCAATGGCTGACCCGAGAAAAAAACCTGTACCAATCGTACAGCCAACCCCTATTAAGGACAATTGCCACCATTTTAAATTTCCGTCTTTATTACCTTTGTTACCCTTACTTTGACCACTAGGAATAAAAAAATCCAATGCCATACCTCCTCGCATATCAAGTACTATCCTTTGATAAGGGCTTTTGTTTTATGTACAAGCATCTTTGGCAAAATAAGACGCTTGTACTAACAAGTCTTTAAATTCATGAAAATAGGAATGCGTTATATAGGGAGAGAATAGTAATAGGGAATAAATCCACTCTTTTTAACACATTACTAAATAACATGGTGTTTGCTTAAATGGATGAGTAATCAATTGTAATGAATAGAAAAGAGGTGTCTTTCATTTGGAACAAGAAAAGGTAGTTATTAAAATTAACGATAATGGTTCTATTCGCGTTAATGGGAACGTTGAACTAGTAGACGGTAATGGAGATGCATATAGTGTGGGAAATACTTTTTCTCTTTGCCGATGCGGCCAATCCGGGAAACAACCCTTTTGTGATGGAACGCATAAAAAAATTGAATTCAATAGTGCTCCGCGAGCAGAATAGGTTTTACATAGTGTAAGATTAGACAAATGAATGTCAGAAAGTCGAGCTATTGGTTCTTGGAACATGACCAGTAGCTTTTTTATTTTTAGGCTACAAAAATTTGAAACTAAGCTTACTCTTCCAACGTAAATTTAGGAAGCGGATAAGGGGGACAATGAATGGAAATCCGTCATCCGGGTCATGAAGGACCAAATTCAGAAATCCAGCAAGAAAAAGTCCGTCATCGGAGTGATGAAGGACCAAATTCAGAGATCCAGCAAGAAAAAGTCCTTCATCCGGGTTATGAAGGACCAAATTCAGCAAATCCAGCCAGGAAAATGTCTATCATCAGAGTCATGAAGGACAAAATCCGGCAATCCGCCAAGGGAAATGTCCTTCACTTTTTAGACAGCCCCTCAGCTCTTTCAATATACGTGACTGTTTAATTCCTGTAGTTTCCTGTGAATAAATGCATGTGTGTGTTTTAAGTCATTGTTATCTATCTCTACAGATAAAGCTGTAATTTCTCCTTTGAAAAAATCTTCTGCCTGTATAAGTAAGGATTCCTTTAATTTCATCATCTCTTTTTGGAAAAGGGAGTAATAGTGCAATTCAATCTTTTCGCGCTGGTTTTTTATATACTTATCTACAGGCCCTCTTAGCTTTTCTTCAAGCTCGTCCCGTAATACGCGGTTGTCTTTTACTATAAAGGAATCTTTCATATTTTGATAACGCTCTAACAATTGTTCATATTGTCCAAATGAAAAATCATGCATCTCTTCTGAAAAAGAAAGCAAATCAATAGTTGGCTCACTATACGGCATAAAAAATGTGTGATGGACATCCTTTTCAATCGTCCCTGTTAAACGTCGATGTTTCTCTTTTAGCTGCTTTTTTAGAAATACTTCAATGCGAAAAGAAGTGGCTCTCATTTCTTGCGTGAGATCATAGGCGATAAATTGTATAATTTCACTCAGACATTTTCTTAATGTGGTATGAAAGTCTCCTTCCCGAAAACGACTAAACGTAAAAATATCTTTAAATTCATCAAAATAACGATAAAACACACGCTGTTTTACATAATAAAGAAGTTCATGAATTTCTTGCAGCACTAACTTTTCTTCAATATCATCCTGACTTGTGCGAATCGTTTCAACGGCTTGCTCTTTTTTTATAAAGGCTTCGTTTAATCGTTTTACTCTTTCTGATTCATCTATATCTGCTGCATGCAGCCAGCTATCCATAATTCGAGTAATCATCGAAAGGTCATGGATGGATGATTGAATAGAAAGCTCCGTTAAATCATTTAATGTAAAACGGTGAAGTGCTTCCTCAAAGGCAGCTAAACCTGAATAGCTCACTCCATTCTTTCGTGATGGCTCCGGGATTTTTGATTCATAAAGTTGCTTTTGCTCTTGTGTACAGGCCCCTCTTATATATCTTTTCGCATACATGGCCAGCTGACTGGATACAGGGAAGATAGACGGGTAACGAATTCCGCAGCGAAGAAGTTCTTTTTCCACATGAGTTAAAACATGTTGTACTTCTTCTGCATTTTCCGCTAAATCGGCTGCATTCACAATAAAGAACATTTTATCATTGGTAAAACAGTCCTTAATACGACCAAGCTGGATGAGAAACTCTCGGTCCGCCTTCGAAAAAGCATGGTTGTAATATGTAACAAAAAGAACAGCATCCGATTCTTTAATATAATTAAAAGCTAGTTCAGTATGACGACGGTGAATTGAATCAGCGCCTGGAGTATCGACGAGAATGATGCCTTGTCGTGTGATTGGACAGTCATAATACAAGTTGATTTTCTCAATAAAACAAGCGTGTTGTTCTGTAGCAACAAGTCTTTGAAATTCAGTGATGGAGACCTTCTTTTCTTGGTTAATTAAAGCATTCATTTCGTCATATCCTAATTGAATGGCTTTTAATAAGGCAATGTGTCCTTTATCCAACAATTCTAGAGGGTCTCGCTTCTCTTCTTTTTTCTGCTCATTGGAATCGGTGCTATCGTTATCAACTTTTTCTCTTTCGGCTATTTCTTTAAGAATTTCTTCCCGTTTTAATAACAATTGAAAGAGCTCTGAAATACGTTCAACTGAAGTTTCAGAAGGGGAAAGGGCATCATTAATATCCTGTAATAAATCTTGTTCTTGTTTAAAGTTCACAATGACCGTTTCGTGAGGGTACTCCTGAGTTGGCGGCAAGATTTGATTGATAGCTGCAGTTGTTGGGCTTGGCGAGACGGGTAATATATTCTCTCCTATTAAAGCATTGGCAAAAGAGGATTTCCCCGCACTAAAAGCTCCAAATAACGTCACGATAAACCTTTGATTTCTCAGCCTGTCCGCTCGTTCTCCTAAGTCTAGACTATATGAATGCAATCCTTTATATTTCTCAATTTGAGCGGCTATTTCTATGAGACTGTCTGCTGTTTGCTGACGCTTTTCATTGAGATGTTTGAGATCGACTTGTTTTTCTTTCTTTTCGTTTGTAAATACTTCCCCAATATTAACGGTCCATTTCTTCGGCTGAACAGAAACTGCTCTTCCTTTAGTAAATGTAAATGATGATGAAGACTGTAAAGGGTGGCTTTCGTTCTCCGTAATGGTTTGAGATGTGTTATGACGTAACAGTTCTCGCAAGGAGTTAACCCTCGTTTCAACTTTGTTATGGATATTCTTGATTCCTGAAATGGCGGCTAACTTTCTTTCTAATTCATCCCGTTTTCTAATTTGATTTTTTTGTTGTGAACCTTCTCGTTTTCGTAAAGCCTTTATCGCTTCTTCTAATTGGACTCTTGCTGCTTTTTTGTAATGCGCATGTACGGATTCTATAACGGATTGACAGTAGTTAAGAACATACTCATGTGAAAACAAAGCGCCTCGCTTTAACAAATTTGTAATGATATCTGGCTCAAGGTTTCCTTCAAACCGATGTATGGATAACTGAACTGCCTCATCATCAATTTCATAAGCTTCCATATGTTTAAAGAGTAAATCTTTAATGTGGATATCTAAATAAGTTCTTGCATTTTCTTTCACTTCGTTGAAAAATTCAGTTTTTCTTTTTTCCTTTTCTGCTCTAGTTTTTTTTCTAGAAAACAAACCATTTAATTTAAAACTAAGCTGTTCGGATTCAAGAAAGTCTCTTGCTAGATTTCTTGTGTGATAGGGCATTAAATTTGCGTTTTGTAATACGGTTTTAAGTTTTTCTTCAAATTCAATTTCAAAGTGTTCTTGCAAGTCATCTAAAGGAATGAGCTTTTCTTTAGTTGCTTTCAAGTTCTTTCTTAGCTCTGCCTCATCCTCTAATTGATGAGGGGTCAATATTTCGCCATACTCCGTTAACTCTTTATTGTATTGTTTTTTTAACCACTTTTTATGTTGTTCGATTAACATAAATCCTTCTTTTACGATATTTAGTAAAACTCTTTTTTCTTTCGAGGTGATATACGTTTCTAAGCATGACTTTAATTGATCAAGCTCATTGAAACGCGCGTTATGTACTTTTCCGGAAACAAATAATAATTCATTGAAGCTTATGTTATGGTCTACTAACGATTGATGGACTTGCTCGCGAAACAAAGAAAATGGAATTTCTGTTTCCAAATGTTTATCAATTTGATTAACAACGATTATACAATCTTTATTACTTGTTGTTATTTGTTTTAAAAAGGAAAAGTTAACCTCCGATTGAACATGATGATAATCCATCATATAAACAATAGAATCAACTAAATGAAGACTTGATTCCGTTGCGACACGATGAGCATCATCTGTAGAGTCGATTCCCGGAGTATCGATAAAGGCTACACCTTCTGGTAAATTTGCATTTGGATTGCTAATTTCTATTTCTGTCACTGAATCTCCGTCACGGCAGTAGCTTTGAATTTGTGTTAAATCGTTCGGGTTTTCTAGCGTAAGCAAGCCCTTTTCTTTAAAAAGTACCTTTACAAATGGAGGACCATGATGAATTTTAACAATGTTGGCACTAGTAGGAATAGGGTGAGATGGTAAAATGGTTTCTCCTAATAATTCATTAATTAAAGTGGACTTTCCGGCTGAAAAATGGCCGCAAAAACCAATAGCGTATTCGTTACGGCTCGCTTTAGCTAAAAGATCTTCTCCCTTTTTTAAACACTCTTCATTCGCATCTTCTTTAAAGATATGATTTAGCTCACGTAATCGCTCTTGCACCATTTGGGTCGTATAATTAGCGTTCATAATCGTTTCATCCAGCTTGCCAAGTTCCGTATTATTACTCATATCTTTCTCACTTCCAATCACGACGATTTATCCTTTATGAAAAAATGTACTATAAAATCTCATCTAAAGAGCGGGGCATTTCTATTGTATAAAAGACGGCAAGGCGTTGCCTATATTATTGAACATATCTGACACCCGTATCAATTTTTTTATCATAAAATTGTTCAAAAAAGTATTAATTCTTACTGCTCGCTAGGTTCATATGTAATATCGACGGATTTATGAATTCTATAGATGAATCTTAAATGAATAATCAATTTTGTTTGAAATTGTGAAAAAGGTATTTTGTGAATCTGCGTAGAATTTAAAAGAGTAGTTTTGATTGTAGCGGTGTTTATATCCATTTCTTGATAATGATAAGGGGGAGAAGCATGCGACTTAAAGATCGAGTTGCAATGATTACAGGTGCAGGGGGGCCTATGGGGCAAGCTATTGCTTTACGGTTTGCGGAAGAAGGAGCAGCACTTGTATTAACGGATATATCGGAAAATAGGTTAAAACAAACAGAAGAAAAAGTAGCTAGTCTAACAGAAGTAGTTGCTATACGCTCTAACGTATTAAATCTTTCTGAGATTCAAGAGGTTGTTCAAGCAGGTCAAGATCGTTTTCAATCAATAGATATTTTAATCAACGTGGTCGGCGGCGTTCGAGGGGCACAGATGAATCAGTCAATTATGGAAATGGACGTAGACCGATGGGATGATACGTGGAAACTAAATTTAAAGGGAACTGTCAATTGTATTCAGTTAGTAGCTAATCAGATGATGGCTAAAAAATATGGGAAAATCGTAAATATTTCCTCTATTCATCTAGCTGGAGCAAAAGGATTTTCTGATTATGGAGCTGCTAAAGCAGGTGTAGCCTCTCTAACGAAAACGGCTGCAATGGAGTTAGGGCCTTATATAAATGTTAATTGTATTGCTCCTGGTGTTATTCAAACATCAGCGGTGGAGAGAATGAATGAAGAAGACATACAAGCTTATAAAAATCAAATTATCCTTAATCGATTGGGGGAACCAATCGATGTAGCAAATGCAGCTCTATTTCTAAGCAGCGATGAATCAAGGTATGTGACTGGACAAATCCTAGCAGTTGCCGGTGGAATGTCACCACACCTATAAGTTTGATTGAGAGGAGCGTGCAATACTTAAATTGATAATTATGGAATTCATGCCCCTCGTAGCTAATTGCAGTAGCTCTTCTTGACATTGTTGGTTTTATCGATGTTGAGAGGGGCTTTGTTCATTCAAGCTGTTCCTCGTTCTTAAAGTTGTGATTACTGATTTAGATAGTCCAACAATTAACAGTGTCATTTAAAAGAGCCAAAGTTAAAATAAATGGTATATTGACAGCCAAACGCTAAATATTAAACAGAATAGATATTTTTCCGATATAAATAAAGTTCAATGTTTGTGCTTTGAAGGGAACAAGTATGTTTGCATTCGTTATTGCGAAGCGAAATATATAGTAAAATACAGAGATAGGAAAAATCTTGCTTTATATATGATAGAAGAGATGATTAAGAATAGATAGAGCTGAAGAGAAGTGTATTGATAATTAGTAGTATCATATTAATAAAGTTTACGATAAGGGAAACTATGTAAGTGGGGTAAAGCATATGAAAGAACAGTACCTTAAGGAGTTCTTTGAAAAATCACCAACAGCTTATTCATATCACAGGGCTATCATGGATGAACGGGGGATTCCTTGTGACTATGAATTTTTAGCAGTAAATCAGACATATGAAACTCTGATGGGGGTAAAAGCTTCAGATGTTATTGGTAAAAGCTTTTATGAAGCGTTCCCGGAAGGCTGGGAAGGCGAGTCCCAATGGAAGGAAACCTTTAATAATGCAATTATGAGTCAAAAAGCAACGCAGTTTGATATGAATCATTATTCGATTCAAAAATGGATTAGAGTTAAGGTGTTTCCGCTGCATGAGCGTATTTTTGGCTGTATATATGTCGATGTTACGAAGGAATATATGTTGGATAAGGAAATCGAAGGCTTTCTAAAAGTAAATCTGGATATGCTTTGCGTTGCCACTACGGATGGACAGTTTCTGAAAATTAATAAACAATTTGAACATGTGTTAGGATATACATTTGAGGAACTGCTAGGTGAAAGCTTTGTTTCTCTTGTACATACGGACGATGTATCTTCGACTTTAGCTGCAATGAAGGACTTAGAAGATCAGAAGGAAATATTGAGTTTTGTCAATAGGGTTCGCTGCAAGGATGGTTCATACAAATATATTGATTGGCGATCCCAGCCTAACGGTAAATATATCTATGCTTCTGCAAGGGATATTACAGAAAAACGCGCAGCCGAAAAGAATTTGATTCAACTGAATAAAACATTGCAGAAGAAAAATAAAGTATTAAAGAATCTGGCTATTACGGATGAGTTAACAGGCTTATACAACCGGCATTTTATCGAACAGAGAATAAAAGAGAAGTTTGAGCATGCAGATGCTAGTCATGAGCCGGTTTCTATAATCATTTTCGACTTGGATCATTTTAAGCGTGTAAATGATACTTGGGGACATCCTGTTGGAGATGAAGTATTGAAACATACTGCTGAAATAACACGCAGTATTATACGTAAATCCGATATTTTGGCTAGACTCGGTGGTGAAGAGTTTGTCATATTGATGCGGCGAAGTACCATTGATGATGCCGTTGTTGTGGCAGAAAAGATACGGACAGTGATAGAAGATAGCGGGCATTCAATTGCTGGTAAACTCACAGCTAGTTTTGGAGTTGCTGAAAGAAGGGACTTTGAATCATTCTATAGTTTGTATAGAAGAGCAGATGAAGCTCTGTATCGTGCTAAAAAAGGCGGACGAAATCGAGTGGTCAGTTCCGGAACATGAAGACGGTGTTCCAGTAGATTCATTGCATAAATCTTAAGTAGGAATCTAGAAATGAATGAAGAAACTACCTATATAAAAAAGCCTCCCTTCAAATAAAAAGGGAGGTTTTAATGATTATATGCTGTTTTATTTAAGAACACGAACAGCTTTTACAAAACGAGGTTCCCAGTAAGAACTGTTAATGTTCGCATAAGATACACCTTTAGATGTAGAAGCATTTAGCATCTGTCCGTTACCGGCATAAATTCCTACGTGATTAATAGCACCATCATAGTTGGTATCAAAAAATACTAAATCTCCTTTTTGTAAGGTGCTTTTTGATACAGGTGTCCCAACTTGAGCTTGAGCTGATGAAGTTCGAGGTAAGGTAACACCTACAGCTTGGAATGCTCTCCATGTGAATGAAGAACAATCGAAAGCATCTGTACGTGAGGTGCTGGCACCGTACACATACTTCGCCCCTAAATATTTTGCACCAGCCGCTAATACTTGATTTGCTTCAGCGGAAGCAGTTGTAGCAGTTGAAGTAGACTGTAGTTTAGCTACTGCTGATGAAGCTTTTCCAGAAAGTTTAATAGATTGACCAACGCGAATGGCATTTGCATTTGAAATGCTTGGGTTTAAAGAAAGTAAAGCTTTTACGGTTGTATTATGTGTTTTAGCGATTTTGGAGAGAGTATCGCCTGATTTAACTTTATATGTAGTACTTGAACTGCTGCTTACAGTCGCCGTAGTAGCCTTAGCTGCAGAGGCTTGTCCAGATACACGAATGGATTGACCAACATAGATACGGTTTGGATTAGAAATCTCAGGATTTAATGCAAGTAACTTACTAAGAGAGGTATTATATCGTGCAGCGATGCTACTTAGTGAATCTCCTAGTTTGACCACATGTTTTTGTGTTGAGGTTGTGCTCTTATTACTAGTAGATTTATTAATCTGTAAAACTTGTCCAGGTTTAATAAGATTACTAGTTAAATTGTTTTTAGTTTTTAATTGTTGAACAGTTGTATTATGTACTTTAGCAATTTTATATAAAGTGTCACCTGATTTTACTTGGTATGTATTAGCATAAGCAGAAGTACTGGCAACTAGGGTACCAATAATAGTTCCTGCGACAATAAAAGATTTTTTTAACTTCTTCATAAAGAAAGCTTCCTCCCGAATAATCATAAAGATTAAATTTCAATTTCAATTTAATTATAGAGAGATAACAAAAAAAAGAACATGACAATTTTAATAAAAATACATTTCAAATATTACGAGAACGTTACGAGGTGTCTTGTTATGGTGTCAAATGGATTTTGTGTATAAAATTACAAATATAGGCTATTCAACCCATGTAGACCATTTTCTACTTTTCTAATATAATCTTTCTTGGTTGCAGTATAAACGCTGTTTCACGAGAGTAAGTCGAAAATCAACAGCATCCTATAAAGAGCTTTATAATTAAGAAGGGAGACTACATAAGTGAGACTAAAAGCTGGTAGCGCATTAGGGTATAGAGGGAGAGTTATCAGTATAAGCTGTATGGCTGCCGTTCTTAACAATAAAATCAATCATTTTAAAGGTCAAATGAAAAGGGAAAATTGGCCGCATAAAGGTGATTTATCTGTTTCAATTGGTGAAGCTAGCTATCCCTCAGATGCTGATCATTTAAAAGAGTTAATCGTTAAAGCGGATTCGAGTATGTACAAAGTAAAAATGAATTATAAACAAATGCGAGCAGTAAAAAGTGAAGAATCTATTCAACATTAAGCGGCCGTTTATCCCACGCTTAACGGGCAGTAAGACCCCCATCTCAAGCTTATGAAGAGTCAAAGAAGATAGGCTAGGTGGGGGATGAAGGAAAACCCCTACTGATGGAAGTTTCACTTTATATAGCGCTTCGGATAAAAGTAAAGGAGAGAAGGCTTATTTTTCTAAAAAAGCCTCCTCTCCTTTATTCATTATTAGTCAATCTGGATAAGCTCACAATTTTTTGAGGGAAAGCAGATTGTAACGGTTGTCCCTTGCCCTTCTGAGCTTTGGAAATCAATGCATCCATTATATTTCTCTATTATATGGTAGCAAATCATTAAACCTAATCCTGTTCCGTTGCTTTTTAAAGAATAAAAAGGAGTGCCAAGAGACTTTATTTCCTCCTCTGACATTCCGTTACCATAATCAATTACGTTAATTTCTACGAATTGATTTTTCCTTTTTGCCTTAACAATAACAGAATCCCTAATTTTTGAAGCCTCAAGGGCATTTTTAATAATATTTATCATTAATTGTTTATACTCTATGTTGTTAGCGCAGATATAGCAATCTTCCTCTACTTGTAAGTCAATCTTATTATCACGTAAAAGCCCATATGATTTCAGTAAATCTGTTACACTTTGAAGAACGTTATGAACATTTACGACTTCTATTGTTTTAACTTTATCTGGCTTTGCAATCGTTAAAAATTGAGAAATAACTTCTTCAGCCGTATTTAATTCGTCAATCATTAGAGTAAACGTTCCTCTTATATCCTTATTAACTGGACTATCTTTTTCACTGTAGAGCTGTAAAAAACCTTTAACAACTGTCAAAGGATTTCTAATTTCGTGTGCAACAGCAGCTGCTAATTGTCCTGTTGTCTTCAATCGTTCGGAATGTTGTAATTGTTCATAATATAATTGCTGTTTTTTAATACGTTCGTACGATACATGATAAATGAGATAGATAATGACTTGGCTTCCTATAAAGTTGATAGCATGGCCTGCTAAATCCTCTTTTATATGAGGAAACTGATTGCTATGACCCATTACCGTAATATAACTAAATGTAACGATTATTAAGAGTGCGTTTAAGATTAAAGAAAAATAAAACAGCTTTGAATCAAAAAATAAAATAGAAATGGCAGGAATAAGACATAGAAAAATAAAGGTAGACCAAGTGTCTGGATATAAAAAGAAAACGGTATATAGGAAAGTGAATGCCGCGATAATAATAGCAATTCTAAAACTATGATTTTTATACTTCGGATAAAGCCATAAACATGTAAATAGAATGATAGCAAGAACACTATGTAAGATGTAGCCTAAATCAAATCGACCCAAGCGAGGATTATCGAATAATGACCCCAGCATCATTACAACTGTCCAGATGAGTACTACCGTATAATATATTTTTTTATTTATTTGAGGGTAAAACTCCTTCATACATACTCCTTTTGTTGTTTTTCGTTTTAAGTCGATGAACATTTTTTAATGTGCTAGTTTAAAGTTTTCTAATTATAAAAAACTGTACTATTCAAACATAATAACATAAATGATTAAATGATTTGGAAAAAATTTATGATTGACAGATGACAGAATATTATGTCGTATGGAGGAGTTAGAGTTGCTGTAAGAAAAGGATAATTATGAGTCTCATTCGTACAAATGAAATGCTTAGTTGAAGATAAATAAAAACCTAGATCCATTTGGTCTAAGTTAAGAAGTTTCTTTATTTGATTTGTTTGCTTAATAAATATGTTTGATACTGGATAAGCGGATGGAAAAATGCTTTTGTTTTTCATCCTTTAGGGATAGTCTTTGCTCAATAAGGTTCAGGCTATAAACACGTCCTTTGAAGGTTTGTAAGGCTCCGTTTGTATAATAATCAATCGTAATAGGTCTATTTTCCGTTAGCTTTTTTAGATACATCTATATCCTCCCTATGATAAGTAATGGTTTATATAATTCCACTATAGAATAAGTATTTTAAGATAGGATGAAGAACATGTTAAAGATATTTATTAAACGAGTAAAGTGAATATTATCTAATCTGTAAAAGGGTACGAGTGACATCAAAATAATGAAAACTGTCTTTTATTAATAAAGAAATCCTTAAAAAGGTTGATCGAAGATTTGACAACTGAATTAAACAACTTTAAAGAGCAATACTACATACGAATTGTAGTATTGCTCTTAGTTTTTTACATCAAAATTAAACGACATTATGATTTCTATACAGAAAAGTTTTAGATTTATTGTCTAAGTGGCTGTTTTGTATGTGAAGGATTTTTACTTGAAAAGCTGGGGAGAGGCAGTATTTACATGCCAATCACCCCAGCTTTTTTAATGAAGATTCTCGGTTAAAGAAGAGAAGAAAAGAGGAGAAAATTTTGACGTTTACACAGGATTAAAAGCCATTGATCGAAATAAAAAGCGGATTTACAAAGTCTTAACATAGGATTAATGTGGTGTTAACACTGTCAGATTATGATTAATCCGTAATAATCATTAACAAACGTTAAACAAACCACACAAACGGAGGCACTTTTTATGAATTTGATATTTAAGAAGAAAGTTTACAAGTCTATTCAAGCTGCGGTGTTAGGAATGAGTGTAGTGGGATTAGCTGCTTGTGGAGATACTAAAGAGTCGGCTACTCCAGTTGTTAGTGATCCGAATTCATTAACCTTGAAAGAAATCGAAACCAAGGCAAAAGAAGAGGGAGCAATTAATAGTGTCGGTATGCCTGATTCATGGGCTAACTGGGGAGAAACATGGGGTGAAGTGACGAAAAAATATGAACTGGAACACAATGATACGGATTTGTCCAGTGCAGAAGAGATTTCCAAAATGGAATCTGAAGGAAAGAATGCAACAGCTGATATCGGTGATGTAGGGATTTCGTTTGGGCCAATTGCGGAACAGAAAAAATTAACGATGCCATATAAGACCTCTTATTGGGACGAGGTACCTGATTGGGCAAAGGATGACAACGGAGATTGGGTGGCTGGTTATCAGGGAACGATTGCCTTCCTTACTAATAAAGAATTGGTGGATAATCCGCCAAAATCCTGGGATGACATATTAAAAGGAGATTATAAAGTAACAGTTGGAGATGTTCAGCGTGGTACACAGAACCAGATGGCTGTTCTTGCCGCTGCTATCGCTAACGGCGGTGATGAAACAAATCTCCAACCAGGGATTGACTATTTTGTTAAGCTCGCTAAGCAAGGCCGACTAAGCTTAACGGATGCCAAGCCGGCTAATATCGAAAAAGGGGAAGTGGAAGTTGCCATTGTTTGGGACTTTAATGCACTTGGTTACGCTGAACAAATCAACCGTAACCAATTTGAAGTGACCATTCCTAGTGAAGGTTCAGTTGTGAGCGGCTACGCAACGATTATTAACAAATATGCAAAGCATCCACATGCTGCGATGGCAACTAGAGAATACATTTTAAGCGATGAAGGACAAATTAACTTGGCTAAAGGATTTGCCCGTCCAATTCGCGATGTAGAACTTCCGAAAGAGGTAGCTGAAAAAATGGTTCCAGAAGAACAGTATAAAAATGCAAAACCAATTGAAGATTACAAAGCTTGGGAAGAAACGTCTAAAACGTTACCACAGCTTTGGCAAGAAGAGGTGTTAGTCCATGTCAAATAAAGTGATAACAATTGTTGTTGATGGTATGAGATATGATAAAGCGTGTGAGGCGCTCGGATTTATTCAACATCTAGTTGAAACAAATCAGGCAGCACTTTATAAAGTAAAGTCGGAACTTCCGAGTCTTTCCCGTCCCTTATATGAAGTATTACTGACAGGTACACCAGCATCAGTAAACGGAATTACGTCCAATCAAACCGTTCGTCTATCTACTGAGAAGAGTCTCTTTCATCTTACGAAAGAAAACGGTTTAAGAAACGGAACAGTATCCTATTACTGGATAAGCGAACTTTATAACCGCGCGCCGTTTCATTTTATTGAAGATCGTGAGCAGGAGGATACGTCTAAGCCTATTCAATATGGAAAATTTTATTGGGACGATGACTATCCAGACAGTCATGTGTTAATGGATGCAGAAGTTTTGCGTAGGAAGCATGACCCGCACTTTTTATATATCCATCCGCTCGGTGTAGATGTAAAAGGAGAAGCTTTTGGTTCTGAATCGAAAGAATATCGTGAGCAAATCTTAAAAATGGGAAGCTTGTTGGCACAACTTTTACCAATTTGGATTGCAGAAGGTTACCACATTTTAATTACATCTGATCATGGTATGAGTGAATATGGCAATCATGGCGGCATAACTGATGGTGAGCGTGACGTACCACTCTTTATTATTAGTCCAAAAGTTGAGCCTGGCATTTACAGTGAGACGGTTCCGCAATTAGCTCTTGCTCCACTCGTTTGTGAACTTTTAAATATTAAGCCGTCCGATAAAATGATTTCATACCAATTGCCAGGTTTGAAAAGAAAAATCACTCTTTAAAAGAGATGCTTCTACAACATTAAAATGAAGATTGACTGGAATTGGTTTAACGAACTGTTAAACCAATTCCCAAATTGTTAATGAATATCGAGGAGCGAGACGTCTTGAGAAAAATAAAAAAACAAAAAGTTTACTTATCAGCTCTTTTATTGCCTTTTATTCTGTTTGTAATCGGATTTGAAATAGGGCCATTAGTAGCCATGATTAAGAATAGTTTTTATGCAGACGATGGAATCCGAGTTACGATTGATCAATATATAACTATATTTAAAAGTAAATTTTATTTACAAGCTATTCAAAATAGTCTTATTATTTCTTTGTTTTCTGCTGTAACTTCTGTCATTATAGCGGTCATCGCCGCCTATTCAATTACAAAGTTCTCACAAAAAATACAAAATCGTCTGCTGATGATTACCAATATGACGTCGAACTTTGAAGGGATTCCCCTTTCATTTTCCTATATTATTTTGCTAGGAAACAATGGGTTGTTTACGTTGCTTTTTGCCAAGCTAGGTTGGAATGTGTTTGAGGATTTTAATTTATATTCTTGGACAGGCCTCATTCTTGTTTATATTTATTTTCAAATTCCGCTCGCGGTCATGCTTATCTACCCGTCTTATCAAGGAATCAAGCAACAATGGAAAGAAGCCTCTTCATTATTAGGAGGATCAACACTATCATTTTGGCTTCATATCGGAATTCCAGTTCTTTTACCTAGCATTGTAGGTACATTCAGCATTTTGTTTGCTAATGCGATGGGGGCTTACGCTACAGCTTATGCATTGGTTGGCAGCAATTATAACTTATTGTCACTGCAAATTGCTTCTCTGGTTGCCAGTGATGTTGCATTAAAGCCTCAACTAGGCAGTGCGATGGGCGTGATTCTGGCAGCAACTATGATAGGGGCGATGTGGTTCAATGAACGGATGATGCGTCGCATTAGGAGGGATTTACGATGAAATCTTCATTGACTTTTCACAAAGTGATTATTGGTTTGCTAGTTATATATTTGTTAATTCCGCTTGTAGGGACATTTTTATTCTCGATTGCCGGTAAATGGGATCATACCATTCTACCTGAGAGTTATACGATGAGATGGTATATTGAACTATTTCAGGATGAGCGGTTTTACGATGCTTTTCAACGAACCCTGTTTTTAATTTTTATGTCTGTAGGCCTCAGTGTGGTTATTATGCTTCCGACCATTTTTATCATCACAGTATATTTTAGTAAATGGGAAGGAATGCTTCAAGCAGTGGCTATGCTTCCTTATGGAATTCCTCCTATTGTGGGGGCTGTTGGATTAATCAAGTTATATTCGGATGGCCCCATTCAAATTGCCGGAACCCCTTGGATTTTAATTGGTGCTTATTTCATAACCATTCTGCCGTTCATGTATCAAGGTATTCGTAACAGCCTTCGCACGCTTAATGCTGTACAGCTTGTTGATGCAGCTGAGTTACTGGGTGCTACAAAATTTCAGGCATTTCGCACTGTAGTATTTCCAAACATTCTATCAGGTATTTTAGTGTCTACCTTATTGTCAGTTGCCCTTTTATTTAGTGAGTTTGCTTTAGCTAATTTGCTTGTTGGGGGCCGATTTGAAACCCTTCAAATTTATCTTTCGGACAAACTAAACAGTAGCGGTCACTTAACAAGTGCAATTGTTATTACGTATTACTCAGTGATTTTACTTTTAACAGGGACTGTATTGAAACTGACGTTTAAAAATGAAAAAAATTCTGTCGTGCCAAATAAGAAGCGAATTCTTTCATTTTTTAAAAAACAAACTCGCCATAAAAAAACTGTGTTAGAAGGTGAAAACTAATGAGTTATGTAACTATCGATCAAGTGACTAAGGGATATGAAAACCAAGTTGTTTTGAATAATATTTCTTTAACATTAAAAAAAGGAGAATTTGCTACACTTCTTGGGCAAAGCGGATGTGGGAAAAGTACATTACTACGTTCAATTGCGGGACTTGAGGGCGTTGATTCAGGGAGAATTTTAATAGATGGAAAAGATATTACTAATTTATCTCCGCGTCAGCGCGAAGTCGGCATGGTGTTTCAGTCTTATGCACTTTTCCCTAATATGAGCGTTTTTGATAATATCTCTTATGGCCTTAGAATGAAAAAAGTAAAAAATATTAAATCAAGAGTAACAAAGATCATTGATATGGTTGATTTAACAGGAAAAGAAGAATCTTATCCTCATCAATTATCTGGTGGGCAACAACAGAGGGTTGCTCTGGCCCGTGCGCTTGTTATGGAGCCTAAAGTTCTACTTTTAGATGAACCGTTAAGCGCATTGGATGCTAAAATCAGAAAAAATCTGCAAAAAGAATTAAGAAGAATACAAAAAGAACTAGATATTACAACGATTTTTGTTACACATGATCAGGAAGAAGCCATGACGATGTCTGATCGAATTTTTGTGATGAATAAAGGAAATGTGGTACAGTCCGGTTCTCCATCAGAAATTTATACCTCACCAGTGAATACATTTGTTGCAAAATTCATTGGAAATTATAACGTTTGTAATATGGAGATTTTTAGAAAACTCATTCATAGCACAGAATTAAGAGGAAATGACGTCGCTATTCGTCCGGAAGTTTTACAGTTAGCTCCTGTTGGTGAGGAGAGATTGGATCTACAAGAGAATTGGCGAATTAAAGGGGTTATTAAAGACGTTTCTATGACGGGCAATGTTTTAAGATATGAAGTAGAAACAGAGGAGTCCTCTTTCCATGTAGACTATCTTCACCACCAAGGAACAATGTTTGAACGAGGAATATGTGTTCAAATGTTTTTGCCGAAGAAAGAGTGCATTATCTTTTGAACTACTCACCACTTAATTTTCTAACGAAAATTTGAAGTGGGAGATTCCTGCGAACACCAGTGTATCCACTAGTTTTTTAGCAGGCTCTACCCGTAGTCCCTACGGTGATTGCAAAAATATCTTGTATGTTGAACTCGCCACACGCCCTACTCTGCTTGGTTTTCGCTACTTCGGTGCGTGTGGAGGCGATTAGAACGTTGAAGATTTTACCTAGCAGACGATTTTCCTGCTAGAACCTCATATCTTCAGTTTTCAAAGAACAACTTACAAGTATATTATAGTACGCTTGTTCGGGGTGTTCAACAATTTAGGCTACCATCTACCGACATTCATCTCCCACCTACTCATTGGGCTACGCCTTTCACACTCCTTGAGGTAGGAGTCTTCTGTCGGGAAACGATAAATTATTAATAATAAGGAGAGAAATATGTCAGTTTTACCAGAAGAAAGAAAGAATGAAATTCTAAAAGAACTGAACAAAACGGGAAAAGTAAAAGTCATGGAATTAGTTGATCAATTTAATGTTTCAGAGGAAACGATTCGACGCGATTTGATGATATTAGAGGAAAAGGGGCTTTTAAAGAGGGTTTACGGTGGAGCAATTAAAACAGTCTTTCAGTTTGAGGAACCTCCATTTACGCAACGTACAACGGTGAATCAACAAGCGAAAGTTAAGGTGGGTAAAAAAGCGGTAGAACTTATTTCTAACGGAGATGTAATTGCCATTGATGTAGGGACAACTATGCTTGAATTTGCGCAGTGTATTGAAAACAAAAAGGATATCACGATTTTAACCAATTCTCTTCCTGTATCATCCGTGTTGACTGAATCGCTCAATCAAAATAAGTTTACAGGCCAAGTTCTATTGCTAGGCGGACAAATTGATCCAAAGCATCAATCTATAACTGGCAGTCTCACGGAACAAATGTTAAATCAGTTTAATGTTGATAAAGCGTTCATTTCAGCTGGTGGTGTTTCTATTCAAAGTGGGGTTAGTAATTATCATCTACATGAAGCATTAGTTTCGCGAAAGATGGCCGAAGTATCCAAGCAAGTTATCATGTTAACGGATTACTCTAAAATAGGTGTCGATACATTTTGTAAAGTGTGGCCTCTAGAAAAATTCGATGTGATTGTCTGCGAGCAACCATTTCCAGAGGAATGGAAGAGTTATTCGAAGCTAGAGGAAATCAATTGGATTCAGGCATAGTGAATCTATAAAAGGACGCATAGAGATAGAGATGGAAGAAGGGTTTCCCTCTTCTTTTGATTGCCTTTTTTTAAAATTAGAAAGAAAAACTTAATAGATAGACTGAGAAAAGGGGCTATATAATATGAGTTTTATTGCAATAGATTTAGATGGAACATTATTGAATGACCAGAATGAAATTAGTGAAGAAAATATAAAAGCGATTCAATATGCCGAAGATAGAGGTTTTGAAGTGGTGATTTCAACAGGTCGGGCTTATTTTGATGTTCAAGCAATTTGTGAAAAAGCAGGGATTGCTCCAGTTGTAATCGGTACAAATGGAGCAACCATTCATTCAAAAAATAAGACATGTGTTTCTTCTGTTACTTTAACTAAAGATTGTGTTGAAACTATTATTCAATGGTTAGATGAACGAAATTATTATTATGAAGTGTTTACTGATAAGGCTATTTATACTCTTAAGAAAGGAAGAGAACATTTTTATAATGAGATTCAACGTTTGAAAAGGGTAGATTTAGATGCAGATATGAAAGAGTTAGTTGAAGTAGCGGAAAGACAATTTGATCAGTTTGGGTATGTGTTAGTTGAAAACTATTATGACATATTAAAACAGGAGGAGGAGTTTTACAATATTTTAGTTTGTTCTTTTGATAAAAAGGAGTTAGAGGAAGCACGGAGTCAATTCAAAAAGTTTGATGAGTTGATGGTTGTTTCATCTGCCGATCATAATATTGAGATTACTAGTAAAAGAGCTTCAAAAGGAATGGCCCTTGAAAAATTCGCTTGCTTGATGAATAAATCTTTAGATCAGGCTATGGCAATTGGAGACAGCAATAATGATTTATCTATGTTCCAGAAAGTTACATACAGTGTAGCGATGGGAAATGCGAAAGATGTGATAAAAGCTGCCTGTACAACGACAACCCTTAAAAATAATGAAAATGGGGTAGCTCATGCTATTTACCGATATATGGATAACTTCGTGATTCAAAAGTAAGTGCTGCTGTTGAAGGAGAGAGTAATAAAATGGCATGGATATATATCATAATGGCAGGGTTTTTGGAGGTTGTTTGGGTGATTGGTCTTAAATATTCACAAGGCTTCACCCAGCTTATACCTAGTGTACTAACAGCAGGTATTATAATTTTTAGTTTTTTTTTACTTTCAAAAGCTTTACATTCCATTCCCTTAGGAACTGGTTACGCCATTTTCACTGGATTGGGAACGGTGGGGACAGTAGTAGCTGGTATGCTTTTTTGGGGAGAGCCTATTAATCTACTGAAAGCATTTTTTGTAGCTTTAATGATTCTAGGTATAGTTGGAATAAAAAACAGCCCGACACAGTCTAAAACAGCAAAGGAAATGAAATGATTTACACAAGAATAGGAGGAGATGATTCGATGGCTTATTTTTTCTTCTGATTGCCGGTTTCGCAGAGATTGGCAGTGTCATATGTCTAAAACGCGCAGATGGGTTTAAAAAATTATTACCCTCTTTAGCTTGTCTATTTTTTGGGAGTTTAAGCTTTTATTTTCTTTCTTTGTCATTAACCTCTCTTCCGGTAGGGACTGCTTATGCAATATGGACCGGTATTGGCTCTGTTGGAAGTGTTTTAGCAGGAATGATTTTCTTTAATGAACCTAGAAGTTTAAGATCCATCCTATTAATTATGTGCATTGTTATAGGCGCTATAGGTATTAAGATGACTTCTGGACATTAAGATTGGATGTTTAAGTGGCAGCTAATATAGAAAAAGTACAATCCCTATGGAGGAGAAGAGAAATGAAAACTGTTCAAGATTGGATAGAAGAATATCCTTTAATAAACGAGTTAGTGGCTACAGAGGAAGTGTTTTGGTCAAATCCTAAATATAAACCATTTCAAACTGTGTTGGAGAATCTCCCGCTTAATGATAATGATGTAAAAGATGCCGTGGAAAGGTTAAAGCGTTTTGCTCCTTACATCGCTAAAGTTTTTCCAGAAACAAGAAAACTTAACGGAATCATAGAATCCCCTATTGTACCCATCCCGGCGATGCATCAACAGTTATCACATATGTATGAGCAGCCGTTAGATGGGACATTTTTGTTGAAATGTGATAGCCATCTCCCCATTTCAGGTTCCATTAAAGCACGCGGGGGTATTTACGAAGTGTTAAAACACGGAGAAGCATTAGCTCTTGAACATGGTTTATTGACGGTAGAGGATGATTATTCTATCTTTGATAGTGAAAAATTTAGAAACTTTTTTTCACAATACTCCATTGCGGTAGGATCTACGGGCAACTTAGGGTTGAGTATAGGCATTATGAGTGCCAAATTGGGCTTCAAAGTAACAGTTCATATGTCTGCTGATGCGAAGGAATGGAAAAAAAATCTTCTGAAAAGCAAAGGAGTAACAGTTATCGAATATAAGGAAGATTATAGCAAAGCCGTCAAAGAAGGGCGAAAGCAGGCGCATAGTGAAGCGAATTGTTACTTTATTGATGACGAAAACTCTCGTGATTTATTTTTAGGGTATGCGGTAGCAGCAAGTAGATTAAAAAAACAATTAGAGGATTTAAATGTAACAGTAGATGAAAACCATCCGCTATTTGTTTACCTTCCATGCGGAGTGGGCGGTGGACCTGGGGGAGTGGCTTTTGGTTTGAAACTAATATATCAAGATCACGTACATTGCTTTTTTGCAGAACCTACACATTCTCCGTGTATGTTACTTGGACTGGTAACAGGGTTGCATGATAAGGTGTCTGTACAAGATTTTGGAATTGACAACATCACATCAGCAGATGGTCTTGCGGTTGGAAGACCATCAGGGTTCGTTGGTCCAACCATTGAACCTTTATTAAGCGGAAGTTATACGGTAAGTGACAATGAATTATTTAAACTATTAACCACATTGGCTGATACAGAAAATATTCATCTGGAGCCTTCTGCATTAGCTGGTGTAATAGGACCCGTAAAGTTATGGAACGAGAAACAAGGTAAGGAGTATATAAAAAATCATAACTTAAAAGATAAAATGAAAAATGCTGTACATCTCATGTGGGCTACCGGTGGAAGTATGGTTCCTAAAGAAATAATGAATGAGTATTATAAAAAAGGATCGGAATTATGATCAATCAGAATTCCTATGGAGTTAGAGGCATCGTGAGAATTGGTGTTTCAAAAGAAATAAAGAACAATGAGGACTATATTGCTAAGGGGCTATGTAGTTCATTATGGATAAATAAACATTTAGCTCAGTCTTTGGACTGGGCTTCTTTTGTTGAACTAAGTGTCTCTTTATTAATGAATAGGGGATGCATGCCAAAAATCAACAGAGTCATATAAAAATAATTTACCGTGAATAAAGTCTTGCAAAATATGTTATAATCTGTGGTGTAATGACATTTTTAGATTGATTTGTAACATATTAAATAAGTAAACGTCAAGAAATATCGGAATGTTCACACAAAGAATATATAAGTTGAGGAATCATTATTTATCTTTGCGTGTCATTTTAGTATAACGTAATGAATAAAAAAATAACGGAGCGGGGAGGAAGTATGAAATTTACAACAAAGCTCTATGCGAGTATCGGATTAATCTTATTATTAATTTCTATTAGCGTCGTTGTTTTAATGAACATGCTTGAACAGTCTATAATTAAGATGAACGTCGTGGTGAATGAATTATACGAACGAATTGACATTGCTTCGGAGATAGAATATGAGACTGCTAATGTTGGAAGAGCGTTCAGGGAGGCTACAGCAACTCCGACAAATGGAAATAATAGAGCAGCCTTGAATGCTTGGGAAGAATCAAACCTGAAGATCAAACAAGGAATTGAGTCACTTAAAGAACTGGATACTCAAGAAAAATCACTTGAGTTAATGGAACAATATACAACACTGCATGATTCATATCGAGATATGGTACAGCAAGTCATCGTATTGCAAAAAGTAAATAGTGAGGTTGATAGTCAAGCGGCAATGGTCGATGAGATCAAACTTACTCGGGAAAGAATGCTTCAAGTTTCTCAGCTCCTCGTTGGATTACAAGAACAAGAGATGAAGAATGAACTTTTAAGATCTCGAGACACTTATAATTGGGCTGTCACATCGATCTATATCTATTTAGCTATCAGCTTGAGCTTAGGAATAGGACTGATTATTTGGCTTATTAGAAGTATGACTAAGAATCTCGATAAGGTAACGACTGTTATGAACAGTGTTAGCAATAGTAATGGGGACGATTTACCTCGTATTGAAATCGTTTCCAAAGATGAAATTGGTTCAATCGCAACTGCTTTTAACACAATGGTTTCGGAGCTTGAGGCACATAGTAAGCTAGAAAAACACTTACTAGAGGAAGCGGAAGAACATGGCTGGCTTAAAACGAAAATTGCCGAAATAGCAACGATGTACCCGGAAGCTAAAGATATACAGATGCTTGGCGAGTCATTCATTTCTAAGCTTGTTCCTATAGTAGATGCGAGTTTCGGTGTTTTCTATTTGAAGAGTGAAAATGAAGCTCGGCCGTATCTTAAAAGGATAGCAGCGTACGCTTTTTCAAATCATTTTAAAGCATCTGAAGGCTTCTATATTGGAGAAGGGCTTGTTGGACAATGTGCGCTTGAAAAACAGACCATCTTGCTTACACAAGTACCAGAAGATTATATAAGCATACGTTCCGGTACAGGGGAAGGTTCACCAAGAAATATTATTATCTTACCTGTGCAACTTGAAGGAGAGGTGCTTGCGGTAATCGAAATTGCCTCCTTCCACGCCTTTAACTCTAGTCAAGTTAAGCTTCTTGAAGAAATCAATAGCACGTTAGGAATGGCGATCAATAGTATGCTAAATCATATGAGGGCAGAACGATTGTTGCAAGAATCACAAGCTTTAACAGAAGAACTTCAAGTCCAATCTGAAGAATTACAATTACAGCAAGAGGAATTAAGGACGACAAATGAGAAACTTGAGGAGCAGTATACAGCCTCCGAGCAGAAGAAAAAAGAGTTAGAAAAAGTGAGGGAGGCTCTTGAAGAAAAAGCTCAGCAATTAGAGATTAGCTCACAATATAAATCGGAGTTTCTTGCTAACATGTCTCATGAGCTTAGGACACCACTTAATAGTTTACTCATTTTGGCACGGATTCTTTCTGAAAACGAAGAGGGCAATCTTTCAAAGAAACAAGAGGAATATACTCGAACCATCTATACTTCTGGTAATGATTTACTCTTTTTGATAAATGATATTTTAGATTTAGCAAAAATAGAGTCTGGTAAATTAGAAGTGATTTCCAAGGAAATCGATTTATACGATGTACAAGATTATTTGAGTAAGCAATTTTCACCTATTGCTAGTCAAAAAGATATTCAGTTTAACGTTCAATTAGAACCTAATGTAGCAAAATATTTATATACAGATGAACAATGTCTAAAACAAATATTAAAAAATCTGCTGTCCAATGCTTTTAAATTTACTGAAAGCGGTAGCGTATCGCTGCAAGTTCGAAAGGTACGGACGGAGTATATTGAGAAACAAATGCCTGTGAGTGCTCAAGCAGAGTATATGCTGGCTTTCTCAGTTATTGATACCGGCATCGGGGTACCTAGAGAAAAACAAAGAGTGATATTTGATGCCTTTAAACAGGCTGATGGAACGACAAGTCGAAAGTATGGAGGGACAGGGTTAGGATTATCCATAAGTCGTGAAATGGCTTCTGTATTAGGCGGCTTTATCGAGTTAACAAGTGAAGTTGGAAAGGGAAGCAACTTTACGCTATATCTACCAATCCTACAATCAAGCGAGATACTAGAGGCAAACTCCTATATAGAGGAAGCCGCAGCAGAGCTCGAGTATGAGGGGTATTCACTGAATGAGAAAAAGGAAGTGGATGAAGAAGGCAGCAGTATAAACGAAGAGGGCAAATCTTCGCTCAAACATAAAAAAGTACTCATTGTTGATGATGATATACGAAATGTTTATGCATTAACAATCGCACTTGAAAAATATGAAATGGATATCATTGTAGCTGAAAATGGTCGTGAAGCGATTGAAATGTTACAAGGTAATCCAGATACCGATATTGTTTTAATGGACATTATGATGCCTGAAATGGATGGTTTTGAGGCGATGCGTAGAATCAGACAACTACCAAGGTATGAAACATTACCGATTATTGCGCTGACGGCGAAGGCTATGAAACAGAGTCGCGAAGAATGTTTAGCTGCAGGAGCAACGGATTATATTAGTAAGCCGATTGATGTAGATCAATTATTCTCGCTTATGCATGTATGGTTATATAGAAAGGAAGGATAATCAATTAAGAATGAAAAATAAACTCATACAAGATCCAGTACAAGTTCAAGAGATAGAGAGAATTGAAATCGAGTTACTTCTAGAAGCCATTTACCGCTATTATGGCTATGATTTTAGAAATTATGCACAGTCCTTCCTGCAAAGGAGAATTTTGCATCGTGTTCGCAATGAAAATCTGACAAGTGTTTCGGCACTGCAGGAAAAGCTGCTTCGTGATCCTGAGGTAATGAAGAGATTATTTTCTGACCTTTCGATAAATGTTACAGAGATGTTTCGTGATCCTGCATTTTTCCAGTCTTTTCGAAAAAATATTGTCCCTTTTGTAAGAGATTATCCAGATATTCGAATTTGGCATGTAGGCTGCTCTACTGGTGAGGAAGTTTATTCAATGGCTATTCTGTTACATGAAGAAGGAATCTATGAAAAAGCTAAGATTTGGGCAACCGATATTAATCCAAAAACTTTAGAGCAAGCAAAGAAAGGTACCTTTTCTTTAGCGAATATGCAGCTATATACAAAAAATTATATGGAAGCTGGCGGAATAAGAGCTTTTTCAGAATATTATAAGGTCGTAGGTGAACAAGTTGTTTTCCCCCCCTTTCTGCAAAAAAATATTATGTTTGCGGAGCATAACTTAGTAACAGATTCTTCATTTAATGAGTTTGATATTATTATTTGTCGAAATGTTCTTATCTATTTTAATAAGAGTTTACAAAATGATGTCCATCAGCTTTTTTATGAAAGTCTAAGTTTATCAGGTTTTATCGGGTTGGGCAAAAGAGAGGGGATTAGATTTACACGTCATGGAAACTGCTATGAAGAAATCGACTCAACAGAAAAACTATACCGTAAATATAAATAATGCTGCTTCCCAAAAAGTGAATATATTAATGGTAGACGATCATCCTGAAAATCTACTAGCATTGGAAGCTGTACTCTCATCTCCGAACTATAACTTAGTTTGTGCGACATCAGGGAAAGAAGCGTTGAAATGTTTGCTAAAACAAGAGTTTGCAGTGATTTTACTAGATGTACAGATGCCGGGACTAAATGGGTTTGAAACAGCTAAACTAATACGCGCGCGAGCGAAAACCAAACATACTCCGATTATTTTTATTACAGCGATTAGTCAAGATCGTGAACATGTTGAACGTGGTTATTCCGTTGGAGCTATTGATTATATTTTTAAGCCATTTCAGCCTGAAATATTAAAAGCAAAAATAGGAAAATTTGTTGAAATGCACGAAAAATATGAAGAGGAGATTAGTAAGAGTGAATGGCAACGTTCAGTCGAACTAAAGGAAGTAAACCAAAAATTAGACCGGACAACCTCGGATTTGCGTCGAACAGAAGCATTAACCAAAGTAATTGGTGAAACGTTAATGGATACGATTGTTACCTTTGATGATCAAGGGCATATATTATCGGTGAATCCTGCTGTCCAAAAGATGTTTGGCTATCAGTCTGATGAATTAATAGAACAGAATGTTTCTAAGCTTCTTCTAGAAGTGATAGGAGATCAAGGGGAGAGTTCCTTGGATTTCCTATCCTTAATCAAACAAGAGGTTGGAAAAGTAATTGAATCGGTTGCATTACGTAAAGATAAAAGTCATTTTCCTGCAGATATCCAAATTGGAGAGACGGAAATAGAGGGAAGTCAAATATTTGTTTGCGCTATTCGTGATGTTACGGAAAGAAAACAGGTTGAGGAAGTTAAAAAGCAACAGTTTGCTAATCTAGAACATATGGTAGAACAACGTACAATCGAGCTTCTATCAGCTAATGAAAAGCTCCAACAAGAAATTGTGGAGAGAAAAAAGATTGCGGACTACCTTTTTGTTTCACAGGAACGGTTTCGGAAAATATTTGAGTCTAGCCCTAACTTAATGGCGATTATTTCACAAGAAAATGGAACCTATATGGATATAAATACAAGCTGGGTAACATTCACTGGTTACAGCTATGAGGAGTTACAAAATCAAAAAATTAATTTACAAGATTTTATTGAAGAAGCAGGTGGTCATTCCATCCATCTAGAGCAACCTATTCGTAACATGAAAATTCAATATAAGACAAAAAGAGGAGAAATGCGTGCTGGATTATTATCATCAGAAATGATTAATATCGAACCGGAACCTTGTATTCTTTTTGTATTGACAGATATTACGGAAAGGGTTCTTTTGGAGAAGGAGATGGCTCGATTAGACCATTTGAATTTAATTGGAGAGATGGCAGCGGGAATTGCTCACGAAATTCGAAATCCAATGACCACGGTTTATGGGTTTTTACAAGTAGCAAGGGGTAGAGATGTATCAAAAGAGGTCATTGATCTCATGTTAGATGAATTAAATCGAGCTAATTCTATTATTACTGAATTTCTAAATTTAGCTAAAAATAAAGTAAGCGATAAACAAATGAAAAATTTAAATACGATTATTAACGCGTTATTTCCACTTATTCAAGCAGAAGCAATACGTGCTAGTAAACAAGTAGCTCTTGATTTGAGTGAATGCCCGGATATATCAATTGATGAAAAAGAAATTCGTCAATTTATATTAAATATGGCTTTGAATGGGCTGGATGCTATGTCTTCTGGAGGGAAACTTACGATAAAAACGTATGCGGAAGAACAGGCAGTCATTTTAGAAATAAAAGACGAAGGAGCGGGCATAAGTCCAGAAGTATTGGAGAAAATAGGAACCCCTTTCTTCACTACGAAGGAGAAGGGAACAGGGTTAGGCTTAGCGATTTGTTATAGTGTAGCTGAACGACATCAAGCAGAGATTGATATCGAAACAGGAAATGAAGGGACAACCTTTTCCATCCGATTTAAAAAGAATCATTGAGAAATGCTTCTGTCAGGGGAGTTTCAAGAAGAAGGAAGGGGGATTATATGTTTAACAACCGGAAAAGATTTCTTCTTATGATTTTTATGATTTCTCTGATTGTCATCGTTTTTATATATAAACAGTTTGGAGAAGAAAAGCCGAAAGTAGTTGTCGTTTTACAGAGCTATGACCTTGATTATTGGGATTTGATTAAAGCAGGAGCAGAAAAGGGATTTGAAGAATTCGGTATAGATGGTAAAGTGATTATGCCTAAAGATGAAACAGTAGAAGCTCAGAAGGATTTATTAAAGAAGGTTCTTAAAGAAAATCCAGATGTATTAGTTGTTTCTCCGGTTTATTCATCTGATAGTGTTACTTCAGAATTAGAAAAGTTTGTAAAAAAGGATATTCCTGTATTATTTGTATATACGGAGGATCCTTGGGAACATAAGACGGCTTATATCGGTACTAATAACTTGGATTTAGGTAAAAAAGCAGGGGTTTTAATGGCTTCACAGCTGCAGCCGGGGGATAAAGTGGCTCTTCTGCGTGGAAAACGATCAATCGTTGAAGGACAACGGATAAGGGGAGCTAAAGATAGTTTAGAGACTGTGAGGATCGAAATAGTGACAGAAGAAACCGGATTATCAGATAGTGACCCTGAATTAGTTAGGAAAACATTCGAGGATATTTTACGAGAGCATCCAGATCTTAAAGGTGTCATTGCTTCAACGGATTATATTGCACTTCCTGTGTTAAAGGTACTTAAGGAACGTGGAATGCAAATGCCTGTTGTAGGGGCAAGCGGAACTCCTGAGATGATCAAGTTAGTAGAAGATGGGACATTGTCTAGTGCAATAGCACAAAACCCTTATGATATGGGGTATATAAGCGTTCAAACCGCATTAAAAGTGACAAAGGGAGAAAAAGTAAATCCAAACATTGATAGTGGTGTAGATATTGTCACAAAAGGTAATGCGAAGGAGAGACTGGACCTCTTAAATAGCGTGCTGGAGTGAAGGTTCTCACGGGGTATCTATATTAAAAAGCCTAAATTCTTTGTAGTACAAGGGATTTAGGCTTTTTAATTATGTACATAAAAGAGTATCTCTAAAATAGATTAAGGTACTATATCAGATTCTTATGTTTCTTTTGTTGTGGATAAGAAGAAGGTTAAGGAACATTTCCATTCATACTTAATATATCTGAGTGAAATTATGGGGTTTTCAGTTATTTTTTCGTTTTTAAATTTCCTAATATAATTTTTATAAACAAGCCGACGCCTATGCCGGGAATCACAGACAAGATAGATAAAAAAGGAGGACCTAATAAAACCCCAAATATTTTTAAATTCGAGGAATAGATCAATCCTATAGTCATGAAATAAGCACTAAAAACAAATGGGAGAAAAGAATAAGGGGATTTCCCGCCTCCAGCATCCCGATAAGCATCCCATATGGCAAACATATAAATACAGGGATAAAACATCAACCATTGATAATTAGTTCGCTCAATAGCTGATTGAATATCACCTTGAAAGCTATAAATAATCACTTGGTTCAAATTTGATTGCACGTTAATTAAAACTTCTAATATGATAAAAAGTAGTCCTTTGAAAAACTTTCCGTTTAAAATTTGTCCAAATCCAGGTAATGCAATACTCCAAAGAACTTTCTCAATTCGTTCTTCCATTGACATTCCTTCACTTCCTATTGGCTAACCAATCAATGAATTTTAACTATTTTGGTTCTTATTTTTTGCAAGTTGTTCTTTATCCATCGTTCCAGGTGGCTGTTCGAGCCATTCATTACTAATCATTATGTCAGCGCCATCTTTCGCATATTGACCGATTTCAAGTGATAAACGTTCATAATTCATGGCTAAATCGCTTCGCTGACTTGCAGCAGCTGCTGTTGCATAGTTTCCCATACCAGCTGCACTCAAGAATGACATAAGAAACATTGTTAATTTATCTGAAAAAGGCGGCGTTGTTGAATCGGTAATAGATAAGTCTGACGGCATGGGTGATTGTATATCGTTATCTATTAATGCTTTTGTAAAGATTTGAACGTGTTTGTTTGAAATATCTTTTCCTCTTAACATCCATTTTTGAATATTTTCTCTTGATGATGTTTGGGCAAAACTTAACGCAATTTTTGATCCCATGAGGTTGGTTTTAATATTCATATATAAGTAAGCTATTTCTAATGCATTCAGCGGTCTTTTGTTAGTAAATGGATTTAATCCGCTTAAATATTTTTTGCTGTCTACAAAGTCCGATTTAGTTGGATAAGCAATATAGGGTGGTCTAACAAACAATCCTTTTGAAAGGGATACATCTGCACCCATATCGTATAAGTTAGATGCTTCCGTAAGGCCTTCCAGAAAATATGCTCTTATATCTTTTCTAGCACTCATTGAAACAAAGCCGCCGTATGTAACTAAGCTTAATCTGGATAAATGACCGATAAAATCCAGCATCAATGAATCAGTATATAGACGAGGGGCATCCATATTTACATCTTCACTTGTAAATCCTGTCGGTAATGGCAGTTGTTCTTCTTGATACAAGTGGGTAAGTTGTTCGATATGGGAAGATGAAAGGTCATAAGCAAATTGGATAATAGAACGGATTTCTTGATCCTCTACATCTTTTAGAAAATACCTTAAAATACATTTGGACATACTATCGTTCATGTATGCAGTCCAAATAGAAGCGATTTCAGCCGAAGTTAGTCGAGCATGATGTTCAGTCATAATTGGTTGCCTCCAAAAATGGTTTAATCTCATTTTAAATTATTCTTTACAATCAACCATATAATATGACAGAGACTTAAAGAAAAAATGTTCCTTCATTAGTGTTGCATAAATAGTTCCGCAGTTTTCCGTTTAATTAGTTAGTCTGTTTAGGACAAAAGTTCAATACCTAATTACAGGTGGCTTTATCTAGTTGGGCTTTATTTATCATTAGATCCAGGAGACGATAACAATTTGTTTGTTAAGGAACGGCTTTTTTTTAATTTTCTGGAACTAGATATAACGCTGGTTTCTAAAATGTAGCCCTTAAATAAGGGCTGGTTTGTAAAGTTTTTCATGTAATCTTCTCCATAGGATAGTCCTTTATCTATGATAAAGGACTTTTTCTATGCCGAAAATTAGGAAGCTGAATATGTATACTATTTGAAATAATTAATGGGTGGAGTACTAGTAATTTTATATAAATAGCTACGAATGAAACATCCTTAATGCTCCCTCTTGCGCTACCGTGTGTCTGATTGAAGTTCTGGTCTGTGTATGCTGAGCTGTTGAAACTAGAAATCATTCATTATTTGTAGGGTTCAAATGTAACCTATTAGGTTAAGAGCGGTTACTAGCTTCATCATACGCCAGTAAAGGAATAATTTACTTTTACATGGACAAAGTAAAAAAAGGTGGTGGTACCGTGGTTTTATTTTTTAAGCAAAAGAAAAAGAATGGTCAAATCATCTCCAAAAAGACTCCCAGTTCAGTAATAGAAGAACATTCTAAAAATAAAATTTCTAGTTCTCTTGATGAAACCGTTCATTTTATGAAAGGGATACTTGGAGATAGCAATGATTTCGTGATAAAGCACTTTGAGGTATTTGGCCAATTTCGCGCGGTGATGTTTTATTTTTCAGACTTAACGGATCAAACTCTTATTAATAACGATATATTAAAACCGTTAATGTATATACCTAATCACTTGCTGCAAAGGAAAATTGTCCTGAATGATTTAAAAGATGTCATTATTAACGAAACGCTTTATCACAGTCAAGCTAAGCTCAATGACTGTCTTGATCGTTTAGTTGATTTTGTTTTACGCGGGGAAACCGTTATTGCAATTGAGGGCATAGCAGAAGGGATTCATATTGGAACCCGTAAACTAGAAAAACGGGCAGTTAATCAACCTGAAACAGAGCAGGCGATTATGGGACCGCGTGAAGGATTTATTGAAAATATTGCAACTAATCTTGCTTTATTGCGCTATCGACTTCCCACCCCCGACTTTTGCGTGAAAAAAATGGAGATAGGACGCCTTACCAAATCAAAAGTTGCTATCTGTTATATAAAAGGAATTGCGGACAACACGGTCATCAACGAAGTGGAGAAACGACTTTCTGAAATTGATATTGACGTCATTATGGATGCAGGCTACTTGGAACAATTTATTGAAGATAATCCATTTTCTCCGTTCCCGCAAGTTCACAGCACAGAAAGACCAGACAAAGCAGTTGCTAACTTAGCAGAAGGAAGAGTTGCTATTTTAGTGGATGGTTCTCCGTTTGCTTTAATGGTCCCCGTGGTTTTCAGCCAGTTTTATCAAACGGTGGAAGACTATTCAACTAGATTTTTAATGGGGAGTTTTGTGAGACTTTCACGTATGCTGGCACTCGTATTTTCACTTGTTTTTCCCTCTCTTTACGTTTCGTTCATTTCTTTTAATCCGGAACTGCTGCCAACAGAGTTTGCCGTTGCTGTTGCAGGAGGACGAGCTGGTATTCCTTTTCCCGCTGTGGTTGAAGTATTAGTCATAGAAGTAGCGATGGAAGTACTGCGCGAAGCAACCGTTCGACTGCCGAAACAAGTAGGGGGCGCCTTATCAATTGTTGGGGTGCTTGTCATTGGTGAAGCAGCGGTGAATGCAGGTTTGGCGAGTCCGATTACAGTTGTGGTGATTGCATTAACAACCATTGGTTCTTTTGCAACTCCGGCTTATGTGGCTGCTTTTGCACTCAGAATGCTCCGATTTCCCATTATTATATTAGCAGGAATCTTCGGTTTGTACGGAGTTGTCATAGGAATTATTTTTATATTTAACCATATGCTTTCGTTAAAATCATTCGGAGTTCCATATATGGCCCCGGTTTCTCCTGAAAACTACCAAGGAATGAAAGATGTCGTAATTAGAAGTCCACTATGGTGGATGCCGAAAAGACCGACTTTTCTCCATCAAGAAAATGTTGCTAGATTAAGGGAGGAAAGGAACAAAGCATTAGAGCATAATAAAGTCGGAAACGACCAGCGGGAGGAAGGTACAGGTGGAGGACCCAAGAGAAATCACAACTCTTCAAGCGACGACAATCTTAATTAGCACGATTATTGGGGTTGGAGTTTTACCTTTGCCGCTGTTTGCTGTAAGGGCAGGGGAAACAGGAGCCCCGCTTGTTACGCTGTTCGGTATTGGGATAGCAGCAATTGGACTATTTATTATTACAAAGCTGGGTATTCGTCATCCTAGTAAAACCATTATTACTTACAGTGAAGAGATTCTTGGAAAATGGCTGGGGAAAGTTTGTAGTATATTCGTTATCATCTTTTTTACTATTTTAACAGCTCTCACTGCACGTGAATTTGGTACGGTTGTCACGACGAGTGTATTAATCGAAACACCGCTAGATGTAACGGTCATTGTTATGCTTGTATTAGCGGCAATTAGTGCACGAAATAACATAAATGTATTTGCCTATATACATAATTTTTACGTTCCTATTATATTAGCTCCGGTTTTAATCGTTGTAGCTGTTTCTTTAAAAAATGCTAATATTCTTTATTTACGTCCTCTCATTGGGAGTGGTTTTAATGAGATGTTTTTTGGAGCATTAACCGTTGCTGCTTTGTTTCAAGGTTCATTCATTATGACATTGATTATTCCAGCTATGAAGCAGCCGAAAAAAGCGATGAGGGCAAGTATATGGGCAATTCTTATATCTGGAGGCTTATATTTGCTGCTTGTTATCGCAACTGTGGCCGTCTTCGGTACGGAAGAAATTAAACAACTTTTTTGGCCCACATTAGAACTTGCCAGAACAACTTCCTTGCCAGGGAATATTTTACAACGTTTAGATGTTGTTTTTTTATCTGTATGGGTTACGGCTGTATTTACAACTATATTTGCGAGTTATTATATGACGATTTATTCGATTAAGCAGTTTTTTCGTTTACAGGATCATAAAATGCTGTCTTACTTTATTCTTCCATTTGTCTATATATTGGCTATGCTGCCAGAAGGTATTTTTCAAATGTATGACGTTATTCGATACGTAGGAAGAATCGGACTTAGTATTACGATTCTTTATCCACTGTTTTTATTTATTCTTGATGTATTAAAAAGTAAGAGGAGGAAACATAGTGAGTCAAAACAAGTATAAAGCGAAGCGAATATTTCTTTTGATTTTCTTAGTTCCCCTTCTTACTGGTTGTTGGGATAGTCGAGAAATTGAGCAGAGGGCTACCATATTAGCAATCGGCATAGATAAGGCGGGTCCAGGTGCAGAAGAACGGGAAGCAGAAGTAAGTCACGGGAAAGGAGAGATATCAATACCAGAAGAGGATATGATAGAAATTACCGTTCAAATAGCGATACCTGGGCGGATTCCATTGGGACCACAAGTAGGTGCTGGAGAAAAAAAACCGGTATTGGTCGTGCCTGTTGTTGGACATACAATTGAAGATGCCATATACAATCTTCAACAAGAAATTGCAGATGAAATATTTTTAGGACACTTAAGATTGATTGTATTGAGTGAGGAAGTAGCAAAAGAAGGAGTGCAACGTTTTAATGATTACTTGAGACGCAATCCGGAAATTCGAAGAACAGCTTCAATTGTTGTGTCAAGAGAAAAAGCTTCAAAATATATGGAAGTAAGTCCTGAGCTAGAACGTGTTCCCTCTCTCTACTTGGCAGAAATGGTTGAAAGTTTAGTTGATTTAGGGAAATTTCCTGAAAGTTTCATTGGAAAATTCTGGAGTATTTTCTCAAGTAAAGGACAGGATGGATACCTTCCGTATTTTCACATTAAAGGGAAAAAAACTATACAAATTAATGGTCTAGCTTACTTTCAAGGAGATAAAATGGTGGGAAAGACAAAACCGCAGGAGATTGGCTCATTTATGGCTGGAATAGGTGCAGAAAAGGGAGGGTACCCCGTTTTTACTGACATTCCCGGTAACGAAAAAGAAATAGCGTTAGTCCAAGCAGTCAAACGAAAAACAAGAATAAAAGCAAATTTAAAAAATGGTAAGCCCCATGTTTTGGTGAAAGTTCGCTACGAAGGTAAAGTTTCGGAGAAGGAAAGCCCGAATGTTAAGATAAAAAAAGAGGAAGATATTCGAGTTCTTGAAAGAGAATTTTCAAATACTGCGCAAAAGTCATTGAGTAATTTAATTGCTAAAACACAAAAAGCAAAGTCTGATATTTTTGGGTTTGGCGAGTATTTCCGAGGGAAGTTTCCTGGATATTGGAAACAAAACGTTGAAACAGAAGAAGATTGGCGGAATATTTATAAGAATCTTTCCTATGATGTAGAAGTAGATACTTATATTCGTCACAGCGGCATGAAAGATAAATAACGTGCCATGAAAGGAAGCTGTGTTTATGGACGATATCCGTTCGATTAACTATTTGATTATCATTTTGTTAGTGACAGGAATTTTGCTTTTGCTGACAGATGTAAAAGCCTATAAAAATGCAGGTTTAAAAAAAGAAAGAAAAGTTACGCTCATACTAGGTTGGACCCATCTTTCATTAAGCATTATTTTAACGCTGACAGCTTGGATTTATTGGACTTGGGTCTGGTAAAAAATAAGCAGCGAACAAATACACCTGTTCGCTGCTTGTTCACTTAATGTAATTTAAAATGATCAACCGAGCTATTTAAGTTTTCTGCTAATTTTGCAACAGATTCGGAACTGCTTACAATCTCATTCATTGCACTAGCTGATTGCTGAATGGAAGCTGAAGTTTGCTCAATTCCTGCGGTGGACTCTTCTATTATTGAGGCGCTATTTTCGAGCGAATAATTGATTTCTTCACTTTGTTTGGAAAGAGTATGGATATTTGTTGATATATCTTGTATCTGCATTTGTATGTTCAGTATAAATGTATTAATTTTATTAAATGTTTCTCTCGTTATTTTAATCTGCTCTGTTCCTCTTTCAACTTGTGTAAAGCTATGTTGCAGGGCAGTTACCGTTTCTGTTGATTCAGTTTGAACACCTTCAACAATGTTTACAATACTTCCGACGGATCCTGATGCTTGTTCCGCTAATTTACGAACTTCTTCAGCCACGACCGCAAAGCCTTTCCCATGCTCGCCTGCTCTTGCTGCCTCGATTGCAGCATTTAATGCTAGTAAATTTGTTTGGTTAGAGATTTCTAGAATTACTTGAACGAGCTTTGAAATTTCTTTTGACTGCAAATCTAATTTTTTAACTTTTTCAATAGACTTTATTACTTCTTGGTGAATCATATCCATTTGTTTCTCTGATTCTCTCATTAGGTCAGAGCCGTTAGTTGTTAAGTCTATAATCTTATTTGAAGACTGGCTTAGTTCATCCCCTTTATTACTTGCTTCCTGAAGTTGACTAGTAAAATGTTGCATCGTTTGAGAAACTTGATTGGCAGAACCAGCCTGTCTATCTGCTCCATTTGATAATTCGTTCATCGTAATGGCAATCTGTTGATTTCCTTCTTTGACTTCATTTGCATGATGAACCAGCTGATTAGATGCATCGACTAACTGAATAGAATTATTGTTTATCCCTTGAATAACTTGTTTTAAATCATTCAGCATTTGTTGAAAGGCAGTGGTTAATATACCAATTTCATCGGTTCTTTTAGTCTCTAGCGTAATAGAAAGGTCTCCATCGCCTACTTTTGCAACTTGATTAGTTAAGTTCTTTAACGGTTTAATAAGGTAATGGGTAAATAGATAAACAATGGTTACACTGACTAATAAAATAATAAGTGTTAATGTAATCATTTTATTCTTATAAGAAGCGATTGAAGTATAGAATTCGGTTGCATTTAAATCGGCACCTACTATACCGATTACTTCACCGGAACTAGACTTGAGCGGGAGGTAAGTAGTAATAAGACCTCCATACTCCTTTGTATTGGACATTTCAATTTGTAAATCTCCTGTTTCAAAAGCTTTCACTATATTCGGATAAGTAGCAGGATCTTCTTTATCTCCTAGTTGTGATGCGTTTTCATCGCCTATAGGCATACCGTCTACCATATAAAAATAATCATAACCATTTTCCGTTTTTTGACGAGACATCGTGTATAAATAGGTTAATCCTGTTTTTTCTCTTAAATCATTCAATTCTGTACGTAATTCTATGTAATAATCGTTTTCCCCTGCATCCAATGTGATTTCTTGTTCGTACTTGTCTATATCAATGATGTTAACGGCCTGCTTAGTGATATTTGTTGCTACTTGACTCAAAGAATCTTTCACTAACTGAACAGAGGAATGATAACTAACATAAGCAGTCACCAAACATGATAACAACACAATGGTAGAAAATATGAAAATCATTTTAAGTTGTATACTTTTCTTCATTCTTTTGCCTCACTTTCGTATAATTTCTATTTATAGATGTTTTTAGGGAAAATCAATATCATTCTTATAATAGAACTAATTACATAATGTTACAATAAAATGTTCCTAGAAAATACCCGTAGCGAACAGTTCTATGGGTATTTTCTAGGATATATATACTATAAAAGGGTGATGTTGTTTTCTTCACACTCTTTTAGAATTTGATGATTCCATATGGAGGCTTGAACTTCACCAATATGAGCTTTCTTTAGAAAGAACATGCATAATCTAGACTGACCGATGCCGCCTCCTATTGTATAAGGCAGGTTTTCACTTAAGATAGCTTGATGATAGGCTAGCACTCTTCGTTCCGCAGTATTAGCCAATTTCAATTGTTTTAATAGGGTCTTTTTATCTACTCGAATGCCCATAGAAGATACTTCAAAAGCTCTCTTTAATAGTGGATTCCAGAATATGATATCCCCATTTAATGCCCAGTCATCGTAATCAGGGGAACGACCATCGTGTTTTTCTCCAGAGCGCAAGGCGCCGCCAATTTGCATAACAAAAACAGCTTTATGTTCCTTAGCGATTGCATCTTCTCTTTGCTTTGGAGTGAGTGAAGGGTACAAGTCCTCAAGTTCTTGAGTAGTAATAAAGTAAATGTCATCGGGTAAGATAGGCTGGAGAGCGGGGTGAAATTCGTGCATATAGTTTTCTGTTGCTTTCATTGCTTCATAGATTCGCTTAACTTCTGTTTTTAGTGTATGGAGGTTGCGCTCTTCCTTAAAAATAACTTTCTCCCAGTCCCATTGATCGACGTATAGGGAGTGGAGATTGTCTAATATTTCGTCTCTTCTAATGGCATTCATATTCGTATAAAGTCCTTCACCAGAGGCAAATCCATATCTAGCAAGGGCGATCCTTTTCCACTTTGCTAAAGAGTGAACGACTTCAATTTGTGAATTGTTAATATCTGAGGCCTGAAAGGAAACGGTTCGTTCTATACCATTTAAGTTATCATTTATTCCCGTGCCTTTATTTAATAGTAAAGGGGCTGATACCTTTATTACGTTGAGTGTTCTTGCAAAATGATCTTCAAAATGACTTTTTAATTCATTTATTGCAATTTCTGTATGCATTAAATTAAGTTTAGATTTATATCCATTGGGGATAACCAAGGTTTGATCCATTTTTATCATCCTCTCAGTTATATATTTCCTTTATCTTACGTTTTCACCTCAGTAATTTAATTCACTAAGGTAATGAACTAAATTACTTTATGAATAAATTTCACAGTTGTGCCTATCAATTTATATAAAGAAGGATGATTTTTTATTTTTTATAACCCGTATGGATTAATAAAAGGACATACACTGGGTTAGGGGCCATGCCTGCGGATAGTGTAGGAAACAGGTGGACAAAAGATTATATATTGCGAGTGGTAATTTATTGGCGGATTTTAGAGCGAATCTTAATGCCGAATCTCAAGGACGTTTACAAGCGGTCAGATTGTATGAGGCAACAAATGATTGTGGAGTTAAGGACATGCTATCCTGGCTGATTGCTCGTGACACGATGCATCAGAACCAATGGATTGCGGCTATTAAAGAACTCGAAGCTAAAGAGAATGTGGTTGTACCAAGTACGTTTCCTAAGGAGCTGGAAAAACAAGAGGTTTCGTATACACTCTTCAATTTTTCTAGAGGAAATGAAAGTGCAACCGGGCATTGGGCTCAGGGACCTAGTATGGATGGAATAGGAGTTTTCAATTATGTAGAGAATCCAGCTCCTTGTGCCAACAAGCCCAAACTAAAACCGGCACCTCCATATATCCATGATACGCTACCAACAGTTCTTAGAGGAAGCAATGGGCTTATTCCTCTCAGTTTAAATTAGTTTAGTTAAACGAAATAAATGGGCTGCTTAATAAAAAAGCTATGTTATAGAACATCGTTGATTTTTGGCTCACTTCATGGGACGAAGGTTAAAATGAGCCAAAAACCATTTAATCAAGGCTATTGTTTAAAAAAGCTAATAAAAAAGAGGAGACACTTGAAAAAGTATGATTGTTCAAGTGTCGTACCTCTGCTTTATAGCTCATCTTCATCCTCATATTTACGAGTTGGAATTCTTGGGGTAAGTTCTTCTGAAGCTTCTGTTTGGTATCGTAACGTAGAAATTCGGTTGTCGTCCTCTTTTATGAGGATCTGATTGTCCATATATTTATGGAAGAAGTACTCAAATAGAGCTACACCTATTGCTGAAGCGAAAGCAGCCGTTACTATATCGTCTCCATAGGTTATGCTGTCGCCTATCAACCAAATTAATAAAAAGGCTAATCCGAAATCAGCAATGGTTGCAATTGTATTATTTGTTTTAGGTAAAATAAACAAGTCGCCAATTAAATAAGAAACAATTCCTAAAACTAAACTGATTAGAAACACATTCCCAAAAGACATGTCGAATGCTACTCCAAGTATCATATATAAAAGAACTAGACTAGAAATAAATTTTATCGCTAGGGCTCTTACATGTTTCATTTTATCGTCTCCTTTCAATACATATTGTGCTTATTGAGAAGAGAGATTATTCGTGTTTTTCATGGGCTGTTGTATGCGTACGAATTAAATAAAAAAGAGGCGTGTGCATATTTAGTTGTACACGCCTAAAATCAGAAACTTCCTATTATATATGTATGTATTTTTTAAAATAAAATCTTAGCCGCTTGGATAGCGAAATACATGCCAAAACAGATGAGCGATAGTCCAGATAATGCAGAGATGAGGACTAAGATAGACGGTGTTAAAAACCTTCGAAAGCTGCTCGAAACGAGAGCCATCGTAATATCCCAGCATAAAATACCAAGGAAGATAGCAGAGCTGTATAGAATCAAATGCTGAATATCATACTTATCGGCGGCATTAGCTAAAACTGATCCGTAAATGCCAAGCCAAAACAAAATCGTCAAAGGATTAGAAATCGACATCAGGAACCCTGATAAAAAAGAGGAAAAATGGGAGTCGTTTGCCTCTCGCTTATCTATAGCCAGTTTTCCTGCACTAAGTACGGTTTCAATTCCTGTGTAAGTGAGGACAAAGAATCCAAAAAGCCACAAAAACGTTTTCATAAAATCCATTTCTAAAAAGTGAACAACCCCAAAATAAACGAGAGCCATATAAACAGCATCTGCTAATATAGCCCCCAACCCTAATATCCAGGCGTGCCAAAATCCTTTCTGAATGCCTTTATCTAATTGAGCGGCATTAATAGGACCAATTGGTGCAGCTAATGACAAGCCTAACAAAATATAACTAAAAAAAATACCCAATCCATTTTCACCTCACCGTTTAGTACCTTCCTGCTTGTACCAATGTATTCGGATAAAGAGGTTTGTACCACTTTTTTAGATAACATACATTTACTTTTAGGGCCTTTACGATTCAGCGAGAATCGGGAGCATGTATTAAGTGGGCTTTTCTGTAGAAAATAATTTTACATGTAGACGCTGTTACACACCTTTAGTAAGCAAAATCAACGGTGTCTAGAGCATTTCCTATATTTAACAAGGAGTGTGGAGAATGGATCAATCATTAGGTTATTTACGAGAAATATTGGCTGGTTATACGGAAAATGATGCAATGGGAAAGAGACTTTTTGATAAAATTTCAAATCGTAATTACGTAACAGAAGGGGAGTTTGTTGAGGACTTAACGCAAGTAGAAAACAATTATCTTAATCGTGTATTGGTTGATGCAATTAAATACGCAAATCAGGAACAGGACGCTGAAAGAGCTCATCAATTAAACGAAGTGTATGAGCTGTTATTTATCTGACTAGGTCGGCAGTGTGACGATTTAGATTGAAGATTGAAAAGAGGGGACATCATTTGACGAATATTATAGATGGAATGGATGAAGCGAGATTTCAATCACCTTATCCAAATGGTAATAAGCAAAGAAAAAGTAAGAGTAAGGAAGATAAGAAAATGCCGATGGTGCTAAAAAATCTAAAGAATGGTTCATGAAAAGGTCATGATACAAATTATAATAAAACTCCGCTTAGTATGGCGGAGTTTTATTATGCATGGAGCTAACAATAGCGGAGGGCACCTTATCTATAAACATCATCAGGCATAAATCAGAGAGGAGAGGAAAATACTAAACATACAATTCATTAACTTTCGGAGGTAAGGTACATGTCTGTGTTTGTTTACCAAACATTTGAGCTGAAGCAGGAAAAATTTAAAGAAGGAATCGAAAATTTGCAGGAAATGGCTAAGTATCGAAATGAAAACTATAATCATAAGGTAGAAATATTAACACCTATTACGGGAAAAGATTATACATATGTACTTTTTTCAACATATGAAGGGTTGGCAGAAATGGAATTACAAAATAAAAAAATGTTTGACGATGAAGAGTACTTGAAATTGATTGGAGACTTTTTTCTGGAAAATATTGTACAAGGGAGCATGCATACACAGTTCTACCGACGAATGAGTGAGAAGAAAAAAGATAACAACGATAAGGATAAGAAAAAAGAGTAAGCGAATCATTTACAATAAACTAACACGGGGCATTACTTTTAGGAGTAAAGTCCTTATTATGATTGGAAGGGAGCTCAGCATCATGATTTAAAGAAGAGCTGTAATTCCTTGATAGCCAAAATATAAACCAAATCCAATGAGTGTTAATCCGGATAGGATAGATATACCTCTTAAGCTGTTAAGACTTAAAAATTTTCGGAATCCGGTTGTTAGCCCAGCAACGACAAGGTCCCACAACATTAAACCAAGAAAGATCATACTGCTATAAACGAGCAGGGATTTTGTTCCGTTTACTTGGGCCGTTTTTGCTAAAACAGAACCGTAGATTCCTAACCAGAAAAGAATCGATAAGGGACTTGTAATAGACATAATGAAGCCTGTAAGAAAACATTTGAATAATGAATCTCTTCCGCGGCTATCAGCAAGAGCAAGTGAATTAGCACTAAATATACTTTCCACTCCCGAATAAATAAGTATAAAAGCTCCAAATAACCAAAGGAATACTTGGACGATAAACACTTCCAAGAAATGGACCATTCCTAAATAAACCATTAGTATAAATACCCCATCTGCTATCATGGAGCCAACTCCAACAATCCATGCCAAAACCCGTTTTTAATTCCTTTATCTAAACGAGCTGAATTAACGGGGAAAATGGGGCCGCTAACGTAAATCCTAACAAAATATAGTTTAATAAAATGCTCAAGCTCAAACATAATCACTTCACTCGATATTAATAACTTGTACATTCTATGTATAAAAAGATAGAGCTATGAATCCTCGTCCTGAAAATATCCAAGTATTACAGTGGGATAATTCATCAAAGTGAGGGGAGAGTGTGGTGAATGGATGCTGAATGAGGCTATCATTTTTTGTCAAGGATAATATGCTATCTAGCAGTCCATATTAACAGTAGTTAATGCAATTTCTGAAACAGCTGTAACTGTTTCAGAAAATAATAAAAAAAGGCGTGTCACCGATGGAACATGTAGAAAATATTCAATCTGTAAAGGCTAACAAGAAATCAAAGAGTGCATCCAAAAACAAGCCTAATAATCAAAAGTGGGCTGTACTATCCATTTCATCGATTCCGCTTGTGATGACATTAGGAAATTCAATGCTTATTCCAGTTCTTCCAGCTATGGAAAAGAGTATAGGGATATCACCGTTTCAATCTAGTATGATTATTACTGTCTACTCGATTTTAGCTATCATTTTTATTCCTATTGCAGGGTTCTTATCCGATCACATAGGCAGGAAGAAAGTCATTATTCCAAGTCTAGCAATTGCGGCAATTGGGGGGCTGATTTCTGCATGGGCAGGATGGAAAATAGATAATCCATATTGGATCATTTTAATTGGACGGGCTTTACAAGGAATTGGAGCAGCTGGAGCTTTTCCAATTGTCCTACCGCTTGTCGGTGATATGTTTAAGACGGACGAAGAAGTGAGCAGCTCGTTAGGGTTAATTGAAACATCCAATACGCTTGGGAAAGTACTGAGCCCTATTTTGGGAGCCTTTTTGGCAGGATTCTTTTGGTTTATCCCATTCTTTTCTATCCCAATTTTTTGTTTAATATCAATTTTACTTATGGTTTTCTTAGTTAAAAGCCCTAATAAGAGAGAGAAACCGCTTCCCTTTAAACAATTTATACACAACATAAAGGATACTTTCAAAAACAATGGGAAATGGCTTTATGCTGTGTTTATTATTGGAATTATTTTAATGTTTGTGTTATTCGCCGTTTTATTTTATTTGTCTGATACATTGGAAAAAGTATACGATATGAAAGACGTAAAAAAAGGGCTGTTATTAGCTATTCCATTGGGAGGGCTATGCATTGCTTCTTATATTACAGGGAAATTAATTAAAGAAAATAAAGTTCTTATGAAATGGATAACCTTTGGGGGAATTGTTTTATTAGTTGCATCGATTGTAACGCTAAGTTTTTCTAAAGCTATGTGGTTTATAATTACTTTATTTTTATTAAGCGGTATTGGAATTGGAGTAGGGCTGCCATGCCTCGATGCACTTATTACATCAGGAATTGAAAAGCAAGAACGTGGAACGGTTTCTTCTATTTATAGCTCGATGCGTTTTATTGGGGTAGCTGCCGGGCCACCTGTTATGGCGATTATGATGAAACATGCTGAAAACTCTCTTTTTTATATATTAGGCGGTTTAAGTGTGATTGCAGCTATTGCTACGTTTATGGCTATTAAGCCTGAAACCGAAGAAGCGAAATGAACATATGTTTCATAGTCAATGAACAAGGCTGTCTCGCCCTGAGACAGCCTTGTTTCTAATCAATGAGCCGATTTAGCCTGATCAATATGTTTGATATGCTTATAATTGAACAAGATGAATAATACAGAAAGGACAACAAATCCTGCACCTACAAGAAACGGAACATGTGAGTTGTAAATCTCAGCAAGTTTAGCTGCCATAAAAGGTGAAATTGCAGCTCCGATGAAACGTAGGAAGCTGTATGCAGCAGATGCTGTAGAGCGTTCAACAGGTGCTGCATCCATCACAGCTGTTGTAATCAATGTATTATTATTTCCTAATAGCGCACCTGCAATAATAACAGCAGAGATTACAACGACGGAGTTTGCTGTCCAAATCCCCATTATGAGCAGGGTAAGAGCAAATAAAAGTAACATCATGACCATTGACTTAATGGCTCCGAAGCGTTGTTGAAGTTTTGGCGCCATAAAAACAGAAGTAATGGCAAGTAAGATTCCCCAACCTAAAAATACATAGCCTAATCCTTTTGGGTCTAGCCCCATGATGAATGGCGCATACGCCATGATTGTAAAGAATCCGATATTGTACAAGGCAGCAACTATCCCTAATGTGAGCAGTGAACGATGCTTCATCGCACGGAACGGATCTAATAAGGAAGTTTTGGTTTTAGTAATTGTTTTTGTGTTCGATGCGGGCATTAATTTAGATAGAATAATAAAGGCAAGGACCATCAATGTTGCGACACCAAGAAACGGTGCTCTCCATGATAAAGAACCTAATGTTCCACCAAGTAGTGGTCCAACTGATATGCCAAGTCCAACCGCCATTTCATATAGAATAATCGCTTTGGTCGTTCCGCTATTAGAAAGCGAAACGATTGCGGCTAAAGCAGTTGCAACAAATAAGGCATTACCAAGACCCCAACCAGCTCGCAATCCAACCAATGTCCATATATTGTTGGCGATTCCGCCACCAAGTCCTGAAACAATCGCAATGATGATAATTCCTAAAAGCAGCGTCCATTTATGTCCAAGTCTTGAAGAAAGCGTACCAGTAATAAGCATTGCAAATGCCATAACAGCATTATAACTCGTATAAAGTAAAGTTACTTCACTAGGTGTAGCATGCAATTTTTCAGCGATGGTTGGTAAAACAGGGTTCACAAGCCCCATTCCCATAAAGGCTGTAATACTGGCGAAAAAAATCGCCCATACAGCTATCGGTTGATGAAAAAGACCCCCTTGCCCTTTTGACAATTCAGATTGTGTGGATGGTATTGCTACTTTTGTTTTTACTTTTGATGTAGCTGACATACCTTTCTCCTCTCCTAACTGTTTTCAACTATCTATAAGGGAAAACTCCTCATAGTTTTTTTCACTAATAAATCCGAATATGCACAACAATTAAATGTAACAATATTCCTGAAGTTGCATCATACAACTATTTTAATTGTATGATGCAACTATTTGATATGTCAATACAATTTTCTAGCGTGATTAGTCATGAATTGACAAACGTTTGTAGTGAGTTATCATAATTTATAGAGAATATTTGATGAGGTGGAAAGATGATGAAGGAAGATTTACTGGAAACAATCGAACTAGAAATGGCAATACTCGGTCGGCGTCTTACATCTGTTACACCGAATAAAGCTCAAACGAATTTAGACCGAGCTACATATCTTCTATTGCTTAAGTTATTCGTTCAAGGTTCTATTGGAGTAAAAGTATTGGCGAATGAATTACAATTGGATATGTCTACAGTAAGCAGACAAGCTGCTACATTAGAGCATAAAGGGTATGTGAATAAAATTCCTGACCCCCTAGATGGTCGGGCATCCTTTTACCAAATTACTGAACTGGGAAAAACAGAATTATTAACATACAAACAAATGAGAATGGAGAGAATTGGGGAGTTAGTGAAGGAATGGTCAGATGAAGAATGCGAAGTATTTGGCCGGCTGTTAAAAAAGTTTAATCAAGCACTGCATCAAAAATAGAGATAATACGTCATCAAGGCGATTGGAAATGGCAGCGAATTCTTAAGAAAAGGGGTGATTCTAAGTTATGTATGAACTAAAAACAAAGGAAAATGATAACAGTGTTATAGAGTTTATTGAAACGGTTGAAAGTCCTAAAAAGCGTGAAGACGCCTATAAATTGTTAGATATTTTTACAGAAACGACAGGTTTTCAAGCGAAAATGTGGGGACCAAGTATTATCGGATTTGGTTCTTACCATTATACATATAAGTCCGGTCATGAAGGGGATGCACCGCTAGTCGGCTTTTCACCTCGAAAAGCAAAAATTAGCTTGTATTTTGCGACGGGTGACACGACACGAGAAGAATTGTTAAAGGATTTTGGCAAACATACGACAGGAAAAGCGTGTGTATACATTAATAAAGTGGCAGATATTGATGTGGATGTGTTAAAGGCATTAATTCAGCAATCTATAAGATTTCTACAAGAAACTTATCCGAATCAACTTTGAAAATAAAAGAATCTAAACCCTTAATGAGTCTAGATTCTTTACAGGCTGCTGAGAGGTTCCTCAACAGCCTATTTTAATGCTTATAGAAAGTCATTAATGTTTTCGTTCACCCAAACATAGATTTTTTCTCTTACGTCTGCATCATTTGCTCCGTGTTGTTCTGAAAGAGCAACAATTTCAGCTGGCAGCTGCTCGATTACTTTGTCTACTTGCTCGTCTGTTGGCGGCATTCCTAATGCGTCAATAAAGCACTCTTGAATAATTTCTTTCATGTCTGTTCCTCCGTTAAGTAAAATAAATGGACTAGCTTCCTTTTCAAATTTTAATTGAATTTTATATAAATTGAAACATATTTCAGCTGTAGTTAAAAAAAATACCCTAATCCGTTGATTTTATGATTAGGGAGGAGATATATAAGGAAAAAGGCTGCCCCTTTTCATTTCGGGACAACCTCTTTTCACACGGTTACGAGTTGTTTAGTGTCACTTGATTCTTTTGTTTTTAATAATACAGTGATTTCTGTTAATAGTACGACTTCTTCATATTGATTCGTCATAGTAAATTTGAGGGTGACTTTGCCGCGGCCGGGATTTGATGTTGGTGTTGAATTGACAACTTCTACTTCTGTATATAACACATCATTCTTTCTAACAGGTGCTGTAAATTTAACATAGTCAAGACCTTTTCCAACGATGAATTCCTCACCTAATTTATTTAAGCGAATCCATTGTCCCCACATCTTACCAAGAGTTAGAAAGCCAGAGCTGATGATTCCGTTAAACATGCTATTTTCAGCATATTCTTGATCGACATGGATTGGTTGAGGATCGTATTTCGTTGCAAAATCGGCAATTTCTTCTGATGTCATTAAAATAGGTTCGCATTGAAAACGTTGACCAAGTTTAAATTCTTCAAAAAACATTAAGACTCTCTCCGTTCTTTTGTTTGGTGTGTTATGTAACGTGTTACACATTTTATTTTTAATAGGATATTTTACAACTATAAGTTTAAATCAAAAATTTACGTTAGTAAAATACTAATTTTAGATTAGATTTCTAATTAATATTTGTGTTAATAAATTAAGGAAAGAATACGGGGGATTTAATATGAAGGAATAAAATGCCTGATATATCAACAGTTTCATTTCTTCTTTATATGAATGAATTGTCTGTTGAAATGATAAATAGAACTTTTTTTGTAATATTTTTTATAAATTACATAATTTTCTAATATAATTTTAAATATCAATTGTTAGTATTGATTATAGAAGTCGTGGAATATACGACTATTTTTTTGTATTACTACAGTGATTAATTTGACAAGGGAAGTTGGATGAAATCGTTATTTGAAAATTTATTATCTTACCTTGTCGTAATGATTATTATACTGATATACAACAAGGTGTATAATTTCATTTTCTTTTTCAGAAAATATGTAGGGAGGGAATGAATAGTTATTTATTCAAACTTACTCATATCACAGTAGTAAAGAGATCTTCTGTAATAAATCTGCACAAAAACTTTGTTACACCGTTTTTTGTGTATGAGAAAATGTAGAGGAAAATAAAGAGTTATCATGGTTGTTGAGCTTATTGATAAGGCTGCGTATGTAATAAAACAGAATGTTTTTTGATATGAAACGCTATAAACTTGTTTTAAAAAATGCGGAGAAGGTCTATCCCTTTTTCATTTGAAACACTGTATTTAAAGTATTGTGAAAAAGTAGTTTGAACGGTACGAGTAATCACTTTTTGGGGGCCGATTCTAAAAAAAGTAATAATACTGGTAAAGTTTTTTATTGATTTTTTTATGGGAAAGATGTTATGTTTTATTTCAAGGAAATATTGAAATGAATTCAAGAGTTTTTCTATTTTGGGGGAAATGGGAATCATTGGATCTAGGAATCATTCTATTTTGGGGAAAATAGAAGTTGTTCATAATTTTCAGTATTTTCTATATTTTCTATTTTTGGGGAAATAGAAAATGATACATGGGAACAAGGGGGAACTTAATAATGAAAAACAGATGGTTAATTGCTTTATCAGCTATCGCGATTCATCTCTCAATTGGTGGTGCATACGCTTACAGTGTATACAAACTGCCAATAACTGAAACAATGGGATGGACAACAACACAAGTAACCGTGGCATTTACAATAATGATGGCGCTTGCAGGAACGTCTGCCGCTTTCTTTGGAAAATTCGTTGAAAAAAATGGTCCAAGAAAATCAGCCTTGCTGGCTGCGGTTCTTTTTGGTGCAGGACAAGCTGGTTCAGGACTAGCTATTATGATGGATTCAGTAACTTTATACTGGTTAACTTATGGATTATTAAGTGGTCTTGGAATGGGGATTGGATACATTTCACCGGTATCAACACTGATTAAATGGTTCCCAGATCGCAGGGGATTAGCAACAGGTATGGCTGTACTTGGCTTCGGTGCAGGATCTCTTATTACAGCTCCAGTTGCAGCAAACCTTATGGAGACTGTAGGTATTTCATCCACGTATTATATTTTAGGTGCAGGTTATTTTATATTAATGTTTTTAGGTGCTTCTTACATTACACCTCCTCCAGCGAATTATATGCCAGAGGGAATGAAACAAGCTATTGACACTGGTAAAAAAGAAGTAAAGAAAGATCTACGACAATTAACAGCAAAAGAAGCAGTGAAAACAAAGCATTTCTGGATGCTATGGGCAATGAAACTTATTAATACGAGTGCGGGGATTATGATGATTTCGGTCGCTTCTCCAATGGCTCAAGAGGTAGTTGGCTTATCAGTTGCTGGGGCCGCTGCTCTAGTAGGGATCATGGGAATCTTTAATGGTGGCGGTCGACTTGGTTGGGCAGCAGCTTCTGATTATCTTGGTCGACAAAATGTTTTCATCGTCTTCTTTGTTATTCAAATCGTAGCGTTCTTATTACTACCAATTACAACAAATGTTTTAATATTCCAAGCATTGATCTTATTAGTTGTTAGTTGTTATGGTGGAGGATTCTCTAATCTTCCTGCTTTCGCTGGAGATTTATTCGGAACAAAAGAAGTTGGTGCAATCCATGGTTATCTATTAACAACTTGGTCATTAGGTGGAGTGTTTGGACCGATATTAGTAAACGCTATTAAAGGAAGTACAGGCAGCTATGTTCCTGTTTTCTATACGTTCTTTGGATTAATTACAGTTGCTTTTATCATTTCAATTTGGCTTAAAATGGACATTAAGAAATTCCAAATGAAGCAACAAGTAGTTAATGAACAACCGGTAGGAAAGACTTCAAGAAAGACTTCATAATGGCGATTAGATGTTTCTAGACTTTAATCCGCAGCAGTAAAGTTGTAATTTATAATTGATTAAGACATTATCCATGTAGTTTCCTTATCGTGAGATGGGAGATACTTGGGTAGTGTCTTTTCTTGGTTTAGTAAAAAAAATTTTGGTTGAGTAGGATTTGGACGAGAAAATGCGAAATATATATTGTTAAACATAATAATATAGGAGGCGTTTATGAATCATTTAAAGAAAGTGATAGGTATATTATTAGCGATTACATTAGTTGTTGGTGTATCCTTTCCTGTTAACGCTACAAAGACTACAACGAAAGCTAAAACGGTAGATTACGTAGCGCTAGGCGATTCATTAGCAGCGGGAATAACACCGGATGGAATTCTGGATTATAGTTATACCGATTATGTAGCTTCAAAGTTTGATAGTAGTAAATTATATAAGTTAGTGGATTACGATAATTTTGGTGTTTCAGGGTATACATCTGTTCAGCTGAAAAATGATGTTTTGAAAAGCAGTAAGATTAGAAAAGAGATAAAAGCAGCTACTCATATTACAATTGATATTGGAGCCAATGATCTTTTAGCTAAGCTTAAAACAGATCCAGCCACCGCTGTGGAGGCAATTCCTGAAGTGAGTGCTAATTTGCAGATTATTCTTAGTACGATTGATAAATTGAATCCAAAGGTTAAAGTGTATGTTATGGGATATTACAATCCCTTCGTTTATTATCCACAAGAGCAGCAAGAGGCCATGTTACCGCTGTTAACTAATCTGAATGCTCAAATTAAGTCTGTTGCGCAAAAGAATAAAGATACATATGTAGCGACGGATGTAGTCATTCAAAAGAAGGCTAAAACGTATCTTCCCAACCCTAATAATATTCATTTAAGTAAATCCGGATATAAAGTAATAGCAAACGAGTTTTGGAAAGTGATTTATAAAAAGTAATCAGTATATCCGTTTTGTTCTCCCTAATGTTAAGTTAGGGGTTTTTTATTGACAATTTTATCTCTTATATAGTTTTACTTTATCGTATACAATGCAATTTTACTAAAATAATATATTTGTAGTATTTGGAAAAATGTTTGTGTTACAATTTATGGAAGGGGGTGCGCGCATGAACATAGTGGAAATAGATGTAGCTTTCCCAACGTTTATAACGAACAAATCAGGGGAAATTCTTGAAGTAAATGAAGTGATGAAACAGCAATTAGGTATAGAGGTTTGTGATAAACATGTGAGCGATGTATTTTCTGAATGGAGCGTCTCTAAGGATCGATGTTTGGCACTGGGAAAAATGAGAGAGTTCTCTTGTGTATTCATCATACAAAGGCTTAGTGAAGACCGATACATGTGTGCTGGAGTTTTTTCACAAGAAATTGATTATATATTAAACGAGATAGATGTCCTTCAAAAAATGAATCGACATTTAGATGCGGTTATTGAAAATTCTTATGATGGTATTTATATCACGGATCGCGAAGGGAAAACAATTAAGACAAACTCTGCTATTGAGAGAATAACAGGTATTCCAAAACATTATTACATAGGAAAGAACGTCGATGATTTAATTAAACGAGGGATTTTAGAATCATCGGTTAGTCAGAGGGTACTTGAACAGAAAAAAAGTGTTTCCCTTGTTCAGCCAAATCGAGCAGGGAAAGAAACGTTATTAACAGGTAGCCCGATTTTTAACGATGATGGAGAAGTGGAAGCGGTTGTCACGAATATAAGGGACTTATCAGAACTAATGGAACTGCAAACAGCCCTTCGAAAAGCTAATGAGTTAAACAAAAGCTATCAAAAAGAAATTGAACGATTAAAAGGAAATCAAGAAAATGCCTTTTCTCAAATCGTGATTAATAGTGAAAAGATGAGACAGCTGTATGAGGTTGCTGAACGTGTATTAAATGTCGATACAACCATCTTAATTTTAGGACAAACCGGGGTCGGAAAGGATGTTTTAGCGAAGTTTATTTACAATCAAAGCAATCGGAGGATGCAAGGTAAATTTATTAAGGTAAACTGTGGGGCGATTCCCCCTGATTTACTGGAATCAGAGCTGTTTGGCTATGAAGGCGGTGCGTTTACGGGAGCTAATAAACAAGGGAAACCTGGATTGTTTGAATTAGCGGATATGGGGGTTCTATTTTTGGATGAAGTAGGTGAATTGCCGCTGAATCTGCAAGTTAAACTGCTTCGGGTCATTCAAGAACGTGAAGTACAAAGAATTGGTGCAGTTAAGTCAAAGAAAATCAACGTTCGAATTATTGCAGCCACAAACCGGGATTTGCGTGGAATGGTAGCGGATGGAACTTTCCGAGAAGATTTATTTTATCGCTTAAATGTGATTCCCATCTCGATTCCCCCTTTAGCTGAACGACGAGAAGATATTGTACCGTTAGTTTCGTATTTTTTACAAAGTATGAATGAGAGATATGAACTGAATAAAAGTATAAGTGAAGAGCTTAGGTCTTTTCTTTATCAATATCATTGGCCGGGAAATATACGAGAGCTGTCTAATTTAGTTGAAAGACTTGTATTGCTAACACAAGATAATGTCATCATGATTAAACATTTACCTCCAGAATATCAAACGGATTTTTTATCTTCTTCATCTATATCTTTAGATTCTGTAACTTTAAAAGAAGCAATTGAGCGAGCTGAAAAACAAGCGATTGTATGTGCTATGGAGCATTGTACGACAACGTATGAGTTGGCACAGCGACTAGATACGAGCCAACCTACTGTTGTTAGAAAGTTAAAGAAATATAATCTTTCTTTGCAAGGCGAGAGTTGATTTTGTTTATTCCACTCTTAACGGGCAGTAAGACTCCCGCTGATGGAAGTTTCGCTTTATATGTCATTAAATTAAAAAGGCTGAAATTCTTGATTTATTAAGGATTTCAGCCTTTAGTTCGTACATGATATTTTAAAAACTATTTTTAATTTGCAAAAGTTGTTCCGGCAGCTAGATAGGATGTAATGATGTGGGAAAATCAATTTGGATGTATATAGCCTCACTTTCCTAATTACCTTATAATTTGTATGACAAATTATCAGGGGATGATAGAGTTTTTCTTGATTTTTTGTAACTTATACGATATTTATCTAAAAATTTCTAAATAAAACTGGAAATTTGTATAACAAGTTTATATAATTATTACAAAATTATCCAAATGATATAAGGCAGGAAAGGTAAAAAATGATGTCTCCAAAAGAAAAGATTTCGCAGATTATTTCTAGAGAATTATTGCAAATGATAGAGAAAGGAAAATATTTACCCGGGGAAAAGCTACCGACTGAAATGGAATTAGCAAGTCAATTTGGAGTAAGTCGAGTGCCAATTCGAGAGGCTTTAAGTGTGCTACGTGCTTCCGGGGTCATCACTTCTAGGCAAGGGGGAGGGAGTTATGTTACAGAATCGACGAATACAGCTTTGCTTCAAGGAATTAAAGTTGAAAGTAATGATGTTCAAAGTATTAAATTCCTATTTGAAATGAGGAAAGCGGTTGAGCCAGAAGCAGCTTATCTTGCTGCGATAAGAAGAACACCGGAAGAACTAGAGGAAATGAAGTTGATTTTACACCAGCTTGAAAAAGAATCTGTAGAAGAAGGAAAAAGTGGCATAGAGGCAGATATTGATTTTCATCGTTCTATTGTCCGTGCTACTCATAATCCCATTATGATACAGACCATTGAAAATCTTTCGGTATTATATGAAAAAGTGTTGAGTATTACCCTTCAGCCTAATACAGAGTTAGCGCATAAAAGAAGAAATGTATTTAGGGAACATCAACGTATTGTGGAAGCGATTGAACTTGAAGAACCGGAACTTGCACGTGTTCAATGTTCCGTCCATTTAAGGAATGCAGAGAAAAAACTAGGCCTTTTTATAAAGGACTTTATTTAGAGGAAGATGAGGAGAATTGAAAATGCTTACATCCAATCAGATTATGAAGATTAATCATATTGTACAAATTGGTAGAGTGTTACTAGATGAACATGACCGGTATAGTTATTCGTTCGATGCTTCCTTTGGTACGTATCTTCCGGATGCCGTCGTTCAAACGAAACATGTAGAAGAACTTGCCGAGCTTGTGAAATTTGCTAATCAGGAAGGCATCCCGATTTATCCGCGTGGCCAATCTACTTCATTAAGCGGTGGACCGCTTCCGGTACAAGGAGGAATTGTCATTGATCTATCGGTAATGAATGATATCTTGGACATTGATGAAGAAGATCTTGTCGCAGTGGTTTCACCAGGTGTATTAACGGCAGCCATCCATAAGGCAGCAGAGGAGAAGGGATTGATGTATCCGCCTGATCCAAGCAGTTCGCATGTGTCTACTATCGGAGGGAATATGGCGGAGAATTCAGGAGGTCCAAGGGGATTAAAGTATGGGGTCACAAAAGATTATGTAATTGGTCTTGAAGTCATTACACCTGAAGGGGAAATTATTCAAACTGGCGGAAGAACGGTGAAAAATGTAACGGGTTATGACTTGACGAAGCTTATCGTAGGTTCAGAGGGGACGCTTGGCATTATTACGAAGGCTATTCTTCGGCTTATTCCGAAACCTCCAGCTACTGCTACTCTAATGGCTATCTTCTCCAACTTAGTAGATGCAGGGAGAGCTATTTCTAACATTCTCTCTTCAGGTATTTTGCCGTCTAAGATGGAATTGATGGATCAAGCTTCGATTATTGCTGTTGAAAATTATCAACCGATGGGACTTCCAAAGGATGCGGAAGCGATTATTTTATTAGAATTAGATGGTCATCCTTTAGCGTTACAAGATGAAATTATCCAAGCAGAGCAATTATGCTATGTCGTTGGTGCGAGTCAAGTTAAAATTCCGAAGAATGATATGGAAAAAGAGGAAATCTGGAGAGCAAGAAAGCTCGTATCGCCTGCGATTGTGAGAATCAAGCCAACTAAAATCTCTGAGGATGCTACCGTTCCGCGAAGTAAGATTCCCGAAATGTGTGAGCGGCTTCAAGAGATTAAGAGACGCTATCAAGTTCATTTAGTGCTGTTTGGTCATGCCGGAGATGGAAATCTGCATCCTAATATTATTTGTGATAAAAGTGATGCAGAGGAGATGGAGAGGGTAGAGAAGGCGGTAGCTGAAATATTTACGGCAGCAGTGGAACTTGGAGGGACTCTATCGGGTGAGCATGGAATTGGGAATATGAAGGCACCTTTTATGGAAATGGAGCTTGGAACAGTAGGGTTAGATATGATGAAGAGGATTAAAAAGGCGTGGGATCCTAATAATATCATGAATCCGGGGAAGATTTTTCCTGAACCAGGACAGAAATTGGAGTTGAAGTAGATGAATGAAACAGTGGAGCAATTACGTCAAGAGTTTCAATATGATAAGACAAATCAATGTGTTCAATGTGGCTACTGTCTCCCTGTATGTCCGACATATAGGAGTATGGGGAAGGAAACTCATTCTCCACGCGGCAGAATAAATCTCGTAAAGATGGTCGGCGAAGGAAGAATCACGGATTTATCTGTCTTGGAGGAGCCTCTTAATCTATGTCTAGGCTGCAGAGCATGTGAAACAGCCTGTCCAACAGGTGTGGAGTATGGAAGTATTTTAGAATCTGCAAGGGCTGCCTTGGTTAAGAGAAAAAGCTTTTCTTTTCCGGTTCGTTTAGTAAGGAAAACAATGTTTAAGAAAGTCTTTCCGAGTAAAAGTGTAATGAATTTTACGGGGCATGCTTTTTGGCTTTATGAAAAAACAGGGGTACAGAAGCTGATGAGAAAGTCCAAGCTTTTGCATAAGCTGCCTCATCATTTAGGAGAATTTGAAGCGATTATGCCAAAATCTGCATCACCGAAACAACGTGCTCACTCTTATTCATATGTAAAAGCAAAAGGAGAGCGCAAATATACGGTTGCTTTTTTTACAGGCTGCATTATGGATGCGATGTTTCATAAAATTAATGATTTATCCATTCGATTATTGGCTGAGGTCGGCTGTGATGTCTATGTAGTGGATAAGCAAACGTGCTGTGGTGCTTTACATGCTCATTCAGGCGAAATGGATGATGCTAAGGAGCTGGCTAAAAGAAATATTATCGCTTTTGAAGAAATAGAAGCGGATTATATTGTGAATAATGCTGGCGGATGTGGAGCGATGCTTTATGAATATGCTCATCTTCTTAAGGGCGAACCGGAATGGAAGAGACGAGCGTCTGTCTTCTCTGCTAAATCCAAAGATATTAGTCAAATCCTCATCTCTTGTGAAGGAGTTCAAGACTTAAAAATAAGAGAGAATGAGCGAGTCACTTATCAAAGGTCTTGTCATATGACGAATGTTCAAAAAGTAACGACGGAACCTGTTCAGCTGTTAAAAGGAATACCTGGTATACAGTTTGTTGAAATGAAGGAAGCAAATATGTGCTGCGGTTCAGCAGGAATCTATAATATGGTGAATTACGATGAATCTATGAAAATACTAGATGAAAAAATGAAGCATATGAAAGAAACAAAAGCGACTGTCATTATTACAACAAATCCTGGCTGTCTCCTTCAAATGAAATTAGGAATTGAGCGAGAAAATTTATCTTCATCTGTCAAAGCTCTTCATCTTATTGAATATTTAGCTGATGCTGCTGGAATAAAGTAAGGATATTTCTATACTGAACAGGGATGTTTTTGTACGGATTGATGATCACTGTGCACTTGTCGAGATTAACAGCGTATTTAAATAAACATTCTTAATGTCGTTTTAACAAGTTGAACATATATAGAGTCAACCTGCTGTGACTGGAAAACATAATATTTTTATTTGAAATGGAGCCTATTAGATAGGCTTTTTTTGTTTAATTTAAGGCTGTTGTGCAGGAAGTTGTTGATTTTTGGCTTAAGCGTGCAAAATCACGTTTTTATGGAGCTGAGCGAATATGAGCTGAAACTTGTTTTTTCAACAATTATTGTGTGATTCAAAAATGAAATGTTGATTCATTTTTGAATCAAGAGAATCTGCTAGTACTCTCTGTTTTTGATTCAAATATAAATCGACAAAGAATAGAAGATTAGGAAAAATGAGGTAATTAAAGAGGTTTCCTTTTGGCACACTTCTTGCATTATGTATATAGTATTCCAAATTATTAGGAGGGATTGACATGTTTACGACAGTAAACCCAGAAATTGAGCAAATTAGACAAATGGTAAGGAACTTTGTAGAAAATGAAGTGGAGCCGTTTGCGCAGCAAATTGAGGAAGAGGATAGAATTCCTGAGCATTTAATCGCGCAAGCAAAAGAACTTGGATTATTCGGAATGAGTATCCCTGAAGAATACGGTGGAATTGGATTGGGAATGGTTGGAAAGGCTGCAGTTTTGGAGCAGTTAGGAAGAACGCATAATGGATTTGCTACGTTGATTAGTGCTCATACAGGTATTGGAAGTACAGGACTAGTTCGTTTAGCTTCTCCATTCCTAAAGGATAAATATTTACCGGAGCTTGCGACAGGCAGAAAGACAGCGGCATTTGCTTTATCTGAGCCAGGTGCAGGATCAGACGCAACGAATTTGTCGACAAGAGCAGAAAAGTTAGGGAATAAATGGATTCTAAACGGAACAAAGCATTTTATTACAAATGCACCGATTGCAGATGTCTTTACGGTTTTTGCACTGACAGATAAAGATAAAAGAGCAAAAGGTGGAATTACGGCTTTTCTAGTAGAAAAAGATTTTCCTGGTTTTACGATTGGTAAAAAAGATAAAAAAATGGGGCTGCGTGGTTCATATACCGCACAATTAATTTTCGAAAACTGTGAAGTTCCGGAGGAAAACGTTATCGGTGAAGTCGGAATGGGATATATGGCCGCTTTAAAAATTCTTAGTGAAGGCCGTATTGGGTTAGCTGCACGAGCAGTTGGATCTTCTCAAAAATTAATTGAATTATCAGCTGCATATGCGAAGGAAAGAATTCAATTTGGAAAACCGATTGCCTCGAACCAAGCGATTCAATGGATGCTAGCGGATATGGCGACGGAAACAGAAGCAGCGAAAACTTTAATGCTAAAAGCGGCACATATGGTCGATGAAGGGAAAAAAGTAGTGAAAGAGTCGTCTATGGCTAAATTGTTTGCATCGGATGTCTTTAATCGAGTGGCAGATAAAGCGGTTCAAATTCATGGTGGTATGGGTTATGTATCCGATTATCCAGTAGAGCGTTTTTATCGCGATGCTCGAATTACACAAATTTATGAAGGAACAAATGAAATCCAAAGATTGATTATTTCTAGAAACGTGCTTGATGAAAATTAATCTCTAGAGAGTGAGGCGAAGGTATGCGTTGGATAGTTCTTTGTTTATTGTTTTTTGGGATGATGATTAACTTCGCAGATAAATCAATCATTGGATTGGCAGCGGTTCCAATTATGAAAGATTTCGGGTTATCTTATGCAGAATGGGGACTCGTTGGAAGTGCCTATTATTGGTTATATCCCGTTACTGGAATCTTTGGTGCAGCGTGGGCAGATAAAGTAGGAGCCAAAAAAGTATTAGGATTTTTAATGCTAACATGGGCTGTCCTCCAGTTTGGAGTAATTGCCATTACAGCCCTTCCATTATTGATCGTATATCGCCTCTTATTAGGTGCTTTTGAAGGGCCGTTTAGTCCAGTTGCTTATAGTCATGCAGATAAATGGTTTCCTCCAAAGCAACGTGGATTCGCGAACTCTGTTGTTGTATCGGGAGCGACCGTTGGCGCAATGGTTGCCGCTCCTATTCTTGTAGCGATGATTACAGCATGGGGCTGGAAATATGCCTTTGCTGCACTAGGTCTTGCAAGTATTGTTTGGGCCGTAGCCTTCCAATTCTTAACAAAAGAATCACCAGTGGAAGCATATGAAAAAGCTAAGAAGAAGGCTGCCCCTGAAAAATTTAAATTAAAAGATCTCAAGTATATCCTTACATCACGCGTCGCTTTATTTACGACATTGGCTTATTTTTCAACGTATTTCATCGTTGTATGGCTGGCTACATGGTTACCGCTTTACCTTGTTGAAGTAACAGGAATGAGTAATGGACAAATGGGCTTTGCAGTAGCGGCTGTCGGGATTGCGTCTGTTGTACTTTATATGGGAGTGTCTGTGTTATCGGATGCTGTATTTAAAAAGACTAAAGACTGGAAAATTTCACGTGTATATGTAACAGGCGGTGCGATGCTTATTGGTGCATTGAGCATGTTATCCATTCTAGTGTTCCATAATCCGATTTGGGTCATTATCGCGATGTGTTTAGCAAAAGGACTTACGTATGCAATTCTGCCAATTGGTCCAACGATTATGATTAATGAAATGCCGGAACGCCGTGGGCTTATGACAAGTATTCTAACTTCTTCCGGTAACTTGGCTGGTATCGTTGCCCCTGTTTTAACAGGTTTTATTGTGAATTTAGCAGCTACAAAAATATTTGGATATAACCTGTCCATTGCCTTTATGGCTGTGCTTGTTCTTATTTTCTCCGCGTTGTTTATGATTTTTGTCAGACCTACTGAGCAAGCTCAATCAGACGAATCAGAATTATCGGAACAGGTTGGATCATAAAAGGAGGGTGAAGTAATCTTGGAAACGGAACAAGTAAAGCCGTGGAACAAATATTATGAAGAAATAAAAGATACGTTTCATATTCCGAAGATTTCATTGTATGCCATGTTCGAGACTTCGGTTCAGCGATTTGGAGAACAGCCGGCTATTATTTTTGAAGATCAAGAAATTACGTATAAAGAACTTAAACGAAGAGTGGATTGTTTAGCTCAGGCATGGATAAATAAGGGGGTTCAGCAGGGAGAGCGAATCGGCGTTATGGTCGCCAATCATCCAGATTATATCGTTTCTTATTATGCTGCTCAGGCAATCGGTGCGATTGTTGTTCAAATTAACCCTGCTTATACGCCGAGAGAATTGCTGCAAATTGTCCAAGATTCTCATGTTTCTTATATCGTGGTAGATGCTCGTTCTGTCGCAACAGTTGATACGATTCGTGAAGTCTTTTCTTTTAAGCATGTAACGTTATCGACAACCGTAAGTGCTCATGAAGTTGAATGGGGAGACTCGATGAAAGAATTAATCGAGTCAGCTTCCCCGCTTCAACACGCTGCACCGATTAATCCTGTAGAAGATGTTGCGATTATTCAGTATACAGGGGGAACAACAGGGAAAGTAAAAGGGGCGATGTTAACGCACTATAATTTAGTTGCAAATGTCTATCAGAGCTTTGTGTTATATCGTCAACGAGTGGAATTTGGCCAGGAAACGGTTCTAGCTGTAACTCCTCTCTATCATGTATTTGCGATGACGGCTGCCATGAATCTAGGAATTTATTTAGGAGCTAGATTATTAGTCATTGAAAAATTTAATGTAGATGACGTTCTTCAACAAGTAAAGAAACATCGACCAACGATGTTTCCCGGTGTGCCTAAAATGTATATTTCATTCGTTAATCATCCAAACGCATCTACTTCGGGGCTAGAGTCGCTAAAAGTTTGTTCTTCCGGATCGGCTCCTTTGCCTGTAGAAATTATTCATAAGTTTAAAGAGCTGACAGGTGCTTCTATTTTAGAAGGGTTCGGTATGTCAGAAACATCACCAACTACCCACCGTACACCAATCAATGGAGAACATAAGGTTGGGAGTATCGGAATTCCTGTCCCTGAAACAAATTGTAAAATTGTGGATGAAAATAACAAAGAGCTTGGTGCCAATATGGTGGGCGAACTTTTGATTAAAGGACCTCAAGTGACGAAGGGGTATTGGAATAATGTGTCTGAAAGTGCCCAAGCGTTGCAAAATGGCTGGTTGCACACAGGAGATCTCGCTACGATGGATGAGGAAGGTTACTTTTACATTGTTGGAAGAAAGAAGGAAATGATTATTTTAGGTGGATTTAATATTTATCCTCAGGAAGTAGAAGGAGTTTTGTATGAACATCCAGATATTCAGGAAGCGGCCGTTGTCGGAATACCTGATCGAGAAAATGGCGAAATGGTGAAAGCTTATGTTGTGCCGAAAAATGGCTGTACACTCGATCTTGACGAAATTCGAGGGTATTGCTATACAAAATTAACGCCATACAAAGTTCCGAAAGTCATTGAAGTAAGAGATCAATTACCGCGAAATGGTGTAGGGAAATTATTAAAACGTCTATTAGTTAAAGAAGAGATGGAAAAAGGAGGCAACTGATGATGGGAACTCAAGAAATTAAACAAGTAGGAGTAGTTGGAGCTGGAGCGATGGGGTCACAAATTGCGATGGTTACGGCTCTTGGCGGATATCCAGTCGTTTTACAAGATATCGCAACAGAAAGCTTACAAAAGGCCGAAGCTTTTCTAAGAGAACAAATGGCAAGACGTGTGAAAAAAGGGAAATTTACAGAAGAACAAGTTGAAAGTGCATTCGCTAATCTTACATTTACAACGGAACTAGCAGACTTACAAAATACTGATTTAGTCATTGAAGCAATTGTTGAAAAGCTAGAAGTGAAGCAAGCGTTGTTCGAGCAGCTCGATCGTATTGTGCCAGAGCATACGATCTTGGCAACGAACAGTTCGACTATCGTAAGCTCTAAGCTAGCCGATTCGGTTCGTCGTGCTGAGAAAGTATGTAACATTCATTTCTTTAATCCTGTGCTTGTTATGGATTTAGTTGAGGTTGTAAAAGGACCACATACATCTGATCAAACAGCGGAAAAGAGCGTTGATTTTATTAGATCGATTGGTAAGATCCCGGTGTTATTAAAGAAAGAGATTTCAGGCTTTATTGCGAATCGTATTCTTGGAAAGTTAATGGATGAAGCGGTTTTCTTATATGAAAATGGCTATGCCTCACATGAAGAAATCGACCTTGTCGTGACGAAGGCGCTAAATCATCCAATTGGACCGTTTGCTCTTATGGACTTAACGGGCATTGATGTGAATTACTTTGTACGGATGCAACGCTACTCAGAAAGTGGTGATGAGAAAGACCGACCAGCGGCTGTTGTAGCGGCGAAAGTAGAAAAAGGGGAGCTAGGGAAGAAAACCGGTAAAGGCTTCTATGAATATGATGAGAACGGAAAGCGCATTGAACAAAGAGTCTAAGTGATTGGGGAGAGAGAGAAATGAAGAACATTACAGTAATTGGTGCCGGCACAATGGGGAGAGGAATTGCTCTTGCTTGTGTACAGGCAGGGTATGATGTTGTCGTACAAGATGTAAGTGAAGAATCTTTACAGCGATGTGAAACGTATATTCGTAAGTTTACAGATTCTGTGTCCATTCAGTTTGAAACAGATTTACAACAAGCGGTGAAATCCGCTGATCTAGTGATTGAAGCTGTGCTAGAACTGATGGATTTAAAAGTGGAGATTTTTAAAGCACTTGATGCATTTGCACCTCCACACGCTATACTCGCTACGAATACATCAACAATGAGTCCTACAGAGATTGCTTCACAAACATCTAGGCCGGGTCAATGTATCGCTCTTCATTTCTTTAACCCTGTTCATAAGATGAAACTCATTGAAGTCATTTGTGGGCTTGAAACAAGTGAAGAGACGATCCAAACGAGTATGGAGTTTGGGCAAAGTCTAGGCAAAGAGTGTGTGAAAATCAATGAATTTCCTGGTTTTGCTGCTGGCCGAATGAATTGCTTAATTGGGAATGAAGCGATGAATATGGTCATGGAAGGTGTAGGGTCTATTGAAGATATCGACAAAGCGATGAAGTTAGGCTTGAATCATCCGATGGGGCCACTTGAACTAGCTGATTTAGTCGGCCTTGATACACGGTTACGTAATATGGAATATTTATATGAAACATTAGGAGAGAAATATCGTCCTTGCCCAATTCTCAAAAAATATGTTAAAGCAGGCTGGATTGGCAAAAAAGCTGGTCGTGGATTTTACAGATATGACGAGGAGGGCAATAAATTATGAGTCTAGCAATCAGTGAAGATATTCAATTACTAAAAAAGAATGTTCGTGATTTTATTCAAACAGAAGTAGAAGCGGTTGCGATGCAAATTGAAGAAGAAGACCGCATTCCGGAGAGAATTGTTCAGTTATCTAAAGAGATGGGGCTGTTTGGACTGAGCATCCCAGAAGAGTATGGTGGATTAGGAGTTGGCATGGTCGGGAAATGCGCCCTTTACGAAGAAATTGGTGCGACACATAACGGCTATACAACACTGATTGGGGCACATACGGGAATTGGTACGGTTGGAATTGTCGAGATGGGCAATGAAGCGCAAAAGAGAAAATATTTGCCCGATATGGCTGCAGGGAATCGAATTGGTGCTTTTGCCTTAACAGAACCGCAAGCAGGATCGAATGCGACGAATTTGAAAACAACGGCTGTTAGAAAAGGTGATAAATATATTTTAAACGGCTTGAAACATTATATTACGAATGCTACCGAGGCGGATATATTCACAGTGATGGCTGTAACGGATCCGTCAAAAGGTGCGAAAGGAATTACTTCTTTCATTATTGAAAAAGATTTTCCAGGCTTTCATGTAGGAGCTGTCGAGCGAAAAATGGGTCTGCGTGGATCTCACTCCGCAGAAATCATTATGGAAGATTGCGAAGTACCTGTTGAAAATGTTTTAAGTGAAGAAGGACAAGGGTATGTCAATGCACTTAAAATTTTAGCCAATGGCCGTGCAGGTTTAGCCGCTCGAAATTTAGGTTCTGCTCAAAAATTACTTGACTTATCGATGATGTATGCAAAAGAGCGTATTCAATTTAATGTGCCAATTATTGAGCATCAAGCTGTTGCTCATATGTTAGCGGAAATGGCTGTTGATATTGAGGCTCTAAGATCCTTTACATATCGCGTCGCCGAGATGGTTGATGAAGGGAAGAAAGTTATTAAAGAAGCAGCGATGTTAAAATTATTTGGTTCAGAAGTATACAATCGTGTTGCCGATAAAGCGGTACAAATACATGGCGGCATTGGTTATATTGCTGACTACCCAATTGAACGTTTTTATCGTGATGCTCGTATTACCCGCATTTATGAAGGAACTTCAGAAATTCAAAAAAATATTATTATCGGTCAATTAAATAAAGAATATAACTAAGGGGGAAGAAAAAATGGAAAAGAATCGAATTGTTATTGTTGATGGAGTACGTACACCAATTGGGCGTTATGGCGGGGGATTAAAAGATGTGAAATCGGGCTTTTTAGCTTCACGAGTGATTGAAAGTGTACTAGAAAAAGCGAATGTGTCTCCAACAATTGTGGATGAAGTAATCTTAGGAGAAGTTCGTCAAACGTCAGAAGCTTCCAATGTTGCTCGTGTCGCTGCACTGCGAGCAGGTATTCCTTCAAGTACACCAGCTTTCACCGTTAACCGTCTTTGTGCATCTGGTATGCAAGCTATTGCTTCAGGTGTTCAACAAATTCAATCAGGTCAGGCGAAAGTTGTCATTGCAGGCGGGACGGAAAGCATGAGTAATGCACCGATTTTCATTCGCGGTTCACGCTTTGGCGGCGATCAGACTCAGCTAGTCGATTCAAATAAGGAAAATGGACAACAGCCTCAAGAGACGTACGGCTATCAATTAGGTATGGGGATAACAGCAGAAAATGTTGCTGAGAAATATAACGTTTCACGAGAAGATCAAGATAAGTTTGCTTATGAAAGCCAACAGCGTGCGGATCGAGCAATTAAACAAGATGTATTTCGTGAGGAAATCGCTCCAGTAACCGTTCAAGTGAAGCGCTCAACGATTGTTGTGGACACAGATGAACATCCACGTCCAGAAACGACATTAGAGAAACTAGGAACACTGAAACCTGCTTTCAAACCAGATGGTTCGGTTACAGCAGGAAATGCATGCGGTCGTAACGACGGAGCAGCAGCGGTCTTACTTATGTCAGAAGAAGAAGCAGCTTCTCAAAATCTCCAACCATATGCGGCTATCGTAGATTGGGCAGCAGTTGGTGTACCACCAGAAATTATGGGAATTGGGCCTGTACCAGCTGTTCAAAAATTATTAGAACGTACTGAGTTAACAATTAACGATATTGATTTATTTGAAATCAATGAAGCCTTTGCTTCACAAGCGCTAGCTGTTCAGAGAGAGCTAGGAATTGATCCTGAGAAATGCAATGTAAATGGTGGAGCAATTGCACTAGGACATCCACTAGGTGCAACAGGTGCACGTATTGTCGTGACATTAATGCATGAATTAAAACGAAGAGGCGGACGTTATGGAGTTGCAGCTCTTTGTATAGGCGGCGGACAAGGTATGGCGATTCTTATTGAAAACCTACAAACTAATTCATGATGAGAAAGGGGGAATCGGGATGACGATTTATGAAACAATTGTAGTTGAACGAGAGGGAAATCTAGCTTATATCATTATTAATCTACCAGAAGTAAGAAATCGACTAAGTAAGGAAACGTTAGCGGAGATTGTTGAAGCATTAGAAGAACTTAAGAACGATCGCGAAGTCGGTTGTGTCGTGTTCCGTGGACAAGGAGACAAAGCTTTTGCAGCCGGTGCTGATATTAACCAGTTGAATGCGCGTCAAGCATTGGATATGTTACAAGCCGGAGGAATGCAAGAAGTCTATGATTATATTGAATCGTATGAAAAACCGACGATTGCGATGATTAATGGGGTTGCGCTAGGCGGCGGCTGTGAATTAGCGATGGCTTGTGATATTCGCCTAATTGCAGATCATGCGAAAATGGGATTGCCGGAATTAAATTTATCGATTATTCCAAGTGCTGGTGGAACCCAACGACTTACACGACTAGTTGGGAAAGGAAAAGCAATCGAAATGATTTTACTAGGAAAATTTATTTCAGCGGAAGAAGCGAAACAGATTGGCTTAGTGTCTGAAGTCGTTCCACTTGCTGATTTAAAGGCTAAAGTAGAAGAAACAGCGAAACAAATTTTAGCTAAAGGTCCTCTTGCGGTGAAGCTTGCGAAGGTTGCGATTCACTTAGGCTCAGATGTTGATATGAAAACAGGACTCATGATTGAGCGCCTTGCTCAAGCGGTTCTCTTCTCTACAGAAGATAAATCAGAAGGAACAGCGGCCTTTATTGAAAAAAGAAAGCCTGTATTTTTATCCAAGTAATGAAATAAAAAGACCATTCCGTTATAATAGGGAATGGTCTTTATTATTGTTTGATAAATCATAAAATTCTTGAGTTTCTGTTGGGAATTTCGATATCCATTGCAAATATCCTTATTTTAATACAGTAAATTCCACTAAATAATAGTAGAATATTTGACTAAAACTATCGAATATAGCAAGGCTTTAAGGAAATAGGCAAACAATATAAAATTATCTCTTAATAATCTTGACGAAATTCATAGGATTAATTATGATTTAGGGACAATATTGAATTAGAAAACTTAGATTTGAAGTGAGGTGTGTTGCATGTATTTAACAATTAATGGGATTGAAAAAAGCTTTGTTAATGAGAAGAAAGAACGAGTGAAAGTACTCGATAATATTAATATTGAAGCCGAAAAAGGAAGCTTTGTTTCGATTGTTGGACCATCGGGCTGTGGGAAATCAACACTGTTATATTTAATTGCAGGACTTGATCAGCCGGATGCTGGAGATATACGAGTGGCAGGCCAAAAGGTGAAGAAGCCTGGGCCAGAGCGAGTTGTTGTCTTCCAAGAGGCGGGGTTGTTTCCATGGCTAACCGTATTAGAGAATGTTACATATGGTTTGAAGCTGAAGAAAATGTCGAAAGCAGAAGCTGAGGCAAAAGCGTTAGAAGTATTAAAGATGGTTCACCTTAGCCGTTATGTAGATTCGTATCCTCATCAGTTATCCGGAGGCATGAAGCAAAGGGTTGCTATCGCCAGAGCTTTAGTAATGGAACCAGATATTTTATTAATGGATGAGCCGTTCTCGGCACTAGATGAACAGACAAGAATGGTGTTACATAAAGAGCTTATAGAAATTTGGAGAAAAACAAAAGTAACGATTTTCTTTATTACTCATAATATTCGAGAAGCTGTTCAACTTTCAGAAAAGGTCGTTGTCTTTGCTACTCGTCCAGGGAAAATCAAAGACATTATTTCCGTTCCATCGATGAAAGACGGAGTCATGCCCGATAGTGTTACATTACATACGGAGCAGAAAGTTTTGAGTATTTTACAGGAGGAAATCGAAAAAGTATTGAAGGAGGAAATGGGAGATGACTACAGCTTTAAGACGGGTCCTGTTCATCGCAATGATAGCGGTGATATGGGAAGTCACATCTAGACTTTCAAGCCTTCCTGATTTTATGTTTCCAGGCCTTCTTCAGGTATTAGATACATTGGTTAACGGTATAATAAGCGGACAAATTACGGAAGCTATTTTAAAAAGTATAGGAAGGATTTTACTTGGGTTTACGATAGCTATTGTTATCGGTCTTATTCTAGGTTATTTTATTTGGCGCTACAAGCTTGTGGAGGATACGCTCGGCTTTGTTGTAACAGCTCTGCAGTCCATTCCAAGTATTGTTTGGTTTCCGCTTGCGATTATTTGGTTTGGATTAAATGATTTTTCCATTCTTTTTATCGTAACGATTGGGGCTACCTGGACGATGACAGTCAATGCTACGAGCGGCTTCAAAAATGTTCCACAGCTGTATCAACGAGTTGCTAAAACCTATGGATCAAGCGGTTTTCATTTTTTACGTACGGTCATCTTACCGGCTTCTGTGCCGCAAATCATTTCTGGTTTACGTATTGCTTGGGCCTTTTCTTGGCGCGCCTTAATGGCAGGGGAGCTGCTTGGCGGAGGCGGCGGTCTTGGTCAACTATTAGAAATGGGCCGATCACTTGGTCAAATGGATTTAGTTATTTCGGTTATGATTATTATTGCTATTATCGGAACAATTGTAGACAATGTTGTATTTTCTCGCTTAGAACGAAATGTTCAATTAAAGTGGGGAGTTAGTTCACGCTAGTTTGTAGAAATTACTCATTTAAAAAAGGAGAAAAGCAGATGAAAAAGTTATTGTTTACACTCATTGCTTCTATACTATTTATTGGTATATTAAGCGGTTGTGCACAATCTGATCAAAAAGAAGAAAAAGCAGAAAAAGGCTCTGATGAAAAAACGGTTAAAATTGGTTACTTCCCGAACTTAACGCATATCGCGACAATTGTAGCGCTTGAAAAAGGCTATTTTGAGGAAGCATTCGGTAAAGATGTGAAAATTGAAACAAAAACAGTTAGCAATGGCGGATTATTTATGGAAGCGATGGCTACAAAAGCAATCGATGTTGGTACAGTTGGTCCTGGACCGCTGCTTAACTTCTATGTGAAAAATCCAAACTATCATTTGATTTCTGGAGCAGTCAATGGCGGGGCTGTACTTGTTGCAAGTGAAGCAAGCAATATTAAAGATTTAAAAGATTTAGACGGCAAAAAAGTAGCGATTCCGGTTATTGGGAGTACGCAAGATGTAATGCTTAGAAAAGCGCTTCAAGAGGTGGATTTAAAACCAACAACAAATGGCGGTTCAGTAGAATTATTTGCGTCAGCTCCTGCAGATACGGTTTCTCTTTTCGTTCAAAAATCAGTGGATGCGGCTGCTACTCAGGAACCATGGGGCTATGTGTTGGAAAATCAAGCAGGTGGCAAGCTGCTGTTAGATTGGGATGAATTCGCATGGGGCAAAGATTCTACAAATACAGTAGTAGCTGCTAGTAAGGAGTTTTTAGAGAAAGATGGTCTTGCTGCTTCTTATTTAAAAGCTCATAAAAAAGCAGTAGAGTTTATTCAAAACAACCCTGAAGAAAGCCAAGAAATTGTTATTAAACATTTGAAAGACTTAACAGGTAAAGAGTTGAAGAAAGACGAAGTAGAAGCGGCGTTCTCTCGCTTACAAGTAACAACAGATGTGAATGAAAAAGTGATTCAAGAAATGGCGGATATTAGTAAAGAAGCAAACTATATTCCAAGCAATGATATTAAAGGCTTGATTGATCTTTCAGTTCTTGAAGGAATAAAATAAGAAAAAGTGAACTCCGATACGATTGTGTATCGGAGTTTTTTGATGATGTGTGAGATATTACAGTACAAAAAAGTACACGCTCATAAAGTGGGCTAAGCTTCCTAACAGAATAAAAATATGAAAAATCTCATGAAACCCCCAGTTTTTAAAAGTAAGCCATTTTGGCTTAAGCGCATAAATCAAGCCGCCTATCGTATAAATACACCCTCCGATTATTAATAGAAGCACTCCTTGAAAGCTTAAGACCGAAGATAATGGAACGATGACAAAAATAATCATCCAACCCATGGCAATATATAGGGCAGTAGAGAGCCAGCGAGGGCAATTAAACCAAATCATTTTAAAAGAAATTCCGCATAGGGCAATGGAAGAGATAATGAAAAATAATGCCCATCCTGTTACTCCGCGCAAACTGATTAAGCAAAATGGAATATATGTTCCAGCAATTAAAATAAAAATCATGGAATGATCTAGTTTTCTTAAAAAAGCAATCACTCTGTCTTTTGCAATAACCATGTGATACGCAGCGGATGCAGAATACAGAAGAATCATGCTTAAGCCAAATACGATGACAGCGGTAATTGTCAGGGGAGATCCTCCTGTAGAGGATGCTTTGATGACTAGTGCCAGCAATCCAATAAAAGCTAAAATCGCTCCAGCTAAATGGGTGAATCCATTAATAGGTTCTCGGATATATTGATTCATAATGTGGATGCTCCTTTATGTAGTTTTAATAACTACTTAGTATATTATATGCATGCTGATATGTAGTCAAGGTTTACGAAGTGTTTTTTATGGGATAAAATAATAGCTATACAATAAATATAGGTGGTTTTTAGATGAAAAACATACAAGATATTTTAAATCAGCTAGAACTGGAAAGTCATATTTCTTTAAATGACATTCCAGAAATAGATTTATATATGGACCAAGTGATTCAATTATTTGAGAATAAATTTAATGGGACGAAAAGAAATGAAGAAGAAAAAGTTCTGACAAAAACAATGGTTAACAACTATGCAAAAGGAAAATTATTTTTTCCAATTAAGAATAAAAAGTATTCTAAAGAGCATCTGATTTTAATCAGTCTTATTTATCAATTAAAAGGGGCCCTATCTATTAATGATATTAAAGAGCTGCTTGAAGGCTTAAATCGGAAGGTTGTGAAGGAAGAGTTCCGGTTAGATGACTTTTATAATAGTGTTCTTACTGTGAATACGAAAAATGTTGAGAATTTTTATGAAGGGATAAAGGAGCATATTAAGGATGTAAAAGAGGAAATGCAAGCGCTAGAAGATAGTGATCGTTCCTATTTGGAGCAGGTTTTATTGATTGCTTCACTTGTTCAGATGAGCAATGTATATCGAAGAACAGCAGAAAAATTAGTTGATGAAATTATTGGAGGAAAAGAAGTTAAGTGAGAGTAAGGAATGATGAGATGATTAAAAATAATGAGTAAGGCTACATAGTTACCCTATTTTTTTATGTGTTGAGGTGATTGTTTCTTGTGAATAATAAATTTCAGTTATCGTGGATTTTTATTTTAAGCATTGTATTCTTGATTGGATTTAGTATGATGGCATTGTTATTTAGTCAAAATGAAGTTACGGCATTTGATCGTGCAATCATTAGCTTTGTTCAAGGGCTGGAATCGCCATATTTAACAGCGGTTATGAAATTTTTTACGTTTATCGGATCATTCAAGGCAATTATTGTTATTTCTCTGTTCACGATGGCACTTTTATATGCAGTATTGAAGCATCGAATAGAGCTTATTTTATTTATTGTCGTGCTTGTTGGTACGCCTATTTTAAATCGTCTCTTAAAAGAGTTTTTTCAACGAGCCCGCCCGGATTTGCATCGGTTGATTGAAATTGGAGGATACAGCTTTCCGAGTGGACATGCGATGAATGCGGCGTCTATGTATGGGATTCTTGCTTTTTTACTATGGCGTCATATTCCTACTAGATGGGGACGAAGCTTGTTGATTATCTTTAGCAGTGCCATGATTGTTACGATTGGAATCAGCCGAATCTATCTGGGTGTGCATTATCCTAGTGATATCATCGCTGGATACTTGGCGAGCGGATGCTGGCTTGCGATTACAATCGCCGTTTTTCAAAGATACCAAGAAAAGAGGAGTTCCTTTAGAATTGACAGGAATTCGGCGTGAACTCGGCACAAATTGGTGGGACTCCAAAACAAACTATAAAAAAGGAAACCCATAAGACAGCAACTTATGGGTTTCTTTTTTTATTTTAGATTCGATTTCTCCAGTACTCCAACAGCTAATTCATAAAAATATTGTGAAGCTGGGAAGAGCGCTGTATCATCTATTTTGAATTTCGGGTGGTGTAAGTCATATGGGCCGCCGGAGCCAATCATGACGAAGACACCTGGAACTTTTTCTTGGTATAAAGCGAAGTCTTCGCCGATAGAGCTAGCTTCGAGAGTTTTCGTAGTATAGCCTGTTTTATCTCCTATTTCAAGGGCGAGATCGGCCCATTCTGGTGTATTATCAACGGATGGCGGTCCTGGATGCCATATGAATTCAACGTTTGCATCAAATGTAACACCAATACCATGTAACACTTTCCGCATACGCTTCTCAATAAATGCTCGTTCGGTTCTACCAAATGTACGAACCGTACCTTCTAAATAAGCGGAATCCGGGATCACATTCCATGTATTTCCGCTATGTATTTGCGTAATACTGAGCACAGCTGCTTCCCGCGGTGCGACGTTTCGGCTAATAATCGTTTGAAGCGTCGAAATAATGTGACTCGTAATAATAATCGGGTCATTTCCTTCTTCTGGTTTTGCTGCATGTGCACCCGTTGCTGTTACACGTATTTCAAAACGGTCCACAGCGGCTGTTAATACCCCATGTTTTGTTCCTAGCTCGCCTACTTGTAAAGTTGGATCATTATGAAGTCCAAATATTGCATCGACATCGTCCAATGCCCCTGTGTCTAAAATTGCTTTCGCACCATGAGATGTTTCTTCTGCTGGCTGGAAGATGAAGCGGATGGTTCCTGCTAACTTTTCTTCTACTTGCTTTAATAAAAAAGCGGCCCCTAATATAACAGACGTATGAAAGTCATGTCCGCATGCGTGCATGACTCCTTTGTTTGTAGATGGGAACGCCACATCCGCCTGTTCTAAAATCGGGAGTGCGTCAATATCGGCACGAAGCGCAATAGTTGGGCCGGGCTTACTGCCTTTAATTTCGGCAACGACTCCAGTTTTTAGTGGTAAATCAAGAATGGTAATATGTCGAGAATGTAAAGCTTCTTTAATTTTTTGAGTCGTTTCATACTCTTCATTTGATAACTCGGGATTCATATGAAGGTCACGTTTGAATTCTACTAAATATTTTTCTAATTCTGTATGGTTTATAGCCAACGGTTTCTCCTCTCCTTCAATGAAAATATGTATAAGTCCATTTCTTCCTTAATGTAAATATTATGGTAAGCATCTGAAAGAAGTCAATGCAGAAGTAGCTTCTTATACATATTTCTCGAATTTCTATCTATTTCATAATTGTCCCTGCTTTTTACATAATCCCTTTCCATAATGGAGAAAATGACTTTGACATCATTTGGACGTTATAGGTTGTAATGTTTCGTTTGAAAGGGGGAGAAGGTATGCTTTTTCGACGTTCTAAACGGAAAAAAATAAATAAACATCAACAAATGGAGGAAGAGAAAAGTCCATTATCCTCCGATTTGAACAAAAATATCGAAAAGATTCGTTTACTATACGAAGATTGTTCGGATGTCGTCTTTCGTTCTTTTTTAATTGGCGGCAAAGTAAAAGCAGAATTAATCTACATTGATGGATTATCGAACATGGAAGAGATGGATACAAGTGTTCTTTCCCCTTTAATGAAGAAGATGGAGGAGAAACGAAGTAACTTGTCTAACTGGATGGAAGAGAAACTATCGGTTGCCAAGATAACAGAAGTAGAAACAGTGGAGGAATGTATTGAACACACTTTAATGGGCAACCCCATTCTACTAGTTGAACATGAAAGTAAAGGACTCGCTTTAGGGCTGGCTCGATCGGAAAAACGTGCAGTTGAAGAACCAGCTTCTGAATCCGTTGTGAAAGGCTCACGTGAAGGTTTTGTTGAAACAATTAGTGTAAATATATCATTAATCCGAAGAAGACTCAAAGATCCGCAATTAAAAATGAAATCAATGAAGATTGGACGTAGAAGCCAAACGGAAGTGGCTATCGTGTATATGAAGGGGCTCGCGAATGAAACATTGCTTGAAGAAGTGAATAATCGATTACAGAGAATTGATATTGATGGCGTATTAGAAAGCCAATATATCGAGGAATTAATAGAGGATCATCCCTCTTCTCCCTTTCCGCAGATTTTAAGCACAGAACGGCCCGACGCGTGTGCTGCTAGTTTATTGGAAGGGAAAGTCGTAATTCTTGTAGATGGTACTCCTTTTGCGATGATCGCTCCTACAACACTTTTGTCCTTATTGCAAGCTAGTGAAGATTACTATCAACGCTTTGTGCTAAGTACAGCGATTAGATGGCTGCGTTATGGTTATGTCCTATTATCTTTGTTACTACCGTCTCTATATGTGGCTGTGCTAAGTTTTCATCAGGAAATGATACCAACAAAGCTTCTGATGAGTATAGCGACAACACGAGAAAATGTTCCTTTTCCTGCCATTGTGGAAGCGTTAATTATGGAAATTACGTTCGAGGCATTACGAGAAGCAGGGGTAAGGTTGCCGAAGCAAATTGGTTCGGCTGTTAGTATTGTCGGTGCTTTAGTTATCGGACAAGCGGCGATTCAGGCTGGGATTGTGTCACCTCCGATGGTCATGGTCGTAGCTTTAACAGGAATTGCCTCTTTTACAATCCCCCGATACAACTTAGGAGCTACCTTAAGGATATTGCGCTTTCCGATGATGTTCCTTGCTGGTACATTGGGCATTTTAGGTGTGATGTTAGGACTTCTTATAATTCTTACACACTTATGTACGTTGCGTTCTTTTGGTGTTCCTTACCTTTCACCAATGGCCCCATGGAATAAGAGTGATATGAAAGATTTCCTCATACGAGCTCCTTGGTGGCAATTATCCAAGCGTCCTCATTTAACTGGAGAGTTTAATGAATATCGCCAAGGCCCTAATCAAAAACCTGGCCCTAGAAAGGGAGGAGAGTGACGTGCTGGAACATGGGAAAATATCGGCAGTACAAATGGGAATGATGATCTACTCTGCCATTGTCACAACAGCCATTCTTTATTTGCCAGCTTCTATCTATGACTATGCAGGAAAAGATTTGTGGTTGTCTCCTATCTTATCTGCCATTTTAGGTTGTATTCCGGTATATGTCGTATATCAATTACATCGTCTTTACCCAGGAGATAGTATTATCCAATACAGTTGTTCCATTGTTGGGAAGATTGGTGGAAAACTGATTGGGGCAATTATTTTGCTTTTTATTTTATTTATATCCAACCAAGCGCTTTGGCAGTATGGGGAGTTTGTCAGCAGCTATTTTCTTCCGCAGACGCCGCAAGTCGTTTTACTTGGCACGATGGCCTTTGTCAGTAGTTTAGCTGTATATGGAGGGGTGGAAGTGATGGGAAGACTTTCAGATTTACTTACTCCTGTCCTGCTTCTTATGTTTTTGACAATTATTATCCTTCTTCTTCCGGATGCACAAGTAAAGCATATGCATCCTATTTTGGGAAATGGGGTTACTCCGGTTTTGAAGGGAGCTTATTTTTCTAACTTTTGGTTTTGTGAGTCCCTATTCATCACTTTCTTTCTTCCTTTTTTAAAAGACCCGGAAAAAGGTAGGAAATGGGGGATTGTTTCCGTATTGTTATTGTTAGTAATAGTGGTCAGTACGAATTTGATTTCTCTTTTAGTATTAGGAAGTGCAACAGGAAGCTTTAATGCCCCATTAATGAATGCTGTTCAGTATATTAGTATAGCTGAGTTTCTATCCCATCTTGAAGCAACTGTGATGGCTTTTTGGATTACGGGTGCCTTCGTTAAAATGTATGTATTTTATTATGTGTTGGCATTAGGCACGGCACAGTGGTTTAACCTTTCTGATTATCGTCCGCTTGTGCTTCCAATCGTTTTTCTATCGGTGGTCTTAGCCGTCTGGCAAGTACCGAATGTGTCGGCTTTCTTCGTGTATAGCCAAACAATAAACTCTGCAGTAGGACCTATTTTATTTACAATGATTCCTCTCTTCCTTTTGCTGATTGCTTTCTTACGGAAAAACAAGAAGCAAGAAAAACAGGTGGAACAGCAGCAATGAGAATGATGTTATATCTTATAGGGTTAACCTGTACGTTTCTACTAACAGGATGTTGGGATCGAGCCGAGGTGAATGATGTGGCTTTAATCAAAGGTGTTGGCGTTGATCGAATAGACGATAACACAATTGAAGTAACGGTTGAAATATCAGTTCCACAAGCGCTGGGTCAAGGTGGAGGCCAAGGTCAAGGTCAAGGTCAAGGAGGCGGTGGGTTAACACAAGTAGCAGCTAGATCTGGCAAGGGGAAGACAGTTCCTGAAGCGTTAGAGAAACTTCAGGAACAATTGCCAAGGAAAATATTTTGGGGACATTCAGAAGTCATTATTATAAATGAAAAGTTAGCGAAGGAAGGCATTCGTGACTCTATTGATTATTTTATACGTGATCCAAGGCCACGTATTCGGTCGTATGTGTTTGTGGCGAAAGGGAGTGCCAAAGAGATCCTTTCTCTTAAAACGCCATTATATAGTCCTTCTGAAGTACTTTGGGATATGGCTGAATCACAGACTTTGATGCATGTGACTTTAGTTGAGTTACTTCAAAGGCTTGTAAGCGGCGATGTATTCCTTCCAATGGTGCATAAATTACCACCACCAAAAGGGAAGAAATCAAATGAAACGATTGCTTATATTTACCGCACCGCCATTTTTAAAAAGGACAAAATGATTGGTTCTATTGATGATGAATTGACCAGAGGTGTGAAATGGATCCAAAATGACGTGAAAGAATCTCAGATTACGTTATTACCAGAAGGAGCACAAGGATATATATCCATGACTCTCCGTGAGGCAGACGTAAAGCTTGTCCCTAAAATAAAAGGAGATAAGTGGGAAATAACGATTAAGACTAGAACAACAGAAGAGATTGTCTTAAATGAAACGAATATACAAGTTAAGTTACCAAAAGAGATAAATTCTTTAGAAAAACAACTAGTTAAACAATTGGAAGGACGTTTAAAGAGAGTGGTAAAAAAAGTACAAAAAGAACAAAAAGCTGATATTTTGGGATTTGGAGAAGCTTTTGAACGGAAGTATCCGAAGGAATGGCGAGAAGCGAAAGACAAATGGGATGACATCTATCCACAAGTAGAGGTCAAATATGACATTGAGACAACTATTTTAAGAATGGGTGCAGGAACGGCAACAGAAGCGAGGTGAGAAATATTGAAATGGCTATTTGCACTAGGAATTACTTTTTTAGTAGCATGCATGATTGTGTACGAATGGCCAAAAATGAAACAGGACCAGAAAAAGGAAAAAAAGGTTTTTATTGTATTGGTCACTTTTGAATGGCTATTTTCTCTAATCTTTTTGTTTTACCCTGATTTGAAAAATCCGTCTGACTTTCTGCTGCCGATGGTTGATAAGGTGCAAAAAATATTGAAATAAGAAATATCATTTAATTTGTGTATAATAGTTGTTAATATATGTTTTTTCATTATATTAAGATTTCGAAGTCGATTGGCAGTGATTACACATTGCTGCATGTTCAGCTTGAATGGCTGGCAACTGAAAATCATGAAATTTGATAAGAGGTAAACCTAATAAGAGGATATCAAAGCTTTCTTTACTAAAGCATTCGCTAACGTAAAGAGAGCTTTTTTGTTCTTGTAGAAGTGTTTTCTTCCCATTTATGATAGTAGAATATATACTAAATATTAGAAATATTCACAACGATAGAAAGGAAGGGTTCGATGGTCTATACAATTGAGGAATTGTTTATCGGACAGATTGCCCGTTTGCAACGAACATTTTCTGAAGCCGACGTAAGAGCATGCAATGAATTAACGAAAGATTATAGTCCAGTATACAGACCGAGTGAAGAGAACTGGGAAAATTATTATCATCAACCCATTGTTCCTGGTTTGTTAACAGAAGGGTTAATTAACCAAGTAATTAGCGATAAACTGCCTGGGAGTGCTTGTATTTTACTGCAAAAGGAATTGGTTTTTTATCATCCTGTATTTGTCGGAGACGTAATTACAGCGGAGTTAGAGATTATTGATATTAATGTAGAACGGAATTGGGTCACTCAAAAGGTTACTTGTTACAATGAGATTGGAAATGAAGTAATTAAGGGACAAGTCGTCATTTTTTTATTATCCAACTAAGAATTGACAGGTGATAATCATGAAGAAAACACTGAATTTAATCGACCCAATTGATGAATGGGGTTCCTTGAAAGTAGATGCGAATGGTCGTCTCGTTGACGTTAGTCCGGAATTTTGTGAGAACTTTTCGATAAATAAACAGGATTGGCTCGGGGCATCGATTAATGACATCATTCAAGGCACATTTAGCAGAAAGCGTACAAAAGTCCTGTTTGGTGTTATTTTTGGATATTCTTGTTTAATTAAAGTTTCTAAAGTCAATGAGTATCAGCTTTACCGAGTCATCGTGCGGCAAGATGATATCGACCATGTTGAAATGATTTCATTTATGAATTCAATGGATTCTTCTAAAATGAAGAAAAAATCCTCTTTTCAGAATCGATATAGCTTTGAGGAGATTATGGGAGAAAGTCCTGCGATCGAGCAAATTAAAGAATTATCAGCTCGGATTGCGACAAGTAATTCAACCGTATTATTAACGGGAGAAAGCGGAACGGGAAAAGAATTATTTGCCCAAGCTATTCATGGATTAAGCTCGAGAAAAAACAATCCTTTCGTTGCTGTAAACTGTGCGGCGATTCCAGATGAATTGTTCGAGTCAGAGGTGTTCGGATATGAAGCAGGAGCGTTTAGCGGTGCCAAAAAGGAAGGAAAGCCTGGCAAAATAGAATTAGCTCATCACGGCACGCTCTTTTTGGATGAAATATCGGAGCTTCCTTACCAAGCGCAAGGAAAGTTATTGCGTGTATTGCAGGAAAGAGAAGTAGAACGATTAGGAGGAACGGCTAATAAAAATGTCGATATCCGAATTATTGCTGCGACGAATCGAGATTTAAAAACGCTCGTTCAAGAAGGGAAGTTTAGACAGGATTTATTTTATCGATTGTACATTTTTGAATTAAAAATCCCTTCTCTTCGTCAAAGGAAGGAAGACATTCTTCCGTTAGCTTACTATTTCATCAATTATTTTAATGAGATGCTAGGGCGTCAAGTGAAATTTATTGATGTCAAGCTTCAGGAATGGCTAGTAAATTATGAATGGCCAGGGAATGTACGAGAATTAAAAGCGTATATAGAACGGGGAATGAATATTGTTGAAGGCGATACAATCACGATGGAGGCTTTATATTTTTCACCTAGTGAATCAACTCCTCGACGAGCAAGAGAATCGGCCCCTCTTCTTAGTTTAGAAGAAGCGGTAGCAAATGCAGAAATCGATGTGATTCAACGTGCCCTTCAAGAGGCGAAAGGCGACCGGACTGTAGCTGCTCAAAAACTACACATACATGTTGCTAGCCTTTACCGAAAACTATCAAAATATAATTTAAAATAATAGAATTTAGAACGTGGGGCTGTCTAAAAGCGGACAGCCTCACTCTTTCTTTACTGGATTTTGTTCTTCATGCTCCTGCTGAAGGACATTTTCCTGGTTGAATTCCTCGGTTTTGTCTTTTAACACCAATGAGAATAATTGTTCAACTAAATAGGGAGGCTGCCCTGAAAGTCATAAAAATGACTTTTGGGACAGCCTCCTTTTTTATAGGCGAGCAAATAGAGGGGCCTTTGCAAATATGCTTCGCAAGATTGCGAAACTATCTCATTTTTGCGAATAGATGTGACGAGATATGCGTTTTTACTAGTAAATTCCAGTTGGCACGATATTTGCATAATTAATATAGGCAAAGGGAGGGATTAGCAATGTTGAATTTTTCATTTACAGAAGAGCAAGAATATTTTCGTAAGATGCTGCAAGAATTTGCGAAGGAGGAGTTGCTGCCTCATTACACGAAGTGGGACCGAGAAGGAATTACTCCAAGGCATTTGTGGAAGAAGCTAGGGGAGTTAGGTGTAAATGGTCTCCGAATTCCTGTTGAGTATGGGGGGAGCGGTGCTGACTGCGTTACGACAGGAATTGCTGCAGAGGAAATTGGCAGAGGGGATTTCAATCTAACCTATGCGGTTATGCTAAATGCGCTGATTGGAGAAATTATTAATAACCATGCTCGCGAGGAGTTAAAACGAGAATGGCTTCCGCAAATCGCTAGCGGTGAAAAGATTGTGGGGATTGCGATTACGGAGCCGGCTGCAGGAACAGATGCTGGTGGAATTAAAACAACGGCCGTACATAAAGGAAATGTATATGTCCTAAATGGAGAAAAGTCAGGAATTAGTGTAGCAACGTGTGGAGATGCGTTTATTATCTTCGCCAAAACAGACCCTGAGTTAGGTAACCGTGGGATTAGTGCCTTTATTGTACCGTCTGATTTACCTGGAGTGGAATGCAAAGGGTATGAAGATATGGGGAATATTCCAGTTGGCAGGGGCTCGATCTACTTAAACGATGTAGAGGTTCCAGAGGAATACTTAATTGGTCTTGAAAATAAAGGTTTTTCCCAAGTTATGAATGGATTTGATCTAAGTCGTTTGTTAATAGGACTACAGTGTGTGGGGGCTGCTTCTCAAAGTATTGATGAGACGATTGAACATGTAAAAGCTAGACAGTCCTTTGGTAAGCCGCTTGCAACCTACCAAGGCATTCAGTTTCCACTTGTGACTCATTATACGCAATTAGAGCTTATTAAATGGCAGGCATATCGCGGACTTTGGCTTCGTGATCAAGGATTAAAGCATAGTAAAGAGTCCTCTTCTGTTAAATGGCTAGGTCCGAAATATAGTGTAGAGGCTATTCATGAATGTTTATTATTTAACGGTCACTATGCTTATACGAAGGAAATGCCGCATGAGCAGCGTTTGCGCGATGTAATTGGATTAGAGATTGGAGACGGAACAGCTCAAGCGAATATGATGGTTATCGCCAAAGATATTATTGGGAAAGAGTTCCGTTCTTATTAAACTAGAGGGCTGTATTGTATAAAAATATAGATTGCTATTTTATCGATCAAATTGCGAGAATTCAAAGAACGTTTACGATGATGGAAGTAATTAAAGGACAAATGAGTCTAAAACTATTATAGCGATGGAGGTCAATAATATGGAATTAACAGATATTTTATATGAAAAAACGAATGGGATTGCCAAAATTACAATTAACCGTCCGCAGGTTTACAATGCTTTTCGAGCAAGAACAATCCAGGAATTAATTTGGTCTTTCCGTGACGCATGGGATGATAACCGCGTTGGGGTTGTTATTTTAACGGGAGCAGGCGAAAAGGCATTCTGTGTCGGTGGAGATCAAAAAGAAAAAGGCGATGAGGGTGGATATGATTATTCCGGCGGTTTAGGAGGTGGTATTGGTCTAGAGGTGGAGAATCTGCATCAAACTATTCGAAACATTCCAAAGCCAGTTATTGCAGCGGTAAATGGATTCGCGATTGGCGGAGGACATGTGCTTCATGTAATTTGTGATTTAACGATTGCGGCGGAAACAGCAAAATTTGGTCAAAGCGGACCTAAAGTAGGAAGCTATGATGCGGGGTTTGGCTCAGCTTATTTAGCTAGAGTTGTTGGGGAAAAGAAAGCGCGAGAAATTTGGTATTTATGTGAACAATATTCTGCACAAGAAGCAAAAGAAATGGGTCTTGTGAACAAAATTGTTCCTGCAGAGCAACTGCAGCAAGCAGCAGAAGAGTGGGCTGAAAAGATTGTTGAAAAGAGTCCAACAGCGCTGAAAATGCTTAAATATTCCTTTAATGCAGATAGTGCAAACATCCAAGGAATTTCGCAGTTATCAATGGGTGGTCTGGCTATGTTTTACAACACAGCAGAATCGGAAGAAGGAAAGAATGCTTTTCTTGAAAAACGGCCAGTAGATTTCAAAAAATTCAGACAGTAAAAAGGGGGATGGAATTTAGTGAAACTAGATACGCTTTTGAATCAGGAATATGTGGAGAAGTACCAGTCTATTTGGCCGAATCGAACAATCTTAGATTACTTAAATGAGGCAATCGCAAATCATCCGGACAAAGTGGCGATTATTGATAAGAAGAGCCGCTATACGTATAGAGAAGTTGGAAAACTAGTGGATCGAGTCGCCTTAGGTTTGCTGAAAATAGGTTTGGGAAAGGGAGATGTTATTTCGATTCAATTGCCTAACTGGAATGAATTCGTCATCCTTCATTATGCGGTTACTCGAATAGGGGCTATTACAAACCCTCTTATTCCAATTTATCGTGATCGTGAAATTGGCTATATGGTAGGTATGGTTGAATCGAAAATGATAGTTGTTCCAGATAAATTCCGAGGCTTTGATTACCCCGCCATGATAGAAAGGCTTAGCCACCAATGGCCGGCAATGGAGCATGTCTACGTGCAAGGGGAGAATATTCCAAGCGGAATGAAATCTTTAGCCACGCTGTTTGAAGAACCGTGGGAAGAGCGTATGGATGTAAAAGTGTTAGATGAAATCGAGCATAATCCGAATGATGTGACAGAAATTATTTTCACTTCCGGAACGACCGGAAATCCTAAAGGGGTTATGCATACACACAATACACTTTGTGTTTCAACGAATTATTGGATTGAACGTTTACGTTTAACCTCTGATGATGTGATGCATATGGCTTCTACTTTTGCACATCAAACTGGATTTGGCTATGGGGTACGACTACCGACTCATTATGCAGGAACGGCTGTTTATCAGGATATTTGGAATCCAAACGAATTTTTAGAGTTGATAGAGAAAGAGGGAATTACATTTACTGCAGGTGCAACACCATTCCTTGAAGATACTGTTCGATTAGAAGGAATTGGGAACTATAATCTTAGCACATTGCGTGCATTTGTTGCGCTAGGGGCCCCGATTCCAAGGCAGCTAGTTAAAGAGGCAAATGAAAAGGTACCGTGTAAAATTTTAGCTGGTTGGGGGCAGTCGGAAAACGGTCTTGTGACCTTGACGAAGCTTGATGATTCAGAGGAAAAACTAACAGGTACAGACGGTGTTCCTTTTTCAGGAATGGAAGTCAAAGTGGTGGATATGAATGGTGAAATATGTCCTCCGCATCAAGAGGGAGCTTTACTATCAAGGGGGCCAGCGCAGTTCGTCGGCTATTTAAAACGGATGGATGACACACTTGCCGAGCATCAGGATGGCTGGTTTATTACAGGGGATCGTGCTGTGATGGATGAAGATGGATACATTCGTATATCTGGTCGTAATAAAGATGTAATCATCCGAGGCGGTGAGAATATCCCTGTTGCCTATGTGGAAAATGTTCTTTATGAACACCCGGATATTTCTATCGTGCAAATTATTGCGATGCCTGATCGAAGACTTCAAGAGAAGGCTTGCGCATTCATTAGCATGAAGCAAGGCAAAACGCCATTAACTTTACAAACTATGCGTGAATTCCTTGAGCAAAAAGGGATAGCCAAGCAGTATTGGCCAGAACATGTAGAAGTTATTGATGAATTTCCGCGAACACCAAGTGGAAAAATTAAAAAATTCCGTCTAAGAGAAATGATTAGTGAACAGATTAGTGGCCAAGTGTAAAAAGTAAATCGAAAAAAATAGATTAAGTGGAGGGGAAGTTATGAGTAAACGAGTTGCTTTTATAACAGGAGCAGGTAGAGGAATGGGAAGAGAGATTGCTAGAACGCTAGCTGCCAAATCTATGAATATTGTTGTTACAGATGTAAATTTAGAAAACGCACAAGAAACGGTTTCTATTTTAAAAGAAGAAGGGGCAGAAGCGGTTGCCGTGTATTGCGATGTAACGAAGCTGGAAAGTGTTCAGGAAGCGGTCGCAACAGCACTTACTCATTTTGAAAAGATTGATGTATTGGTCAATAATGCAGGATGGGATAAAGTGGAACCATTTTTAAAAAGCGAACCAAGTACATGGAAAGCAATTATTGACATTAATTTAATGGGGCAAATTCATACATGTAAAGAAATTTTACCAGTCATGGTTGAAAACGGTTACGGAAAAGTCATTAATATTTCCTCTGACTCAGCGAGAGTTGGTTCAAGTGGAGAAGCAGTTTATTCGGCTGCAAAAGGTGGAATCGTGGCCTTTACGAAAACATTGGCTAGGGAAATGGCAAGACATAAACTAAATGTCAATTGTATTGCACCAGGACCAGCTGATACACCGCTATTTAGGGAAATTGGCGAAGCGAATGAAAAGCTTGCATCGGCTTTAGAAAAAGCAATTCCATTCAGACGTTTAGCTCAACCTAGTGATATTGCTAATGCTGTGGCGTTCTTGGCCTCTGATGAAGCAGAATATATTACGGGTCAAACACTTTCAGTGAGCGGCGGATTAACGATGGTGTAAGAATTTCATAGGAATGAGGCTGAATTAAAAATAGGAGATTGGCATGATTTTCTGTAGATTTGGCACGATTATAAGTCAAATTGGCATGATTTCTCATGAATTTAGCACGATTATAAGCTAAATTGGCATGATTCTACTTTTAAGACAGCCTCGTTCTATTTTTAGAAGGAGGTTACTCGATGAATAGCAGTTTACAAGGGAAAAATGTCTTAATTACCGGTGCTGCAAAAGGAATTGGTCGAGGAATTGCGTTAGCGGCTGCTAGTGAAGGGGCGAATATTGCGTTACATTACCGTGGATCTGAAGCAGAAGCTATGAAAACAGCGAAAGAAATCGAAGAACTTGGGGGAAAAGTAACTCTCGTACAAGGTGATCTTGCACGTTTAGAAGATATTAAGAGAATCAAAGAAACGCTTGATGAGAAGTTTGGCCATGTGGATTGTATTGTTAACAACGCTGGCTGGGCGCAAGTAAAATCGTTCTTTCAATATGAGCCAGAAGAATGGAAACGTGAAGTAGATATTTGTTTTTATGGTGTATTGAATTTAGTACATACGTTTATGCCTGCGATGATGGAGAACAATCAGGGGAAGTTTATTAATATTGTCGGGGATTCCGCAAGAACAGGGGATCGAAATTTAATTGTTTCAGCAGCTGCTAGAGGGGGAGCAATCAGTTTTTTAAAGTCACTAGCAATCGAAGCAGGTCGAAACAACGTGCAATGTAACACGGTTTCACTTGGACTCATTGACCAAGGTGAATTGAATTTTAATGAAGCAACACTCGCGAAGGTGGTCAAGCAGTATCCGCTCAAAAGACTTGGAAAAGTCGATGATGTAACGGGAATTATTTTATTTTTATTATCGGAATCAGCGGATTGGATTACCGGCCAGGTCATATCGGTAAATGGCGGGCATAGTATGTTGGGGTAATGAATGCATGAATAAGGGAAAAAGATGCGGCATACACTTCTTTTATTTGGTAGGGATTGATAATTGGACCATACCAAAGAATGAAGTGTTTTTTTCTGTGTTTACATAGAATTTATACTTCTTTACACATTTTAGTCGACCGTTTATGGTAATATTTAATATGGGATTATTTTATTAATTTTCCAATGATAGGGGATGTGTATGTGGAATTCTTCACAAAGTGGGCGTTTAAGAATAAAGCTGCTGTTTCGTTAGTAACTGTTTTTATTCTATTAATTGGGATGTTCAGCTATTTCAAATTGCCTATGGAATTTTTACCTTCCGCTGATAATCCACAAGTGACGATTGTCACAATGGGTCAGGGGACGGATGCAAAAACAATGGAAACGACCGTAACAGATCCGATTGAAAGGGCTGTTACAGGATTAAAAGGAAAGACCTCTGTCTATTCTGTGACGGGGGACGGCTTTTCAAAAGTTGATTTATTCTTTGAAGCAGGATCGGATATGAAACAAGCAAAGCTGGATGTCCAAGAAGCTTTAGGGAATGTAGCTCTGCCTCAACAGATGTCAAAGCCTACAGTTACCCAGCTTAATACATCGATGATTCCAATTTCATTTATCGCTGTAACATTTAAAGATGGATTAACAGCGGAAAACTTAGATTTTGTTCAGGAGGAGCTCGAGCCTTTATATAAAGATATTAAAGGAGTTTCCGATGTTCAAACATTTGGTGCTGCGGAGTCCGTTCTTTCCGTTAAAGTGAACAATAAACAATTAGCGAAAAAGAACGTATCGATTGAACAGATTATGGGAGTTCTGAACGGGCAAAATACGGCTCTAGCTGTTGGAGAAAACGTCATTGACGGGAAGACAAGTAATATTAAAGTAATTGGAGATGTAACAAGCGTTGCCAAGCTAAAAGCACTAAGGGTCAAACCAAGGGTTACGCTCGGTCAAGTGGCGGAGGTTGAAGAAGTAAAAAACGACAATCTTATTAGCCGATTTAATGGAGAAGACAGCATTGATATGAGCATTGTTAAGGACGGTCAGTCAAATGCTGTAACCATTAGCCGTGAAGTAGAAAAGATCACAAAAGAAATTAATGACAAGTACCCTGATCAGCAATCGACGATTTATTTATCTACAGCTGATATGGTAGAAACGTCTGTTCAGACGATGGTGAAAGAAGTATTGCTTGGTGCATTGTTTGCTACGATTGTGATTATGGTCTTTTTACGAAATGTACGCTCAACTTTTATTACAATCGTTTCGATTCCGCTGTCCCTTGGTTTAACCCTCTTCTTGTTATCCTTATCGGGTGTAACCTTAAATATTTTAACACTGGGCGGTGTCGCTGTAGCAATCGGTCGCTTAGTGGATGATAGCATTGTGGTTATTGAGAATATTTTCCGGAAAATGCAGCAAGAGAAGTTTTCTCCTCAATTAGTGATGGATGCTACGAAAGAAGTAGGTGTGGCGATTACAGCTTCTACTCTTACAACTGTCGCTGTTTTCTTGCCGGTTGCTTTATTGAATGGAGGGCTTCAAGAGTTCCTGCTGCCTTTTGCTTTAACGGTTACGTATTCTTTACTTGCTTCGTTACTTGTCGCGTTAACGGTTGTTCCGCTTATGAGTGCAGGACTGCTAAGGAAAACGAAGCTTCCTAAACACCGACCGGCCAAGCGTTTTACAAAGGTTGTGACGTGGTCATTGAATCATAAATGGGTTGTCCTTCTGATTTCCTTCTTATTGTTTATCAGTTCTATTGCTACATACTTTGCGATGCCTAAAGGAGCGGTGGACAATTCGACAGCTGATTATGTATCAGTAACGCTCGCTTATCCAAATGATCAGCCATTTGATGAAGTAAAAGATAAAGCAATTGAACTCGAAGAAACGATTCAAGATATGAATGAAGTCGATGATGTGTTTATGCAATTAGGAGTCTCCGCTGAAGCCGCTCAATATGGTGCGGTGACATCACCTACAGAAGCGACTTTTGGTATTTTAGTAAAAGATAAAGAGCAGATTGATACAATCTTAGAAAAAATCGAGCAGCAAAAAGAGCATTATCCTGATGCGAAGCTTGAAGCGAGTGCCGCTTCCTTTATGATGGGAGCAGGGCAAACGAATATTACGATCGATGTAATCGGGAATAATGTGGAGGAGCTCGAAGGAACAGCTAATCAAATTAAAGATCAAATTCAAGATATTGAAGGTGTAGAAGAAGTTACAACGAATCAAGATGAAAAGAAAACCATCTACTCATTCAAGGTCAATTCATCTAGAGGAAATACAGAGCAAATTGCTCAACAACTCGGTGTAATGCTGAATAGAACGCCTATCGGCCATATTACGCTGGAGGAACAGTTAACACCTGTGTACCTTGAACCAATCTTAAATCCGAAAACACCAGAGGATTTAAAGGATATTCCGGTTATGACAGCGTCTGGTTTAGTACCTGTATCAAAAGTTGCTTCATTAAAGAGTGAAGAAAGTACAACGAATCTGTTTCATAAAGACGGTGAAACATATCTTCAAGTAACAGCAACAGTTGATCCAGCTAAACTCTCTGATATTGCAAGCAAAGTAAATCTTGAGATATTTGGAGATAAAGAGAATAAAGGTCTCGATATTCCGAAAGATGTAGAGGTGTATGTTGGGGGAGCAAGCGTACAGCAAGCCGATGATTTTACTGATTTGTTTGTTACGATGTTCATTTCGATTGGTATTGTTTTTCTGATTATGGTAATTACATTTAAGTCCATGAGAGCGCCGATTGCGATTCTATTTTCATTGCCGTTCGCTGCGATTGGTGCCGTCTTAGGGCTGTTAATTAGCCGTATTCCGGTCGATATGACAGCACTTTTAGGGGCGCTTATGTTAATTGGTATTGTCGTGACAAATGCAATTGTCTTGTTAGACCGAGTGAAACAAAATGAACAACATATGATTATTCGTGATGCGATTGTTGAAGCGTCAGCAACAAGATTCCGTCCAATTGTGATGACGGCTGTAGCCACGATTTGTGCGATGCTTCCTCTTTTATACAAAAAAGCGGAAACAGGAAGCTTAGTTTCCCAAAGCTTAGCCATCGTTGTTATTGGCGGTTTAGCTGTTTCTACATTACTCACTCTCATTGTTATTCCATGTATATATGAATTGTTGTATTTTAAAAAGTCAAAAAAACAAAGAAGGAAAGCGAAAGTCTTTGCTGAAGAACGTGTTGATATGTAAAGCAGGTAAAAAAGTTTGTAGAGAAATTTGTCTCTACAAACTTTTTTTATAGAATTATAAAGTGAAACGGGGGCCTCATTGCCCGTTAAATGTAGGATAAAATGTTAAGAGTTTCTAAAGTTTTTAAAGTTATAGTGACGAAATTTTCTTTTTATTCGATAATATAGAAAAATAAAAGTTATACATAGAAGAAGGAGCATATATGGAAGAGATGGTGAAGCGTTCTAACAAGAAAAGAACGAAAAAATTTGGAAAACTTAAGCTTTTTGTATTAGTTATATTACTGATTCCTTTAGGACTGCTTGGTTATGGGTATTTTCAGTATTATGATGCGAAAACAAAAGCGGAAAGTGCACTCGGTTCTGCTCATAAAAAAGAAGAAATAGAATTTAATGGCGAGAAACATGAACAAGATAAAGTTCATATTTTATTAATCGGAGTGGATAAAAGAAAAGGACAAGTGCAATCCAATTCGGATACGATTATGATTGCTCAGTTTGATCCGAAAAATCAAAAAGTTAAACTAGCTACATTAATGAGAGATATGTATGTTCCAATTCCAGGTTATAGCGATTCCTACAAAATCAATGCAGCTAATTTCTTAGGTGGTCCTGAGTTAGTTAGAAAAACGATCAAAGAAAACTTTGGAATTGATACAGAGTATTTTGTGATGGTTGATTTTAAGGGATTTGAAACGATTATCGATACATTAAACCCCGATGGCATAGAAATTGATGTAGAAAAGTCCATGAGTAAGGGGATTGGAGTTAGTTTAGTCGAAGGAACACAGAAATTAAATGGAAAAGAACTGCTTGGATATGCTCGTTATAGACAGGATAGCGAATCAGATTTTGGCAGAACGAGACGTCAGCAACAAGTGATAAAAGTATTATTGGATGAAGTCGTGAGTACAAACGGAATCTCAAATGCTCCAAGATTACTAGGGGTCGTCCAACCGTATATTTCTACTAATATTAGCAGTGTGGATAGCTTAAGTTTAATTAAAGAAGTGTTATCTAACCGGCCTGAATCTGTAGACACTTTAACGATTCCAGTTCAGGGTTCGTACACCGATGAACGAGTTGAGGGGAAAAATGGCGGTCATAGTCAGCTTGTGCTGCAAATCGATGAAGCAGTCAATCGTCAAGCGCTGCATGATTTTCTGCTGAATGAATCAGATGATAAGGTCGCTCAATCTCACTAATTATAGCGTGTGAATTGGAAATCATATATTTGTTTGGTAATATTTATTTTGAAGCAGTTAGTTTTACATCTTCATTATGTTTATCCAACATTTAACGGGCAGTAAGCCTCCCGCCTCAAATTTATGAGGAAACAAGGAAGATAGGTAAGCTTTCACCAATCAGGTTTGTACGGTCACTTTATAAGGAGTGTTGAAAAAATGGATGTTATTACAGCGATTAAAACGAGAAGAAGTATCGGGGTTGTGAAGCCAGATCCAGTACCAAAAGAATCAGTTGAAGCTATTTTAGAAGCGGGAACATGGGCCCCTTGTCATCATCGAACAGAACCGTGGCGTTTTTTCGTTTTAACAGGCGATGGTCGAAATCGTTTAGGAAACCTTTTCGCTCAAATGACACAAGCAAAAATGGAGGAACCTCTAAGTGAGGAAGACCAAAAAAGATTAGAACGTGAGAAAAATAAGCCGTTGCGAGCACCTGTGATTATTACAGTAGCGGTCGAACCTTCAGATCAGAGTAAAGTGCTTCTTCAAGAGGAATTTGCTGCGGTGCATGCGGCTGTTCAAAATATGCTGCTAACTGCACACGCTTTAGGATTGGGAGCGGTTTGGAGAACAGGTGATATTTGTTATGCACCGGAAGTGAAGGAGTTTTTTGGACTTACAGGAAAATCAGAAGTCGTTGGCTTTCTGTATATTGGCTATTCCGATATACAGAAGGAATTAAAAGGGAAGAGAAAGCACTTTTCTGAAGTGACACAGTGGATGGATTGAATGACGGGAGGAACCTAAACGTGAAATAGGCGTTTAGGTTTTTCTGTTCTATTTTCACGAGAGAATTATTTCAATATTTCAATATTAATGGACACTTGTTATAATAGATGAAACGTATGATAAAGGAGTAGAGTTTAGAATGACGAGTAATAGTGTAGAAAGTAAAGGATACTTTGGAGAGTTTGGCGGCAGCTATATACCAGAAAATCTTCAAAAAGTAATGGATGTAATAGAAGAACAATTTTTGAAATATAAGGATGACCCACAGTTTTTGGCTGAATATCAATATTATTTAAAAGAATATATCGGTCGTGAAAATCCATTAACATATGCGAAAAACTTAACCGAACAAATTGGCGGGGCGAAAATCTATTTAAAACGTGAAGATTTAAATCATACAGGCGCTCATAAGATTAATAATGCAATCGGCCAAATTTTATTAGCGAAAAAGATGGGAGCTAAACGTGTGATCGCTGAGACAGGTGCAGGTCAACACGGAGTGGCTACCGCTACCGCTTGTGCGATGTTTGGCTTGGAATGTGTCATTTATATGGGAAAAGTCGATACGGAACGACAAGCACTAAATGTATTCCGAATGGAATTACTAGGTGCTAAAGTTGTAGCAGTCGATAAGGGACAAGGTCGCTTGAAAGAAGCGGTCGATGAAGCGTTAAATGATTTAGTTCAAAACTACGAAAATACGTTTTATTTATTAGGATCAGCTGTAGGACCTCATCCATATCCAACGATGGTGAAGCATTTCCAAGCAGTCATTAGTGAAGAGTCTAAACGTCAAATTCTTGAAAAAGAAGGAAAGCTACCGACCGCTATCGTAGCATGTGCAGGCGGAGGAAGCAATGCCATTGGTTCATTCGCTCATTATATTGATGAACCAAACGTTCGGTTAATCGGTTGTGAACCAGCAGAAGCACCAAGTATTTCAGAAGGTGTTCCAGCGGTTATACATGGTTTTAAATGTTTAACGTTGTTAGATGAAGAAGGAAATCCGAAGCCTACTTTCTCGATTGCAGCAGGATTAGATTATCCGGGTGTAGGTCCAGAACATAGTTATTTAAAAGTAAGCGGTCGAGGGGAATATGTAACGGTTACAGGGCAGGAAGCATTAGATGCATTCCAGCTTCTTTCTAAAACGGAGGGAATTATTCCAGCGTTAGAAAGTTCTCATGCTGTTGCTCATGCGATTAAATTAGCGAAAGAATTGTCAAGTGATGATGTGATTGTCGTAACGTTATCAGGTCGTGGTGATAAAGACGTGGAGCAAGTATTCCGCATGCTGCAAAAGTAAAGGAAATACGAGATAAGACTCTTGCCATATCGGTGAGAGTCTTATTTTTTTAGAAAGCGCTGTTTCCCATAAAATAAGACAAAATTCAACAGTGTCGTATCACCTAGTCTTTTTTCTATAGTTCAACAGGAAATAAATGGCGTCTTATTTTATTTGTAATGTTATTGTAATATTAAATCTATTTAATGGTAATTGAGGGTTTTTAGTTCATTTTCATCGTTAACTTAGGCTTATGTTTGTATAGATTTTGTCATAATATAGGATTTTCTAGCTACCTAAGACGAAGAAATAAGTCGAAAAATAGGAGTTTATGTTTAAAATGAAATATAATTGTAATATGAATAACACAACTTTGATAAATTATGATGTTATACTTCAATGTAGGAAAAAGTTATTTGATTATGTTTATTATTCCATTACAAACTTACATACGAGATTAATGCATTAAGAACATATAAAAATTTCTAAGCTATTCATAACAAATAAGATTCATAGAGCGCAAAGAATCTGTTACTAGATAGCTAGGGAAGAAAGCAGGGGAACGAGTTTGAAGAAAAAATTTATCGCATTAAATACATCTATTATGATCGGACTAGGAAGTTTATTTTCAATTCCAGCAGTACAAGCAGAAAGCATTTCAAATATTGAGTCTGAACGTACAGGGATCCAAGAAGAAATTGCTGAAGCACAGAAACTTATTAAAGAACTAAATGCAGAGCAAGCAAAGCTGAAAAAACAAATTGAACAAGTTGAACAAGCTATTAAAGAAAACAACGCAAAGATTACAAAAACGAAAGAGCAAATTAAAGAAACACAAGCAGACGTAGATGCACTGAAAAAGTCCATTGCAGCATTGGAAGAACGAATTGCAAATCGTGAAGAAGTTCTTAAAGAACGTGCTCTTTCATTCCAAGAAAGCGGCGGCGATGTCAACTATGTGGAAGTATTATTTGGGGCAACAGACTTCAGTGATTTCGTAGGTCGCGTTCAAGCGGTAGCGACAATGGCTCAAGCAGACCGTGATATTTTAGCTCAGCAAGAAGCGGATAAAGCTGAATTAGAAGATAAGAAAGAAGCAGTTGAGAAGAAATTATCTAACTTAAAAAGCATGAAGGTTGAGTTAGAAGGAATGCAGGTTCAAATTGAATCTCAGAAGAAACAAAGTGAAAGAGCCATGGCGAAGTTAGAGGCAAAAGAAGCAACAACGGAACAGCTTCAAGAAGGCCTAGAGAAAAAGGACGCTAACCTTGAAGCGCAAATTGCTTCTATTCTTGAAGAAAGAAGACAAGAAGCAAAACGTAAAGCAGCAGAAGAACAAACTTTACAACAAGCAGCAAGAGAAGCGCAGCAATCAACACAATCATCAACATCTAACAATAGCTCTTCAACATCATCGGCAAACGATAAATCTGATACATCTGATAAATCGAAATCAACTGAATCAACTGAACCAAAAGCTGCTGCACCAAAAGCTGCTGCACCTAAACCAAGCAGTGCTAACACAGGTTCAGCGATTACAGCAGGATACAAGTATATCGGGAACTCTACTTATAAATTTGGCGGCGGTAGAACGGCATCAGATATTGCGAACGGTTTATTCGATTGTTCTGCTTTCGTATCTTGGGCATATCGTCAAGCTGGTGTGAGCCTTCCAGCACATACAGATGCTTTAGCGGCGTCTGGAACAAAAATTTCAGCAAGCCAAATGCAGCCAGGAGATTTAGTATTCTTTGATACGTATAAAAGAAATGGACATGTTGGTATTTATGTAGGCGGCGGTAAATTCATCGGTTCTCAAAGCTCTACAGGTGTAGCTATTGCGAATATGAGCAGCGGTTACTGGGCTGACACATTCAAGGGATATGTTGTACGTGTAAACTAATAAGTATAGAGGGAATAAGCAGAGGGTACATTCTCTGCTTATTTTTCTATGAAATGCTATTTTGGTAATATTTTCAACAAAACTATTTTTGAAAAAATAAAAGAAAAAAATGAAACTTATTTTGTTCTATATCGTAAATACTATAAAGTATAAGATGAAAGGTGCTGGGAAAATTCGTATAGGACAATAAGGTACATTTACTAAAAAATGAAACATATATCAAGGAGGAACTTACTTACATGAAAAAATTATTGGCAGCTGTATTAACTGCAATTCTGGTGTTAGCACCTGTTGGAAGCTTTGTATTCCAAGAGAGCGCAACAACGGTTGATGCAAAATCCTACAAATCAGGAAAGAAAAGCTTTAATACTAATAGAAACAGCAATATCCAAAATAATAATATAAACAAATCTGATGCGACAACAACGAATAAAGCAAAGACGAACACTACTAATAAAGGCGGCTTTATGTCTGGCGGACTTATGAAAGGTCTTATGTTAGGTGGACTTGCTGGATTATTATTTGGAAGCTTATTTGCGAATATGGGTGTATTAGGATCAATTCTTGGTTTCTTAATTAATGTAATTGCAATCGTAGCTATCATTGTCATCATTCGTAAAATCTTCGTTTACTTCAAGGATAAAAAGAAAAAAGAGGATACTAATCCGTGGAGAAATTAATCATTCCAGAACAAGATATTATTAATGCGCTATGTGTGTATATTTCTCGTAAAAAACAAGTTCAACCTCAAGATGTTGAAGTAGAATTGATGTATGATGATGAGTATGGATTTTCTGCTGAAGTGTATTGGGAAGGGCGTAAGCAAGTTCTAATTACAGTGAACTTAATTGAAGCACTTCGTTTATGGCTTGATGAATTTTTAAACCGAGATCCTTATTCCGGAATTGAGCTAGTGCTTGATGATGAAGAAGGAATTATAGCTGTTATTAACTGAAAAAAAGGATGTACCTATTTTGATGGGTGCATCCTTTTTGTTTACATACCCCATTCTAGTGGAGGAAATTAGGAATGGTGGAAAAGTTTTAAAAGTGAATTGACAAATTTATCTTGCTGTATTATATTTAATTCATAGTTTTTTAATATGTTTAATGTGATAACTGTGAAAAATGTTGTACTATTTTGATAAATTGATAATGTCTATAAGTGAAACAGTAGAATACAAGAAGCAGGTGTGAATTCATGATTATAGGGGGGCTTCGTATGAGCAAGTTAGAAGAGCAGCAATTACAATATATTTTATCCAGTTTGCAAAATATCCAGTATGGTTCAGTAGTTATTACGGTACATAACGGCGAAATCACACAAGTCGATACAACGGAAAAGAAGCGGTTTCCACTTTTAAAAAGTCATACTGCCAAAGCCAAATAGAATAAATCAATGGGAAACTAAAGCATCACAAAGTATAGGGTGGTGCTTTTATTTATTTTTCATATTGCTATATATAATACGGTCAATTATTCAACAAGTTCTCCATATCTTGAACTGCTATGAATGGATAGGTCTATAAGTTCTCACTCTTTCCGTGATAGAATAAAGAGAAGAGGTGAGCAGGGGTTCACCTCGATAATGGGAAAAAAGGGGGATTTGTATGACTTTACAATCAATTGAACCAAAAATTTTAGAGCTTATTGAAACATTTGATGGGCGAATCGCGTACAAAATTGAAAACGATCGCGGAGAGTCTATTTCTTATCACGAACATGAAGCGTTTCAATCCGCAAGCTTAATTAAAATCCCGATGATTATTGAAGGGTATCGTCAAGCTGAGAACAAAGATATCTATTTAAATCAGCCGTTAACGATTCCACGCAATGAGGTCACTCGCGGGTCTGGTGTACTCCATACTTTGTCCGATAAGGTATTTTTAACAGTTGAAGATTTATTAACGCTCATGATTACAATTTCGGATAACACCTCTACGAATATGATGATGACGTTGCTTACTTTTGAGAAGATTAATCAATGTATTCAAGAGCTAGGATTGGAAAATACCGTTCTAGAACGAAGAATGTTTGATTTTAAGGCGTTAAAGGAAGGGCGCGACAATACGATGTCAGCCTCGGACACGGTACGATGCTTAAAAGCGATACATACGGGTAATTTTTTAACAAAAGCCAGTCAAGAAAGGATTCTAGACATCTTTGAACAGCAGCAATTTAAGGAACGCCTTCCTGCTATGATGGGAAAAGGTGTGAAAGTGGCTAATAAAACGGGCAGTCTTCGTGGAGTCATGCATGATGCGGCCATTATTCGCTCTGAAACGGAAACGGTTTACGCGGCTGTTTTAACGGAAGATATGGCGTCAGAAGAGGAAAGCCGTCAGATTATTAGTAAGATTGGCAAGTTGATTTATGATGAAATGGTAAGCTCTTAACTTTATATTGGAATGAAAAGAGGCCGTCCCAAGCTTTAAACTTGGGACGGTTTTTAAAAATAATACAAAGAGTGGAAATATAAGGAAGGTGATTACAATTAGTTGAAATATGATAAAGGAGGGTAGCCGATGTTTTTAAAGAAAATCACTATGCTTCAAGAGAAAGTGGCTGGGGATCAGTATCCATTTTCAATTCCAGCGATTCGGTCATTATCTGAATTAAAAATTGAAAAGCCGGTCACCTTTTTTGTTGGCGAAAATGGCTCAGGGAAATCCACTTTATTAGAAGCGATTGCCGTTAATGCTGGTTTTCATGCTGCTGGCGGCGGGCGGAACAATATATATGATGTACATGCAGCACAAGCTGATTTGCGAGATTATATTCGGCTTTCGTGGCTGCCGAAAATTACGAATGGCTTTTTCCTGCGAGCGGAATCATTCTACCAGTTTGCTTCTCATATTGATGAATTAGCAAAGGAGCATCCTAGTATTTATCAGAGCTACGGGGGACAATCTCTGCATGAGCAATCACATGGCGAATCGTTTCTATCTTTATTTACAAATCGATTTAATGAAAATGCGATTTACTTTTTAGATGAACCAGAGGCGGCACTATCACCAGCAAGACAACTAGCCCTTCTTCGCGTTATGCACGATTTAATGACGAAAGGGAATGTTCAATTTATTATTGCCACGCATTCTCCTATTTTACTCGGCTATCCGGATGCGCAAATTCTGAGCTTTGATCATGGGAAAATTAAAGAAGTAGATTATGAGAGTACGGAGCATTATCAAATAACGAAGTATTTTTTACAGCATCGGGAGAAAATGCTGATGGAGCTGTTTATGGAGGAAGATTAAAAAAGAGCTTGCAGAATTGATTCGCAACATATTTGTGTAGAACAAGAGGGGGAATTTACATGGTAAAAATTCGTAAGGCTTTCAGTGATGAAGTAGAAATGATTCGACAGCAAAGAATAGAGGCATATGAAGAACATGCACAGAGCATCCCAGAAGGACATTGGGAGGCTCTAAAGAAATCTATCGCGTCAAATGCCGATGAACAGAAGGATGTTGAACTTCTAGTTGCTGAATTAGATGGGGCAGTGGTAGGCAGTGTTGCTCTGTTTCCTGCGAAATCAGATGCCTATAAAGGACTTGTTGATATGTTAGATTACCCTGAAATAAGAATGCTGGCAGTCACACCACAGTCACGAGGAAGAGGTGTTGCTGAGGCATTAATAAAAGAATGTATTCGTCGAACAAAAGTAACGGGTTCAGAGTATATCGGCTTACATACGGCAGACTTTATGAAATCTGCTATGCGGCTGTATGAACGTATGGGCTTTGTACGCATGCCGCAATTTGACTTTCAACCTGCGGATGACGGAATTATTGTAAAGGCATATCAATTATCTATTGAATGAAGAATATGGTAAAAGAAACAGCCCCTGTTTCCTAGTATATAGAAACATGGGGCTGATGAATGTAATCATATGTTTAATGTTAAAACGCCCAATCTTCATTACGGAAGACAGGTTCAGCAGTACCGTCAGCTAGAATGCCGTCGATGTTAGCTGGAAACGTTGATATATAAGGGTTTTATGATTTTTGAACAAGAGGATAAAAATGGATAAGTGTTAGAAAAAACGCTTTTTTGTGACCACTGCGTGACCAGAAAAAGTATAGTTATAAAATCAACCTAAACAGTTAATAAAGTTCCCTTAGAATCAGCCTTTCTTAAATTATTAAGGGAGGCTGATTTGTGTAGAAAAACTCCTATCTTTACCCTTATTAAGATGTTCTCCATCACGATAGGTAGGTTAAATATATGGAATGTGAAGTAGAAAGATACCTGTTATCGCTAACAACACCTTCTTGTGAACATTAAAAAAATGTGTAAATCCTGGTTTAAGGAAGTAATCATCTTGCCTTTATTAGTGACATTAAACAGGTTAGGGCCGATGTACAGAAGTTAGAATCAGAACAGAGACTTATTAATTAATAAACAGAATAATGATAAAATATAGCGGGTTTTCTCATGGGATGGAGGTATGTTTATGCTTCAACAGATTAGGATAGGAAAATGGTTAATTGAAACTGATATTGAGAAGACACGAGAATTTTACAAGAAGGATATAACGGTATGTACTTGCTTATATTGCAAAAATTATGTTGAAGCTTGTAAGTATCTAAAGACCTCTGTATTAGATGTATTCACCAAACTAAGGATTAATCCAACAAAACCAGCACATCTTTCTGAATTCCCTACTGAAGAAGCGGGGACACGATTATACTTAGGGCATTATCATCTTGTAGGGAGAGTGCTAGAAGGAGAGTTGTGTACAGATACTAATTTTAATGAAGAAAATACTATTGAGGTAGACAATTTCACAGTTGGATTTTCGGAGGATTTAGAGTTTGTACCAGAAGGATTCCCAAACCCTGTCCTACAGTTAAGCTTTGAGGCTAATATTCCCTGGGTTCAAAGTGAAAATCCAGACGAATAATCATAGCGTGGTTCTGAAATAAGTGTAGGCAAGGGATGACTTTAGATTTGAGTTATCCTTTTTTGCGGCAGTGGATTGTAATTGAGGTTGATTAAAGGTTAATAAAACTGTGATTTTATGAATTAAAATACAGGGTTGTGGCCATGTATTTTTTATTGCTTGGAAAGGCTCAATGAATTCTCAAACAGAATACCATACATGAGGTGGTGATTATATGGATAATGAATATCAATACTATCATGTGCCGGTTAATCCGATAAATCAGCAACATGATATACACACAGAAACATCAGCAAATGAACTTAACAGGCAACAATATCCTGGGCAACAAGGGTTTCAACAAGGGTTTAGACAAGGCTATAGACAAGGGTATAGACAAGGGTATAGAGATGGATATCGAGCAGGGCAACAAGCAGGGTATTATCCAGGACATCGGCCAATACAACAGTCGTCGTGGCCTGATGAAAGTTGGTAAACCTAATGGTCAAGAGTGTTCTGGCAAGATTATTTTACCACTAAATGGTCCGAGTTTAGAGCCATAACTAATCCAGCATATAAATAAAAAGAAACTCTTCAAAAAATGATAAAAAACAGTGTCTTAGAAACGAACTGTATTGGTCGATAATCAAAGATTAATATAACCACAACTCAATTGAAAATTAGAGTCTAATAAAAACCCCTAGGGTTCACCCGGCCCAAGGGGTTTTCTATGCTAGACTAGATTAATTTTTATCGAAACTGCAAACCAGAAAGATGAGAATCCGTTCCGTCGATTCTCCGCAAGAATGGCATCAGCATCCATATTTTGTTGCTTCGAAAACAACATGAACAAACTGCCCCTTTAGCTTAAGTATATTCCTTCACAATCGATATAACTTACATTAACAACCATTAACAACACGTTAACGTATATATGTCCACACATGCCCACTGACGCTCATTATTGCTCGTGGTGGCGTTTCAAGAGTCTCCCTTCCCGCTCTTTATTCAACTTTGCTTATGGATGAATGATTTTGGGGGCTCTATGTAAGCTTGTTCAGAGTTAGTTTGTTAGTGTGTTGGTTTGTTACAGAAACCACTCTCATTCACAAACTGGCACTCGGTAAATGCTCGATACGATTCAAATTGTGGATATGATTTAATGCGGTAAAGTAATAAAAAAATCAGAGATACACTGATGCAGTTCGATAAGGATAACAGAATCGTATCCCTATTAGAGTAAAGCTAGGGTTGTCTACAATCCGCTTTCATGATTTAAGACACACACATGTTACGATGTTAATCAAACAAAATGTGAATGTTAAGGTGATATCTGAGCGGGTTGGACATACTTCAATCCAAATTACATTAGATAAATATAGCCACGTGCTTCCGAGCATGCAGAAACACGTGGCTGAGGAATTAGATAAGTTGTTTAAAATTAAAGAAATGTGACCATTTTTGTGACCACTCGAGGTTTTGAACCTTCAAAATGCCTCTATATCAACGTTTTAATTAAAACGCCCAATCTCCGTTACGGAAGACAGGTTCAGCAGTTCCGTCAGCTAGAATGCCGTCGATGTTCATTTTGTCAGAGCCAATCATGAAGTCAACGTGAGTTAAGCTTTCGTTTAAGCCATGTTCAGCTAGCTGTTCCGGTGTCATATCTTTTCCACCTTCAAGACAGAAGGCATATGCACTGCCGATAGCTAAGTGATTGGATGCATTTTCGTCAAACAGTGTGTTAAAGAATAACACATTAGATTGTGAAATAGGGGAGTTGAATGGCACGAGTGCGACTTCTCCTAAGTAATGAGAGCCTTCGTCTGTCTCCACTAATTGTTTTAAAATTTCTTCGCCTTCTTCTGCTTGTACCTCGATAATGCGTCCATCTTTAAACGTAACAGAGAAGTTATTGATAATATTTCCACCATAGCTAAGCGGTTTTGTGCTTCTTACTGTTCCGTTAACACCTGTTTTTAATGGGACTGTAAACACTTCTTCCGTCGGCATGTTGGCCATAAAATGATGTCCGTGTTGGTTGATGCTGCCGGCGCCGCACCATAGATGTTTTTCAGGAAGCTCAATTGTTAAGTCGGTTCCTGGAGCTGTGTAATGAAGTTTTGTGTAGTGCTTGTCATTCAAATAATCTACTTTTTCATGCAAGGTGTCATCGTGTGTTTTCCATGCTTCAACAGGGTTTTCTGTATCAACACGAACCGCTTTGAAGATGGCCTCCCATAGTTTATGTACGCGATTTTCAGCGGGTTCTTCAGGGAATACTTTGTTTGCCCAAGCTTCAGAAGGAACGGCTACGATGGACCAGCTTACTTTATCAGATTGCATAGCTTGGCGCCACGGTTTTAAGGCAGTGCCTGATGCTTTTTGGAAATTCGCAATTCGCTTTGGATCTACGCCTTTTAATAAATCGGGACTGGAGGAAATCACCGATAGAAAGGCTGCCCCTTTTTCCGCTAGTTCAATGGTTTCTTTTGCACGCCATTCAGGATATTCATGAAAGACTTCATCTGGTGCTAATTCATATTTTGTGCGATTCACAATGTCGTCGTTCCAATTGACAATTACATTATATGCACCAGCTTCATACGCCTTTTTGACAATTAAACGTACGAGCTCTGCGCCTTCTAGTGTTGTATTGACAACAAGCGTTTGTCCTTGTTGGATGTTAACACCGACTTTTACAGCTAGCTCTGCATATTTTTCTAAATTTGCTTGGAAATCACTCATTATGATTCCTCCTTTTCCAAAATCTACAACTTATATTGTACTAATAGAGAAAGAAAAAAGAAACTTATAGCATCCGTAAACAATGAAAAACAACAAACTGGATCTGCAGTTTGTTGTTTTTCAGTCTTATTTTAATACATCGTGATCAACATAACGTTCTCCGTTTATTTCGCTAATCAAGTTGATTGCGACTCTTGCACCGTCTCCAGCCGTCACAATCGTATGTGCACTCGTTCCTGCACATGCTCCAGCAGCCCAAATGCCTTCTACGTTTGTTTTTCCAGCAGCATCTACATCAAACACTTTCTTTGATCTTGGCTCTGTACCATCTTTTGTTGTGATACCTGCTTCTTCAGCTAAGCTTGTTAGCCCGCCTGTTGCTAAAATGATTTGTTTCGCTTCAACCGATCCGTTTTCTGTTTGGATTTGAAATCCTTCAGTCGTTTTATTAATTCCCGTTACTTTTGTTTCAATTAGTTCTGCACCAAATTTTTTCGCTTGGGCTAGACCTGTTGCTAATAAATCAGGTCCAGCAATTCCAGCTGTACCGTAATGATTATCTAACCAAGCTCTTTTTGTGCCGCTTTGGCTGCTGTCTAGAATAACTGTTTGTTTTCCTGCTTTGGCGGTAAAGATGGCAGCACTGCCTCCAGCCGCTCCAGCTCCAATAATCGCTATTTCATACATAGGAAAAACCCTCCTTTTTTATACTCAAGTTTATTTTAACAAATGAAGGAGAAAGGGGGTTAATGATTGAGACTAAAATGGCGAGATTACTTTTCGAATTGGCGAAATTCTGCTCCGAGTTGGCGAGATTATGGAATAAAAGAAAGGTCCCCCATTCGTATGAATAGGGGACCCATTTTATTTAATGTTATCGATTTAAATTAATCCAAACGCTCTTCACTTCTGTGTAGTTGTTTAGAGCATAGGAGCCCATTTCACGGCCGATACCGGATTGTTTGTATCCGCCAAATGGAGAAGCGGCATCAAATGCATTGTAGCAGTTGACCCAAACCGTACCAGCACGCAGCTTGTTAGCAATATAATGAGCATTGGCAATGTCGCTTGTCCAAACACCAGCAGCAAGGCCATATTCACTTGCATTTGCTCGTTTGATGACATCATCTAAGTCCTCATATGGTAAAGCTGAAATAACAGGACCGAAGATTTCTTCTTTCGCAATCGTCATGTTATCTTCGACGTTAGCAAAAATAGTAGGCGCAACAAAGTAACCTTCTTCACTAGGAGGAGCTCCGCCAGCTAGCACTTCCGCACCCTCTGTAATCCCTTTAGCAATGTAGCCAAGTACGCGCTTTTGTTGTTCTTCGGAAATAAGCGGTCCAATTTGAGTATTTGGATCAAGACCTGCTCCTTGTTGAATGGATTTAGCATGACTTGCCATGTCAGCTACCACGTTATCGTAATGCTTCTTTTGAATAAAGACACGAGAGCCGGCGCAACAAACTTGTCCTTGGTTAAACATAACCCCGTTTAACGCGCCAGGAATCGCTTTAGAGAAATCAGCATCAGGCAGGATAATGTTTGGTGATTTTCCACCAAGTTCAAGCGTCACCCGTTTTAGTGAATAGGAAGCAGAACGCATGATGCGTTTGCCGACTTCTGTTGAGCCGGTAAAGGCAATTTTATCTACTTCAGGGTGATCAACTAAAGATTGGCCTGCTGTTTCTCCGAAGCCAGGAATGATGTTGATAACCCCGTCTGGGAATCCTGCTTCAGAAATTAATTCAGCAAGATAAAGAGCAGACAGAGGCGTTTGCTCTGCAGGTTTTAGAACAACTGTACAACCAGTGGCAAGGGCAGCCCCAAGCTTCCACATGGCCATTAAGAGCGGGAAGTTCCATGGGATAATTTGTCCAACAACTCCAACAGCTTCATGTCTTGTATAGTTAAAATAATTGCCGCTTACAGGGATAGTTTGTCCAACGATTTTCGTTGACCAGCCTGCATAATATCGAATATGTTCAATCGCTAATGGAATATCGGCATTAGTTGTTTCTCTAATTGGTTTACCGTTATCTAATGTTTCAAGTTGAGCAAGCTCTGTTTTGTTTTCTTCCATTAAGTCCGCGAGCTTGTACATTAAACGACTGCGCTCTGCTGCACTTAATCTTGACCATGGGCCTTCATCAAATGCTTTACGAGCTGCCTTGACGGCTAAATTAATATCCTCTTTATCACCTTCATATACTTCAACAAGTTTTTTACCTGTTGCTGGATTTGGAGTGGAAAATGTTTTCTTAGAGACACTTTCAACGAATTGTCCATTAATATACAGCTTTTTTGGTCCTTGTAAAAACTTTTGAAGCTTTTCACTAACTTGCAAAGTAAGATTTGACATAAATACCTCCTAAAATATACATAAAATGGTATTGTGCAAATCATGGTGAGGGATAAATAGGTGAGAGCATTTATGATACTCCCTAATACATCTTAACAAATGTAATGATTATACTTAAATGTTAAATATTGTTAATTTTAATATTTTTTATAGGTGAAAATTTCTCTTTGAAAGGTGTGCCAAACTGCAGTTTGGCGCGAAAAAAGTCAAAAATCATCAGCACTCTATGATAGATTTTAAAAAATGTCTATATTTTTGTCATGACAGTTGTATTTACTATAGTCATGAACAAAAATAATAGATAAAATAGAAATGGGATAAAAATATATATAGTAGGAATTTTTTTAGTGTTACGGAAGTTCATCAGGAGGAATTATCATGGATAAAAAAACAAAACGGATAGCAGATCGCAAGCTGTTAGGGATTGCTGGGGCAGCTTGGATGTTTGATGCTCTGGATGTGGGGATGCTCTCCTTTATTATTGCGGCTTTGAAAATGGAAGAAGGATGGAATCTGACTGATGTGCAAGCTGGATGGATTGGAAGTACGCAATCGATTGGGATGGCTGTTGGGGCTTTACTGTTTGGAGCAATGGCGGATAAAGTAGGCCGTAAAAATATTTTAATTATTACGCTTTTACTTTTTTCTATCGGAAGCGGGTTATCAGCATTAGTAGGGACGATTAGTTTATTTTTAATTTTACGCTTTTTCATCGGCATGGGGCTGGGAGGAGAGCTTCCTGTCGCATCTACACTTGTAAGTGAAAGTGTAGCACCGAGCAAACGTGGACGAGTCGTTGTCTTATTAGAAAGTTTTTGGGCGTTAGGTTGGATTTTATCGGCTCTTATTTCTTATTTTATCATTCCGACATACGGCTGGAGAATTGCTTTAATTTTAAGTGCGTTACCAGCTTTTTATGCGGTATACCTGCGTTTTAGTTTACCAGACTCACCGAAGTATGAAGAGTTGAAGCCGAAGGAAAAACAATCGATGCTTCAAAATATGAAAAAAGTGTGGGCGAAAGAGTATTCCAAACAAACTCTTATTTTATGGGTGCTTTGGTTCTGTGTTGTATTCTCTTACTACGGCATGTTTCTATGGTTACCAAGTGTGATGCTGATGAAAGGGTTCAGCTTAATTAAAAGCTTTGAATATGTGTTAATTATGACGCTTGCTCAGCTTCCAGGTTATTTTACAGCTGCTTGGTTTATTGAAAAAATGGGTCGTAAATTTGTGTTAATTACTTATTTAATTGGTACAGCAGTGAGCGCTTATTTCTTTGGAACAGCTGAAGAGCTGCCGTTGTTAATTACATCAGGAATTCTTCTTTCTTTCTTTAACTTAGGTGCATGGGGGGCTTTATACGCTTATACTCCAGAACAATACCCAACAGTGATTCGGGGAACAGGGGCAGGGATGGCAGCGGCCATTGGACGTATCGGAGGAATTCTAGGGCCGTTATTAGTCGGGTACTTAGTAGCTGCCAATACATCGATTAGCGCAATTTTTACGATTTTTACCGTTGCCATACTAATCGGTGCCATCGCGGTGGCTTTTGGTAAAGAAACAAAAAATACAGTATTAGAATAGAAATTTGAGAAAGGAGTGCACTTGCACTCTTTTTTCATTTAGGTTATGCTAGCATAGTTGAGCAAACGATTTCCTATGTTGATATTGACATTTATTTACTAATCATATAGTATTTATATACTTTCATATTACTTTTTAATTCTTATCCAGAGAGGTGGAGGGATTTGGCCCTTTGAAGCCTCGGCAACAGACCTGTTATAGGAACTGTGCCACATCCAACAAGCAGCTGCTTGGAAGATAAGAAGAGTCGAATGAATACAGTAGCCTCTTCTTGGATAAGAAGAGGCTTTTTAAATATGCGCTGAATGTAGCTGGAATATGGAATGATGTAAGAGGTTCAGGTATCACATAAACAGAATAGAAAGGGGTTATACATATGGAATTATTTAAAAAGATTGAAGAGAGAAAAGCGCTGTTAATTGATAAATTATTAGCAAAAGGTGTATACAAAACAAAAGACGAGCGGCATTTATATGATGTTCCATTAAAAGTATTAGAAGATGAATATAAGCTTGTTGTTAATAAACCCGATCAACACTCCTCTTCCTCATGGATGACATAGTGAAGATTGATTTGTTTACATAAACATGAAAATTGGAAGTTATGTTCGGATTGTCACAAAATATTCAAGAAATGTATTCATATTTGAAGATGTTTACAAATTTATCACAATTAGAAGGGATAAATTAGATTGATTTGGGACTAATTATCTATTATGATATTTTTGTAAATATATTGAAAAGTGGGAAATGGACGATGAAGAAACTATATGCTGAACTAATTAATGAAAAAATTGAGGAAAAAAGACAAGAAATGATTAGATTAGCTATAGATTTTGGCTTTACAAGTCAGCTGGCGGTTCAAGCAAGTCAAGAGCTCGATACTCTTTTAAATGCGGCTGCAACTAGAGACAAATAGTTACACACTTCCTTTTCAAACAGATATTTGAAAAAATTCAAGAAAGCTATTGCTAAAAAATGAGCAATAGCTTTCTTTTATGTTGGCTATAATAAGCTTGTGAATCTAAAGCGATATTTAATAAAGCCTTTAGGAGATGACTGTCGTTCATTCACAATTAGAATCCCTATTGAGTGATACTACAGGTCGACAAAAAGGGGTGTGTCATCATGGAAAAAACAAAAAAATGCCGGGACTCTCTAGTTGTTAAAACAAGTATCGTTCTTCCTCCAGACACGAATAATATTGGTACGATGTTTGGAGGGAAATTAATGGCGCAAATTGATGACATAGCAGCTATTTCAGCGATGCGCCATGCTCGGTCGCATGTTGTAACGGCTTCAACGGATTCGGTGGATTTTCTGCATCCAATTTCTGAGGGCAATGCGGTTTGTTTAGAAAGCTTTGTTACTTATACGGGCCGCACCTCCATGGAAGTAGTGGTAAAAGTAGTAGCTGAAGATTTGCAAAGCGGTGTTCAAAATTTATGCGCTCTTTCTTTTTTAACTTTTGTAGCGATTGATGAAAAGGGAAAACCTATTTCTGTTCCTCGTTTAATTTCAGAAACAGAAACGGAGAAAGCGCTATATGAATCAGCGAAAGAACGAGCACAAGCGAGAAAGAAGCGGAGAACAGATACACAATATATTGCCGATACTATTGGAAACGACCTTGTTTGGTCTTTATGAAAAATCGAGTAAATACTCGATTTTTTTGTTGTTCAAAAGGTATAAAAAAATAAAAATGATTAAAAATAACAGTAATTATTTGAGAAAATAACCAAAAAGTGTTAAAAGTTGAGTAATGTTATAAAAACGGTTAGGGGGATAGGCATGGAAAAAGAACTCCTGCGAGTAGAAAACCTAACAACCTCATTTTGTATTGATGATCAATATTATGCAGCTGTTGACGATTTATCTTTTACCGTTCATGAAAATGAAATTGTTGCCATTGTAGGAGAGTCCGGCTGCGGTAAGAGTGCACTTGCTTTGTCTATTATGCAATTGCACGATAAAAAGCGAACAAAATCAGAAGGTTCTATTATATATAAAGGGACAAACTTATTGAATGCAGCAGAATCGAAGTTAAATAAAGTTCGCGGTCGACATATTAGCATGATTTTTCAAGAGCCGTTAACGGCATTAAATCCCCTTATGACAGTTGGTAAACAAATAGAAGAAAGTCTTCATTATCATACAGATTTATCAAAGAAACAGCAAAAAGCTAAAACGCTTACTCTGCTTGAACAAGTCGGGATTCCGTATCCAAAACGCACCTATAAGCAATATCCTCATGAATTGTCAGGAGGAATGCGACAAAGAGTGATGATTGCAATTGCCGTAGCTTGTTCTCCTTCCCTTGTTATTGCCGATGAACCAACCACCGCACTAGATGTAACCATCCAAGCACAAATTCTAGATTTATTAAAAGACATTCAACAAAAAACAAAGATGGGTATTATTTTTATTACCCATGATTTAGGCGTTGTCGCAGAGATTGCCGATCAAGTGATTGTTATGTATGCGGGACAAATTGTTGAAAAAGGGAGTGTAAAAACAATATTGGAGAGGCCGCTTCATCCCTATACGAAGTCTTTGCTTCACTCTATCCCTACTGTGACGAAAGAAAAGAGTCGATTGCATGTAATTCAAGGGATGGTGCCGCCCATTGCGAAAATTAACAGAAGCGGCTGTCGGTTTAAAGAGAGGATTCCCTGGATTTCTGTGCAATCGCATGCGCAATTTCCGAGGCTTCATGAAGTGGAACCAGGTCATTTTGTTCGCTGCACTTGTTATAAACAGTTTCATTTTCCGAAAGAAGGGGGTACAGCGATTCGATGACGTTGCTAAAAGTAGAAGATATCAAAGTTTATTTTCCAATTCGAGGCGGCTTATTTCATACAGTAGTAGACCATATTCGGGCGGTAGATGGTGTTTCTTTTGAATTACAGCAAGGAGAAACGTACGGGCTTGTTGGCGAGTCGGGAAGCGGCAAATCTACAACAGGAAAGGCTATTGTAAAGCTGCATCAGGTGACTGCTGGAACCATTACGTTTCAAGGCAAAGATCTTACGTATTTGAGCAGAGGGGAAATGAAGCCTTTTCGTAAAGATATTCAAATGATATTTCAAGATCCATATTCCTCTTTAAATCCGAAAAAGCGCGTGCTGGATATCATTGCGGAGCCGATTCGAAATTTTGAACGTGTATCGGTAACGGAAGAGAGAAAAATCGTGCAACAGTATTTAGAAAGAGTGGGGCTAAATCCAGATTCTATTTATAAATATCCACATGAATTTTCGGGTGGACAGCGTCAGCGGATTGGTATCGCTCGTTCTTTAACGTTGAAACCTAAATTGATTATTGCGGATGAACCTGTGTCAGCCTTGGATGTATCCGTCCAAGCACAAGTATTGAACTTTCTTCAAGATTTGCAAAAAGAATTTCAGTTAACGTATTTATTTGTAGGGCATGATCTTGGTGTCATTCGGCATATGTGTGACCGCATTGGTGTGATGTATCGCGGGCGGTTAGTGGAGGAAGGAACGAGTCAAGATATTTACAAAAATCCACAGCATATTTATACGAAACGGTTAATGGCCGCGATTCCCGATTTATCACCTGATGCTCGCGGGCAAAAAATAAAGCTTCGAAAACAGGTAGCTGCAGAATACAAGCAATTGTATTCTACCTTCTTCGACGAAAATGGACGAGCGTATGATTTAAAGCCGATTAGTGCCACACATAAAGTGGCATTGCCATAGGAGGTGAGAGGAAGCCTATGTGGAAATTTATTGTACGCCGGTTATTGATGATGATTCCACAGTTATTTATTTTAAGTGTTCTTGTATTTATGATGGCTAAAGCAATGCCGGGTGATGCTTTAGGAGGAAGAGAAATTGATCCGCGAGCTAATCCAGATGTGATTGAAGCACAGCGAGAAAAGATGGGATTAAATGATCCTTGGCATGAACAATATATTCGATGGGTGAGCAATGTTTCAAAGGGAGATTGGGGAGTATCGTATACACATAAAGTACAAGTAACGGATGTGATTGAGGACCGAATTTGGAATACAGTGAATTTGGCTCTCTTGACTTTAATTTTTACGTATTTAATCGCTATACCACTTGGGTTAATAAGTGGACGGTACAGCAATTCATGGATTGATGAAGTGATTACAGGCTATACGTATATAGGCTTTGCGACTCCTATGTTTATCTTTGCGATTATTATGCTCTTTGTATTCGGTTTTTCCCTTGATTTATTTCCGACGGGGGGAAGCGTTAATCCTACAGTGGAAGAAGGGACGTTTGCCTATGTACTGAGTAAAATTAATCATATGATTTTACCAGCGTTTAGTACGGCAATTGTTTCTACAACGGTTATTATTCAATATTTAAGGAATGAAGTCATTGATAATAAAATGAAGGATTTTGTTCGAACAGCAAAAGCGAAAGGCGTACCAGAAACAAATATTTATACTCATCATGTATTACGAAACTCTTTTTTACCGATTGCGGCTTTTTTAGGCTATGAAATTACGGGCTTAGTGGGTGGAGCGGTAATTATTGAGACGATTTTTAATTATCCAGGCATCGGTCAATTATTTCTGAGCTCTGTTCATGCTCGTGATTTTAGTGTTGTTACCGCTGTTGTCATGATGACTGGCTTTGCTACCCTATTGGGGACTCTTCTGTCCGATATTATTCTAAGTATAGTCGATCCGCGTATACGGATTGACTAAGGAGAGGTGAAGCGAGTAATGGAATTGAACGTAAATACAGAAAAACATGGACAATCTATACAAATAACACCTTCTGGAAGACAGCTAATTTGGCAGCAAATGAAAAAAGACCGTCTAGCGATGGGTTCGTTCATTTTCTTAATTTCCATCCTGCTCTTTGTGTACAGCGCAGCTTTTGTTATGGATGCAGAAGAAATTGCTCGAATTAACTTACGAGCTCTTCATCAACCTCCTTCTCTGGAGCATTGGTTAGGGACGGATTATGGCGGACGAGATGTATTTGGTCAATTAATTATTGGAACACGTAATTCGTTTACGATTAGCTTTTGTATCACATTGTTAACCGCTTTGATTGGGTTAACAACGGGGCTTGTGGCTGGTTATTTCGGCGGGGCGACTGATCATGTTGTCATGCGCATCATTGACTTTATCATCTCTTTACCGACGACGATGTTTATTATTGTGTTAGTGACGATTATTCCCGAATTTACAATATGGTCGTTTATTTTAGTGATGACTTTGTTTTATTGGACGGGCAAGGCACGATTGATTCGTTCCAAAGTGTTAGCGGAGCGAGAATTAGATTATGTTCAGGCTTCACAAACGTTAGGAACTCCGCATTGGAAGATTATGTTCTTTCAAATTTTTCCTAATGTAAGTTCGATTATCATCGTGAATTTTATTTTGAATTTAGCAGGGAATATTGGGCTTGAATCAGCTTTAACGTATTTAGGATTTGGGTTGCCAGAAAGTACACCGAGTCTTGGAACTCTCATTAGCTATGCAAGAAATCCGGATGTGTTAGAGCATAAATGGTGGGTATGGCTGCCAGCTTCCGTCATGATTCTTGTGATGATGTTAAGTATCAATTTTGTCGGTCAAGCGATTAAACGTGCGACGGACGCTAGACAAAGAAGATAACGAACAACAAGAGGAAGGTTTTTTATGAACGCTAAAGGCTATCAAGTATTATGTACATTCATAAGCTTCATATTAGTAGCAGCTTGTCAATCGGGACAAAAGATGGAGGAAGTCCATCAAGAAGTGGCAGGTGTTAGAACGAGTCAGACGTTTTTAACAAAAACAACGAACACAGCCAATGCACTTGAAGGTGGTCATCTGAATTATGGCTTAGTCGCAGACAGTCCGTTCGAAGGAATATTAAATGGAGTTTTTTTTGAAAATGCGTATGATGCGGAAATCTTGCAATTTTTTGATGAAGCGCTGCTCGCGACAGATGAAAACTCGCAATTTACTCAAGAGGGTGCCGCGACATATGAAATGTCTAAAGACTATAAAACAATGACGATTACGATTCGAGACGGTGTTAAGTGGCATGATGGCAACCCTGTAACAGGGGAAGATTTAGAGTTTGCTTATTTAACAATTGGTCACCCTGATTATAACGGGTCGCGCTATGATACAACTTTTCAAAATATTGTTGGAATGGATGAATATCATGCAGGAAAAGCAGAGCGTATCTCTGGTATTAAAGTGGCTGGAAATCGGGTTTCATTAACCTTTAAAGAAGCCAATCCGTCGATTTTAACAGGGGTGTGGACGTATCCGCTTCATAAAAAGTATTTAGGGAATATTCCAGTCGCACAAATGCCAGCTTCCGCGAAAATCCGTCAACATCCAATCGGTTTTGGACCATTTAAAGTAAAGAAAATTGTTCAGGGGGAAGCGATTGAGTTTGAAGCCTTTGATGATTATTGGAAAGGAAAGCCCAAGCTTGATCGTATTTCTCTATCTGTTGTGAACTCAACCACAGCCGTTAAAGCGCTGCAAGCTGGAAAAATTGATGTGGCTAAGATTTCGGCTGATTTGTATGAGGGAGCAAGGAAGTTAACGAATGTCAATCTTCTTGGACAAATGGAATCAACCTATACGTATATCGGTTTTAAGCTAGGCCATTATGATTTAGACAAGAGAGAAAATGTAATGGGCGGAACCAAATTGTCAGATAAACGTGTTCGTCAGGCAATCGGTTATGCGATTAATAATGATGAAGTCGGACAATTTTTATATAAAGGACTTCGTTTTCAAGCGAATACAGTAATTCCGCCTACACAGCCTAATTATTATGATGCAAGTCTTGCTGGGTATACGTATAACCCTGAAAAAGCAAAGAAGTTATTAGATGAAGCAGGTTATGTGGATCGAAATGGTGACGGCTTCCGGGAAGATCCAAAAGGAAAGAAATTTGTACTTAATTTTGCCTCGATGGCTGGCGGAGATGCGGCGGAACCATTAGCTCGGTACTATATTCAGCAATGGCGGGATGTTGGTCTACATGTCCAATTGTTAGAAGGAAGGCTTCATGAGTTTAACTCTTTTTATGATCGCTTGAAAAAAGATGATCAAAAAATTGATTTATATCAAGCCGCATTTGGCGTTGGATCAGATCCTGACCCATCCGGTCTTTGGGCAAGGGATGCCGCTTTCAATTATACTCGGTGGGTGAATGAAAAGAATGATGAGTTCTTGCAAAAAGGAGTTTCAGCAGAGGCGTTTAATAATGAGTATCGTGCAGAGGTTTATAAAGAATGGCAAGCATTGATTAAAGAAGAAGCACCGCTTATTCCTACTTTATTTCGCTATGGATTTCTAGGAGTAAACGAAAGGGTGCGAGATTTGGAGCTTGAAACAGGCAGTGTCCATGTAGATTGGTCGAAGGTAGCGGTAACAGCTGAAAAACCAATTAAATAATCAACAAACAGCCGGTTCGTTTGCTGAATCGGCCATTTGCTATGGAGCGTTGCTTTTTCCTCTAAGTAAAAAACGGTATACTTAGTGTACGAAGAAAGGGAGTGTTGATCTTGGTTTCCATAATTGATGAAAACGAAATTGTTTCCTACATAAAAGAGTTAGTCGCTATTCCAAGTCCATCGGGGTATACAGGGGAGGCGATTGCTTATGTTGCTGCGTTTATGAAAAGAAATCATGTTTCGTATCAGCTAACGAATAAAGGGGCTTTACTGGCGACGATACAAGGGAAGGACCCGAATAGACATCGTTTGTTGACCGCCCATGTGGATACATTAGGTGCGATGGTAAAAGAAATCAAACCGAATGGCCGCTTGAAATTAGCGATGATTGGAGGATTTCGCTGGAATTCCGTTGAAGGGGAATATTGTACAATCCATACCGCAGAAGGGAAGGCGTATACAGGAACGATTTTAATTCATCAGACATCTGTTCATGTGTATAAAAATGCAGGAGAGGTGAAGCGTGATGAAGAAGCAATCGAAATACGGATTGATGAAGTCGTGAAATCACAAGCTGAAACAGAAGCTCTTGGCATTTCTGTTGGAGATTTTGTTTCATTTGAACCGCGTGTAGAAGTAACAGAGAGCGGTTTTATTAAATCTCGTCATTTAGATGACAAAGCAAGTGTCGGCATTTTGCTTCATATCATGGAGCGCATTCAAACGGGAGACATTTCTTTATCACATACGACGCATTTTCTTATTTCTAACAATGAAGAGATTGGGTATGGAGGAAATTCGAATATTCCAGCTGAAGTCGTCGAATACATAGCGGTTGATATGGGAGCAATTGGAGATGGGCAAGCGACGGATGAGTACAGCGTCTCCATTTGTGCCAAAGATTCATCCGGGCCGTATCATTATAAGCTGCGTCAACATCTTGTATCTTTAGCGAAGGCTCATGCGATTGATTATCGAGTCGATATTTACCCGTATTATGGTTCTGATGCGTCCGCAGCGATTCGAGCCGGACATGATATTGTACATGGATTAATTGGCCCTGGAATTGATGCGTCTCATGCATTTGAGCGGACACATACTTCTTCGTTAAAGCATACAGCCCATTTACTTGCGCATTATTTACAGTCGGATTTGGTTATTTAATTCGATATCTCGATTATTTTAAAGCAAATAGTTTTTTGTAACAGAAACGATATGTAGAAGGGAGTGACAGATATGTGTTTGATAAATTTCGCTTATAAAATGGACTCACGGTATGACTTAGTTGTTGCTGCCAATCGGGATGAATTTTATGAAAGACCGACGGCACAGGCGTCTTTTTGGGAAGATGCATCGCATGTGTTGGCAGGCAGGGATTTAGAAAAAATGGGAACATGGATGGGGGTCACTAAACAAGGTCGTTTTGCGGCCCTTACCAATTATCGTGACCCAGATAATGAAAGCGGCAATATGCGTTCTCGTGGAGAATTAGTTGGTCAATTCTTAATAGGAGACAATCAGCCTCAACAGTATTTGCAAATGATTCAACAGCATCGTGATCAATATCCTGGATTTAACTTAATCGTTGGGGATGTAAGTTCCCTTTACTATTATTCGAACATAGAAAATGAACTTCGCTTGTTAAAACCTGGGCTGTATGGACTGAGTAATCATTTGTTGGATACACCGTGGCCAAAAGTACGTAAAGGAAAAGAAGGATTGGAAAGTTGTTTGAAAGGTTCAACTGAAAACTTAAAGGAATGTTTATTTTCAAGCTTGCAATATGCGGATCCTGCTCCAGATGAAGAACTGCCAAGTACAGGTGTTTCTTTAGAATGGGAACGAAAGCTTTCTCCGCTATTTATTCAAACTCCGGATTATGGAACAAGGTCATCTACTGTTTTGTTCATGACTGATAAGAATGTTCGATTTGTAGAACGAATGTTTAAGGGAAGAGAATACAAGGAGAGGGAATTCACGTTTGAAATTGAACGATAATTGCAACGAAATAGTTCAGCTTGTTGATTCTTGAACTACTCACCACTTAATTTTCTAACGAAAGTTTGAAGTGGGAGTCTTCTCGCCTAAAATAATAAAGTGAGAATTAAGAAGTTATATAACCTATTACAACCATTATTATTATCAGTGAAATTAACAAAGATGACTCCTGCTATGTAAAATTAAAGACAAGTGAATGTATGTTTTTGTTATGACAGCTTAACTGGTCTTTAATGTCACACATAATATAAAAATTAGTACATCACTTATATATTAGTGGTGTACTTTTTTATTTATTAGACCGCTTAAATGAATTGTAGTTTTCGATAGTGTGTGACCAGAGTATGACCAATATTTTTGTAAAAAACCTAGATAAAATTTAATACGAAATATTAAGATTTTGAGATATGACATTATGCGGAAAAAAATTGAATAGACTGTGGTCCCATTTTTAAAAAATAGAAGCCTTAAACCAGTAGGGAGTTATTTTTTTATCTGATATATTACTTAATATTACTAGAATAGTTGATAATACTGGCTAAGATATCGGGTAAGTTACTTTTCTGTTCTAAAAAAAACTTGTAGAGAGCCTCTCTATCCTCCGTACTCACATGCCACTCTTTAGGGATAGATTGAATAACTTCATAGATCAATTTGTTTGGCAAACCTATAATTTTTTCTGCAAACGATGTAAGCTCTTTGTGATCATTGAGAAGAGAGTAGACCCATTTATAAAAGGGCCAATGGAAGTTGTATTCCGGCTCCTCACTAAGCGTTTGAGCAGACCATTGGTATCGGCCCGGAAAACATCGGCCATGATCAATCATATGGACATAATAGCCGCCTTCAACTAGAGGTTCCAAAATTACATTCGTCGTACCCCGATCGCTGTTGTTCACCCATTGGTCGAATACCGTTATTCCTGCAAGCATATCGTGGTTTTTCACTTCCGTCCTGGAGGGTGGAGCTTCTCTGACATCCTCGAATACAACAGCGTTTTCAATAAAAACACAGCCATATTGGTGTCCGGAACTATATTTGTAGTTTTCGGATTGTAATTCAGGAGTTTTCTCGATAAACTCGTTTGGTATATATACAAGCTCAAAGGGGATAACGGGAAGTGAAAAGAGCGCTGCTAATTTGCCAATCACATATTCATTGACCACTTCTTTGCCTCTTTCTTTCGTAGTACCGTGCCACTTCACGACATATTTTTTACCATCGCTAAAAAAAATGACATGAGCCGTTTCACCTCTTAACGATTGTACATACTTAACTGGATATTTTGACTGTTTCATAATGTCTTTTCCCTCTTACATGTATTTGTATTGCATTATCTCCTCTTTTTTCCTTTCTTGTTTTTAATTAATTCATATAACTTTTGTTGTTCCACGATTTGCTTATTTAAATCAAATTTTTGTTCAATGACCTGTCGTGCTCTTTGGGTATATGTTCTCCATACCTCTGGATGATTCAAGAAATATTCTATACCTTTAGACAATTTCACATAATCTTTTTCGGGAGCAAGATATCCAGTTCTTTTGTGCTCAATTAATTCCGGAATCCCCCCGTTAAAAGTGGAAATTACCGGTAAACCACTTGCCATAGCTTCTTTTAATGCATTTGGAATCCCTTCTACATCGCCATCTTCTGCTGTTTCACTGGCAAGGCAAAAGAGATGAGAATCTCTTAACTCCTTAGAGATTTGGTGTGAATCCATTGCTCCTCTTAGAAAAACGCGATTGTTTAACTGGTATTTATCAATGAAGCTTTTAATTTTCTCTTCATCTTCTCCTGTCCCAATAATGTGCAGAGTTGCTCTTGGATATTTATGATGAATCAGGTGAAACGCCTTCAAAAGCGTAAGGAACCCTTTTTTCTCGACAAGCCTGGCTACCGACAAGATTCTGATTTCTCCTTTCGGAGGTAGGGAACGTTTGAAATATGGGTATAAATTTAAATCCAGACCGCCATATAAAACATGTATCCTGTCTTTTGGAAATCCTAATGTTTTTAATTCCTTAGCAAGAAAACGGCAAACTGCAAAATAGCCAGCTCCCTGATTTATTAAAGATTTATATCGTTTCTTATTTTCGAGAAATCTCTTTTTTGTTTGAGTGGAAGAATCACGTCCTCGAAAATGGACAATCAAAGGAATGCCATGCTTTGTAGCTGCTGGTAAAATATCGAGTGAATGTTTCCCTTGATGAGCGTGAATAGCCACGACATTTTGCTTCCTAAAGAAGGCGCCAAGGTCTTTAATTTCATTTACATTATAATAATGTTCAAACTGATATTGAACATTGTTGCTATTTGAGAAAGGTCCTATTACAATAGCCCGATACTGATTCAACCTAATAATCTGATTGTACATAAATCCTTGATTTATTTTAATAGGTTCTCCAATATAAAAAGCGATAGTTTGCACTATTTTCTTCCTTCCTTTCCTTCCCTCTACAATTAAATATCGATTTCTTTACTTTAAAACTTTGTAATATTTGTCGATCTCGTGCACTTGAATCTTTTAGAAGAACGGACCATTTTAAAAATTGAACCTTTTGTGTTTCTATACCATCAGGTTTTAAATTCCCGCTACGTATGTCTCTGAGCGAGTAAGCAATGATAGCAGGATAGTATTCATCCCTATTAGGCAGCTTCGTATAAAAGTTCTCCCCTGAAAATACCCCAATTAATTGAAGATTTCCGATATTCATCCCTATTCCTTCGGATATTTTCCTAATGCAAGCTTCTTCCGCAGCTTCCACGAATTCGATATAGCCAGAGCTGGCAATCTCCACATTTCATCGCTTTGTACCATCAGAAGGAGCCGTGCTAATCGAAAACTAATACGGTGACCACCGTAAGAATCAAAGGGCTTGTTCCAACGAGAGCACGTAATTCTTCAATGTATCCCATCCTTATGCCTTCTTTCGGGATAATTGTCTATCCTATCTGTGATGCTCTTTTATGAAAATTCTTCATATTACATTACATGCAGAATGGAAAAAATCGAAATGGACAACCAACTACTTATATTCATAAAAATTTCTGTTAAATACTCAATTGAACATATGAAAATTAGAACACCGAAGGATTTATCAAATGGTGAATAATACGAACGGGTGCGTGTGCGGCCGAGCCTAGGTCGTATCATATAGCGGGTGGGATTCCCGTCGAGTAAGAACTAGCCATTCGCTCGTAGCGAGTCTTGGAGGGTTAAAGGTAACTTTAGTCTTTAAGCGTAGACAGTTAGGTAGCGGGCTGAAAGCCAAATGGTTGAAGGGATTGAGCTCCATAATGTTAGTAACTCGAGAGGGCTGATGCCTTACGCACAGCAGAAAGCTACATCTTATCCTTCGTTAAAGGCAAGAAGGGTAAGGCCTCTCTGGAGTCAGAGACCTCGGCACGTCACACATTGATATGATACGGCAACTCGGGAGACCCTACCGGTCTTTTCGTGATAGAAGAGTATGGTTTACAAGCGATACAAAGCAAGGAAACCAAAAGCCGATGTAGGGAGTCGGATAGCAGCGTAGTACCGATGAAGTTGGGTAATGCCGATGGAGGAAAGGCTGGCTACCAGTTATCACCCTTACTAGGGACACATTTACTACACTCAGAGGTAGGAATAATGATGGAAACAAAACTAGTAAGGATAGCAGAATTAGCAAAAATCAGAATGAAAGAGATGAGCTACATTTTGTGAATGGTAACTAGGAGGAGCCGTGTGCGTTAATTGCGCAAGCACGGTTCTGTGAGGGGGGAGAACTCAATCTACCGAAAGGTAGAGAGGTTCTCTTCTACTCGACTAGTTCAACAACAAAAAATATTGTTGTTGTGGTAAGTGAGGTCATTTTTAGTACAAAAAAGGATAGTTAAGCAGATATAATTACTGCTTAACTATCCTTTTTCTTTTCCCATTATAATGTGTGACATTTTATATTTTAATTACATTAGGTTTGAGTGCCAGACCCTCGGTATGGTAATGCTTTAATACGTTGGGGGTCAGGCGCACTAGCATAAAAATGGTGGTAGAAGCGCCAGTGAGTAGGTACCTTATTGAGAGTAGGTTTGGTTACTTATAAAAAACTGAGAAATGAGAGAGTTCAGCTCATGTATTATAGATGGTAGATTCCTATCATGGTGGATTGCAGTATATAATGTCCTTTTTATCATAGGATTGTTCACTTGAATTATGTTGATATTTTTTTCTATTTGAGAATTTAAATGGCTTTCGAATATTAAAGCACTCCCTAATTCAGAAGCAACTAGGCTAATAATTGAGCTGGTTCTGCTGGTTTCGAAAGCAATATTAGGTTTTATATCATGCTGAGTAAAAGCAGCCATTATAATTTGGCGTGTATGATAATTGTTTGGGAAAAAAATTAGAGGCTCGCCGTCTAAATCAGTAAAACTAACTTCTTCTCTATTATTAAAATGATGATGTAGTGGAGTAATTAATACTAAAGGCTCTTCGAAAACAGGAGTAAACTTTAATACATCTGTATCTTGGCAATTGGAAGTGATTCCAATATGCACATCATATTTCTTTAATGATTCCGCAATTTCCTCCGCTCCCATTTCCTTAATTTTAATAGGTATATGTGGATATTTCCTTTTAAACTCAGGAATTATTCTACATAACCATGGAATACTAGTTACATAAGCTCCAATGCTAATTTCACCTAAACCTACATTCTTAACATCTTCCATTTCTTTAGTGGCATTTTTCAGTTGTTGTAGAATCTGTACTGAATGCTTATATAATACTTTTCCTGCATCTGTTAAAGTAATTTCTCTTGTATTTCTTTTAAACAACTTACAATCTAGTTCTTGCTCGAACATTTTCATTTGTTTACTAAGAGATGGTTGAGAGATATGTAGTTCCGATGCAGCTCTAGTTATGTTTTTATTCCGAGCTATTGATTCAAAGTACTTTAATAAACGAGTATCCATCATTTTTACCTCCAAAGTATTTCTTAAAGATTCATAGCTTGAGGTTATGGTTCCATAAATAGGAAGTATTGGTATTATAGCACAAAAATCATTTATAGTAATAATTACCAAATGTTTGAAGCATACAAAAGTATCCATTCATTTTTTATATCCAACACTAAAAGTGCTTCAAATAAAAATACTAAAAATGTAATAGTATTTTTATTGATTAATTGAAGGGGGAATTTGCTTGAATGTTGATGAAGTCAATAACTAACCATTATCAGTTTGTAGACAGTGTTATGATGTGTCCTTGAAGATTATAAGGTAAATTACATTTGATTATGTAAGCGGTTAAATTAGGATTCTATCTTACATTAAGAAAAGAGATTTCTAGTATTGTCGTATGAGTTCTTAAAAATAGATGAAACAAATCCTTTATAACAATAAATGAATTATTTTATAACAAAGAATCGGATTTTATTCGTAATACCACATAAAGGGAGGGAGAAATAATGAGTCAAGCGTTAGAAGGCTTACTAGTGTTAGATCTAGGACAAATATATAATGGTCCATACTGTTCCTTAATGTTAGCTTATCAAGGAGCTAAGGTAGTTAAAGTGGAACCAATGGATGGTGAATCTCTGCGGAAAAGAAGAAAAGATTGCCATGAGTTTTTAATGTTTAACTCCAATAAATTAGGGATTACATTGAATTTAAAAACAGAGGAGGGGAAAGAGCTTTTTTTGGATTTAGTCAAAAAAGCAGATGTAGTATTGGAGAATTATGCTAGAGGCGTGATGGATCGATTAGGGCTCGGTTATGAAACGCTGAAAGAGGTTAATCCACGTCTGATTTATGCAACTGGTAAAGGGTATGGATTAGAAGGTCCTTATGCAGATTGGCCTGCTATGGACATCACTATCCAGGCAATAAGTGGTGTGATGAGCAGCACAGGATTTCCAGATGGACCACCAGTAAAAGCTGGACCTGCCTTTTCGGATATAATGGGTGCTATTCATTTATTCGGTGGAATTACTACAGCCCTTTATCAACGAGAAAAAACGGGCAAAGGACAATTAGTAGAAGTAGCTATGCATGATACGATGTATCCTGTTTTAGCTTCACCATTAGGAGGCTTCTATAGAAGCAAGGGTACGTTACCAGAGCGAACTGGGAACCGTCATAGCGGATTGGCCATTGCACCTTATAATGTATATCCAGTGAAGGATGGTTACATTGCTATCTTTTGTGATGCTCAACGGCACTGGGAATCATTAGCAAAGCATATTGGTAGAGAAGATTTGCTGGAAGATCCACGTTTTCGAACGAATGTAGATCGTGCTAAGAATGTAGAGGTTATTGATAAGATATTAACGGATTGGTTAGCTGACAAGAAGAAGTGGGACATAGTGGAAGGTTTCTATGAAGCACGTATTCCATCTGCACCCGTCTTATCTATTGAAGAAGTGGCTGATGATCCACATTTGATAGCCAGAAAGATGATTGTTGAGATTGAGCATCCGGCAAAAGGGAAAATTAAGGTTCCGGGTTCCCCTATACGATTATCGGACTCTCCATTAGATGAAGTGGTACCTGCACCTTTATTAGGACAGCATACAGATAAAGTGCTAATGGAGTATGTGAACTTGAACGAAGAGCAACTTAGCGACTTACGTAAAAAACAGGTTATTCAATAAAGTCTCACGAAAGAATAAATAGAATCTGTAAGAGGGATGTGAAGGGAGAATTATGACGTCAACAATAATAAATCAAATAGAAGACCATGTTCAAATCATCACTTTAAATAGACCAGAAAAGAAAAATGCGTTTAACACTGAAATGATTGAAGCGTGGATTGAATCTTTAGAGCAGGCACAGCAAAATGATGACGTACATGTAATAGTCATTACTGGTGCTGGAGATGCATTTTGTTCTGGAGGTGATGTAAAAACAATGAATGAGGGGAAAGACTCTCCCTTAGATCATAAACATAGGCTTTGGAAATTTATTCATGGTGTTCCATTGACTCTGAAAAAAATGGATAAGCCTGTGATTGCAGCAATTAATGGGCCAGCAGTAGGAGCAGGATTGGATATGGCTCTTATGGCAGATATCAGGACAATGGCAGATACAGCTAGAGTAAGTGAAGGATATGTAAAGGTAGGGCTTGTTCCCGGAGATGGTGGAGCATATTATTTGCCTAGATTAGTAGGAGAGGCAAAGGCACTTGAACTCTTATGGACCGGTAACTTTATTGATGCAGAAGATGCTTTGCGATTAGGATTGGTAAATCAAGTATATCCACGAGAAGAATTTATGGAAAGAACATTAGAGTTGGCCAAACAAATTGCATACGGCCCTCAAGTAGCAATCCGAATGACTAAAAGGGCCGTTAAACAGTCACTAAAAATGGACTTGGAATCATCGTTAGATCTCATTTCCTCCCACTTTGCTATTATCAAAGAAACAGAGGACCATAAAGAAGGAGTGTTAGCATTTTCTGAAAAAAGAAAACCAAAATTCCAAGGGAGATAGCATTGTTTTAGAAGCTTGATTCAATATAAAACTAGTATAATAAAAAGTTTTCGAGTAGTAAGCATCGCATAAAAAGCTATAACCATAAAAGAAAACTGCAAAGATAATAGAGAAATATATATGCTTGTAAAAAAAGAGGGGGTGCAGTGATGGGAAATGCTTTTTTAGCATTACTAGCTTTTATAGGAATCATCATTTTTTGGAATGTCCTTCTGAAAAGAAATATTGGAGAAGCGATGTTTTTTGGTTTAATAGGGACTGCCTTGTTTGGTGGGACTCAGGCTCCACAATTAATATGGGATGGATTGGTGTATGCCGCCACATACGAAGTAATGTATGCAGCATTGGCATTTGTATTTATGTCTTATTTAATTGACAGGACAGAAGTACTAAGTGGGATGCTACTCATTCTTAATTCTATATTTGGACGTCTTCCTGGCGGAGCTGCTTATATAGATACAATAGCTTCAGCTGCAATGGGTACCTTAGCCGGATCAGGTTCAGCTAATACCGCGGCTACAGGGGCTTTTACAGCTCCATGGATGGTGAAGACAAATTGGAGTCGCGAATTAGCCGCTACAGTAGTAGCTGGCAATGGGGGATTGGGAACAGCTCTTCCACCTTCGAGTTCTATGTTTATCATGTTAGGTTTTGCACCTGTTGCTGCCCTAGTTTCAGAAGTTAACATATATATAGCCTTGTTCGTAGCAGGAGCCTATCAAGTATTATATAGAATAATTTTAATTATGTATCTTGTACGAAAACACAAAATTAAAGCGGTTTCACCCGAATTTGTTCAACCATTAAGCCAGTCATTACGAGCCGGTTGGAAATCTTTGTTTATTTTTCTAGGAGCTCTTATTCCAATGATTATTACCATTGGACCTGTTTCTGAAATGTTAGCAGCCAACCCAAATATAGGGGAAGAAGCGATGGGGAGTATATCATTAATCACGTGGATTCCTATTTTAATCATATTTATCGGATTAATAGTAGGTTGGACAAAGCTGCCAAAAAGTTCAACGGATTGGTCTAAGTTTTTAAATAATGCTATTCCTCGCTTCGCCTATATTGGTGCTATTTTATTATTCGCCTTTGCTGCAGGTGAAGTTCTAAGTAATTTAGGATTGGCTGAAGATTTAACATCCTTAATGGAAACGCTTTCTATATCAAAATGGTTAATGATCGCGATTATAGGGGTATTAGTTGTTTTAGTAGCAGGTCCTCTATCTTCTACTGCAACATTAACTGCAGTGGGAATGATTTCTTTCTCTGCGCTTATTTCAGTAGGAGTCCATCCGGTTGCCGCGGTCATCTGCATCCTTGTATTCGCAAGTACAGAAGGTTCTTCACCACCTGCTTCTGGTTCAATATTTATTTCTGCTGGGTTAGCGGGTGCCGACCCGAAAAAGATGTTTGTTCCGTTAATTACTTATTACGTGGTCCCAATTTTTATCATTGGATGGTTAATTGGAATGGGAGTATTACCTCTCCCAATACATTAATAAGAGAGGTGAAATGATGAGAAAAACTTTTCAATTTTTATTTAAGGTAAGCTGCGTATTATTCTTGCTAAGCGGTTCCTTGCTAGTTATTGGACAAATGGTAGGCCTTCTTTTACTTAATGGGGATCTTATCATTTTCAGTGCAGACACTTTTGGAAAGCCTACGTTTATTTTGAGTACCTTTGCTGGATTATTTGGTTTTGCATTGAATTATATTCCTAATACTGTGCCGGTAGATAATTCGGAACCAATAACACAACAAATGGAGAATAGTCAGTCTACACCAACTTAACGTTTAAAAATCCATATTTCATTACTATTTGTAAGCATGTTCAAATAACAAGTTAAGGTTTGATTGTTCTCAGATAAAGACAATTTTTCTATTAACGTAATATTTTAGTAGTTTATATACTTTAATCATATAAATAAGGAGTGAGAGGAAATGGATTTTACATTACCTGATGAAATAGAAATGCTACAGAAGTTAGTTCGTAACTTTGTAAAAAAAGAATTAATGCCATTAGAACATTTAGTAATAGAAAACGAAGCTAATCGAGGTTTAGACAATTCGCCGTTACTTCCTCCTGAGATAGAGGAAAATTTGCTTAGGAAAACAAAGGAATTGGGATTATGGGGATTAGATATTCCAGAGGAATATGGTGGGACAAATTTAGGGTTTTTAGCTAAGGCTGTTGTGATGGAGGAGTTATCTAAAACCATAGTTCCTTTTACTTTACCTCCAGATGCACCGAATGCCCACTTTTTAGCTGCTTGTTGTACGGAGCAACAAAAAGAGCGTTATCTATTACCGTACATTCGAGGAGAAAAGAGATCGGCTATCGCAATTAGTGAACCAAATGCAGGCTCCGATATTGGCGCTATGCAAACAACCGCTGTGAAAAAAGGAGACAAGTGGGTATTAAATGGCACAAAAATTTGGATTAGTCATGCCGATAAGGCAGATTTTATTATAACGATGGCCGTTACGGATCCAGAAAAGAGACAGCGAGGGGGAATCACAGCTTTTTTAGTAGATAAAAACACACCAGGATTAACGATTTCTAAAGGTATACCAACTATTAGTTATCAACATCCATATGAACTTATTTATGAAGATGTAGAATTAGGTGAAAGTCAAGTTTTGGGTGAAGTTGGACAAGGTTTTGTTCCTATGGCGAATCGTCTAGGTGTTCGGCGTTTAGAGCTTGCCCAGCGTTCAGTTGGAATGTCAGAGCGATTACTAGAGATGATGATAGAATATGCGAATCAAAGGAAAACATTTGGTCAATACTTAGCTGATCGTCAGTCCATTCAATGGTGGATTGCAGATGCAGCAACTGATATTCATGCAACACGTCTTATGGCATATCATGCTGCATGGAAGATGGATCAAGGGGCCAAGGACATCCGTCGTGAAGCAGCTATGTTAAAAGTATTTGGTACTGAAATGGCTCAAAGAGTAGCTGATCAAGCCATTCAAATGCATGGAGGAATGGGCTTAGCCAAAGAAATGCCGCTTGAATTTATGTATCGATATATACGTGTCATCCGTATCCTGGAGGGGGCTTCGGAAGTCCATCGCTGGACTATCGCTCGTGATCTGTTACGTAATGGTATAAGATAAACCACAAAGTCTATCTTATTTAGAAAGTCGGTGCTGCATGGAGACGATAATAGAATGGATCGTAGAAGAAGAAGACATAGATAGTATGGATCATGTCAATAATTGCGTATATGTTTCCTATCTAGAAAAGGGCCGAAAACATTGGTACCAAGAAGCAGGAGCTTCAAAACAAGATTTGGAAAAAAAAGACTTAGGAACCGCAGTATTAAAGTTGGATGTTTTATTTCGTAAAGAAGCAAGATTAGGGGAACGCTTATGGATTAAAACCTGTACTGCTCGGTTGGGAAGCACGAGCTTTGTACTTGAACAAAACATTATTAATGAAGAAGGGGAAATTATCACAGAAGCGATGGTAACGAGTGTGATGTTTGACCGGATAGAAAGAAAAAGCACAATAGTAGCGAAGGAAATCTCAAGGTGGTTTATAGAATAGGTGATGAAACCATAATGACTTTAATGAAGACTCATAAATTAGAAAATAAAATCTATCAATTGAGAAAAGAGTTAATCGGAATTGCAGAAAAAACTGGATTAAATAGCCCTGACACTATATGTTGCAGTCAGAAGTTAGATCAATTTATCACGATTTATCAAAAGACTTCACTTTTAAAAAGAGAAAATTAAAATATGTAGTTCAAGAGATGAATTCAGTGAAGAATTAGAACTTGTTCGTCATGATAAAATAGGCAGACGAATTCCTCAGGAGTCGTCTGCTTTTCCTTTTCCAGTATGATCAAAAGGAATGGGTGTGCTTATGTGACAAAAAGGAGAAAAATAAATAAAAATCTCGTTTTTATATCTACGACGTTGTTTATGGTTAGCATTGCCGGAAGCAGACCGCTTCTTCCTTTGTATGCAGATGAACTTGGTGCAAGTCATGCTGAAATTGGACTCATTGTTGCATTATTTTCTTTTTTTCCATTATTCTTATCTATTCAATCAGGAAGAATGATTGACCGGATTGGAGTTAAAGGACCACTGATTGCAAGTATTATATTCGGCATTTTATCGATGCTTATTTTAAGCATATTTCATAATTTAGTAGGAGTGTATATTTCACAAATCTTTTCGGGTTTCGCTCAACTCGTATTCGTCTTGTCGATGCAAGCATATTCTGGTCAATTTCCAAAGAGTAAATTGCGTGAATATTATATTTCCGTATTTAGTATTGCTGTAGCTGCGGGCAGTTTTTTCGGTCCACTCTTTTCTGGTTTTTTAACCGACTTAATAGGATATAGTACCGCTTTTTTAACATTAAGTTTTGTGTTAGCCGGACCACTGCTATTGTCTTTATTCTTTTCAGAGAAAAAAGCGATGTCGATACAAGAGAAAAAGAATGAAAAGAACTCATTTCAGTTACTTCGCATTCCTGATTTAAAAAGAGCAGTGCTGGTCAGTTCAGTCGGGCTGTTAGCAAAAGATACGTATATTGCCTTTTTTCCTTTGTTTGCTGCAGAAAATGGTTTATCCCCTTCAGCGATTGGCGGGATCATTGCGCTGAATGCGGGAGCAGGAATGTTTATCCGAAGCTTTTTGCCATGGGTTTCCAAGCGTGTAGATCGTGATGTAATCATTACTATTTCAATCTTTGTTTCTGGTATCATGTACATGTTGAATCCATTGTCCAATCATATACTCTGGCTGAGCATTTTATCAATCATTCTCGGCTTTTGTACTGGAATTTGTCAGCCATTGTCTATATTTGCAACAATTATTGCTTTGCCTAAAGAGCGTGTAGCAGAAGGACTGGGTCTTCGTTTAACATTTAATAAATTGACCCAAGTTGTAGGTCCCCTTTCATTGGGATCATTGTCCCCTGTATTTGGGATTGCTGGTGTCTTTTATGCGTGCGGCGCAATAATTTTAATAGGTTCTTTACATCCAAACAAGCTTCTTTTTTACAAGAAGTGACTAATGATATCTAGTTTTGAAATAAAGTTAACTACGTTTATTATCGTAAAATCAAATTCGGTGGTAAAGGTGCCGAAAAAGTTTTACGCAATGGTATAAGCTAAGCCCTAAATCTTATATTCTAGCATTTAAATGGTTAAGTGAAAGGATAAAGGAAAAGGGTGTAATAAGTTTTGTTTCTAATAGTTCATGTCTTGATGGACGTGCAATGGATGGATTGAGAAAAGAACGGGAAATATGTTGGAATAGCGAAGGAGCTATTCCTTTTTTTGATTGAGGGAAGTTATTAATGGAATGTAAAAAAGATGACTCCATATAGGAATCATCTTTTTTACATTATTTAGCTTTTTTCCAATGTTGTTTCAGTTGATTGGTTTGCAGGCTGTTTTTTATAGATTCGATTGAACAACATAGATTGCCCAATTAAGAAAAGTCCGCCGACTGACCAGTATAGAGGGAGTGCGGCCGGAGCAGAGAATGAAATAAATAGAATCATAATGGGAGAAAGCAGTCCCATGAATTTCATTTGTTGCTGCTGTTCTGTAGGCATTTGATGTAAAGAAAATTTGAATTGCAAGTAATAAATAACCCCCGCAATAAGCGCCATAACAATATTAGCTTGACCAAGGTTAAACCAAAGAAAGCTATGTGTCGCGATTTCGTGAGAGCTTTTAATCGCGTAATAAACGCCCATTAGAATCGGCATTTGAATAAGCATCGGCAAGCATCCCATATTTAAAGGATTTACGCCGTGTTTTTGATAGAGCTGCATCATTTCTCGTTGTAGTTCTGCTTTTTTTGTAGCATCTGTTGTTGATTTTATCTTCTCTTGAAGCGTCGTCATCTCAGGTTTTAGGGCGTCCATCTTACTTTTCATCGCCTGTTGTGTTTTATACTGTTTCGCGGTAAGCGGCATAATTAAGAGACGAATGATTACCGTCATGAGCACAATGCTCCACCCGTAGTTACCATGAAATAAAGTCGCGTTAAAATCTAAAAGAGATATGATTGGATTCACTAAGAATGTATGAAACATTCCAGCATTATTGTCAGTGAGTGAGCATCCTGAAAGCAGTGATGTAAAGATTACAGCTACCATAATTTTTTTCAATTGTTTTCCTCCTCAAATTGTTTTTTATTAAACAAGGTGAAGGAGGTTTGTTTTATCTGAATCATCCGGTGCACTTCTTTGCCGAACTTTTGTAAAAAAGCCTTGCAACATACGGTAGTCAAAATATTTATCAAAATTAATCGGGATTCGAGCATGTTTGGCTTGAATCAAAGCTTGATGTTTATGATTTAATTTTGTGCTCTGTGTATTTAAAAAATAAACAGCAGCAAGAGGAAAGACTAATGTCATAATATAGCCGGCCCATAAAGCCTGCTGAATCGTTTGATAATCAAATCCTATTAATAGTTCCAGCATAGGAATCCCTCATTTTTCGATTACATGTTATAGAGGTACTATAACGAATTGTCTGGAAGTAGTCAAATGTATGTAAATATCTAACTTTCGCTGATGAATGAATGAAGGCAGGCACTATATGTAGGGAAATACATATGGATAAAAGGAAGTTGAATAATGAGGTGAAAGAAATGTATCCATATAATCCATATTATGGGCAAGAGTTTTATATGTATCCATCAACATCGTATGAGTATAATCCATATAATCAACCTATAGCAGAGGATTCATTCCGTCCGCCAAACCCACCACCGCGACCGCCCCAAGGAGGATATGGTCCACCACCGCCACCATCAGGCCCTCCACCATACGGAGGCGGCCAATATGGTAGTCCTGCACAAGGCGGCGGACCGCCAACAGCTCCTCCGCCTGCATTTGTGCCGCAGCTTTCACAAGTGTCAACGCAGGCTATAGATGCTCCTTCTATGCGTGGTTGTTTGTACCGATATACGTATGTCTGGCTGAGGAATAGACGCTCGTTTTGGTTTTATCCGACATATGTTGGCAGAAATTCTGTTGCAGGATATCGCTGGAGAGAAAGTAGTCAACGCTGGGTGTACTTCGGTATTGACGCCAATGAAATTCGTTCTTTTCAATGTTACTAAATTAAAAAAGCAATCTGCGTCTTATCTAGGGGCAGATTGCTTTTTTGATGTTTAAGGATAGTTTTTTAACAGCTGTTTCCATAAAAGGAGGTTGATTTACTGGAAAAGGCTGTTTATAATCAAGGTGTACTATGTTAAGTAGTACACTTGGTACAGTGAGGAGGGGGATGATGTTCGAGTTAGATGTTCGCAGCAGAAAGCCAATTTACGAACAGTTGATGGATAAGTTAAAAGAGCTAATCATCACAGAAGTTCTGAAGGAAAATGAACGGTTGCCTTCAGTTAGAACGTTAGCTCAACAATTAACAATCAATCCCAATACGATTCAAAAAGCATTTAGACAGTTGGAAATGGAAGGGTTCATTTATACGCTTCCGGGGAAGGGAAGCTTTGTTTCACCAGCGAATAGGGTGAGAGATACAGCAAAGGAACAGAAGCTTAAGGCAGAGCTTGCTAAGATTGTGAGCGAGGCTCTTTATTTAGGGATCGATATCGAAGAAATTTATCAAATTATTGAACAAACACGGGCTGGAATAAGGGGGGATCATCATGATTGAATGTAAACAAGTGACGAAGTTGTATGAAAAGAAGGAAGCGGTTCATGACTTAAATATAGCGATTGCAACAGGGTCAATTTTTGGATTGCTTGGCTCAAACGGGGCTGGAAAAACAACGCTTTTAAAAATGCTAGCGGGTATTCTGGAGCAGGATGCAGGAGATATTCAGATTGATCAGCAGCCTGTGTTTGAAAACAAACGATTAAAGAATCGATGTGTGTTTATCCCTGATACACCTTATTTTCTTTCTAATTATACGATTTTACAGATGGCTTACTTTTATAGCCGGATGTACAGTGACTGGAACGAAGAGCGTTTTACTCAATTGCAAGAAGTGTTCCAACTTCCTATACATAGTAAAATCCATCGTCTGTCAAAAGGGATGCAACGGCAAGTCGCTTTTTGGTTAGCGTTATCAACGATGCCCGATGTGTTAATTTTAGATGAACCATTTGATGGGTTAGATCCAGTTATGCGTCAAAATGTTAGACAGCTTTTGATTCAAGATGTAGCGGAACGTGAAATGACGATTATCATCTCTTCACATAATTTACGTGAAATTGAAGATTTAGCGGATCATGTGGCGATTTTACATCAAGGGAGAATTATTCTTGAGAAAGAATTGGATGATTTGAAAGCCGATGTACATAAAGTTCAATTTGCTTTTAAAGATAAAATTCCAACCGGGTTGTATCGCGGCTTGCATATTTTACATAAAGAAAAACGAGGCAGCGTCGTGATTTGTATTATAAAAGGAAATGAAGAAGCGATTGCGGATCATTTTCATTTGTATCAACCGGATATTTTCGATATGCTGCCGCTGACGTTAGAAGAAATTTTCATCTATGAAATGGGGGATGTTGGGTATGCCATCCAAAACGTCCTCGATTAATCAAGAACTGTGGAAGTATATGTTTAGAAGCTCCGGCTGGATTTCCATTCTATCTATACTAGGGTTACTGTTTGCTTTGCCGCTTGAGCTTTTTATCTCAATCGTAGAAGAACGAACGGATTATTATGGACAAGTAAAAAACTTATTTGCTATTCATAGTACGATTCAATATGCGTTAATGGTCGTTACTCCTGTGTTAGTTGCTGTCTTTTTGTTTCGCTTTTTACAAGTGAAACAAATGTCTGACTTTATTCATAGCTTGCCTATATCAAGAAAGCAAATTTATGGTCATCATCTTGCTGCTGGTCTTGTTTTTCTACTCGTCCCGATTATAGTAACTGCATTTATTTTATTTGTTTTTTATTGGACGATAGATGTAAGCGGGCTATTTACGTTAAAGGATATCGGAGTATGGGCAGCTGTCACTTTTTCGATTGAAGTGCTCATTTTTTCAGCCGCTGTTTGTATCGGGATGATTACGGGATTATCGGCTTTGCAGGCTGTATTAACGTATATTACGTTACTTCTTCCTGTTGGTTTAGTTATTCTCTTAGGTGCTAATATTCAATTTTTATTATTTGGATTTTCGGAAAGTTATTATACGAACTCGGTTGTTCGGCGATTATCACCGCTCGTTAAAGCGGCTGATTTAAGCAGAGAGAAGCTGCATTCAATCGATATTTATATATACCTCCTTGTAGCTAGTAGTTTGTTTTTTGTTTCACTTCTTTTATATCAAAAAAGAAAGCTTGAGTATGTGTCACATGCTTTTGTTTTTCCGATTATGAAACCGGTGTTTAAATATGGGCTAACAACATGTGCGATGCTATTAAGCAGTTTGTACTTTCATGGTACGACGGAACGTATAGGATGGCTTTTAGGTGGTTTGATAATCGGTGCGTTGACTGGCTATGTGGTGGCAGAAATGGTACTGCAGAAAACGTGGCGAATTCAACTCGCATTTAAAGGATTCGGATACTTTGCGGTAGCAGTATGTATAGGTGTCGGCTTAATCAAGCTTGATCCGCTGGGCTTTGAAACGAATATTCCTGATTTAGCACAGGTTGAAAAAGTCTATATCCGAAAGGAACTAGGGAGTTATAGTGATGAGATGAATAGTGCATACGTCGCCTTAAAAGAAGAGCGGAGTATCAAGGTGTTACGAAATTTACATGAGCAAATTCTCGAGCACGGTAAGAGCGAAATGTTAGCATCGGATCGTCATTACCAATCTATTTCTTTAAAGTACGAGTTAACGAATGGAAAAAAAGTAGTGCGTGAATATTATTTACAAAATTATAATGCTTTCTCTTCTTATTTAAAAACCATCTATGAATCTGAGGAATATAAGAAAAAAGCTTACTCCTTATTAACGACATCTCCAAAGGATGTGTATCGAATTTCTATTTCCGCTAATAGCTATTTGGATAAATCAATGGAGCTGCGTGATTCAAAGGAAATTACAGAAGTGATTCAAGCGATACAAACGGATCTTTCCTATCAGAGCTATGAAGATATGCTAAATCCAACTGGTGAGTATGCAGATATTTCGATTGTGTTGGAAAAAAATCGCTTTATTCATCTATCATGGAAAGCCTCTATGCAGCATTTTACGGAATGGATGAAGAAAACAGGGAAAGACAATGACGTACGGATTCTTCCAGAGGAAATCGATTATATGCTAGTCCAGCCATATGATTCGCATGTAGATTACTATAACGAGAGGTTTGTACCAGATAAGAATGCATTAAAAATAACAAATGGCAATCAAAAGGAAGCAGTATTAAATACGCTAGTGTCCAACATAGGTGGAAGCTATATTGTTGCCGTTTATTATAAAGAAAGCAGTGAAATAGATATTAAGGGACTATCGAATGAATACGCACCTGCTTTTATTAAAGAGCATTTTAACCAATGAGGGGGAGAGAGAATGAGCAAGGGGAAAGTATCGGAGAAATGTAGTTTTACTTCCAACTACAAAAAGTTTTATAAGCGGCTCTATTACCTTGCTTTAGCGATTATTAAATGCCCTCATTTAGCTCATGATATTACGCAGGAGACGTTTATTAAGGCTTATTATAAAAAAGATACTATTGTCGATATGGATAAGGTTGGTGCTTGGTTATCGACGGTGGCGACAAGAACAGCGATTGATTTTTGCCGGAAACAAAAGCGAATTTGTCAGGTCTTTCAACAAGAATTAATCGAGGGAATGGGCTGCCATGCAATTGTTGAATGTGAAATGGAATTAAGTTGTTTAAAGGAAGATTTATGCAGGCAAGTAATGAAATTGGCCGATAAGCAACGTGAAGTATTATTATTGAAGGTGAATGGCGGGTTGAAGGAAACCGAGATAGCGGACGTTTTGCATATGAAGCCGACGACGGTAAAAGTGAACTTATATCGAGCTCGAAAGCAGTTGAGACGAGCATTAACGGCATAAAGCAAGAAGAGGGATACGGCTCATATAGAGCTGTATCCCTCTTTAAGTGTTTGTTTCATATAATGTTTAATTTAAATTATAATTTTACAACGTTTTTAGCTTGAGGTCCGCGGTTGCCTTCTTCGATTTCGAATTCAACTTCTTGGCCTTCATCTAATGTTTTGAAGCCTTCTCCTTGAATAGCAGAGAAGTGTACGAATACATCGTTTTCGCCTGGCACTTCGATAAATCCAAATCCTTTTTCGCTGTTAAACCATTTTACTTTACCTGATACTGTCATACGATAAATCCTCCTAAACATTAACAAAAGATTAATGGTGACACTTTTTTTCTTAATTGTAGAAAAATAGGCATTCACACATTAGCAAAAACCTTCACTCCTCTTTCAGAAGATGTTTGATAATATGTGAATTTTTTGATTAAATGGTAAAACCTATTATATTGGATTATAAACTAAAATATTCGAAATAACAACAAATAAACGATATAATATCTAAAAAATTCCATTTATTTTCAATTTATTGAAAAGTAAGACTTTAATATATAAGTAGAAGAAATTTTTCTTTTATTGTATACAGGATTGAAAAATATGTGCTTGTCGATATTTGAAACTCTTTTTTTGGCAAAATGCATTTTAGGTGTACATCTTTTTTTCGCTCATGTTAAAATGGAAAGGTTGAACAGGCTATTGTGCATAGTCAAGATAAAAACCTAAAAATCAATTGTTTATTCTGCGATTTTAAGGCTTTATTAGAGATAAAATATAACATCATACTATACATGAAATGTAAAACTTTGATGAACGAAAGGAAAAAATTATGCCAACTTTACATGATCAGGTTCAATCAAGAAGAACCTTTGCTATTATTTCTCACCCGGATGCCGGGAAAACGACATTAACAGAAAAATTACTATTATTCGGTGGTGCGATTCGTGACGCTGGTACTGTTAAAGCAAGAAAAACAGGAAAGTATGCGACAAGTGACTGGATGGAGATTGAAAAGCAGCGTGGAATTTCCGTTACATCGTCGGTTATGCAATTTGATTACAATGATTTTCGGGTGAACATCTTGGACACACCTGGTCACCAAGATTTCAGTGAAGATACGTACCGTACATTGATGGCTGTAGATAGTGCAGTCATGGTTGTCGATTCAGCAAAAGGGATTGAGGACCAAACGATGAAGCTATTTAAAGTTTGCCGAATGCGCGGAATTCCGATTTTTACCTTCATTAACAAAATGGACCGTCAAGGAAAGGAACCGCTGGAATTACTCGCAGAGCTAGAAGAAGTACTAGGCATTGAAACATATCCAATGAATTGGCCGATTGGGATGGGGAAAGATTTTGTAGGTATCTACGATCGCTTTAACAATCGGATTGAGCAATTTAAAAGTGAAGATGAAAATAATCGTTACCTTCCTTTAAATGAAGAAGGCGAGTTAGAAATCGAGCATGAATTACAGGAATCTCCTCTTTATGAACAAACATTAGAGGAAATTATGTTGTTAAGTGAAGCGGGAAATGAATTCTCAGAGGAGAAAATCGCCAATGGTACATTGAGTCCTGTGTTCTTCGGAAGTGCGTTAACGACATTTGGTGTACAAACGTTTTTAGATGCGTATTTACAGTTTGCTCCAGAGCCGCAAGCGAGAATGTCAACGAGTGGAGAAGTGGATCCAGAAAGCCAAGACTTCTCAGGTTTTATCTTTAAAATTCAAGCGAATATGAATCCAAAGCACCGAGATCGAATTGCCTTTTTACGTATTTGCTCTGGGAAATTTGAGCGTGGCATGAGTGTAAACTTAAGTCGTACGGGTAAACCAATTAATCTGTCTTCTTCTACACAATTTTTAGCTGATGACCGAAATACGGTAAATGAAGCGGTTAGCGGAGATATTATCGGGCTGTATGATACAGGGAACTATCAAATTGGGGATACGATTACAACGAGCAAAGATATGTATCAGTTTGAACGTTTGCCTCAATTTACACCAGAGCTATTTGTTCGGGTTACGGCTAAAAATGTCATGAAGCAAAAGCATTTTCATAAAGGCATTCATCAGCTTGTTCAAGAAGGGGCTATTCAGTTGTTTAAGACCGTACGAATGGAAGAATATTTATTAGGTGCAGTCGGACAGCTTCAATTTGAAGTATTTGAGCATCGGATGAGAAATGAATATAACGTCGAAGTTTTGATGGAGCGAATCGGCAGTAAAGTGACTCGTTGGGTAGAGGCGGATAAAGTAGATGAAAATCTACATAGCTCACGAAGCATTCTTGTGAAGGATCGGTATGAGAAGTATGTGTTCCTGTTCGAAAATGAATTTGCCCTACGTTGGTTCAATGATAAAAATCCAGATATAGAATTGTATAATCCAATGGATATAAAGTGAAACTTCCATTAGTGGGGGGCTTCCTCCCACACTGATGGTTAGTCACGTTCTACGGTCACTAAGATCTCCGCTTCGCTTCAATCGAGTGACCGTACGAACCTGATTGGTGAAAGCTTACCTTTGAAAACCACAAAGGTAAGCTTTCACTGTATCTCACCAATCGGACCTTTACGGGCAGTTGTTCCCCAACTATTTTCTTTGTTTCCTCATACGCTTGAGGTGGGAGTCTTACTGCCCATTAAGAGTGGGATAAAATAAGTGTTTAATCTAAAGCTCATGCATAGTAGTTTGCATGAGCTATTTTTTGTTGGCGTTCATTACAAATGCTATTGATTTTTTCATTTATTTGGGTCTAAAATCATAGAGAGGGCCATATTATGGTTAATTGTTTGTAAGAAAATAGTCATAAAGTCATGATTTTTGTAGTTTTTATAAGCTTCTGCATGTACAATTAATAACAGATAGAGCAGTTATATACGGGGGCCTTTATAATGGACAAGATGTGTTGTAGTTCATGTGACTTAATGTTTGTTTTTAGAGAGTGTGGATATCTATTTCTTCATGGGATAGATGACTTAGAAAGTATGTATCCAGAAGCTATTAAGGCAAATGGCGGATTGTATCTCCCTTATCGTTCTAAAGAAGAAGTGATGGAACAAGTACAAACAATCCTTTCAAAATTAGATAGATGCGATCACATAGAAGGGAATTTAGTTCAAGCAATATGTCGGCCGTCTATTATGTACTCGCTTCATCAATTATTACAAAATATAAAAGAACATGCCATGATTCAAATTATTCGTCAGACGGAATTTATCAGCTTCTTTCAGCCTATTGTTTCGTTGCGCAGTAATGAAATCATTGCCTTTGAAGCTTTACTACGAGATCCTTTAGCTAGAGTTTCACCTGGTCGGTTGTTTGAAGCTGCCCAAGCTACAGGTTTGCATTATCTATTAGATATGAAAGCAAGGCAAACAGCCATCCAATCTCGAATGGGTGTTATACCTCATGGAATTAAAAGCTTTATCAATTTCTTACCTTCAACCATTTATGATCCAGCGTTCAGTGTAAAAAGTATTATCCAACATATTGAGCGCCATCATGTACGACCAGAGGATATTGTATTTGAGGTTGTTGAAACAGAGGAAATCGTAGATATAGATCATTTAAAAACAATTTTTAGTGCATATAAACAGGAAGGGATTAAAGTAGCGCTAGATGATTTCGGAAGCGGTCATTCGACATTAGAAGTGCTGATGCAGCTTGTTCCTGATTATGTGAAGATTGATCGAGCACATATTATGAATTGCGATGAAGACGTAACGAAACAAAAGGGATTAATCGAACTGGTTAATATCTCCAAAGATCTTGGGATTACGTCGCTTGCTGAAGGGGTTGAGCGAAAAGAAGAGCTTGAATTTTGTCGTGCTATTGGTATTGAGCTTGCTCAAGGATATTATCTTGGAAAACCAGAAAAAACACCGAAATTATTAATGAGTGTATAACATAGTTATTTAGAGAACAATTCTTTTCTCAGTTGAAGCGGCAGGTTTTACTATTAATCTGTCATAAAAAGTAACAGCCAGTAAGTGTTTACTGGCTGTTATGTATCTCCTCTATAATCTTTGGAGTGCTATTTTCTTTTTCTTCGAGTAGATTCATACGCATAATGATATTTTGAAAGATTCCCATCGAAATCATCATGAGCAGCAATGAAGTTCCTCCATAACTAATAAAGGGTAAAGTGATTCCTGTAATTGGAATTAATCCTATTACACCACCGACATTAATAAATACTTGAATACCAATCATCGAAGAAATTCCAATTAATAATAGACTTCCAAAAGGATCCTTGCATTTAGCGGACAGTATAAATCCACGCAACACGATAAATCCGAGAGTAAGCAATACAAATCCTACTCCAAAAATCCCTAATTCTTCAGAAATAATGGCCAAAATAAAATCGGTATGTGCTTCTGGAAGATATCCATATTTCTGCACACTATCGCCTAGACCTACCCCTGTTAATCCTCCCGATCCAATGGCCAGAAGTGAGTTAACAAGCTGATATCCATCATCACCTGCTGTACCAAAAGGGTCCATAAACCCTGTGAAACGAGCCACCTTATTATCGGAAAATACACTCGATAAATTTCCTGTAAGAAGTACACCTAGAGCAAAAATCCCTGCAAGGCTTACGAAGATAATCAAAAGTTTACTTAAGCTTTTTAACGTCATACCAGAAGAGACAATAATCGTACAGGAGATGAGAAAGATAATGACTGCTGATCCGTAATCGGGCTGAGTAGCAATTAAATAACAAATCCCGATGAGAAACAAAATCGGCGGGATGACTGCTTTATCAATATTGTTAATACGATCCTGTCTTTTTCCGTACATAGCGGCAAGATAAATAATCATCGCCAGCTTCGCGAATTCCGCTGGTTGAAACGAGCTAGATCCTATTTTAATCCAACTTTGAGCTCCGCTTGAAGCATGACCGAATAAATCGACGACGATTAATGAGCCTGCAATACCAAACATGATAAACATGAGAAACTTTTTATTTTGATAAGCTTTATAAGGAAAAACCATCGCCGCAATCATAGCTACAAAAGAGATGATTAGTGCTATCTTTTGTTTCTCATAAAAGTAATCCATTGGGTAGTTGTAACGTCCTACAGCTGTAATCATGCTAGAACTGTACACCATAACGAGTCCGAATAAGCAGAGTAGCACAATAGCGATAAAAATTGGATAGTCGTAGGCTTTAATTATTCTTTTCACCTGTGCGTTCACCTCTATTTTACATATGAGCGACCAAATCGCCCTTCTCTATAGTAACGGAAAACTGCCTGTAATGGAAAAAAAAATTCGTCTAAAATCATATTTTCGCCAAGAAGGGGCAAACTTCCTTTGGAAAATGAAATTTAAGCCTTTTTTCTTTGAAATAGCGTGAAGGTGAAATGTTTTATACAATAAGATTATGTAGCGCGGATAGAGCTGATTTTTTTAATAATATGAACAACGTTATATAATGGAGCTAAAATGAATGATGACAGACGAGGATGAGGGATACATGGTGCAGCAACAAATGAAGTGGAATGTATATGCTCCAGCAACTGGTGAGAAGATTGCTGAGCTGGAGGAAACGTCGCTTGACTCCATTCCTAAGCTATATGAACAATCACATAAGGCCTTTGATATGTGGTCAACACTTTCTATTTCGAAGAGAATCGAGTACATTCGGCAGCTAAGGCTTTTAATTGTGGACAAGATGGATAAGCTTGCTGACATCATCTCGAAAGATACAGGAAAGGTCAAAACAGAAGCGCTTGTGGCAGATTTAATGCCAACGCTTGATGCCATGCTGTATGTTGAAAAGCATGCTGAAAAGTTATTGAAACGACAAAAAATGAAAACACCTTTATTATTAATCGGGAAAACATCATATGTGGAGTATATGCCAAGGGGGACTGTCCTTGTGATATCCCCGTGGAACTATCCTTTTCAACTAGCGGTAACGCCTATAATTTCAGCCCTTGTCGGGGGGAATACAGTTATTGCGAAGCCTTCCGAAGTAACTCCTCTAGTTGGTAAAATGATAGAAGAATTATTTGTAGAAGCTGGTTTTCCAGAAGGAGTTGTTCAATTTGCTCACGGTGGAAAAGAGTTAGGAGCAGCACTTACTGAACAAAAGCCAGATTATATTTTCTTTACAGGTTCTGTGCGAACAGGAAAGATTATTGCAGAAGTGGCGGCAAAACAATTGATTCCAACGACACTTGAGCTAGGCGGGAAAGACCCGATGATTGTTTTTCAAGATGCTAACATAGAGCGGGCGGTAAATGCAGCTTTATGGGGAGCATTTACAAACAGCGGTCAAGTATGTATGAGCGTTGAACGACTTTATATAGAGCGTCCAATTTATGAACAATTTCTGACGCTATTGAAGAAGAAAGTAGCTTCCTTAAAACAGGGAGATTCGCTGCATGATGATGTTGGTTCGATGACATTCCCTGCTCAATTGGATATTGTAGCCGATCATATTCGGGATGCTCTTGATAAGGGAGCAACGCTTGAAATAGGGACCGCACCTGACGAATGGGAGCAAGGTACGTGTTTTATCCAACCTTCACTTTTATCAAATGTGAATCATACAATGAAAGTAATTAATGAAGAATCTTTTGGTCCCCTGCTGCCTGTTATTCCTTTTGATACAGAAGCAGAGGCGGTTCAACTTGCAAATGATAGTGCATACGGTTTAAATTCAAGCGTTTGGACCTCTGATGAACATAGAGCAAAGCGGGTTGCGGCGCAATTAGTGACAGGGGCTGTTAATATTAATGATGTGCTTGTTTCAGTCGCTAATCCTCATTTACCGTTTGGCGGTGCCAAACAGAGTGGGATTGGCAGCTATCATGGTGAAGGTGGCCTTCGTATTTTTTGTCATGAAAAAGCAATTGTACATGATTCAGGGAAAAAGTCCGCTGAAATTCAATGGTACCCATATGAAGGTAAATATACCCATTTTCTTTCGCTTTTTCAACAGTATTTCGCTAGGAAAATCAGTTGGGTTTCTTTTATAAAGAGCTATCAACAATTACTTAAATTATCGAATTTTAAGGATAAATAAGGAAAATTGCCCTATTTTTTCACAATCGTTTAAAAAATACTTGTGTTATAGAAAGGTATATCATATACTACTAATATATTAAATATGATTTTTCCTTAATCAAAGGGGAGTAGCGTTAGGGTTCGCCCTAAAACAAAGTCGTCATTACATGAATGGAGACATTCATCGGCTTTGTTGACATGACTTCATGTTCAGCAAGACCTTTGCCTATTACGGCAGAGGTCTTTTTGTTTTGCCGAATGCCGATAGGGGGAAAGACATACTAACTATTGGAGGGAAAAGTAAATGGATGCATCACTATTATTGGAATACGGCTGGGTTCTTCTCGTATTAATTGCCCTTGAAGGACTTCTTGCCGCAGACAATGCAGTTGTTATGGCCGTCATGGTTAAACACCTACCAAAAGATCAACAACGAAAAGCGTTATTCTATGGGTTATTTGGAGCGTTTGTATTCCGCTTTGCCAGCTTGTTTCTTATCACATATTTGGTTAATATATGGCAAATTCAAGCGATTGGTGCCTTATACTTACTATTTATTGCTTGTCATAATATTTATAAAAAGTATTATGGGAATGAGTTGGATGTTGCGCCGAAAGCGAAAGCCACTTCTGGCTTCTGGATGACTGTTTTAAAAGTAGAGCTCGCAGATATTGCCTTTGCGATTGACTCTATGCTTGCAGCTGTAGCATTAGCGGTAACCCTTCCTGAAACAGGATGGTTCAAAGTGGGCGGTATTGATGGCGGACAGTTTTCGGTGATGTTCTTAGGTGGAATCATTGGCTTAGTTATTATGCGATTTGCAGCTAATGCGTTCGTGAAAGTATTACATCAACGACCATCCCTTGAAACAGCAGCCTTTTTGATTGTAGGTTGGGTTGGCGTAAAGCTGGCCGTTCATACACTTGCTCATCCGTCATTAGGGGTCATTAATGAACACTTCCCAGAATCCATTGTATGGAAGTCAATTTTCTGGACTGTGTTACTTGGAATTGCAGTTGGAGCTTTTCTATTATCGGGAAAAAAAGACAAACAAGACAAACAAGACAAACAAGACAAACAAGACAAACAAATACAAGAAGTCTAAATAACAATTCAGGTGTCTGATATGGCGCCTGGATTTTTTTATGAATCGATTATCCCCATAAAAAAATCTTCTATCTCGTATTATTATAGGGAGTTCGGATAAAGAGGAAACACCCAACATGAAAAATGGGTATTATTTCTTATGTTTCATAACGGAAATATGAATTTGTTTTGAAAATAGGACTTTTGAAACTGTGATTCACATCTGCTCCGCTTAAGATTAATATATTGACCTTATGTTTAATGGTCAAAAGGAGTGAGATGTACGCATGATAGGTTTTTTATTTACAGCATTGAAGAAAAAACGTTCATTAGAAGATTGCGTCATCAAAATTCAACAAGGTGACACGAAGCTTCGAAATGATACGATCCATTCTTATAAGCCTTTTATTGCTAAAACAGTTTCAAGCGTTTGTAATCGATATATTCATGAATCAGATGATGAATACAGTATTGGTCTGATTGCTTTCAATGAAGCAATTGATAAATATTCATGTGAAAAAGGAAAGTCTTTGCTTGCGTTTGCTGAGGTTATTATTAAGCGCCGAGTTATTGATTATTTAAGAAGTCAGTCAAGAAATAAGGAAGTGATTTTGGAGTCTGCTTGGAATGAAGAGGGGGGCGATGATTCATTTCTCGATGATCAAAATTCTATTCAGGCATTTGAACAGGAGCAAGAAACGTTAAAAAGAAGAGAGGAAATTCTTCTTTATAATCGTCGTTTACAGGAATTTGGCTTATCTTTTCAAGAATTAGTTCATCATTCACCAAAGCATATAGATGCTCGTTTAGGAGCAATTTCTATTGCGAAGACATTAATGGATGATGGGGAGCTAAGAGACCTTTTGTTCATGAAGAAACGGCTTCCGATTAAACAATTAGAGGAAAAAGTACGAGTGAGTAGAAAAACGATTGAACGACATCGTAAATATATTATTGCGATGTGTATCATTTTAAATGAAGAGTTTGTGTACTTATCGCATTACATAGAAGGGGTGACTCAGCAGTGAAAAAGGGTATAGTTCTATCAGTGACTAAACGACATATTACGTTGTTGACCCCAGAAGGTGAGTTTGTCAGAAGAAACCGGGATAACGGAGTGTATGAAATTGGTGATGAAGTAACGATTATCCCAGTAGAACGAACGTTTCCCATTTCTTCTAAGAAAATAGCCGTTATTGGCACGTTTGCCTCTGCTTGTCTTCTATTTTTCTCAATTATTGCTGTTCAACCCTCCACTCATGTATCTGCTTACATGACGATTGATGTAAATCCTAGTGTTGAAATAGGTGTAGATGATGATTTAGATGTGATTGAACTAAAAGGGTTAAATGATGAAGGAAAGCGTGTCGTGAAGGAATTGGGTGTATGGGAAAATAAGGAGCTTTCGACAGTGACTGACAACATTGTTGCCAAGACAAAGGAACTAGGCTATTTGAAGGGTTCTACACAGAAGATTGTCGTCTCCACAACCATGATCGAAAAGAATAAGAAGGTCAATCAGCAATTAAATAAAGAGCTGCAGCATATGTCCCAGCAATGGCCGATAAATCGTACAAAAGTACAAGTTATTCAAGCGACAAAAGAAGAGCGTAATGAAGCTAAAAGACAGGGGCTCTCAACAGGAAAATATGTTGAACAAAAGCGGGAGAGTCAGCAAAAGAAGATTCAGACGAATGAGGACAATCAATCAAAAGAGAAAAGTCAAATAACGAATACTCCTGTTCAAAAGACTGAAGAGAAGAAGACGGCTCAGCCTTTACAAACGAATCAGGAAACAAAAAAAGCAACAAATGAGAAATCTTCTAGTCAGTCGGGGTTGAAGGATAATCAAAAGTCAGTAGAAACGGAGAAGTCTAACAAAGAAAAGCCATCTTCATCAAAAAAAGAACATGTATCTAAAGAAAGAGAACAGCAACAAGAACAACGAAAGAAAGAGAAAGAATGGCAAAAAGTACAACAAGAGAAAGAGAAGAAATGGCAAAAAGTACAACAAGAGAAAGAGAAGAAATGGCAAAAAGTACAACAAGAGAAAGAAAAGGAATGGCAAAAAGTACAACGAGAGAAAGAAAAGGAATGGCAAAAAGCGCAACGAGAGAAAGAGAAGGAACAACGCAAAGAACAACTGTATAAACCAGTAAAAAAAGAAGAGAAATCTCATCCAGGTAATGCAGGTAATCATAAAAAAGAAAATAACAATAGAGAGAAGCAGCGTCAGGATGATTAATGAAAGAGCCCGGTCAAAGACCGGGCTTTAGCCATGTTATTCTATTGTATTAAAATTTACCGCTAAGCTGAGATTGAGCTTGTTGCACTAATCGTTTTGTGATTTCTCCGCCTACAGATCCATTTGCACGTGCTGACGTATCAGATCCTAATTGAACGCCAAACTCAGAAGCGATTTCATATTTAATTTGTTCTAAAGCTTGTTCAATTCCAGGAACAAGTAATTTATTACTGCTGTTATTATTAGCCATGTTATAATCTCCTTTAGTTTATATGTTATACAGTGGCATCTGCCGCTGTAGTCATAGTATAAGTAGATTAATTTTTTTTAGTTGCGTTGCGGTTGCTTTTCTATTGGCAAGAGCACCTTATAGTTGAAGGAATGGAATAAGTCGAGAAGGATTGGAAAATGGTTGAAAAACGGGTACACTAGGTTAAGAAATTATTTTAATTCAATAAGTTAATGGCGAGAGAGACTCATTGCTTGACAAGAATTGATAATTTCAATCCGAGCTCAGTATCCTACAAAGAGGATGCTAACTGAGTGGAGTTGTATTTTACATACGTTTGAAGAGAATTTCAACAGAACGAGAGGAACGGGAACGTGTAGATGATTATGTTTAAAAAAATATTGGCTAGGCTTTCTCCTGCTCAGCTTATTATTGGGTATTACTTTATTGCCGTTAGTATTTCTACAGGCTTGCTTAGCCTCCCAATTGCGATTCAGCCAGAAGTGGAATATAGCTTTAGTGATGCCTTATTTACGGCAGTGAGTGCCGTAAGTGTAACCGGATTATCGGTTGTTAACGTATCGGAAGTGCTTACGGTTCCGGGTTATTTTATTTTGATGTTTGTTCTCCAATTTGGTGGAATTGGGATTATGACGTTAGGAACCTTCTTCTGGCTTATCGTAGGCAAGAAAATCGGTTTAAAAGAACGTCAATTAATTATGGCCGATCAAAATCAGATGCAATTATCAGGCGCTGTTAAATTATTAAAACAAATTATTGAAATCTTTTTGGTGATTGAATTTATAGGTGCACTTATTCTTGGAATATGGTTTCTCAAATATGAGCCAGACTTAGGAAGCGCGATGCTAAATGGCTTGTTTATGTCTATTAGTGCCACGACAAATGCCGGTTTTGATATTACGGGCATTTCTATGGTTCCGTATCAACATGATTATTTTGTTCAAACAGTCGTCATGATTTTATTGATTCTAGGAGCGATTGGTTTTCCTGTTTTAATGGAATTAAGAGAATTTTTTACGTCAAGAAAACGCACATTTAAGTTTCGATTTTCTTTGTTTACAAAGTTAACTTCCATTACGTTTTTTGGACTAGTAGTCGCCGGTACTTTGTTTATTTTATTAATGGAATGGAATGGTTTCTTGCAAGATAAAAGTTGGCATGAGTCTTTATTTTATTCCTTATTTATGTCTACTACAACGAGAAGTGCAGGTCTTACTACGATGGATATCACAGCTTTTTCAGAGCCTACCTTATTGCTCCTCAGTTTACTGATGTTTATTGGGGCTTCTCCTAGTTCTGTTGGAGGCGGGATTCGGACGACGACTGTTGCTATTCTTCTTTTATTTGTGTGGAACTTTGCACGAGGTCGACGTTCGATTAAAGTGTTTGAGAGAGAAATTCATCCTGATGATATTTTTAAAGCGATGGCTGTACTCATTGTTGGTTTACTTCTCAGCATTAGCAGTATTTTTATTTTAATGATTACGGAAGATTTTACGTTAACTGCGATTATTTTTGAAGTATGCTCTGCTTTTGGAACAGTTGGTTTGTCTTTAGGAATTACGCCTGAATTAAGTGAATTTGGGAAAGGCCTTCTGATGATTTTGATGTTTATTGGTAGAGTGGGAATTACGTCTTTATTATTCAGTGTGGGGCGTAAAGAAGTAACAGAAAATTATCATTATCCAAAAGAACGAGTGATTACAGGATAAGTAAAGAAACCCCTTTTCATCAGCCTGGATGAAAAGGGGTTTTGTTTATCATTTAGTTGTATATGAATAGATGGTGGAGCCTTTTCCGCTAGGATCAAAATAGGCAACCATAACAGAGGATTGGCGCACCATTTTACCTGTAGTTAAATACGTATTTAAATCAAATGGAAGTTCTTCAATCATTGTATGCTTACGCAAATCTTTTTCATTTAATTGCAGGGAAGCAAAGTGTTTACCTAACTTTGTTGAATCTGCTAGAATTTCTTCGTATATCCAGTTACGTTCTTGCTTTTGAGAAGGTTCCCACCAAGTTTTTCGCGGTTTATACTTCTGGCTGTTTAAATAGTCATATTTCATTAATCCGGTAACAAAATCTGTTTCAATCTCGTCTTTCGTCGCTAAAAATTGCTGTAAGCGACGGAATAAGTCTTCCAACTGATGTCCGATTCGAGACCATCCTTTTTCATCCCAATACGTCCCGAACTGTTGGAAGAAATCGAATGGAGAGGGGAATGCGTTCTGAATTAAATACTCAATCGTATAGTCCATCCGGTGATCATTCCAATATTTTTCTAATACATCTTCCACTTGTTTAATGCGTACAATATCATCAAACGATAGCACATTATTACCAAGAATTTCGTAAGGGGCATGGTCGCTGTATATATAATCGTGTTCGTTAGCGCGAATGCGCAGCCCTGTTCCACGCAGCATTTTTAAAAAGCCCAGTTGTAGTTCCTCTGGTCTTAGTGCAAATACGTCATCAAAGGTTTTTTGGAAAGAGTAATAATCCTCTTCAGGTAAACCAGCAATTAAATCGAGATGCTGATCAATCTTTTGTCCTTCCTTCACCATTGTCACGGTTCTTGTCAGCTTTTCGAAATTTTGTCTCCGTTGGACAAGATCATTTGTTTGATCATTGGTGGATTGTACACCAATTTCAAAGCGGAAAAGACCTGCTGGTGCATGGTCATTTAAAAACTGAATTACTTCCGGCCTCATAATATCGGCCGTGATTTCAAACTGAAAAACCGTTCCTGGTCGATGCTCGTCTATTAAGAATTGGAACATTTCCATTGCATAGCTTCGGCTAATATTAAAGGTTCTGTCAACAAACTTAATCGTTTTGGCACCGTGCTCCATTAAGTAGCGAATATCTGCTTTAATTTTTTCACGATCAAAATAGCGAACGCCTACTTCAATAGAAGATAAACAGAATTGACAGTTAAACGGACAGCCGCGGCTCGTTTCAATATAGACGACACGTTTAGAAAGAGCCTCTCGATCTTCTTCAAAACGATACGGTGATGGTAACGTCTTTAAATCGATTTTTCCAATCTGTGGCTGTATGGTTTTCTTTCCATCTTGACGGTAGGCAATTCCACCAATTCTTTTGAAGTTTCTTTCACCGCTTAGCTCTGTTAATAATTCCTTAAAGGTTACTTCTCCTTCACCAATAACGATGAAGTCTGCATCGGGAATGAGATCGAGCCATTCGCTAACATCGTACGTTACTTCAGGTCCACCGAGAACGATACATAAATTGGGATTGATTTTCTTCAACATCGCTACGACTTTCATCGTTTCTTCAATATTCCAAATGTAGCAGCTGAAGCCAATGATATCTGGCTTCTTCGCATATAAGTCACCAACAATGTTCATGATAGGATCTTTAATCGTATATTCAGCTAATTGAACAGAAAAGTCGGGTTCTGCATAAGCTTTTAAATAGCGAATGGATAGAGATGTATGGATATATTTTGCATTTAATGTCGTAATAATTGTATTCATAATTACAATGCGTGTACACGCAATGCCTCCTTCGTAAACAATCACTTGTATAGATTAAGTCACTAATCATTTATTTTAACATAGTGACGCGAGATTGAAAAATGAATCTTGCATCGTACACTGGACAACGAATAGTTATGTGAAATTTTATGATTAGAATTTATTAAATAACGTTGTTTATTTTTGGATCCTTTAAGCGGAAAATCGCATCAATGTCTATTAACATAACCTAGTATAAAAGCACCTCCGTAGAGATGCTTAATGTGTTGTTGATTCATGCTGTTTTGTTCGTCCAGCTTTGAGATTTTTCTTGAATTGTTTAAAACGAGATAGCTTTAATTCAATCATCGGTTGAGCAAATGATCCTACAAGGTTACTTGAAAGAATAGTCGTTAATACAAACGAAATGGCAACGAGTATGATGAAGTACTCCATGTTATTAAAGTAATTATGAAATTCACTTTCGCGGAAGAATTTAATAAAGAAACCGTGAAGCAAATATACATAGAGAGTTTGTTTTCCCCAGTTTGTGAAAAAGTATTGTCCACGCGGAATTAACGATAAGAAACTAAATACCATAATTAAACTTAAACCATAAAAACCAAGCCGCTTAAACATGGAAATAATCGTTGCTTCTTCAAGTTCTGAATAAGGCTTAGAACCGAGCAGCCATTTGTAATTAAAATCAGGATATACATAGAAACCGATGAAAACAAGCAGCATGATGAAAAACGATGTCATTCGAATACTTGGTTTCGTTAGCTGCTTTAAGTTCTCTTTACTAATATGATAGCCAATTAAGAATAATGGGAAGAACACAAACGTTCTCGATAAACTTAAATAATTGGAAACCGAATCAATATACCCGACTAATAAGGCAATAATAATCGATAAACTAATGCCTATAAAAGGGGGAAGCTTTGCGAAACCGAGTAACATAATGTTCCAGCAAAATAAGCTGATTAAAAACCATAAAGACCATTGCGGGTCAAGTAAGTCAACCGATAATGATGAGCGCTGATATAAATAATAATAGTAAATCGTATAAATCACTTGAAAGATAATATAAGGTAGAATTAATTTTTTGGTGATTTTTAGGATATATCCTTTTTCATAAAAGCCTTTAGCAAATAATCCTGATACAAGGATGAAGGCCGGCATATGAAAAGAATAGATTGTTTTATATAAAGCTTGAATAATCTCGCTTTCATAAATATACGAATTAAGCAAATGTCCAAAAACAACAAAAGCTATCAAAATAAATTTTGCATTATCAAAATAAGTATCGCGATGTCGCATAGCCCCTCCTTTAAAAGTGTAATAGAATCGGATTGGTAATTATTGTATTTCCAATCTAGTTTTTCATTAAATAATCATAGCTCTATCGATATGATGATGCAACTAGGAATTCTTTCATGTAGTGCTAGTATAAGAAAATCGGACGTAATGATGGTAATCTGGCTTATATTACAGGTTAAAGGGATTCTACTAATTGACAGAATCTAGTTTATTGGTTCCTTTTAATTTATATGAAAACCTGTAGAAAATGTCAAAAATTATTTCTTTTTTTGTTCGTTTGTACAGCATAAAATGAAAAGTTTTGTCTTATTTTGCGAATCTATTTACATATATTGTTTAATTTGTAATACTAGTTAATTATAAAGACTATAATTAATTAGGGGGATAAGGCCAATTACTATGAAGTTGAAAAAGTTAAGGAGCCCGAGAGAAGTCTCGGCTGAAATAAATATAAAGAGAATAGAGATGATGGAATTAGCCCGAGTGTATGGAATGAATGGTGAGCCGACCGTTCGTTCAAGTCAAGAATTGGATTTATTAATTAATGAATATTTGATTTTACAGCATCATTTAGCTGTGAAAGTGAAAGTAAAAGTGAAAGAGAGTTTGGTTATTGGGCATGATTGTGGGTAAACTGACCTGTATACAAGGAATATAATAGGTAGGCAAAATTAGAAATATCTTTTGGTTAATTTTTCTCAAAAAAGGTTGCATTGTTTGGTATAATAAAAAGCATCACGATGGAACAAAGGAAGATGGTATGGAGTTTATACAATTATTGAAGAATCAAGAAGTTACGCAAGCCGCTCTTTTCTCAGTTGAAGGGGAGCTAATGAATGTAATCATTAAGGATTCAAAAGAGTTTCATGCTGGAGATTCTGTTGCTTGTGTAGTTAATAATCAAAAGTTTGATACAAAAATTATAAAAAGACAACAACATAATTTATACTTATATATCCCTTGGTTTGATCAGTTAAATTTAAGGGAACGTAGAAAAGCCGTTCGTACCTGTTGTGAAATACGTGCTTATATACAATCAGAGCAAAAAGAAATACCTGTTACTGTTTTGGATGTAAGTATTACGGGACTAGGCTTTTTTTGTGCGCGTAAGCTTTCAGCGCATAGACCATATAAAATATCGTTTATGATGGAAGAGACTATGAATCATCTGGAAGTAATGATTCAACATGTGCAAGAAACCGAAGAGGGTTTTCGTTATGGATGTCAGTTTATTAATAGTAGGGAAGGGACTTTATTTCCGATTCGACGATATATTTTAAAACAGCAACTTACAAAGTTAGAAGACGTATAGACGCTGCTAAAGAAGGCTGACCCCTATAATCATTGAGTCAGCCATTTATTTTGTTTAGATTTCTAGTAGAAGAATCATAAAAAGTAATCCAATAATAAAGGAATATGTTGAGGATTGTTCATTCCCGTCACCGTGACTTTCAGGAATTAATTCTTTATAGATAATAAATAACATAGCTCCTGCTGCGAATGCTAAGCCGTATGGCACTAAAAAAGTAATGTAAGAGGTTAAATAATATCCTAATAAAGAAGTAACAATTTCAATCGATCCTGTTAAGGTCGCGATAATGAATGCTTTTAGCTTACTAATTTTTTGATTAAATAGAAATAAGGCAACTAATAAGCCTTCAGGGGCATTTTGTAAGCCAATTGCAAAAGCAATTAAATTCCCTGTTTCCGAAGCAGAATCCGAAGCATAGCTTACACCTACTGATAAACCTTCTGGGATGTTATGAAGGGTAATGGCTGTAACGATTAGCAATGCTTTCTCATCGAATTCAATTCCGCTCTTGTTATGATCTAGATCCATATGTGGAATGTTTTTTTCAAGTAATGTTAATGTTAGCACGCCAAGGAAAATGCCAATAACAAGCTGAATGTAGTTTCCATTTGCTAATGATTCAGGAATTAAGCTCATAATGGAAGCAGCCATCATAATGCCTGCTGTAAAGGCAAGCAATGTATCCCGAAAGCGATGGCTGATTGTGTTTTTAAGAAATAGAATCGGTAAAGCGCCGACTCCGGTTGAAAGGGCAGATAAAATACTGCCTATTAATACTTCACTCATAACGTGCTCCTTACTCCATTTAGATAATCTATTGGAAGTATACAAAATGTTAGAAAAAGGTTATGCATACCATTTTTTTAATAGGTTATCTGAAGGAAGAATGATTGCTATAACACCTAAAATCGGCAAGAAACTAACGATTTTAATCATCGTAATAATCCCCACTACGTCTGCGATTGCTCCTAAAGCAACAGAGCCGACAGCTCCCATTCCAAAAGCAAATCCAACGGTTAGACCAGCCATTGTGCCAACTTTTCCAGGAAATAATTCTTGTGCGAAAATCACCGTTACAGAAAAACTTGTCATAATAATAAAGCCGATGATTAATAACAAGATAAAGGCTATAGTAGATGATACAAATGGTAATAGAATCGTTAATGGCGCGCTCAAAATAAAGGAATAAAGAATAACATTTTTTCGGCCGAAACGGTCAGCGAATGGTCCACCAAAAAACGTACCGATGGCTCCAGCTGCTAAAAAGGCAAAAAGAAAAAGCTGTGCTGTCTTAATCGGAAATCCATATTGCTCAATTAAATAAAAACTATAAAAGTTGGTCATACAAGAAATATACCAAGAACGAGCAAAAATGATAAATAATACGATACTTAATGCGATGGACACTTTTTTCGTTAATGCTTTGTTGCGCGTCTGTACTGCTTTTGTCTTCGGTTTAAATTCTACTAGTTTACGTGCATACCAATTCGCAATATACAGCAATAGCATGACAGCAAGAAAAGCAATAGGTGTAAACGAAAGAGCTCCTTTTTGTCCGAATGGAACAAGTATAAGGGCTGTAATAAGTGGAGCTAATGCTTGACCGCTGTTGCCTCCTACTTGATAAATGGACTGAGCAAGTCCGCGTCTTTGCCCCCCTGCCATAAAAGCAACGCGTGAGCCTTCTGGATGAAAAATAGCAGAGCCAAATCCCATTAGCAGTACCGCACATAAAATGATAGAATAAGTAGGTGCAATGGCTAGCAATGTAACCCCTATTAGCGTGCTTGTCAGTCCAATGGGAAGGGCATAGGGAATCGGTTTTTTATCTGTATAAAAACCGACGGCAGGTTGTAAGAGAGAAGACACGATGTTTAAAGTGAACGCAATCATACCTAGTTGGGTATAACTAAGAGACATCGTCTTTTCTAAAATCGGAAACATAGCTGGAACAACAGCTTGTAGTGAATCATTTAATAAATGGCATAAGCCAATGATGAGTAACACACGTAATGTCATTTCTTGACTTTGTTTGGTTGTTTTTTGACTAGTTGTCGCCGTGTTCATGATACTTCTAGCTCCTTCATTTATGTATTTTTCCTTCCTTTTAATAAAGGGAGATGGATGATATAAAGGTTATGCTGAATCATGGGAAGCGCGTGAATATTTATTGGTATGAATTTACTGTGCTGTTTCTTAGTATATCAAACTGTATAAAGAAACAATAGCCTAGTGCTTAATAGGCTAATTTGACAAAGAAAGAGAAATATATTACAATCATTTAAATTCGAGATATTTTAATTGAAAATATTTAAAGGTTGTGAAGTAATGGAGAAAGATAGTATTCAGCGTTCTTTAAAACTGTTTATTGTGTTATCGCGAGCGCATCGCTCTATCAATGATATGGTAAATAAACACATCGCTGAACATGGACTAAATCCTACTGAATTTGCTGTGTTAGAATTGCTTTATCATAAAGGAGATCAACCGTTGCAGCAAATAGGAGGAAAAATTTTGCTTGCGAGCGGTAGTATCACATATGTTGTGGATAAATTAGAGCAAAAAGAATATTTAATCCGTGTGGCATGTAAAGATGATCGTCGTGTTACGTTTGCACAAATTACGGAAAAAGGGAAATCCTTTATCGAGGGGATGTTCCCTGAACATGAAAAAAGAATTGATGATATTATGAGTGCGTTGACTCCAGAAGAGAAAGAAACAGCGATTGAATTAATTAAGAAGATTGGTTATGGCGTGCAATCATAATAAATAGATGGACTGAAGAACACCTTATAGATGAGGTGTTCTTTTTAATGGATTAAACATTTTTGTTGAACAAATCCTTTATCTTACATGGATGGTCTGCAATAATTTTTTGAATGATAGGAGAAAAGATTTCCAATGTCGGATAATATGCTATGCTTACAGGGAGGTTATACACTAGGGGTATACATTATGAAAGAAAAGGGAGTGCGAGCATGACATTTATGGAATATGAGTATAAGCGTCCACAAATAGAGGAAGTGAAAGAGCTATTTTCTTCCGCTATGGAGAAGTTTAAAGAGGCAAAGAATGCTGATGAACAAATGGAAGCCGTACAAGATACTAATCAAATGCGCAATTCTGTGAGCACGATGTTTAACATTGCTCACATTCGTCATTCGATTAATACACACGATGAATTTTATAAAGTGGAAAATGACTATTTAGATGAGTTCGCTCCAGAGATGGAAGAAGTAACATCGTTGTTTTATGAAGAGCTGGTACGTTCTCCATTTAGGGAAGAGCTTGAAGCTAAGTGGGGACCTCAGCTGTTTAAACTAGCAGAAGCTCAGTTAAAAACATTTTCGCCAACGGTTATTCCGTTATTGCAAAAGGAAAATAAGCTGTCTAGTGAATATTCACAACTTATTGCTTCAGCGAAAATCGAATTTGAAGGAGAGGAGCGTACGCTTGCTCAATTACAGCCATTTATGGAGTCGCCGAATCGCGAGCTGCGGAAGAGCGCAAGTGATGCGTACTATCAGTTTTTGGCATCCAATGAAGCAAAGCTCGATCAAATTTTTGATGAGCTCGTAAAAGTACGTCATGAAATAGCGACGAAGCTGGGGTATAAGAACTTTGTGGAACTTGGATATTACCGCATGGCCCGAACAGATTACAACGCGGAAATGGTTGCTAAGTTTCGGAAGCAAGTGGAGGAAGTTATCGTACCCCTTGTGAGCCGTTTAAAGAAACGTCAACAAGAGCGTATCGGTGTTGAGACTTTAAAGTTTTTTGATGAAAACTTTGAATTTAAAACAGGAAACGCAACGCCAAAGGGAAATGCTCATTGGATTATTGCGAACGGTAAAAAAATGTATAGTGAGCTTTCTGCAGAAACGAAAGAGTTTTTTGACTTTATGGTAGACAATGAGTTGATGGATTTAGTTGCGAAAAAAGGAAAAGAAAGCGGTGGGTATTGTACATTTATTGAAGATTACAAAGCTCCGTATATTTTCTCAAATTTCAATGGTACATCTGGGGATATCGATGTATTAACGCATGAAGCAGGGCATGCCTTCCAAGTCTATCGAAGTCGCTTGCAAGATATTCCTGAATATTATTGGCCTACTTATGAGGCATGTGAAATTCATTCAATGAGTATGGAATTTTTGACTTGGCCGTGGATGGAATTATTCTTTAAGGAAGACACCGATAAATATAAGTTTTCTCATTTAAGCTCTGCGTTAGTGTTTTTACCATACGGTGTAGCTGTCGATGAGTTTCAGCATTTTGTATATGAGAACCCTGAGGCAACACCAGATGAAAGAAAGCAAGCATGGAGACAGATTGAGAAAAAATATTTGCCGCACCGTGATTATGATGGCAATCCTTTTTTAGAAAAGGGTGGCTTTTGGCAGCGTCAAGCACATATTTATAATTCTCCTTTCTATTATATTGACTATACGCTGGCGCAAATTTGTGCGTTTCAATTTTGGAAACGAGCTATAGAAGGAGATCGTACCGCTTGGGACGATTATTTACATTTATGCGATTTAGGTGGCAGTCGCTCATTTCTCGGTCTTGTTGAGGCAGCTAACTTAAAATCACCATTTGAAGATGGAACCGTTCAAGAGGTTGTTGCTACTATTGATGCTTGGTTAGCGACCGTTGATGACAAGGCTCTATAAGCAGGGAAAAGCTAATCTACGCGATTAGCTTTTTTTATTGATGGAAGTTTCACTTTATGCTAACCAACAGAGTTTGATAATAGAGTCTTAAATATATAATGATATCTGACCACTCCCATCTCTAAAGGGGGGGCAGCGCACCGTAATGGGCTTTCTTTTCGCAAAATCCGTAATAAGCTTGTCTAAAACGCCTTCTCTACACATATAGATGGGATAATAAGGAGGCGAAGGGATGTTGTCACGGTGGGCAGGAGTTTTTCAGATTGCGGCGGTTTATGTTGGAACCATTGTAGGTGCCGGTTTTGCAACTGGAAAGGAAATTGTTGAATTTTTTACCCAATACGGCCTATACGGCTTTTTAGGGATTTTAATAGCAGGTTATTTATTTATCTTTATAGGAACAAAAATGATGCTTATTTCTTCCCAAATTCATGCGGCCTCTTATGAGGAGTTTAATGAATATTTATTTGGTAAAAAGATTGCTTCTATTATCAATTTGCTATTTTTAGCGATGCTGGTAGGGGTTAGTGCCGTGATGCTTTCCGGAGCAGGAGCTGTCTTTGAGGAACAGTTAGGAATGTCCAAACATATTGGTGTTTGGTTAACGATTGTGCTCGCAATCGCAGTTCTAATATTTGGAACGCGGGGATTATTTGCGATTAATTCATTTGTTGTGCCAATCATGATTAGTTTTAGTGTACTTTTATGTGTGTTAACGATTGGAAACGGGGGTTTTTGGGAATCGTTATTGCACATACCAGAAACAGGAATGACGGTAAAAGTGTTAGTTTCTCCTTTTTCGTACACGGCTTTTAATTTAGCACTGGCGCAAGCGGTACTTGTGCCGATTGCCTATGAAGTTCAAGATCAGGAAACCATTAAGCGCGGCGGCATGCTTGGAGGAATCTTTCTCACTATCATTTTGTTATCGGGTCATTTTGCCTTAATGACTTTGCCTAATATAGCGGATTATGAAATTCCTTCCGCTATTATTATGAAATCAGCAGGAGAGGCTTTATATTGGGTATTTATTCTTGTAATCTATGGGGAAATTTTTACGTCAGTTATTGGAAATATATTTGGTTTAGAACGACAAATTAGTGGGTTTTGGAAAGTGCCAAGTATTTGTATTATTCTTCTCTTGTTTATGATTGCCTTTTTTATTAGTGAGGTAGGCTATGGGAGATTAATTGGCTATTTATATCCATTGTTTGGGTACATCAGTTTACTTTTCTTAGTGCTCGTTTGGCGAAGTAAGGTTGAATGAATAGACAAGAGAAAGGAGCTATTTGCGCCTTTCTCTTGTCGGCGTTTTATTTTTTTGCAAGAATCGTTTTTGCCATTTCTAAAAAGGCATCTCGATAATCTGCTTCTTTTGTTGTAAACATTGTAAGAAGAACAGGAGCCTTCTCATTTTTGAGTAAAACGGAGGTAACGACTTCATTATCTGGTGTCACTACTTCATAACTGACACCATTTTCAATCTGGAGCTTCGGATCAGAAATCGATTCTGAAATACTGCTAAGGAACGTTTTCATATATTTTTCTGTTTCTACTAAATCTGTACCTTCTGGTAATAGCTCAATACGCATCGAAATAGCATCATTTTCAGATAAAAAAACGAGATCTTTGCCGGGTTCTTCAGCACTTAATTCAAATTCCGGAAGTACGTACATATTAAATGGTTGGTTGTCGCTTGTTTTTAAGAAAGCTGTTTCTTCTTTGCTTTCTTTGTTTAATGTATACGTTAAATTTGTTTCCATGACGCGTACTTCGTTGGATTGTTCTTCATTTGTCTTCTCATTTTCTGAAGAGCCATTTTGGTTTTCATTCGTTTCTTCAGCTTGTGATGAATCATTTTGCTTTTCATTTACTTCTTCTTTATCTGCTGTGCCGCATCCTGTTAATACTAATGTTGCCACAGCAACTCCTGATAAGATTGATGTCCATTTTGTCATACTGTTTTCCCTCAACTTTCTGAAATGTCTCTTGTGTCTATGAGCAAGAATATTTACGACAGGTCCCTTCTATTATAGATGTTTCTTTTAGAAAGGAGTCATAAGAATGTGTAAATATAAGCACAAATGTCACAAATTAGGCATTTTTGTCTACAGAGTTGAGGGATGTACAACTGTTGTGTTGTATACTGGGAAATTATTTAATGATTGTGTAGTTTTTATGGTTGACAACTGTTTTTTGTTCAAGCTCTAAATCGCGATAATTGTCCATATAGGTCACATCGACAATGACAGAGTTTTCATTTACTTTCTCAACGATGCCTTGTAAACCTTCGCGAAATTCAATAATATTACCTACTTCTGCTTTTTTCATTGCGATCATCCTTTCATAGTTCAGATTAATGGACCAAAAAAGAGGGTTAAACTATGTATATGCTGTTTTGGTCTGTCGACTACAAAATTATTTAAGAGTCGATTGCGAGGTGGATTAAAAACACTATTCATTTGACGAAGATAAATAGTTTACTATACAGTTTGCACTATTTTTTACGGTTCGTAAAGAAAATAGTAGAAAAAATTACAAAAAATTCAAAAAATATTTTAGGAAGTGGACATGTGCTACAATGAGAAAGGTTTTTAGAACAATGTTATTGAACAGAACTTAGAAGAAAAGGATAAAGGAATGGTGGTATATACAATGAACGAACAAGACGTACAAACAATTCTTAATCAATTAGCGAATCGGGATATTCAGGAGTATAAAGTAACAAAGGAGCATTTTATGACGTTTCGACAACAGCTTGTGAAGCGAGAAGATTTTAAACATTTTCGTGGAGAAGCGAAGCATAATGGGGAAGTCGTGTATACATATTTAGATGAAGCGCGTAGTTAAGGTAAACGGCCGGCTTATAGAGAGCTGGCCGTTTACTTTGTTTTTTAGCTGCTGTTTTAGCGTTGTGATGGACGGAACCCAGCTGCTTTTGCTTCTTCTTCGGTACAAAACATTTCTTCTGCTTTTGTTACATCGTAGTGTGCACCGGAAGGAAGATGATAGATTTTATCTCCTTTTGAATTAATATTTCCTTTAATAGTTGGGTTTGCGCAAGTTTGTTCATTAACAGTAGGCTCTTTTTGCGTTTTGTCTTTTGTATCTGCAATTGAATCATTAAATCCTTTTGATGTTACATAATTTTCGATGGACCAAATGCCAATGGCTTTCTTTTGGGCTTCTTTCTGTACTGCTTCTAGTTCATCTAAATATTTTGTATTGGGAGCATACACATAGGCTACTCGTGCAAGTCCTTTTTCAAGCAGCATTTTGTTGACCATTTTGCCATCTACATAAAAGTAGGCAAGCAAGCGTCCGTATTTATCTCGCTCGCTAATGCCGGTTTCGACTTCCACTTTAGAACCAGTAGGCATTAATTCTTTTGAAAATTGACTTGCTTCTGGTCCAAAGGGTTGAACACCTTTGGATGGATGAACGGTTTCCGGTGTATCGATAAGAAGTAAGCGGACCGTTTCTTCGTTGCCGTTTGGCAGCTTAATTTTCACGGTATCTCCATCGACGACTTTAACGATTTCTGCGGTGAAGGTGCTTCCTTTCTTTTCTTGAACGGTTTCCTCCTTATTAGTAGAGTTAGTTTGTTGTGCTGTTGCGTTCTCTGTTTTGTTTTCTATTGTTTCTGTTTCACTACAAGCGGTTAGTAAAAGGATACTCATACATGCAAGTAGGATATATTTTAAATAGGATTGTAGCATAAGGGACCTCCATTTATATTGGTTGTACATTTCCGATGATTGAATTAAGATACAGAAAGAAAACGTATATTCTTACTAAAGTTATAGTGTAGTTAAATGAAGGGGAAAAGTAAAGGGGCATATGGAGAGATGTTGGTTTTAGAAAAGGTCGTTTATAAAGGTATTATTAACCTCGATTATCTTGAAATGAAGTCGGGCGTTGTCACTTGTCTTGTAGGAGAAAGCGGGGCAGGAAAAACGACGTTGCTACGACTGTTGAATCGTATGAAAGATATTGATAGCGGAAAAATCTTGTCTCGTTAACCGTTATTATCTTTATTCTGCTTAGCTATAAAGTGTTTTTTACGAAGAATGCACAATTAGATTTATAAACAAATTATTTATAAACGAGATTTTTAAATGGATTTTAATAAGAATTTCTTGATTTTTTACTATTTGTTTGGATTTTCGTTTGTTTGTAACAAGTAGTAATGCTATTCTGAAGAATGAAGGATTGTTCCTTGTTCATTTAAAAGAAAAGGCTTTCCTAATTTGTTGATCATCTTAATAAAGGGGTTAGATTGATATGATAGAAAAAAAGTTTAAAGTAGTTGCGGAAACAGGCATTCATGCGCGTCCAGCAACGTTATTAGTACAGGCGGCTGGTAAATTCGATTCAGAAATTACATTGGAATATAAAGGGAGAACAGTGAACCTTAAGTCTATTATGGGTGTAATGTCTTTAGGTGTTGGTAAAAATGCGGATATCACGATTACAGCTACCGGCAGCGACGAAAATGATGCGATTAAAACGCTTACGGAGACGCTGGATAAAGAAGGTTTAGCTCATTAATATGTCCACTCTATTAAGTGGAGTCGCCGCTTCTGCTGGAATAGCCATTGCAAAAGCGTATCGACTCGACGAACCTATATTGTTTGTCGAAAGAAGAACGATTGAAAACAGTGATGCGGAAATTGCCCGTTTTCAAGAAATGATACATAAGTCACGAGCTGAGCTCAAGATGATACGGGCAAAAGCAGAACAGCATGTTGGTGATGATCACGCAGCCATCTTTGATGCTCATTTACTTATACTAGAAGATCCAGAATTTTTGCTTTCTATTCAACATAAAATTCAAACAGAACAAATCAATGCTGAGTTTGCGCTGCAGGAAACGGTCGATATGTTTATGATGATGTTTGAGCAGAATGATAATCTATTGATTAGGGAACGCGCAATTGACCTTTATGATGTGAAAATGCGGTTGTTAGCTCATCTTCTTGGTGTTCATCTGCCTAATCCAAGTTTAATAGCCGAGGACGTCATCATTATTGCAAATGACTTGACACCGTCAGATACTGCTCGATTAAATCCTCTCTATGTAAAAGGCTTCGCCACGGAACGCGGAGCCAGTTCATCGCATTCCGCTATCATTGCCCGCTCTCTTAATATTCCAGCGATTGTAGGAGTAAAAGAAGGGCTAGCTGCTATTAATCATGGTGATATGGTGATTATTGATGGATTCAGAGGACAGGTCCATATTAATCCAACCTCTGAATTGATGAAGCGCTATGAGTCGGAACAAATTGCGGAACAAGCTATAACAAGCAAATGGGATCATTTTGTTCATCAACCAACTGTAACTAAAGACGGGCATCAAGTAACTTTAGCAGCGAACATCGTTTCAGAGAAAGAGGGAAGCAGCGTTCTCTTCAATGGTGCGGAAGGTGTAGGATTATTTCGTACGGAATTTTTATTTATGGGGAGAAATGAGTTACCGAGTGAAGAAAAACAGTTTCAAACGTATAAGGCAATTTTAGTAGGCATGCAAGGAAAGCCAGTTGTCATTCGCACATTAGATGTTGGGGGGGATAAAGACGTTCCGCACCTACATCTCCCTTATGAAAGTAATCCTTTTTTAGGATATAGAGCGATTCGTTACTCGTTAAAAGAGCCTGTTCAATTTGAGACGCAATTACGAGCATTGCTTCGTGCGAGCGTCTTTGGTCATTTAAAAATTATGTTCCCAATGGTTACGACTTTAACAGAGTTACGTACAGCTAAAATGCTCTTGAATAAAGTGAAGCAAGAGCTGCTGGATGCCGGAACGCAGGTAAACGAGAACATTGAGATTGGGATGATGGTAGAGGTACCGGCGACGGCAATTATGGCGGATGTGTTTGCGAAGGAAGTTGATTTCTTTAGTATTGGTACAAATGACCTTATTCAGTATACGATGGCAGCGGATCGTCTAAATGAACGAGTAGCTTATTTATATCAACCATACAATCCAGCTATTTTTCGCTTAATTAAAATGGTGATTGATGCCGCTCATAATCAAGGTAAATGGGTAGGTTTATGTGGCGAAATGGCAGCAGATCCAGTAGCAATCCCTATTTTATTAGGGCTGGGTGTAGAGGAGTTTTCCATGAATGCTGCTTCCATCTTACAAGTTCGTTCTTATATTCATCAGCTTTCACAAATAGAAATGAGAAAGCTGGCAGAGACTATATTACATATGGAAACAGCGGAGGATGTCCAACAATTTATTCAGCAAGCACTGAATGATGTATGTTAGCGAATCTCTGCTATGATTTTGATGTCGAATGGACAAAGCCATTCGGCTATTTTTCATGTATATAAATAAAAAATTTGAGCGTTTATTTCCCTATTTTTCCTAATAGACAGCTATAATAGTAGTCATAGAAGTAAATTGATAACATTAGGAGGATGACAATGGATTTTCAATTAGAGAATAAAAATGCGCTGATTTTAGCATCAAGTCAAGGGTTAGGGAAGGCGATTGCAGCAGAGTTGATAAAAGAGGGCAGTAATGTGATGCTTGTTGGCCGTTATGAAGAGAAGCTTGTTAACGCCCAAGAAGAACTGCAAAAGCTAGGATTAGGGAAAGTTGTTTATACAGTAACAGATCTTTCGAAATTAGAAGATATCCAAGCCCTTGTCAAAAAGACGGTAGACGAGTTTGGAAGTATTGATATTTTAATCAATAATGCAGGAGGACCGCCTGCTGGGACGTTTGTAGATATGAGTGATGAGCATTGGCAGCAATCTTTTGAGCTGAATTTACTTAGTTATATTCGTACGATTCGTGAAAGCTTGCCTTATTTAAAGCAAAAGGGAGGAAGAATTGTGAATATTGCTTCTTCTTCGATTAAAGAACCGATTCAAGGGTTGATTTTATCCAATACGTTTCGAACAGCCATTGTTGGGTTAGCTAAAACATTGTCTGTTGAATTAGGTCCTGACAATATTTTAATTAATACAGTTGGACCAGGACGAATTGCAACGGATCGTATTCAATATTTAGATAAAGTAAGAGCTGACAAAGAAGGAACTACACAAGAACAGTTATCTCAGCAATTACTGAAAAATATTCCTCTTGGCCGATATGGAGAACCTGAGGAGTTTGCTAAGTTTGTGACGTTCCTCGTTTCAGGAGCGAATACGTATCTAACAGGACAGTCTTATTTAGTAGATGGCGGTATGGTTAAATCAATTTAAACAAGCGTGTTGGGAGTGAGGGGATTGGTACTAATGAAGGAGAATGCAATTATCGGTTTTATTGGTACAGGTGTTATGGGAAAAAGTATGGCCCATCATTTATTAAAAGCAGGATACGAGCTCTATGTGTATACGAGAACAAAGGGAAAAGCAGAAGAGCTGCTGAATCAAGGGGCAAAATGGGCGGATACACCGAAAGAACTAGCACAGCATGCGAATGTAATTATTACGATGATTGGCTATCCGAAAGATGTGGAGGATATTTATCTTGGTGAGCAAGGACTTATTGTAAACGGTAAACCTGATACATATATGATTGATATGACAACGTCTACCCCCTCTTTAGCTGAGCGAATTGCGAGCGAGGCTAAGAAAAAAGGAATGGCAGCTCTTGATGCACCTGTGTCAGGAGGGGATATTGGAGCGCGAGATGCCAAGCTTGCGATTATGGTCGGCGGTGAAGAAGAAGATTTTAAGACGGTTCAACCGATTTTAGAAGTTATGGGAAATAATATTATTTACCAAGGGAAAGCAGGGGCTGGGCAACATACGAAAATGTGTAACCAAATTACGATTGCTTCAACGATGATTGGTGTAACAGAAGCGATTGTGTATGCGAAAAAAGCAGGATTAGATCCAGACCGTGTGCTGCAAAGTATTTCTACTGGAGCGGCTAGCAGCTGGTCGTTAACGAATCTTGTGCCACGGATGGTGAAAGAGGATTTTGAACCAGGGTTTTATATTAAACACTTTATTAAAGATATGACGATTGCGCTTGAAGAGGCCGATAAAATGGGGATGGATACACCAGGGCTTGCCTTAAGTAAATCATTGTATGTCCAACTTGCAGAAGCAGGTGAGGAAAACAGCGGTACACAAGCATTGTATAAATATTACAAGTGAAACGTAAATAAGCATGCAGTCTGTGATGGACTGCATGCTTATTTCTTTCTCATTGGCTTTCTTATCGTAAAAATGCTTCGATTCGATCGAGTGCTTCTTTCAATGTTTCCATAGAGTAAGCATAAGAAATACGGAAATAGTCATCGCCGAGTGAAGAGAAAGCTTCACCAGGAACGACAGCGACCTTTGTTTGTTGAACAAGCTTCAGGCAAAAATCTAGAGAAGAGGTATAGCCTTTTGGCAGTTTAACAAAAAAGTAGAATGCACCGTTTGGTTTAACGACGTCTAACTGCATTGCCTGAAGGCGATTATATACATAGTCTCTTCGTTTGGCATATTCCTCTTTCATTGGTAGTGCGTCATTAAATCCTGTAGTGAGCGCAGCTAGAGCTGCTCGCTGAGAAATCGATGAAGCGCACGTCACGTTGTATTGATGTACTTTTAAAATATGTTGACAAATATTTGCCGGGGCAAATAAAAAGCCAATTCTCCATCCTGTCATTGAATGAGATTTAGATAAGCCGTTTAACACGATTGTTTGTTCTTTTAAGAAGCTAGCAATCGAAACATGTTCTTGGTCGTATACTAATTCACTATAAATTTCATCCGCTAAAATCATAATATCTTTGCCGCGAATAAGATCGGCGATAGCTTCTAATTCGGCGCTCGTTAATGTAACGCCTGTTGGATTAGATGGATAAGGTAATACAATACAACGAGTAGCTTCTGTTATGTAGGGCTCGATCACATCGGCTGTCATCCGAAAATTATTTTGCGTTGTATCTGCATATACTGGAACCGCACCACACATTTTTATAATCGGTTCATAGCCAGGGTAAACAGGTCCAGGCAGAATGACTTCCGTGCAAGGCAATAGAATAGTTCTAAATGCGATATCAATGGCCTCACTTGCCCCAGTTGTCACGATAATTTCATCTTCTGCTCGATAGGAAAGAGCATATTTCTTCTTTACATATTCACGAGCTGCTTCTCTTAATTCTAAATAGCCAGCATTATGTGTATACACGGTATAATTTTCGTCAATTGCTTGTTTAGCTGCCTCTTTTATATGAAGTGGTGTCGGGAAATCTGGTTGTCCGATCGTTAACGAAATAGTCCCTTCAATATCGGCTACCATATTATAGAATTTGCGTATTCCCGATATTTCCACTGATTTGACAAGAGGATTAAGTATATGATCCATCTGATTTTATTCCTCCTTTGAATATGCATATATTTTATCATTTCATGACGGAATAAAGAAAATAAATCTTCATTATTTTTAATTGTTTTTCTATTAGCAAGATGGAAGAGTATAATAAAGGTTAATTGTTAAATTATTCAAAAGGGTTGGTTATGTGATACATATTTGTGCAATAACAAAGAATCATGAGTTTGTTTCTAATTTATCTTTAGAAGATGTTCATGAGCAACATATAGACTGGTATTGGGTTGATTTTTTTCAACCAAATGAAGAGGAACAGGAGGAGTTGGCTCGTTTTTTTCAATTTCATCCATTGGCCATTGAAGATTGTTTAGATAACTTCATTCAACGTCCTAAAATTGATTATTATGAAACATATCAATTTATTATCCTGCATGTGCTAAAAAAAGCAGATTTGCGATCGGTTGAATTAGATTTGTTTGTTGGAAATCGATGGCTTGTTACGTTTCATAATGAAGAATTGGAGGAGATAACAGTTGTATGGGAGCGGTTAAAAAAAGATATCTCCATGAAAAAAGGTCCGTTTTTTCTTATGCATGGGTTGATTGATTATATTGTCGATGAATATTATCCGACGGTGTACAGCATAGAAAATCAGTTAAATCAGATCGAGGATAATACAGAAAATGAGACGATTGCAGAGTTAATTGATCAGCTATTTGATCTACGGTCTGACTTGTCAAAGTTACGGCGTACAATTATGCCGATGCGTGATTTATTGTATCGAATGACTTCCTCGGATCGGATTAGTTATTTACAAGAACAGCATTCCTATTTTAATGATGTATATGATCATTTATTGAAGTTAGCGGAAATGTTAGAAGCATATCGTGATTTTTCTTCAGATATCCGTGATAATTATTTATCCGTTAACTCGAATAATATGAATAAAACGATGATGACATTAACGGTTATTACAACGATTTTTATGCCTCTTACTTTTATTGCTGGCGTATATGGTATGAACTTTTCTTTTATGCCGGAGCTAAATTGGCGCTATGGTTATTTTGTTGTACTAGCTATGATGGGAGGAATCGCGCTGCTTATGTTCTGGTATTTTGTGAAAAAAGGCTGGCTGAATAATAGCAAGCAAAAAAGAAAAAGAGCGCGAAAATCAAAAGTGCTGTAAACTTGGAAAACTTTTCTTTAAACCGTATATAATATACATTTGAGGCTATGGTGCCAGACTTTCGGTTTAATAGGCTGGGGGGAAGGCGCACTAGCCTAAAACCACCCCTTCCTCTTAAACCAAAAGTACATGGATACTCCAATAACTCCCATTAATCCAAGAGAAAAGAAATAACCATATTTCCATGTTAATTCGGGCATATATTCAAAATTCATCCCGAAAATCCCTGCAATCAGTGTTAAAGGGGCAAATATAGAAGTTATAATGGTAAGAACTTTCATCACATTATTTGTTTGGTGAGAGTTTAATGAGAGATAACTATCTCTTATATCTGCAGTTACTTCCCTATCCGACATGACCATTTCTGATAGTTTCAAAAGATGGTCGTAAATATCAGAGAAGTATTCTTTTCTTTTTTTTACACCGCTCAAATGGTGAGAGTTTAGCATACGGTAAAGTAAATCACGCATTGGATGAATGGTATGCATTAGATTTAACAACATATATCTTGTATCAAACAGTTCATTCATTAAATGACTCATTGATTTATTTTGTATATTATCTTCAATTTTATTTAATTTTTCTTCTATTTTATAAATTAATGGGAAGTAATTATCCACGATTTTGTCTAAAATTTGATAAAACACATAGAAGGTGTCCCATTTCTCAACATTTTTTTGAGATAGTAATCTGTCCCATACTTGAGAAACTTCTATTGCTGGATTAAGGTGGAAAGTCACTATAAAGTTTTCTCCTACAAAAAAATCTAACTCCTCTTTTAAGATTTCTCTTTCCTCTTCTCGAACGAGATGTGTAGTATAAAAAGTATAATCATAATAATAATCTAATTTTGGTCTTTGAAGTGTATGTATACAATCTTCAATAGCGAGTGGATGAAAGTGGAAAGTTTTCTCTAAATGTGTTAGCTCTTCTTTAGTAGGCTCATTAAAATCCACCCAAAACCATTTATATTTAGAGAAATTCAAATCGTCTATAAACACATGTTTTTCTAACTTATTTTTATCAGTAATCCCGATAAAGCTTATCATATTAACACCTTCTAATCATTCCTTCAATAATGATTTATATGTTATGTTTTATAACTAATTTTCCCCTTTAGTTTAATGAATATGTTAACTGCTAACATTGATAATTAGTAAAATGATGAATAAGAGTCAATTACAAAAATATTTTGGCATTTACTATTAACGATTTAGTGTTGGAATCCGAATTATGTAGTATAAGGGAATTGTTAGAGCAGGGGAGTGAATGGAAATAAGGAATCTATCTCCAATATGTGAAGTTTCTCTGTGTGAAATAGGTCATTTTTACTAAATTGTCTGATTTGACAGCGACAAAACATGGTATATTAAATGTAGTAAATGGGAATTGAATAGGAAGGACGAGGGATATGAAAGAGAACAAAGGGATTTTGTTAGAAAGTGGGACAAATGAATTAGAAATTGTGGAATTTGGTATTGGAAAAAATAAATTTGGGATTAATGTCATTAAAGTGAAAGAAATTATTAATCCTGTTCCGATTACTATTGTGCCCCACGCACATCCTAATGTAGAAGGAATTATTGAATTGCGTGGTGAAGTTTTGCCTGTTGTGAATGTGGCAGACGCATTAGGTTTCCCCGCTTCAGAAAATCCAAAACAAGATAAGTTTATTGTGGCCGAGTTTAATCAACAAAAAGTCGTATTTCATGTTCATTCGGTTACACAAATACACCGTATTTCTTGGACGCAAATTGAAAAACCTTCTGATATGTACCAAGGCCTTGAAGGCCAAATTATTGGGGTCATTAAATTAAATGGTGACATGATTCTGCTTTTAGATTTTGAGAAAATTGTCGTTGAAATTAATCCAGAAACAGGAATTAGTATCCAGCAAGTGAAAAAGCTAGGGAAACGCTCGAATTCGCAAACAAGATTGGTTGTGGCTGAGGATTCCCCGCTATTGCGTAAATTGCTTCATGATACGTTAACAGAAGCTGGTTTTGAGTACTTGGAGTTTTTTGAAAATGGACAAGATGCATTAGATTATTTAGAAAGCATAGTGGAATCAGGGAAAACGCTGGCGGATGAAGTGCATTTAGTTATTACGGATATTGAAATGCCGCAAATGGATGGACATCATTTAACGAAGAGAATTAAGCAGCATCCTGAATTATCCAAGCTGCCGGTTATCATCTTCTCTTCATTAATTACTGATAGTCTTCGCCATAAAGGACAAATTGTTGGGGCGGATGCTCAAATTAGTAAACCTGAGATTACTGCTTTAATTAAATTAATTGATGAATATAGTTTATAAAGTGAAACTTCCATCAGTGGCGGCTCTTTCATTCCCCACTGATGGTTAGTCACGTTCTACGGTCACTAAGATTTCAAGCTTCGCTTTCAATCAAGTGACCGTATGAACCTGATTGGTGAAAGCTTACCTTTGAAAACCACAAAGGTAAGTTTCACTGTATTTTACCAATCGGACCTTTACGGGCCCTCTCTTCTTTGTTTCCTCATAAGCTTGAGGTGGGGGCTTACTGCCTGTTAAGCGTGGGATAAATCTACATAAAAAAACGAGTTTGAGACGTGTAGTCTTAAACTCGTTTTTTTATGATTGGCGATTGGGATTTATCGTGACCTTTAGCTCAGTTCAATGATGTTAAAGAAGTAAAGATTCATTAGATTTCCAACTAGTATTTCGATCCTTTACCTAAAAAAGATGAAGGAAAGGGGTTGTGGTATCGCTGGTTAGGTTGGTTCATTTTGTTCTGCTTTTTCTTCATATCTGGTTTAGATTGTAGATCCTTTGCTTGTCCAGTATAAGATTGTAGTATTTGTTTTGCTTTCGATAATGACATAACAGCTTTAGGGTTCCGAATGGATGCTGAGCGGTTACCGAGATGGGGTAAAATTTTTAAATCTTCCTTTGTAGGTGGAAGGTGAAAGACATATGCACCGCATGTAACGATTACGTCGGATTGTTGTGCAGCAAAACGAGGGTTATCAGAGAAATGGAGACCTATTTTCTTTGCTTTACCTTCTTTCAACAATTTATTTAAAGCGAGGCGTTTTAAGTCATACAAATACTTTGGCTCCAAAGCTGTTTTTGCATGCTTGTTGACAATAAATACTGCTTGCGCAAGGGAGTCGGTTGAGGTATCTGCCATTTCAGAATGTCCTTTCATATCTTTCATTACAGGAACTCCTTTTCTTCATGAGCTTTATGCTCTTTTTGATAGCATTGTTAGTTCGATAATCTATGTAGTTTGTAAGTCATTTACATATCTATGCATCATCATTATACCACTTTCCAATATTTAAGAAAGTCATTCTGAGATTTATAAAAGAAATGTTTTAGTTTTACGACCTTTTTCAAAAAATCATGAAAGTCCTCACTTCTAATCTAGAAGTGAGGTATGATTGAAAGATATAATGAGGTAGAGACATACCGTTTGTTACAGGCTAGGGGTTCGATTATAAATATTTATAGTATCTGATGTTGCTGCTTGTGCAGTCACTTGCGGCGGATAGGCAGGAACTCCTTGCCCCCCGAATCCACCGTAATAACCACCAAATCCCGGGTCACCAAATCCTGGGGCACCAAATCCGCCATAATAACCAGGATAAGGCGGGTAGAATGGACGGTTCCAGAGAAGTGGAACAGCTAAACCTGCAATGAACGCAGCTGGTATGGCAAGGCCGAGCCCAAGAGGAAAAAACCTTTCGTCGCCATAGTGATGTTGTTCAGGGGCGTGTCGATCAATCGGGTAGGATGAATAAGTAGAATAAGGGTAAGGAAGATAAGAGTAGGAAGGGTAAGCGTATGGATATGTTTGCATATAAAAACCTCCTTTTTGAAAAACTATATAGTTTCGCACCTTGTAGAATGGCAGGAGCGAAGAGATAGGTTATCATTAATTGAAAGTTGCTAGAAAAGCCTATCAAATAATCTATCTACATGCTTATGCTTTTCTATATAGTGTATGGGATTTGCCCCGAAAAGAGCCTGTTTCACTCCATTCTGTTATAATGATGATATTTATCCCGCACTTAACAGGCAATAAGACCTCAATTCAAGCCTAGAAAGAAGCAACGAAGGTGAGTGGGGATAACTGCTCTCATCTAGCCACTTGAGGTCATAAGATGAAAGGCTCTGTGGCAAACTGGACCAACGCCGTATTTTATCTTATGCTTATCACGGGCCGAACAGCTGACTCGCATTTGTAGTAAAGGTCTGATTAGCGAGATACAAGGAACGTAACTTTGTGGTTTTCAAAGGTCAGCTTTCACCAATCAGGTTCGTACGGTCACTTGATTGAGGTGGAGGTTTTAGTGACCGTAGAATGTGAATAACCACCTGTGGGCAGTGGGGATGAAGGAAACCCCAAACGGATGGAAGTTTCCCTTTATTGCGAAGTTTGAGGTGAGTATACATGTTAATTCGAATACTAGCTATTGGGATTGGTGGTGGCTCTGGTGCCGTATTGCGCTATATGATTCAAGAAGTACTGCCGTCACCCATTTTTCCATGGAGCACCCTGTTGATTAATATTGCTGGTAGTTTTTTGCTAGGGGGGGTCACGGGTTATTTTATGAATCGAAATCGAGGAGAGATTCTGCAGTTAGCTTTAGGTACCGGTTTGTGCGGAGGGTTTACGACGATGTCGACGTTCTCTGCTGAAGCGGTGGCTTTAATGAGAGAGTCAATCCTACTTAGCGGATTATATATCGGGTGTACGGTGTTAGGCGGACTGACCGCTTATTTCATTGGGCAACATGTATTTCTAGGTAGAAGAAGTGGAGAACGAGGATGAATGTTGTTTTTGTATGGATTGGCGGAATGATCGGAGCTATTGCAAGATATAGCGTGCAAACGTATTTGAAGAGGATTTTACCGGAAAGTACGATTCCACTAAGTATTTTGATTATTAATTTGGCGGGCTCTTTTGGATTAGGCGTGTGTATTTCAGCGGGAAATGAGTTAAATCTATCGTGGCAATTGTTTAGTATGACGGGTTTTTTAGGAGCTTTCACAACGTTTTCAACGTTTAGTTCAGAAAGCCTATTTTTGCTCGGGAAACAGCAGTATATGAAAGCCTTTTTATATATAACAAGTTCGATTATAGGCTGTATATTTGTATTTTTTATTGGCAATATTGTAGCGATGTCGTTATTATAAATAAGAAAATAAATTTGTAAAGCAACAGAAGAAATGACATGGATTATGTCATTTCTTCTACAGCATTTTTTTTGGCTAGTACAGCATTTTGTCATTATTCATGCAGGAATCAGTCTAGATGTGTGGAGAGTGTAATTCATACACTGTAATTTCTGGACGCGACAAAAAACGATAAGGAAGGCGAGTTGTACCGATTCCTCTGTTGACATATAAAGTGAGGGAGTCGATGTTGTACAAGCCTTCCGGATATCTCTCGGCAAAAGGTGGAGTGACAAGTGCTCCAAAAAACGGAATTTGCACTTGTCCACCGTGACTATGGCCGCTTATTTGCAGGTGAATTGGATAATTCTTTGCCGTATCTGCTAAATCAGGTGCATGAGATAATAGAATGGTATACTTACTTTCAGGAATACCAGAAAGTGCTTCTGGAAAGTCTGGCTGACCGAGCATCGCGTCGTCAATACCTGTGAGATAAATAGATTCCTTTGATAAAAGAGAGAGCTCTATGTTTGCGTTTTGTAGAAGAGTAAATTCACACATTTCCATAATGGATTTGTATATTTCAGAACCATAACCACCGTGATCGTGGTTTCCATATACACAGAATTTCCCTAACGGAGCATGAAGCTTTTGTAACACAGGAATAATTTCTTTATAATTCCTATATTTATCCGGTTTGTCCATTAAATCTCCTGTAAAGATAATGACATCCGCTTGCAGGGCATTTATTTTTTGGATAAGTGTTTGTAAGTCTTTTAATTGAAACTGAAATCCTAAATGTGTGTCGCTAAACTGAACCATTTTTAAACCGTGAAATCCTTTTGGAATGAAGGAGTGACTGATTGGAATATGGTTGGTTTTTAACCAATGCGGTTCAATATTATGGATGTAGTATTTTCCGCCAATTCCTAAACCAGTGATGGTTAATAAAGAGGCAATACTTTTTTTTAGAAATGTTCTGCGTGAAATAGTTTTATTCATGTTAATCAACCTATCTAATAAATGATACTTCCTCATATTAGCAAATAAAAGATAGAAAAAGAAGGGATATATTCTTTTGTTACACTATATTAAAGAAACGGAAACGGATAGGACATATTGTGTGTGCCTATACGGAGGTGCTTGATGACTCAGCCTTTGTTTATAACAGTTCTCATACTTGTATGTACAATCGCTTGTATTATATATGGAAAATTTAGAGCAGATTTGATTGCATTAGTTGGCTTAGTTGTACTAGGTTTAACTGGAATTTTATCTTTAGAGGAACTTTTAGCGGGATTTGCGAATCCGGTCGTCATCACGCTTGCTGCCTTATTTATCGTAAGTGCAGGTATTTTTAATAGCGGGCTTGTTGACGAAGTTGGAAATTATTTATTGAAATTCGGTGTAGGTTCAGAATTAAAGCTGCTGCTTATTGTGATGATAACGGGTGGCTTACTTAGTGCTTTTTTTAGTGGAACGGGTATTGTCGTCATTTTAATTCCGATTGTCGTAAGCATGGCTTTGAAGAAAAAAATGAGCCCGTCCCGCTATTTATTACCGCTCGCTTATGCGAGTAGTTTAGGTGCCGTTCTTACCTTAATTGGGACAGCGCCGAATATCTTGATTAGTTATATTTTACAAAGCGAAGGCATCGTAAAGTTGAAGTTTTTTGATTTTACACCTATCGGACTTGTGGCCTTTGCAGCAGGTGTAGTATTTATGCTGACACTAGGGCGAAAGCTGCTGCCCGAAGAACCATTAGCAGCGAGGAACAGCGTGAAGGAGTTATCGGCTAGGGAATTAGCCGGCATGTATAAAGTATATGATCGTCTGCATTATTTACACATACCGGGTAACTCGGATATTGTTGGAGAAAGACTAGCTAATTTACATCTTCCGTTTCAGTATGAAATTACGTTGATTGAAATTAAGCGTAAAGCGAAAGAGAAGCAATTGCCTTTGCTTTCAAAGCAATCGGTTATTTCCGCTAAAGCAGATGAAGTACTGCATCCAGATGATATTATTTTAGTGTTTGGGGAAGTCGAGAATGTAGAGCGGTTAGCCGTCGATTATGAATTAGAGTATAAACACTTTAATCCAGAACAAATTAAAAAGCACTTCGTGAGCAGTAAATTTGGTTTAACGGAAATCTTAATTATGCCTAACTCTAATTATGAAAATCAAACACTGATGGATATGCAGTTTCGTGAAAAATATCGTTGTAACGTATTAGCGATTAATCGTAATGGCGAATATATTCAAACAGAAGTTGGGACAGAAAGACTAAAGCAAGGTGATGCTCTTCTTATTCATGGAGAGTGGAAAAACATTGAGCGTATTTCAGCGGATCTTGAAGACATGATTGTCATTGGAAGCGCCTCTGAAGAAGTTGTCGAGCAACGGGAGCGTACTCAGTCGAAGGCGCCGATTATAGCTGCTGCCATTACAGCCTTGATGACTATTCTCTTATCCATTGGCGCGATACCATTTGTCTTATCTGTTGTAATCGCCGCACTGCTGATGGTAGTAACCGGTTGTGTACGTTCGATGGAAGAAGCTTATCAGAAGATTAATTGGGAGCCTGTTTTATTAATTGCGGCGATGATGGGCATTGTGCGGGCGTTAGAGAATACAGGCGGTGTACGATTAATTAGTGATTGGTTTGCTATATTCTTTGATTATACAGGTCCGTATGGTTTGCTAGCTGGCTTTTATTTATTAACGATGCTTTTAAGTCCGTTTATTCCTTATGGGGTAACTGCGATTGTGATGGCTCCGATTGCCTTATTATGTTCTAATACATTAGGAGTAAGTCCAATTCCAATATTAATGGGAATTGCTATTGCTGCAAGTGTTGCATTATCTTCACCTAAAGCTACGTCTAGCAATACCCTTGTAATGACTGCTGGTGAATATCAGTCAAAAGATTTCGTGTTAATGGGAATTTTATTGCAAATTTTTGTTGGAATTGTCTTAGTTTTAACAATCCCATTGTTCTTTCCATTTTAAAGATAATAGGTTACTTAATGGGTTTTAAGAAATTTCGTATTATCAAGAATAGAAACTAATGGTATAATTTGTGCATATTGATGTTTCGTGATTAGGGGGAATACATCATGGATGCAGATAACATATTGGCGAATCTTGACCGAGTTGTTCCGTTTTTTCAACCAATTTTTAGTGCGGATCAACATCAGGTTATTGGTTACGAAATATTAGGGCGTTTTGAAGAGAACTCTGAATATAAGAGTTTAGGACCTTTTTTTCAAGATGCGACCATTCCAGAAGAGTATAGAATTGAAGTAGATAATTATTTACTGGAAGTAGCACTAGAACGTATTAAGGATTACGGAGAAGAATTTCTTATTTTTATTAACCGTGACCCAAATTTACTGATGTTTGATCATGGCGAGCAATTTATGGAAACGTTGAAACAACATTTAGAATTAGACGAGCTTTCACGTGTTGTGCTGGAGCTATCTGACACTATTGATATCGATAATTTTGAGCCATTGCAGCACGTGCTTGCGTACTATAAAACGTACGGTATTAAGGTTGCTTTCGATCATTTAGGGGATCATAGCCAGCTTGATAAGATTGCACAACTGTCACCTAATATTCTAAAGGTTAATGTAGAACAAATGCGTATATCTGGCGGAGATGCTTATCAAGTCGTTTTATTTTCCCTTAGTATGTTAGCTAGAAAAATTGGAGCGAGCTTATTATTTGAAAATATCGAAACAGAATACCAGCTTCGATTTGCCTGGAAAAATGGAGGGCGCTATTATCAAGGATACTTTTTATCAAAGCCCGATTTACTATTTATTGACAAGCATAAATTACGTGAAAAGTTTCAGCAAGAATGTCAAAATTTTATCTCATATGAAACGAAGAAATTAGAAGCTGTTTATGAAAAAACGCAACGGTTCAATGAAGAGATAAACATGTTTTTGAAAGTACAGAAGCGTTATGAATCACATGAAGAAATGCTAAAAGTGCTAGCCAATAAATTAGAAAAAGTTTGTTTTCGATTGTATGTATGTGATGACCAAGGATACCAAACGTCACCCAATATTCTTTACAAAGATGGTGAATGGCTCATTCAAAAGAGTTATTTAAATAGCAATTGGAGCTGGAGACCGTATTTCCTAGAAAATATTATTAAAATGAGGAATGAAAAGACGGGGATTTTATCAGATTTGTATAGTGATATTGAAACAGGTGAAACAATTCGAACGTTCTCTTATCCGATTAATAATAAGGAATATGTTTTCCTTGATTTATCTTATAGTTATTTGTACGAAAATGATGCTTTATTATAAGAGTTGACAAAAAAAGTTGAGCTCTAAAGGTTGTTTATGAACAACTTTAGGCTCAACTTTTTTCGTTTATACGTATGGATTGCCTTGAATTTTGCTAATCTAATTGTAGTTCTTTTTTAATTTCTTCGAGTTCAAAGCCGATAATGGCTTTTCCATCTATGACAACAGTAGGTGTTGAATAAGATCCGTATTTCTTTGTTAACTCTTGAAGTGCAGTTTTATCTGTTTTAATATTTTTTTCCTTATAGGATATGTTGTTGTCGTTAAAAAACAATTTCATAATTTGACACGGGGGGCAGTCCGGTTGTGTATAAAGAGTTACGTCTTTCATTTTCTTCCTCCAATATGCAGTTCGATTTCGTATTCTTATTATAGAGAAAGTAACTATTCTTTTAAAGCGGTTTGCTTATCTTTTCTTCTTTTTGTTTTCTCATTAAATAATCGATGAGCCCCATTGAGCAGACCTCTAAATCGAGCGCTATAATTTCAAAAACGGGATGGTCAGCAGGAATTCCTTGTTTTGCTAGTAAATCACGTGTTTTGTCATACAGTATTTTCTGAGTCATTGACACTTGTTCATCAAAACTTGAACATGAATGGAAGGCGCTCTCAGCTGCTTCTATATAAATAGGGAGCCATGTTTGGATTTGATGGTAGACTTCTTCAGGGTTGTCAGATACACCGTAATGACCAAAATAAATGCGTTCAACCCCGATGCTTCGATATAAATCAATGGCGGCTAACATCGCTGTTGGATTAAATTGATTCGGTGAAGTAGATGGCATGTACCATTCAATTCCTGCCTCATCTAGGTCGCGATAATAGACACCAATTGTATCTCCTGAGAACATTCCTTTAGAAGTGGAATCAAAGATGCTGAGATGATGGTTGGCATGTCCTGGCGTATCGTAAAAAGTGAGAGAAGCTTGATTAGCAAATTGCAGTGTGTCTTGATTGTGCTTAATGATGAGCTTTTCTTTTGGTATAGGTAAAATAGGGTCGAATAATTCATCGAATTTATTGCCATAGACAGCTTTGGCACCTGCAATTAAACGGGAAGGATCTTCGAGATGTCTAGCTCCTTTAGGGTGAACAATAACTTTTGCATTCGGGCAATGTGATAAAAATAATCCAGTGCCGCCAGCGTGATCTAGATGAATGTGGGTTAAGATGATATAGGCAATATCTGCAGGATCAATATTTAATTCGGCTAACCCCTTTAAGAGATGAGGAATAGAAGGACTTGCTGATGTCTCTACGATTGTTAAAGGTGTATCGTGTATAACATATGTACCTGTCCGATGTTCGCGATTTAAATCGAATCCATCGATTAACGAAATTCGAAATCCGAGTTCAGAAATTGTGTCCATTTAGGCCGCCTCCATAATAATTTATTATGTACAAATGCTTGTCCTTATTTTATTCTGTTAATAGTGCCATGTAAAGAATGAATATTTAAGTATTCTGAATTTATTTGGTCGTGGTTATTGGATAGAAAAGTATGATATAGTGAAACCTATCGAAAAGGTTTTATATTAGAAAGGAGTGGTAGTATGTCTCAATTGCAGGGCATTCTTACCAGATTGAAAAATCTTCAAGAGCAAGCAAAGGAAACCGAGTCTGCTCAACGTTTTTTTGAAATAGATGGAGTGAAAATCTGCCAAGTTACATATTTCAGCAAAACGGACATGTTTGAGCTGGAAGTATACAGCGAAAAAGGGAAGTCTTCGAAATATCAATTTGATAATGTTGATATGATTACAATCGAAATCTTTGATTTACTTCAATCTTAATAGTACATGCTAAAAGAGCCAACCTGATTTAATTTTAGGGTTGGCTTTTTTCTATGAGGCTATGTGTATGCTGCTATTGCTTGTGAGAGTATGTTAGCTTTAGGCTCCGCCCGTTCAAAGGCAGTGCTTTTCTCTATTGTTTTAGCCTATTCATAAATCATTAAACATCGAGGAATGCTATACGTGGAGGGGTCATATGAATAAAATAATGGTAAGGTGTCCGAGTTGTTTAGATGAAAGGAATATTGAATCTGTGTTAACCGCTCAATCCAATCAGAATGTCATTTATGAGTGCCCGAATTGTCGATATGTGGCGAAAAATATACAAACAAGTAAGGGATGATGAATGCGTTTACATTTATTTGAAATCAAGGATATTTGGTGAAGCGATTTCTCCTTACCTATGTTACACTAGAAATAAGAGAGAATTTTAATAACATATGGTAAGGAGTTTTTACATGATTGGTACTCATGATGGGAATTTATTGGATTCAAGCGTGAAAGACTTGATGATATCTTCAGAACGGGTCGCCCACGTGCAGGTAGCCAACAATCTTGAACATGCGCTTTTAGTATTAACAAAAAGTGGTTATACGGCGATTCCGGTACTAGACCCAATGTATAAACTGCATGGATTAATTAGTACACCTGTAATTCTTGAATCCATATTGGGACTCGAACGGATTGAATTTGATAATCTTGAAAATAAAAAGGTTTCCGAAGTTATGATTCGAGATATCCCTCGCCTTCATGTAGAGGATTCAGTGATGAAGGGGTTAGAGTTATTAATTGACCATCCGTTTGTATGTGTTGAAACAGACGAAGGGGTTTTTGAAGGTATTATAACAAGGAAAGTATTATTACAGCATGTATATGAAGAAGAGCTGGACTCTTAAGCGATAATGAAAATTGGCCTCCGCAATGGAGGCTAGTTTTCTTTTTTAGGCTCAAATAAGATGGTGAATCCATTTTATCCCACACTTAAAGGTAGTAAGACTCCCATCTCAAGCTTATGCGGAAACAAAGAAAATAGGTGGGGAGAAAACTGCCCTCATCTAGCTGCATCTCCTAGTCCCTCGAGGTCAATAAGCTGTCATGCTCTGTGGTAAACTGCGCCACGCCGCATTTTGCCTTATGCTTGTCGGGGCTAAACAGTGGCCTCGCTTTTGTAGTAAAGGTCCGATTGGTGGCTAACCATCAGTGAAGGATGAAGGCCTTCCACTGATGCAAGTTTCACTTTAGAGCAGAGTTTTTTCTACATATTGTGTAGTATAAGTAAAGCTGTACCGGAAAGGGTGTTGGTATGATTCGAGATGAACATACACTACAGAAAAATAAGTCATTAAAGCGACCGTTAATTCTTGCAGCTATTATGTTAGCGATGTTTTTAAATGCTATTGAAGGAACGATTGTATCGACGGCTATGCCGGCCATTGTGAATGAATTAGGCGGCTTTGCTCAATACAGTTGGGTTTTCTCTGGCTATTTATTAATGAATGCGGTTACGGTATTGATTTATGGGAAATTATCCGATTTATTTGGACGGAAACCGGTTTTTTTATTTGGTATGATTCTTTTTTTATTCGGTTCGATTTTATGCGGCTTCGCCAATACGATGACAGAGTTGATTATTTACAGGTTTATTCAAGGTTTTGGAGCTGGAGCTGTAGCACCTGTTGCCACTACGATTGTCGGCGACATTTATGATAAGCGAGAGCGCGCGCGGATTCAAGGGTACTTGTCTAGCGTATGGGGGATTTCTGCTGTAATGGGGCCGGCTCTCGGTGGTTTAATTGTTGAATCTCTCACATGGCGTTTAATATTTTGGATAAATGTGCCGTTAGGTATTTTATCAATTATAGGGATTTGGTTTTTCCTGCATGAGAATATTGAAAAGAAAAAGCATAATATTGACTATAAAGGTGCTGTTCTGCTCACACTTGGGATTTCTACATTTATGATTATTCTCGTTGAAGGCGGCGTAAGATGGACATGGATTTCATGGCCTATCTTTATACTTGCAATCACTGCTCTTAGTGCCTTTTTCTTTTTCGTACGAGAAGAGAAAAAAGCACCTGAGCCCATGATGCCGTTTAATATTTGGCAAGAGCGGGCGATTTTAATTGCTAATATTGTTTCTTTAACAACAGGCATTATGATGATTGGTTTGTCCAGCTTTCTCCCGACATTTGTTCAAGGAGTTATGGAGCGTTCACCGACAGTTGCTGGCTTTACATTAACAGCCATGTCGATTGGTTGGCCGATTGCGTCCGCATTTGCGGGACGGTTGATGCTGAGGATTGGCTTTAAGGAAACGTCGTTACTTGGCGGTGTATCCTTAATCGTCGGAAGTATTGTACTCGTTTTTATGAAGCCGGAATCAGGGCCTTTTGTCGCTGCAATGGGATCCTTTTTTATCGGAGTTGGAATGGGCTTAACCTCTACCTCATTTATTGTATTGATTCAAAATAAAGTAAGTTGGGAGCAGCGAGGGATTGCAACCGCCTCAAATATGTTTATGCGAAACGTTGGGAATACGGTTGGAGCTGCTTTGCTTGGCGGCGTTTTGAATAGCCGCTTTCAAGCTTATTTAACAGAGCATACGAAACCAGAAGAGAACGTGACTTTAGATACGGCTAATCAATTGCTCGATAGTGAGGCGCGCGCAAAGCTGCCAGAACACATTGTTGAGGTACTTCAGACTGGTTTGACCCTTTCTTTACATACGGTCTATCTTATTGTCCTGCTGCTAAGTATCATTAGTTTTCTCTTGTTGCTATTTGTACGAAAAAAGAAATAATAGAATGTACGGCCTTTTCTTGATTAGGAAAGGCTGTTTATGTTTTTTAGAGGTTAAGAACGTATCACATTTTCGACATGTTTTGGTGTATAGCTCTAAGTCAGCACTAATCGCTTCGAAAGGCAAAGAACGTATCTGTTAGCCGTTTATCTTATACTTACGCTTTTTGCTTGTATTATAAAGCGACTTTGTTGATAATGAAACGTGGGATAAATTTAAATAAAACCATAAGAGAAAATTATCAAGGTGGATGTTTAATGTCATTTTCTGAATTTCATTTATTATCTGTTCTAGCTGAGGAAATGAATATGCGGAAAGCTGCAGAACGATTATTTGTATCACAACCAGCACTGTCACAGCGACTGCAAACGATAGAGAAAGATTGGGGAACCAAATTATTTTTACGTTCACAAAAGGGACTGTCGCTAACACCTGCAGGCGAGGCCGTCATTCGATTTGCCAACGAAGTACGGGAGAAGGAAGAAAAGGTGCGCGAAAGTATTCAAGCGATGGATCATGAGGTGTATGGAACGTTGAAAATTGCCTGTGCAACGATTGTCGGGCAAAATTGGTTGCCTCAAGTGTTAAAGAAGTTTGTCCAAAAATATCCGCATGCAAAAATCTCCCTCATAACGGGTTGGAGCAGTGAGATTTTAAAATCGCTCTATGAAGGGCAAGTTCATGTGGGTATTATACGTGGAGCTCCTGATTGGAAAGGGGTTAAACAGCATTTATTTACAGATATGCTGTATTTAGTGGACACGGAAATGAAAGAGCTAGATCAAGTGCTTGAGACAGATCGACCGTTTATTCAGTTTAAGAGCGATTCGAATTATTATCAAGAAATTCAAGATTGGTGGCATAGACAATTTCAAACAACACCTAAAAATACGATTGTCGTTGATCAAATTGAGACGTGTAAACAAATGGTGTTTAATGGGATTGGCTATGCGATTTTACCAGCCATTACACTTCATGATAAAGATACGAATATTTTTAAGATACCTCTTTTTGATAGTCAGAATCATTCGATTGAGCGTGATACGTGGCTATGCGGCTATGAATCGGCGTTTCAGCTTAAACAAGTGCAAGCTTTTACAGAAGTAGTCAAAGAGCATATTCTCGAGCAAGGGATGATATAAGAAAGATTAAGAGGGTCAAAATCGCTTTATTCGTTCGTTTTCTGTCAAAGAAAGGGTTTTCTTGATGAATAAAATATGTAGGTTATGTTTTTCGAGAGATTCAGCTTGTTTTACGAGCGGTTGTCTGATAAATTAAAAACGAGTAAGGATACATAACTAGGGGGTTAAGCAAAATGGATGCACGCGAAATTATTTCATTTATTGCAAATAGCAAAAAATCAACACCTGTGAAGGTTTATGTTAAAGGTGATTTAGAAGGTTTAGATTTTGGAGCAGAATCTAAAACATTTATCACTGGAAACACAGGGGTTGTTTTCGGTGAGTGGACGGATATTGAAGCGGCTCTTACTGCTGCTGGAAGCAAAATTGAAGATTATGTAATTGAAAACGATCGTCGCAACTCAGCAATTCCTTTATTAGATTTAAAAGGAATCAAAGCTCGTATTGAGCCAGGTGTTACAATTCGCGATCAAGTGGAAATTGGCGACAATGCGGTTATTATGATGGGGGCGACAATCAATATTGGTGCTGTAATCGGTGAAGGTACAATGATCGATATGAACGCTACACTTGGTGGACGTGCAACCGTTGGGAAAAACGCTCACATTGGTGCTGGAAGCGTATTAGCAGGTGTAATTGAGCCGCCTTCTGCAAAGCCAGTTGTTGTAGAAGATGATGTTATGATTGGGGCAAACGTTGTTGTACTAGAAGGTGTAACGATTGGTAAAGGTTCTGTTGTTGGAGCTGGTGCTGTCGTAACGAAAGATATCCCACCTTACTCTGTAGCAACAGGTGTACCTGCACGAGTTATTAAAGAAATCGATGAAAAAACAAAATCAAAAACAGAGATTTTGCAAGAGCTTCGTCAACTTTAATTTTTACGTACAATAAACAGGGGAGAGCGTGGATATTTTTTATCCGCGCTTTTCTTAATAGAAAGGGAGTAGAATCATGTCGCAGTTAAGTCCATTTGTTGCCATTCGTCGAGACTTGCATCAAATTCCGGAGATTGGCTTTCAAGAATTTAAAACACAAACCTATTTATTAAACTATTTGCAAAGTATTCAAAATGATCGAATGGAAATTGAAACGTGGCGAACAGGCATTTTTGTGAGAATTGCTGGAACGAATCCACGAAAAACGATAGGATACCGAGCAGACATTGATGGTTTACCGATTAAAGAACAAACTGAATTAGCGTTTGCTTCTCAGCATGAAGATTATATGCATGCGTGTGGACATGATTTTCATATGAGTATTGGGCTAGGTGTACTGACTCATTTTGCTAAGCATGCTATTGAAGATAATTTGTTATTTATTTTTCAACCTGCTGAAGAAGGACCTGGCGGGGCAGAACCTATGATGAAATCAGAGACGATGCAGAAATGGAAGCCGGATATGATTGTTGCGCTGCATGTGGCTCCTGAATATCCAGTAGGAACTATTGCTGTAAAAGAAGGATTATTATTTGCGAATACATCTGAATTGTTCATCGATCTGAAAGGTAAAGGCGGACATGCTGCATACCCTCATGAAACAAATGATATGGTAATTGCTGCTTGTCAATTAGTTGGACAATTACAATCTATTGTATCTCGTAATGTGAATCCGCTTGATTCAGCTGTTATTACGATTGGGAAGATTACGGGAGGAACCGTTCAAAATATTATTGCCGAAGAAGCTCGTTTAGAAGGGACTATTCGAACGTTGAACGCAGGGTCAATGAACAAGGTGAAAGCTCGAATTGGAGCGCTTGTAGAGGGAATAAAAGCAGGCTTTGAATGTGAAGCGGAAATTGATTATGGTTCAATGTATTATCAAGTGGATAATGAGGAACAATTAACACGAGAGTTTATGAAATTTACTGATGAAGCAGCAGATGTAGATTTCTATCATTGTAAAGAGGCCATGACGGGGGAAGACTTTGGTTATATGTTAAAAGAGATTCCTGGTTTTATGTTTTGGTTAGGAGTCCAATCGGAGTATGGACTGCATCACGCAAAGCTGAATCCAAATGAACGAGCGATTGATTTAGCGATTACCCATCTAGTGAATTACTTTACATTTAAAGGTAATTCGTAATAATTATGAAATTATAATTGTTAAAAAGTGAAGCATATTCGACAAAATAAGCTAAATTCTTGACCTTGCCATCATTTGGTTCTACAATAGACTACAGTGGTAAAAAATAACTGAGAATATTAATTCACATTCTCAATTGAATACATATTGGAGGGAATTTAAATGGCAGAACGTTTTGTAGGAAAACAAGCACCACGCTTCGAAATGGAAGCAGTATTACCAAACAAAGAATTCGGAAAAGTAAGTCTTGAAGAAAACATTAAAAATGATAAATGGACAGTTTTATTCTTCTATCCAATGGACTTCACTTTTGTATGTCCAACAGAAATTACAGCATTATCTGATCGTTATGATGAGTTTGAAGATCTTGATGCACAAGTAATCGGTGTATCAACAGATACAATTCACACTCACTTAGCTTGGATTAACACAGATCGTACAGACAATGGTCTTGGTGAGTTAAAGTACCCGCTTGCTGCTGATACAAATCATGTTGTATCTCGTGAGTATGGTGTATTAATTGAAGAAGAAGGGGTTGCTCTTCGCGGTTTATTCATCATCAACCCAGAAGGCGAACTTCAATATCAAGTAGTAAATCATAACAATATTGGTCGCGATGTTGATGAAACATTACGTGTACTACAAGCACTTCAAACTGGTGGTCTTTGCCCAGCGAACTGGAGACCTGGTCAAAAAACACTTTAAGTTTCATTTACTGACTATTAATAGTAAGACCTAACTTATAAGTTAGGTCTTTTTTTAAAGATAGGTGTATCAAGTTCGAGTAACAAGAACGATGAACATATACGCTTTAAACAATAATATGTATATGATGGAGGGGTTTACGATGAAATTACGTGATCAAATGCCAGAGTTAAATGGTGCGACAGAATGGTTAAATGGAGAAGTAACGAAAGCAGAGTTGATTGGTGAAAAACCAACGTTAATTCATTTTTGGTCAATCAGTTGTCATCTTTGTAAGGAAGCTATGCCGCAAATTAATGAGTTTAGAGATAATTATAAAGATAAATTAAATGTAGTGGCTGTACATATGCCACGCTCTGAGAAAGATTTAAATTTAGATGAAATTAAACAAATTGCAGCAGAACATGATATTACTCAATCAATTTATGTAGACAGTGAATTGAAATTGAATGATGCTTTTGAGAATCAATATGTTCCAGCTTATTATGTATTTGATAAAGAAGGAAAGCTTCGCCATTTCCAAGCAGGTGGAAGTGGAATGAAAATGCTTGAGAAACGTGTAAACCGTGTTCTTGCTGAAAACGAACAAGCTGAATAAGCCCTTAGAAGTCCTTAGTCATGCTATAACAGTTCGTTTATACCTTTTAAGATGTAACAATGGTAATATATGAATAAATGCGACTAAGGGATGTTTGGAGGGGTGGCAGTGAAAAAAGTGTTTGCGGTAATTGGTCTAGGTCGTTTTGGCGGCAGTATTGTTAGAACGCTTGCTCAAGAAGGGATGGAAGTTTTAGCAATCGATGCAGATGAGGATCGCGTAAATGAATTTGCTAAAATTGCTTCACATACCATCGTAGGGGATACGACAGATGAAAATGTACTTAAAAGTATTGGGATTAGTAATTTTGATCATGTCATCGTCGCAATCGGTGAAAATATCCAAGCTAGTATATTAACGACACTGATGTTAAAAGAATTAGGTGTAGACCATGTAACGGTGAAAGCGCAAAATGATTATCATGAGAAAGTTTTGCGTAAAATTGGGGCTGACACAGTTGTTCATCCAGAACGGGATATGGGGCGTAGAATTGCTTATAATATCGTTTCCAATAATATATTAGATTACTTGGAGCTTTCTGAGGATCATTCAATTGTCGAGATTGTTGCAAGTGAGAAAATGAATGGGAAGTCTATTTTTGATCTTGATATTCGAGCTCGTTATGGACTTAATATTGTGGCTATTAAAAGGGGAACTAACATTAATGTTTCTCCACAGGCTCACGATGCCATTAACGCAGGTGATATTCTCATTGTAGTCGGCGCAGATACAGATATTGGCCGTTTTGAAAGAAAAGTGTGTGGTGTCTAAAAGCATAAAAAAAGCAAGCTTATGAGTCGATGCTTGCTTTTTTATATGCTTTTCACGATATATATAACGATTAGAATAACAAAAAACCAAAGCCTTTAGCTAAAATGTGCTAGAGGCTTTGGTTTTTATTACACTTCCATAATGATTGGTAAAATCATTGGACGGCGTTTTGTTTTTTCATATAGGAATGGAGCTAGTGTGTCAGTAATTTCATTTTTAATTTCTGACCATTGTGTTGTTTTACGCTCCATGACTTTGTTTAAGTGTTTAGAAATTAATGCTTGAGCATCGTTGATTAAGTCACCAGATTCTCTCATGTAAACAAATCCACGAGAAATAATGTCTGGTCCTGCTGAGATTTTAAACTCTTTCATATTAATGCTGACAACGACAACAACCAATCCTTCCTCTGAAAGGATGCGACGGTCACGTAGAACGATATTTCCGATGTCGCCAATTCCGTTTCCATCGATATAAACGGATCCAGAAGGAATTTTTCCAGCTACTTGCGCTGTGTTTTCGCTTAACGCAAGTACCTCGCCGTTATCCATGATAAAGCAGTTTTCTTCAGGTACACCACAATCGATAGCATGTTGAGCGTGCAATTTTTGCATGCGATATTCTCCGTGAATCGGCATAAAGAACTTCGGTTTAATTAGACGAAGCATTAGCTTTTGTTCTTGCTGACCGCCATGACCAGATGTGTGAATATCACTTAATGGTCCAGAGATGACATCTGCACCAGCTCGATATAACTGATTGATTGTTCTAGATACGCTGACCGTGTTCCCTGGAATAGGAGATGAAGAAAAGACAACGGTATCCCCAGGGATAATTTGAATTTGACGATGCGTTCCGTTCGCAATACGAGAAAGGGCGGCCATCGGTTCACCTTGGCTACCTGTACATAGAATTGTCACGCGGTTAGCTGGTATTCTATTGATGCTTTGTGCATCCATAAAAGTATCTTTTGGTGCAGTAATATAGCCTAGATCTTGTCCAATGGTAATAGCTGCTTCCATACTGCGTCCAAAGACAGCGATTTTACGTCCGTTTGCCACTGCTGCTTCGACAACTTGTTGAAGGCGGTGAATATTTGAAGCGAACGTAGCGAAAATAATTCGCCCATCTACTTTACGGAACACATCATGAATCGTATCGCCAACGCGACGTTCTGACATCGTGAAGTTAGGTACTTCACTGTTTGTGCTATCTGACAATAAGCACAGTACGCCTTCTTTTCCAATCTCAGCCATCTTTGTTAAGTTAGCTGGCTCACCGACAGGAGTAAAGTCGAATTTAAAGTCTCCTGTATGGACGATTTGTCCAGGTGGTGTTTTGACAACGATTCCATATGAATCTGGAATACTGTGAGTTGTACGGAAGAAAGAAACAGATGTTTTTCGGAATTTAATAACTTCATCTTCTGTAATTTCAATTAATTTTGTCTGACGTAATAGACCGTGCTCTTCTAATTTATTACGAAGCAGTCCAAGTGCAAGTTTACCACCGTATACAGGAATGTTTACTTTTCGAAGAAGGTAAGGAATTCCGCCGATATGGTCTTCATGCCCGTGCGTAATAAATACTCCCTTAATTTTATCTACATTTTTTTCTAAGTAGCTGTAATCAGGAATGACATAATCGATACCGAGAAGTTCGTCTTCTGGAAATTTAATTCCGGCATCAATAATGACAATTTCGTCCTGAAATTGAACAGCATAAGTATTTTTACCGATTTCGCCTAGACCGCCCAATGCGAAAACGGCTGTTTGATCGTTTTTGACAAATTTCATAAATTATCCTAGCTCCAATACTTTATAATCTTCGTGCTGTTTTTCATAATCTAAATAAGCTCCTTCAACAACTTCCACGTATTCTACGTTAAAGGGTTTTTGTTTTAACTTGTGACGGACGTCGCGAACAGATTTTCCTTCTACATAAAGAATTTGCGTGTTTTCTCTAATTGGAACCTCTGCTATATTTACTTGATAGTATACCTTAAAAATCATAATAATCTCTCCTCGTTTAATTACATTGCTTGTTTCATTATATATAAAAACAACAAATTTTTCATGTTTTACAACATCATACCAATAGAAAGCTAATTGTACTGCGTGTTAAACATCATATTAGTCATATAAAATTTTATTTAAATAATGAGTGATATGATAGACTATTGTTAATTAAAGCTAATCAATAAAACTGTACGTAAATAGTGTAACATATATGTATCGTTGGAAACGCTTATATATGTAATCCATCAGAAAGTACACTTAAATAAAACTTTACAATAAGGAAGAAGCCCTTCGCAAGTTTTAGAAGGACCGTTTTAAAAAAATATCGCAAATAGGTAATGTACCAGTAGACTAAGTTGACACAAATTCATAGAGGTACTTTAGGCGATGGATTTTTTCTAAGAAGATCATTCCATTGTTTAAGCAGCTTTTTACGCAGCTTTTTTAACATGGTGATCACGCTCCCTTGATATTATTGTATAGCAATATTTAATAATGTAAATATTTCTTTGTAGTACTTGCCGTATTTTTCTAAAAAGCGGTAGCCGACATAGCAACTATTTGAAATATAAGATTGGTTTATTCATCATTATCATATGTCATTTTGGTAATAAATTACGTTGATAAATATGGGAATTTGAATGAACGTAGAAAAGAAATGGCAGATTGGCCGATAAATAGGGAAAATTATCCCACTCTTAACGGGCAGTAAGACCCCCACCTCAAGATTCAGAGTGAACAAGGAAGGTAGGTGGGGAACAACTGCCCGTAAAGGTCCGATTGGTGAGATACAGTGAAACTTACCTTTGTGATTTTCAAAGGTAAGCTTTCACCAATCAGGTTCGTACGGTCACTTGATTGAAGCGAAGCGGAAATCTTAGTGACCGTAGAATGTGACTAACCATCAGTGGGGGATGAAGTAAAACCCCCCCAAGTTTCACTTTATTACATAATGAAAACAAAGGATAGGAAGTGAAGGTAGAATGAAAATTGTATTCTTCGATATAGATGGCACGTTGCTTGATCATGATAAGAAATTACCAATCTCGACGAAAAAGGCGATTAAACAATTGCAGGATAATGGGGTTTTTGTGGCCATCGCAACAGGGCGTTCGCCATTTATGTTCGAGTCGTTGCGAGAAGAATTAAATATTGATACATTTGTGAGCTTTAATGGGCAATATGTGGTGTTTGAAAAAGAAGTGGTCTATCGAAATCCATTAAAGATTAGTGAGATTAAAAAGCTGCATGAAACGGCAGAGAAATATAATCATACTCCGATTGTTTTTATGGATGAAGCAACAATGAAATCTAGTGTGGCCAATCATGAACGAGTGGAAAAAGCATTAGGAAGTCTGCGATTCCCGTATCCTGATGTAGAAGTGGATTTCTATGAACAGAATGATATATATCAAGCGTTGTTATTTTGTACAGAAGAGGAAGAGGAGCGATTTAGCAATCACTGTGACTCCTTCCGTTTTATTCGTTGGCATCAATATTCTACAGATGTTCTGCCGAGTGATAGTTCAAAGGCGGAAGGAATTAAAATTCTTATGGAACATGTTGGGTTTCAGTTAGAAGATGTTTATGCATTTGGGGATGGACTAAATGATATTGAGATGTTAGAAGCCGTTGGTCATGGTATAGCGATGGGGAATGCTGCTTCAACTGTAAAGGAACATGCGGATTATGTAACAAAAGATGTGGGAGAAGAAGGAATTTATCATGGATTAAAGAAACTGCAGCTTATTTGAATATTTTGTACATAATATTGTGTGTAACACACATGAGCCAAAAATCAACCGTGTCATGTAAAAAGAGCCCCCCTTGCATAGCGCAAGGGAGGTTTCTCGGAGTTTTCGTAGTTTACTAACCAGTCAAGTTCTTGAAGCTGAAGTTTCATGCTACCTTTCGATGGCTATTGAGTTAGGTGGAATACTAAAAGGGTCTTCTTTATTAATATGATCATAAAACATAATTCCGTTTAGATGGTCGATTTCATGTTGAAAGCAAATAGCGGCAAGTCCTTTTAGTCTAAGTTTGACTTCTTCCCCTTCAAGTGTCGTTCCAGTTACGGTAATTCTAGCATGCCGAGGAACATAACCAGGTACAACGCGATCCACAGAGAGGCAGCCTTCACCAGCTGTTAAATAAGCCTTTTCCACAGAATGACTAATAATTTTTGGATTGAAGAGGGCGTAACTATATAATTTACCCTCGCCATCTGTTAAATGGACGGCAATCATTCGTTTTGATACATTAATTTGTGGAGCGGCGAGACCAATTCCGGGACGTAGATTGTATTGTTGAACTAGTTCTAGATTTTGACTATTTTGCACATATTCCATTAGGCGGGCTAAAATTTGTTGATCTTCTTCTGACGCAGGAAGAGGAACTGCCTCAGCTACTTTTCTTAAGGTAGGTTCTCCTTCTTTAATAATATCTTTTGTTGTTAACATGTTTTGCACCCCAATTTTTTTATGTATGTTATCATTTTAACAAAATGAACAAGAAATTGTGAAATAGATACACAAAATAGGATAAAAATGAAGCGGGGAGCAAGAACTCCCCAATCTCACCATATAGTCATATTAAAAACATAGACAAGCGCCAACGATAATAAGCAAAATGAATAGGACAACGATTAACGCAAATCCTCCTACTGCACCGCAGCCGCCACCATAACCGTAGGAAGGAGCAACGGGATAACAACAAGCTTGATTGTAGCCTCCGTAGAACATATGTGATACCTCCATATATAATATTTTGAAACATGATCATTTGGGTTTCCCAAACGATTACTATAGCCTATGCATAACGAAGCAAATCGTGTAGGCGAGGGCCCTGTTCATAAATAAATTCATCAATAAAATTATGAAGGGGAGGTAAATGGTGGATGAATAAACATTGGAGTATACTAGCTATTATATTATGCTCAACCATTGTGTTATCAGGGTGTTGGGCCAGTGTCTCTCCAGAGGAAAAAGTGTATCGAATACTAGAAGAGTCAGTAAAGAAAGAACATGAATTTGAAGAACAGCACGAACGAATTACACAGCTAGAAAAGGAAGAAAAGAAAATATATAAAGACATTATTGAATTAGGTTGGCGGCAATCAGGTTCTATTAGAACTTTAGCAGAAGAGGCGTTGGACAATATTGGGGAAAGAGAAAAATTTCTTGCCGCGGAACATAAAAAAATTCAAGCTTCTCAAAAAACATCCATGAAAATGGAAAATCAAATTGATAAAATCGAACGAGAAGAAATAAAGAAACAAGTCATAACTCTCCATAAAACGATGAACAAACGTTACGAAACGTATGAGAAGTTATATGAAGCATATAGGCAAAGTTTAGTTTATGATCGAGAATTATATGAAATGTTTACGAATGAAACTTTGAAAATGGATCAGCTGCAAGAACAAATTGAAAAAATAAATAAAAGTTATGAAAAAGTACTGCGTTATTATGAACAATTTAATGAATTAACGGAAACATTTATGCAACAAAAAGCAGATTTTTATCGAAAAAATGAACTGGAAAATGATGAAGAATGAAAACTGGCTGATTGGCCAGTTTTTTTGTTTGGGAGAGGAACTGTACTATAAAAAATGGAAATGTAAGCGTTTAAATATTTTTGTGGAATAGTAATGGTGATATGGTAAATAGCTTCATGTATAGCATAATTCAAGGTGATGTATCAATTCGCTAAAGGGAAACGTTATTTTGAATCAATAAGAGAGGGAGAGAGGGAAAATAATTTTGTGATACAGTTTTCTTTTTATACTATAACAGCTTCTTTTTAGATTATTACAATAAATAAATGAGTAATCCTAAAAATAAGTTGATTTAACGCTGTTAAAGGGGTTGACTTTAGGGTGATTCATCTTGTAAACTGTGGATAAGAAAACAAGTTGTATTACTTTTTTAAAAGATTTTATTAATACAGAGGTAAAATGTACAATGTAAATTATGTGATTAGGTTTGCAAACGAAAGCTTAAGGGAAACATAAATTGTTAGAGATGCGTTACAGTTTAGGATTTATACAATAATAATGAATAACCTTTTAATGAAAGGATGATACAGAATGGCTTCAAAAACGAAACAATTTCAATTGGATGTAGAGGAACAGTTTCGAGCAGTAGCAGGGCAGTTCCAGACTTTTCAAATATTGAATGAGGAAGGCGAAGTAGTAAATGAGGCAGCTATGCCGGATTTACGAGATGAAGAGTTGCAGGAATTAATGAGACGTATGGTATATACAAGAATTTTAGATCAACGTTCCATTTCTTTAAACCGTCAAGGCAGACTAGGTTTTTACGCTCCTACTGCTGGACAAGAGGCGTCGCAAATTGCTTCGCACTTTGCTTTAGAAAAAGAAGATTTTATTTTACCAGGATATCGTGATGTCCCACAAATTGTTTGGCACGGATTGCCGCTTTCACAAGCTTTCTTATTTTCTCGCGGACATTTCAAAGGAAATCAAATTCCGGAAGGCGTGAATGTAATTTCTCCACAAATTATTATTGGAGCTCAATATGTTCAAGCAGCTGGAGTAGCGCTCGGCATGAAGAAGCGTGGTAAAAAATCAGTAGCCATCACATATACCGGAGATGGTGGAACGTCTCAAGGTGATTTCTATGAAGGAATCAACTTTGCGGGTGCGTTTAAAGCCCCAGCTATTTTCGTCGTTCAAAATAACCGCTTTGCGATTTCTACTCCTGTAGAGGCACAAACGGCTGCAGAAACTTTAGCACAAAAAGCGGTAGCGGCAGGAATTCCTGGTATTCAAGTTGATGGAATGGATGCGTTAGCCGTTTATGCGGCAACGAAGGAAGCTCGTGAACGCGCTGTTAATGGAGAAGGTCCAACCTTAATTGAAACGTTAACATATCGTTATGGACCACATACGATGGCTGGTGATGACCCAACACGTTACCGTACAGAAGAATTGGATAATGAGTGGGAATTGAAAGATCCACTTGTTCGCTTCCGTAAGTTTTTAGAAAATAAAGGTTTGTGGAATGAAGAATTAGAAAATGAAACGATTGAACAAGCGAAAGAAGATATTAAAGAAGCTATTAAAGTAGCGGACGCAGAGCCGAAGCAAAAAGTAACAGATTTAATTTCAATTATGCATGATGAGATGCCATTTAACTTAAAAGAGCAATTTGAAATTTATAAAGAAAAGGAGTCGAAGTAAGCCATGGCTCAAATGACGATGATTCAAGCGATTACAGATGCATTACGTACAGAGTTACGTAATGATGAAAATGTATTGGTTTTTGGAGAGGATGTTGGAGTAAACGGTGGAGTTTTCCGTGCAACGGAAAATCTGCAAAAAGAATTTGGTGAAGAGCGTGTCTTTGATACACCACTTGCTGAATCTGGAATTGGTGGTTTAGCGGTAGGGTTATCTCTACAAGGTTTCCGTCCAGTTCCTGAAATTCAATTCTTTGGGTTTGTTTATGAAGTCATCGATTCAATTAGTGGTCAATTGGCACGGATGCGCTATCGTTCAGGCGGACGCTATAACGCACCGGTAACGATTCGTTCACCATTTGGCGGCGGTGTGCATACGCCAGAATTACATGCGGATAGTTTAGAGGGACTAATGGCGCAACAACCGGGATTAAAAGTCGTCATTCCTTCTACACCTTATGATGCAAAAGGGTTATTAATTTCAGCTATTCGTGATAATGATCCAGTTATTTTCCTGGAACATATGAAATTATATCGTTCGTTCCGCCAAGAAGTACCGGAAGAAGAGTATAGCATTCCTCTAGGAAAAGCGGACGTAAAACGTGAAGGTACTGATCTTTCCATTATTACGTATGGAGCGATGGTTCAGGAATCTATTAAAGCGGCCGAAGAATTAGCAAAAGAAGGTCATTCTGTTGAAGTGGTTGATTTACGTACCATTTCTCCATTAGATATTGAAACAATTATTGCTTCTGTTGAAAAAACAGGACGAGCAATTGTTGTTCAAGAAGCACAAAAACAAGCGGGAATCGCGTCTAATGTTGTATCAGAAATTACAGAACGTGCCATTTTAAGTTTAGATGCTCCTGTGTTACGTGTTGCTGCACCAGATACAGTATATCCGTTCTCACAAGCTGAACAAGTGTGGTTACCGAATTATAAAGATATTATTGAAACGGCAACAAAAGTATTGAAGTTTTAATCCTACTTTTTGAAGAAACGGTAAAGTAATTGTCAGATACTTTGACAAGGATAATCAGAAATTCGTGATAAATGACTTTATTCGTAGCACCAAGTATGATTTAATATAGGAGGTTGAATTCAGTGGCATTTCAATTTAGACTCCCTGATATCGGAGAAGGTATACATGAAGGTGAAATAGTAAAGTGGTTTGTAAAGCCAGGAGACAAAGTCCAGGAAGACGACGTCCTTTGTGAAGTTCAAAATGATAAAGCTGTCGTGGAAATTCCATCTCCTGTTGAAGGAACGGTGGAAGACATTCTTGTAGAAGAAGGAACGGTTGCCGTTGTTGGTGATGTTCTTGTTACATTTGACGCTCCTGGATATGAACATCTTAAGTTCAAAGGGGATCATGAGGAGGAAAAAGCAGAAGACGTTAGTAAGGCGGAAGCTGAAACTCAGACAACAACTGAGGTTGTTCAAGAGTCATCTCCTGCTCCAGTAGCGGATGTTGATTCAAGTCGTCGTATTATTGCGATGCCTTCTGTGAGAAAGTATGCACGAGAACAAGGGGTAAATATTCGCTTGGTTACAGGTTCGGGAGATAATGGGCGTATTATGAAGGAAGACATTATGGCTTACATAAATGGTCAAACCACTCCACAAGAAGAAGCTGGACAAGCTGAAGCTTCGCAACAACAAGAAATGGAAACTACAGTTGCTGAAACAGTTGTGATTCCTGAAGGGCAATATCCAGAAACGCGTGAGAAAGTAAGTGCAATGAGAAAAGCGATTGCCAAAGCAATGGTGAAATCTAAACAAACGGCTCCGCACGTTACGTTAATGGATGAAGTCGATGTTACGCAACTTGTTGCTCATCGTAAAAAGTTCAAAGAGATTGCTGCTGCTAAAGGAATTAAGTTAACTTTCTTGCCTTATGTTGTTAAAGCGTTAACAAGTGCATTACGTGAGTATCCTATACTTAATACATCCTTTGATGATGAGACGAGTGAAATTATCCATAAGCACTATTTCAATATTGGAATTGCTGCTGATACAGATAAAGGTTTACTCGTTCCCGTTGTAAAAGATGCAGATCGCAAATCGCCTTTTGCTATTTCAAAAGAGATTAATGAGTTAGCTGATAAAGCCCGTGAAGGTAAATTAACTCCTGGAGAAATGAAGGGGGCATCCTGTACGATTACGAATATCGGTTCTGCAGGAGGTCAATGGTTCACTCCAATCATTAACCATCCAGAAGTTGCTATTCTCGGGATTGGGCGTATAGCTGAAAAAGCGATTGTTCGCGATGGAGAAATTATTGCAGCTCCAGTCTTGGCATTGTCTTTAAGCTTTGATCACCGTATCATTGATGGTGCGACAGGTCAAAATGCCTTAAATCATATTAAAAAGTTACTGAATGACCCAGAATTATTGTTAATGGAGGCGTAATCATCATGGTAGTAGGAGATTTTCCAATTGAAACAGATACTTTAGTCATCGGATCTGGCCCAGGAGGGTATGTAGCAGCAATTCGTGCGGCACAGCTTGGTCAAAAAGTAACAGTTGTTGAAAAAGGTGCAATTGGTGGGGTTTGCTTAAACGTAGGATGTATCCCATCTAAAGCGTTAATTGAAGCAGGACATCGTTTTCATAATGCACAGCATTCAGAAAACATCGGTATTACTGCAGAAAACGTAAAAATCGATTTTTCAAAAGTACAAGCGTGGAAAGAATCGGTTGTTAATAAATTAACAGGCGGCGTAAGCGGTCTATTAAAAGGAAATAACATTGAAGTGGTTGCTGGTGAAGCATATTTTGTAGATGCTAACAATGTACGTGTGATGACTGAAAACTCAGCTCAAACTTATACATTTAAACATGCGATTATCGCAACTGGATCTACACCGGTTGAAATTCCAGCTTTCAAATATTCTAAACGTGTTATTAACTCTACAGGAGCTCTTGCTCTTGAAGAAGTTCCATCTTCTATGGTTGTAATCGGTGGAGGAGTTATCGGGGTTGAACTTGGTAGCGCTTATGCGAACATGGGTACGAAATTAACAATTCTTGAAGGAACAGATGATATCTTCTCAGGTGCTTACGAAAAACAAATGACAACTCTAGTGAAGAAAAACCTAAAAAGCAAAGGTGTAGAAGTTGTTACAAAAGCACTTGCGAAAGGTGTAGAAGAAACAGAAAACGGCGTTATTGTAACGTATGAAGTAAAAGGTGAAGAGAAGAAAATCGAAGCTGATTACTTACTTGTTACAGTTGGTCGTCGTCCAAATACTTCTGATATCGGTCTTGAGCAAGTTGGGGTTAACCTAACTGATAGAGGCTTAATTGAAACAGATCAACAAGGTCGCACAAATGTACCAAACATCTTTGCTATTGGTGACGTTGTTTCTGGTCCACAATTAGCACACAAAGCATCTTACGAAGGTAAAATTGCAGCTGAAGCAATTGCTGGACACCCTTCTGAAATCGACTATTTAGGAATCCCAGCTGTTGTATTCTCTGAGCCAGAATTAGCGACTGTAGGATTTACTGAAGCACAAGCGAAGGAAGCAGGAATTGAAGCAATCGGTTCTAAATTCCCATACGGTGCAAACGGCCGTGCGCTTTCTTTAAATGCGACAGACGGTTTTGTGAAACTTGTGACTCGTAAAGAAGATGGATTAGTAATTGGTGCGCAAATCGCTGGTGCAAATGCATCTGATATCATTGCTGAACTAGGACTTGCTATTGAAGCAGGTATGACAGCTGAAGATATTGCGATGACTATCCATGCACATCCATCATTAGGAGAAATTACAATGGAAGCTGCTGAAGTAGCTCTAGGTACTCCTATCCATATTATTAAATAATAACGTGATGTTTTTAGCACACTGCCTTTTAGCAGTGTGCTTTTTGTGCTATTCCGGCACTTAACGGCCTACCTCAGGCTTATGAGGAAACAAAGAGATAGGTGGGAACTACCCTCATCTAGTTGCGGTTCCTAGCCTCGCTTTTGTAGTAAAAATCCCATTGGTAAACTTTCACCAATCAGGTTCATACGGTCACTTGATTGAAGTGGAGGAGATTTTAGTGACCGTAGAACGTGACTAATCATTAGTGAGGGATGAAGGGAAACCCTCACTGATGGAAGTTTCACTTTATAAAGGAATGGTTTGTCTATAAAATTTTGATCAATGGAAATGGATAGCAGAAGCGTTACATAAGATGAAACTATAGAAGTTTTAATGGATGCCCATAGATTTAAAGATGAATGGAGTGACTAATGTGAAAAGATATTGTGTTTTTCTTTTTCAACTAATCATTTGGAGCAGCTATACGCTTGCGGAATGGTTGTCGATGAATGATCGCTTCTTCTATAAATCACTAATGTTTCTTCTGTTTTCCTATTTCGCTATTTATATTGGAAAGCTTATTTTACAATCGACTAAACAGACGCTGCTAGTAACCGTGATGAGTTTATTTTGTTATGCGGTCTTGCAAATTTGTTTGGAAGTGATTATTCCTATTCATTAAAAGAATTTCTTCACTTACGAGGATAAAAGTACATGATACGCTTATTGAACAAGTGAAGTTCCCCTTTTAATTGTTTGGCGAGAAATTTACATAGTTCATTAGCTTTGCCTTTATCTCCAAACGTAGAATGTTCAGCGAGCGTTATCTGAATATACATTTTGATACGTTCGTTTTCTTCCTCATGAATTTGTTCTTGATCGATTCCGATTAAGATAAGATGGTAACCGTCTGTTAGGGATTGAAGGTATATCATATTGTTTGTAGGAGGTGCCGGCTCTTTTATTTCATAAGGAAAGGCTGCTTCATGGTAATTCCAATTTATCTGCCTGCCTGTTTTTGAGGTTATGTTTTGATAGTCATGTAATAATTCTTTAATCGTGTCAATCGTAACTGTCGTTCGTTCTGGATGTGGAACGAGTTTAATATACGCATGTTCAGTCATGTTCATCCTCCTTAACTCCAATTTACCTCATTATACTTTACCATTATTTGTATGATTGGTATTGTTAAAAAGAAGATAAATTTCGTGGATAACGCTATAAGAGAGTTTAAGTGAAAAAATGATAAAAATACGAAATATATGTTATACTTTTTTGCTTGAAATTTTAAATGTGTTATATTATTATGAATGTAAAGCGGTTACAATTCGATTATATAACATCTAATATATTAGAAGGGAGTTGTCGGAATGGGAACGATCATTTGCCAAAGCTGTGATAGTACAATCGCTCATTTTGAAGATGAAAAAGTAAGTATTCTTTATTCACATAGTCAAAAATGCCCTAGCTGTAATACAACTGCTGCTGAGGAAAATTAAAAAATAAATAATGACGTAGAAGTTCGGGTGCTTTTCGATTTGGGAGGTACCTTTTTTGTGTTTTAGGCTCTGTTTATAGGGGATTGTATGAACGATTATTTATCCCACGCTTAACGGGCAGTAAGATCCCCACCTCAAGCTTATGAGAAAATAAAGAAGAGAGGTGGGGGGACAAGGACAACTGCCCTCATCTAGTTGCGGCTCCTAGCCCCTCGAGGTCATAAGCTGTCATGCTCTGTGGCAAACTGCGCCACGCCGCATTTCATCTTATGCTTGTCGGGGCCGAACAGTCGCCTCGCTTTTGTAGTAAAGGTCCGATTGGTGAGATACAGTGAAACTTACCTTTGCGATTTTCAAAGGTAAGCTTTCACCAATCAGGTTCGTACGGTCACTTGATTGAAGCGAAGCGGAGATCTTAGTGACCGTAGAACGTGACTAACCATCAGTGGGGGAGGAAGGAAAACCCCCACTGATGGAAGTTTCACTTTATTTTATCAATAGTGTAACTAGAAAAAGCTGACTCAAGTGAGCCAGCTTTTTCTAGGTTGTTGTTTCTTAATTACTCGTAAAAATTTAATTTCAGGATCTTCAGGTCCTTGTACAGGCAGTCCTGCTTCTATATTTTTTTGAATATATGTGATGTTTTCAACCGTAATCATTTCCCCTGGAATGAAGATTGGGATGCCAGGCGGATATACCATAATGAATTCAGCGCTAATACGATTAATAGATTCCTCAATCGGTACAACTTCTGTTTCCGCATAGAAGGCGTCTCTAGGCGTACAAGCAAGATTCGGTGTATTTGGCAGTATAACGCGAACGGGATCATTCTCGTTTGCTTCACCTTTAAATTGCTCAGCTAAGTCTTGTAAAGCAAAAATAAGGGAATCAGCGTCCGCTTTCGTATCTCCTGGTGTAACTAAACAAAGGATATTATATAAGTCTGATAATTCTACCTCGATGTTATGCTTTTCACGAAGCCACTTTTCAACATCATACCCTGTAATTCCTAAGTCCTTGATTGAAATAATCAATTTAGTTGGGTCGTAATTGTATGTGGCTTTCTTGCCTAAAATTTCTTTTCCTACACAATATAAAAAAGAAATTTCATTAATGGCATCGCGTGTATAATTGGCTAGTTTAATCGTTTCATCAATCATTTCTCTTCCTCTTGTTGCCAATTGTTTTCTAGCAGTATCAAGGGAAGCTAGCAAAATATAAGATGTAGAGGTTGTTGTTAACATACTAAGAATAGACTGCACACGGTTAACGGGGATAAGCCCTTCTTTCACATTTAAAATCGAGCTTTGCGTCATAGAACCGCCGAGCTTATGAACGCTTGTTGCGGCCATATCTGCGCCTGCCTGCATCGCTGAGAGAGGTAATTCATCGTGAAAATGAATATGAACACCGTGTGCTTCATCGACAAGGACAGGTACATTATAGGAATGAGCTGTCTCGACAATTCTCTTTAAATCCGCGGCAATGCCGAAATAGGTTGGGTTGATGACAAGTAACCCTTTTGCATCAGGATGCTCCTGTAATGTTTTTTCCACTTGATCTATAGTAATACCGTGAGAAATCCCTAAATTTTTATCAATTTCTGGATTGATAAAAATAGGTACAGCTCCAGAGAATACAATCGCTGACATAACCGATTTATGAACATTTCGAGGGACGATAATTTTATCTCCAGGTCCACAAACTGTCATAACCATTGTCATAATTGCACCGCTTGTTCCTTGAACTGAGAAAAATGTATGATCAGCTCCGAATGCTTCAGCTGCTAAATCCTGCGCTTGTTTAATAATGCCTTTAGGTCGATGAAGGTCATCTAGCGGAGCGATATTAATTAAATCGATAGATAATGCGTTTTCGCCAATAAATTCGCGAAATTCCGGGTCCATTCCATTTCCTTTCTTATGTCCAGGAATATGAAATTGAATCGGATTTTTTTTTGCATGATCGATTAAGCCAGTATATAAAGGAGTTTCGTATTGTGACAATTCTTTTTGACCCCATTTCTTAATCAATGTAAATTTCGCATAAAACAAGAGAAATTATAGCATGTATAAATGTCGTTGCATAGGGAAATTTCCGAAAAATAAGCTCGGAAAATTGAAGGGTTAGTAAATATTTGTAATAATATAAAGAAATACCAGAATGGATGGTATCAGGGGAATCATGTAAATGATAGGCTATGTTCATTCAGGTAGTAATAACGTCATTTAACAACGCAAATAAAAGGGGGAGACTTATAATGAAATGGAGTACACGTGTTACAGAATTGTTAGGCATTAAATATCCAATTGTTCAAGGGGGGTTAGCCTATTTAGCATATGCTGATTTAGCTGCAGCGGTTTCCAATGCAGGCGGTCTTGGACAAGTAACAGCGATGTCTTTACGTACACCTGAAGAACTTCAAGAAGAAATTCGAAAAACAAAATCTTTGACGGACCAACCATTTGGTGTTAATTTTGCCATTGGTAATCATGGGCGTCCGTATGAGCATTTTCTTGAAGTAGCTTTGAAAGAAGAAGTGAAGGTTGTTTCTGTTACAGGAGGAAACCCGGCTCCTTTTTTAGATTTTGTCAAAGATACGCCCGTTAAAAAACTTGTTCTTGTTGCAGCAAGACGACAAGCGATGAAAGCTGAGCAATTAGGTGCAGATGCGGTCATGGTTGTTGGACAAGAAGGAGGCGGTCATTTAGGACGTGATGATATCGGAACATCCGTATTAATTCCTCAAGTTGTTGATTCTGTTAAGATTCCTGTTATTGCTTCAGGCGGCTTTGGGGATGGTCGAGGTTTAATGGCGGCATTAGCATTAGGCGCAGAAGGGATTGAGATGGGGACGCGATTTATTGCAGTTAAGGAATGTGTCCATGCTCATGAACTGTATAAAAACGCTTTAGTGGCTGGGACGGAAAATGATACGGTTGTTATTAAACGTTCTATTGGAGCACCAGCTCGAGCGATTGCAAACAATTGGACAGATAAAATTTTAGAAATTGAGAAAGAAAACGGTGGATACGAGCAGTTGAAAGATTACATAAGCGGGCAAGCGAATCAACGCTATATTTACGATGGTGTTGAAGAGGAAGGATTCGGCTGGGCTGGGCAAGTGATGGGATTAATTCATGATGTTCCATCAACAGCTGAGCTATTTGATCGTATTATTGGTCAAGCAGAAGAAATTCGAAATAAATGGGCAAAATAAACGAAAGTGCCGAACAGCAAGAGAGAAACATATAATAAAGAGGTGCGAAACAATGGAATATCAATATCCAATGGACTATACGTGGTCAACAGAAGAAATTGTAGATGTAATTACTTTTTTTGAAGCAATTGCAAAAGCGTATGAAAGTAAAGTTTCAAAAGAAGAGCTGATGAAGGCGTACCGACGCTTCAAAGAAATTGTGCCAGGAAAAGCGGATGAGAAAAACTATACCGATGAATTTCAAGAAAGCAGTGGTTATTCCGCTTATCAAGTGATAAAAAAAGCAAAAGAAACAGCCGATGATGGCTGGATTCAAATGAAATGATTTTATCCCACACTTAACGGGCAGTAAGCCCCCCGCCTCAAGCTTATGAGAAAACAAAGAAGATAGGTGGGGACAACTGCCCTCATTTAGTTGCGGCTCCTAGCCCCTCGAGGTCATAAGATGAAATGCTTGTCGGGGCGGAACAGTCGCCTCGCTTTTGTAGTAAAGGTCCGGTTGGTTTAACTAACCATCAGTGGGGGATGAAGGAAAACCCCCACTGATGGAATTTTCACTTTATTGTGAAAATTTTTAGAAAATTTATTGACTTTATTAAAGGATTGTTCTAACATAACAAGTATAAATTATATGAATATACAGGCGAAGACGAAGAGTAGTATCTTAAATAGTTGTTCTATAGAGAGCTGGTGGTTGGTGCAAACCAGTGAGCAAAGTTAAGAGAATGGACTTCCGAGCCCCAAACCGAAACAGTCTGGAGTAGGCTTTGGCGATGTGTCTCATCGTTACTTGAGATAAGCATTCTGATAGAGAATGCTATAAAGTGAGCTTTTCGAAGCTAATAAAGGTGGTACCACGGGTTCCTCGTCCTTTGGATGAGGGCCCTTTTTGCATTTTTTTAAAAGGTAGAAATGATAAAATTTCCGATATGTTTTGGTGTCTGGCTCCAGACGCCTTACACTTTTCTCATATAACAAATCGATGAATAAGAGTAGTAATCTTTATAGAGGCGTTTACAGAGAGCCGGGGTTGGTGGAATCCGGTACGATATATAAAGATGAATGGACTTATGAGTGGTGTCTTGAACGATAGTAGAGGGACCCGGATTTCCACCGTTAACGGAATTGAGCAGGGAAAGAAAAAGAGTCCTTTCCAATTTGAGGTGGCACCGCGGTCTAAATCGTCCTCTACAAACGTACACATTACGTTTGTAGAGGACGATTTTTTTATATGGAAAATACATAGCGCCTTGCGCTTTTCTAATAAGGGGGATAAGAAGATGAATAAGGTGAATCAACAAAGAAAAATCCGGTTTAAAGGAAAAACACTCGAAGGAGATATCCATACGCCAATTGCCATTTTTCAAAAGTTGCAGGGTGAAAAAAAGTTTTTATTAGAAAGTTCTCATTCTCATCAAGATAATGGCCGCTATTCGTATATTGGTACGGACCCATATTTAGAAGTAAAATCAATCGAAAATAAAGTCGTTGTGACTGATCACGAAACGGGAGTAACGAGCGAAGAACAAATCAAAGTCGTCGAATTTTTAAAGCGTGAGCTACTTGTTGAGGTTGAAGCAGATGGTGTAGAATTGCCGCCTTTTAACGGGGGAGCGATGGGGTATATCGGGTATGATGTCATCCGTCAATATGAAAATATCGGTTACGTTCCAGAAGACGAATTAGGTATGCCAGATGCTCACTTTCTGTTTTTTAAACAACTAATTGTATTTGATCACTTATTACAAAAAATTCATCTATTAACAGGCGAAGAAGATTATGAAGCAAGTCTTGCTAATATGAAAAAGATGATTTTAGAGCCGAATGTTCCGAGTGAGGAACTGTTAGCAGAACCGCTGCAGTTCTCATCTAATTTTAGTCAAACGGAATTTGAACAACTGGTCGTGGACGCAAAAGAAGCGATTGTAGCTGGTGAGGTATTCCAAATTGTACTGTCACAACGCTTTCAAGCACCTTTTAACGGGAAGTCATTTGATGCCTACCGCCGCTTACGATTAGCGAATCCATCGCCGTATATGTTCTATTTAGAGTTTGGAGATTATACGGTACTAGGTTCTTCTCCAGAAAGTCTCATTAGTGTATCTGAAAAAACGGTAAATGTTAATCCGATTGCTGGTACACGCCCAAGAGGAAAGACACTGGAAGAGGACAAAGGCTTAGAAGAAAGCTTACTCATTGATGAGAAAGAATTAGCAGAGCATCGTATGCTTGTTGATTTAGGAAGAAATGATTTAGGGCGTGTATGTGAGATTGGTTCGATTCATTTAACAGAAGAAATGAAAATTGAACGTTATCAGCATGTGATGCATCTTGCTTCCAAAATTACCGGGGAACTGCGTGATGGATTTACAAGCTTGGATGCGTTAACGGTTTGTCTGCCGGCTGGTACCGTTTCAGGAGCACCTAAAATTCGCGCAATGGAATTGATTAATAAATTAGAGAATACTAAGCGCGGTGTGTATGCTGGTTCAATTGGTTATATTAGCTATGGTGGAAATTTAGATATGGCATTAGCGATTCGAACGATGATTATTAAAAATCAGAAAGCATATGTGCAAGCAGGGGCGGGGATTGTATATGATTCTAACCCAACAAAGGAATATGAAGAAACACAAAATAAAGCTAGAGCCCTTATGGAGGTGCATAAAAAATGATTTTATTAATCGATAACTATGATTCTTTCACATATAACTTATATCAATATTTAGGCGAAGTGGAACAAGAAATTCTCGTCAAACGGAATGATGAGATTACGATTGCTGAAATTGAAGCACTACAACCGACAGCGATTGTGATTTCTCCAGGGCCGGGTCGACCAGAGGAAGCGGGCGTGAGCATTGACGTTATTCAAGCATTTTACAAAAAGATTCCGATTTTAGGGATTTGCCTTGGTCATCAAGCGATTGGTGCAGCATTTGGAGCAAATGTGATTGGCGCTAAAAATATTATGCATGGAAAAACGTCTGTGATTAAAAGTACGGGAACGGATTTATTTGCTAAACAAGAAGTAGAATTTCCGGTTATGCGCTATCACTCGTTAGTCGTTGAAAGAGCAAGTTTGCCAGAAGAGCTTGAAGTGACGGCAACATCTTTAGATGACGGAGAAATTATGGCGTTGAAACATCAGAGTTATCCGCTATACGGTTTGCAATTCCATCCAGAATCAATTGGGACCAAGACCGGAAAAGAGTTATTGCATGAATTTTATAAAATAGCCCTTCTTTATCAAATTGAAACATCTGTTTAAGTAAAGCAAGCGAATGGGGGAGTTAAGGATGAAACAATACTTAGAAAAGTTAGCAGAGCGTCAAAATTTGACGGCAGAAGAGATGAGTAGAGCAACCCAAACGTTATTTAGTGAAGAGGTCACGGATAGTGAAATTGCGGCATTTATGATTGGTTTAAAATCAAAGGGAGAGACAGCGGAAGAGATTGCAAGTTTAGCGAAAGTAATGCGTGAGCAAGCGAAAACGGTAGAGACAAACAGCATTAATGTGATGGATAACTGCGGAACAGGCGGAGATGGCTCACAAAGCTTTAATATTAGTACAACATCGGCCTTCGTGTTGGCTGGAGCAGGAGTAAAGGTTGCTAAGCATGGAAATCGAAGCATTTCGAGTAAAACAGGCAGTGCCGATGTGCTGGAGGCATTAGGCATTAATCTATATCTTGAAAAAGAAAAAATGGAGTCTTTATTAGAGGAGATTGGGATTACGTTTTTGTTCGCACCATCTGTTCATCCGAAAACGGCTAGGATTATGAAGGTAAGAAAAGAGTTGAAAATTCCAACAATTTTTAACCTTATCGGACCTTTAACAAATCCTGTAAAATTAAATACGCAGTTACTTGGGATCAATCGTCGTGATATGCTTGAGACAATCGCGAGCTCGTTAAATAAAATCGGCAGAGAGCGTGCTGTCGTTGTAAACGGTGCTGGTTTTATGGATGAAGCGAGTTTACAAGGAGAAAACTTCCTTGCACTACTTGATCAAGGAAAGGTAACTTCTTTTACTCTTCACCCTCATGAAGTTGGTTTGCCAGTGTATGATAATACGGCTATTAAAGGTGGAGATGCAAAAGAAAATGCGGATATTCTTTTGCGATTATTAAAAGGTGAAAAAGGAGCGTATCGCGATACAGTTCTTTTAAATGCAGGCTTAGGGTTATATGCTTACGGAAAAGCTGCAACAATTCAAGAGGGAATTACAATTGCGCAAGAAAGTATTGATAGTGGGGCCGCACTTGGGAAGCTTGAAGCGCTTATTACACATAGTACATCAAATAAGGTGGTGCAATAAATGGGAAATATTCTAACGAAAATCATTGACGAGAAAGAAATAGAAGTAGCAAGATTAAAGGAAACCGGATTAACGGGTGAGGCACTTCAAGTGAAGCGGCCCTCGCTTGTTGAACAATTACGAACTGCCACATCAATGTCGGTCATTGCTGAAATTAAACGAGCTTCACCATCTAAAGGAGAAATTAATTTAGATGTAAATCCTGTAGAGCAAGCATTAACGTATGAACGAAATGGAGCGACGGCTATTTCTGTTTTAACCGACGAAAAGTTTTTTAAAGGGCGTATTGAAGACTTGCAACAGGTGAGTCAAAATGTAGCAATTCCAAGATTATGCAAAGATTTTATGGTCGATGAAATTCAAATTGATCGCGCGTATGAATCAGGGGCCACGGTTATTTTATTAATTGTTGCCGCTCTATCGCAAGAGCGATTGCAAGCTCTTTATACGTATGCGAAACAAAAAGGATTAGATGTTTTGACAGAAGTACATGATGAAGAAGAATTAGAGAGAGCTTTAGCGATAGATGCAGAAATTATTGGCATTAATAATCGTAATTTGAAAACATTTGAAGTCGATTTAGCTGTGACGGAGAGACTAGCAAGTCGCTTGGATTCTAATCGTCATCTTATCATTAGCGAAAGTGGCATTAAAACGGTAGCGGATGTAGAACGTGTGAAAAAAGCAGGTGCAAGAGGCATTCTTGTTGGAGAAACATTGATGCAAGCCGTTGATTTACCGGAAACATTAAAGCAGTTTCAATTGCCGTTATAAAGGAGAACATCATGTTTGTAAAAATTTGTGGCGTTAAAACGGTAGAAGCAGCGAAAATAGCAGCGGACGCTGGGACGGATTTTATCGGTTTTATTTTTGCGGAAAGCAGTCGTAAAATTGAGCCAGAAGAGGCTCGTGCTATTGCAAAAGAATTACCGCAGCATATTAAAAAAGTGGGTGTATTCTCCAATCAAAGTGAAGTAGATATTATCCGTACAGCCGCTCTTGCAGGGTTAGATTATATCCAATTACATGGTCAAGAATCAGCAGAGCTTGCAAGCCGCATGCCTCTTCCTGTAATTAAAGCATTCTCGATTGAGTCGAGCGCTGATTTTACGAAACTAGTAAACTATCCAGCTGATTATTATTTAGTTGATTTACCAAAGAATTCAAAATCCGCACAGAGAGCTAAAACATTAGATTGGAACGCTCTTGCTGCTGCATCTTTACCATTTGAAAAAATCATCTTAGCAGGCGGTCTTACAGCCGATAATGTAGCCGAAGCAATTCAGGTCGTAAAGCCGTTTGGTGTGGATGTAGCGAGCGGGGTAGAAACGGACGGCGTAAAGGATGAACAAAAAATGCGGGCTTTCGTTTTGCAGGCGAAGCAAAGCACGACAGAAACGAGGAATGAACAATGAGTAAATACGTACAACCAGATCAAACAGGGCATTTTGGGGTTTACGGTGGTCGTTTTGTTCCAGAAACACTAATGCATGCCATTACTGAATTAGAAGACGTATACGAACAAGCGAAACAAGACCCGGAATTTCAAAAACAATTAGACTATTATTTAGAAAAATATATCGGCCGCGAGACACCGCTTTATTTTGCTGAAAATTTAACGAAGCTAGCTGGCGGAGCAAAAATTTATTTAAAGCGTGAAGATTTAAATCACACAGGTGCTCACAAAATTAATAATACAATTGGTCAGGCGTTGTTAACGAAAAGAATGGGGAAGAAAAAAGTCATCGCCGAAACAGGAGCAGGGCAACATGGAGTGGCAACAGCTACGGTATGTGCACTTTTAAACTTAGAATGTATTATTTTCATGGGCAGTGAAGATATTCGACGTCAAAAATTAAATGTGTTTCGGATGGAGCTATTAGGCGCGAAAGTTGTGTCTGTTTCTCAAGGCAGCGGTACGCTGAAGGATGCTGTAAATGAAGCGCTTCGCTATTGGGTAGCCCATGTGGAAGATACACACTATATTATGGGATCTGTATTAGGACCGCATCCATTTCCAGTGATTGTAAGGGACTTCCAAAGTGTGATTGGAAAGGAAACGAGAAAGCAGTATCTTGAAGAAGAAGATCGTTTGCCTCATGCTGTTGTTGCATGTATTGGCGGCGGCAGTAATGCGATGGGTATGTTTTATCCGTTTGTAGAAGACGAGTCTGTTCAAATGTACGGTGTAGAAGCAGCCGGGCATGGACTTGACACAGCACTTCATGCAGCAAGCTTAACAAAGGGAAAACCAGGTGTGCTTCATGGTGCGTATATGTATTTACTACAAGATGAAGATGGACAAATTCAAGAAGCTCATTCGATTTCAGCTGGACTGGATTATCCTGGAGTAGGCCCAGAGCATAGTTACTTAAAGGATATCAACCGGGTGACCTATACATCTGTTACAGATGAAGAGGCGTTAGAGGCTCTTCAGATGCTTTCGAAGGAAGAAGGGATCATTCCAGCCCTTGAAAGCTCCCATGCGATTGCTTACGGTTTTAAATTAGCTAAGCAAATGAAACAAGAGGAAGGGATTGTCATCTGTCTTTCAGGACGTGGAGATAAAGATGTCGAAACTGTTCAAGCGAGATTAGGGGGTAGTGAACATGAGTAATAATCGATTAGCTACGGCACTAAAAAGCTGTGAGCAGAATGGTGAAAAAGCGTTCATTCCTTATATTATGGCGGGAGATGGCGAGCTCTCTAGTTTAAAAGAGCAGTTGTTATTTTTTGAACAGCAGGGAGCGACTGCTGTGGAGCTTGGGATTCCTTTTTCAGATCCAGTAGCAGATGGGCCAGTTATCCAGCGTGCAGGCATTCGCGCACTTAACAATGGCACGACATTAAAGAAAATTTTAGAGGAATTAGAGAATATCCGAGAAGATGTTTCGATTCCGCTTATTTTCATGGGGTATAGCAACTCGATTTTAGCCTATGGCATCGGGCAGTTTGTGACTGATTGCGTAAAAGCTGGGATTGCCGGCTGCATTATTCCGGATGTTCCTGTAGAAGAAGAAGGGTTATTCGCTCCGATTCAAGAGGCGGGAATCCATTTGATTCGTTTAGTTACCTTAACATCATCGAAAGAAAGAATGGCTGAACTTGCTGAGACTGCACAAGGATTTATTTATGCGGTAACGGTCACGGGTATTACAGGAGCACGTGAAGCATTCGGTAGTGAAGTAGGAGCTTATCTAGAACAAGTAAAAGAAATTAGTCCTGTTCCAGTCTTAGCAGGGTTTGGTATTTCTACTCCAGAACATGTTCGCAGTGCGACAAAATATTGTGATGGAGTCATCGTAGGCAGCAAAATTATCGAAAGCTTTGAGCAAAATCGTAAACAAGATATTATCGAGTTAATTCAAGCGAGTAAAAAGCAAGTGCAACAGTAGAAGGTATAATCATTTAGGCTATGCTGAAAGGCGTGTGAGACCGTGGTCTAACACGAAATGAGCCAAAAATCGTTTTATCAACAATATTATTTAACACAGTCATCATTTAAAATAAACTAAGCATCATTCGTTTCGATGATGCTTAGTTTGTCTTTATTGCAATTTATATAGTGGTAATAACGTTTCAAATGTGTATTGGATTGTATCAATTAACTCCTTATCCGTTAACTGAACCGCTTCTTCACGTGGAATCTGAATACCGCAGAGAATCTCTGCTTTTTTAACGGTTTGAAGTCGTTTAAACATGGAAAGTAAATCTTCCGTATTCAATTCGTTATGAGGAATAACATCAGGTTTCATATGATCGATAGACCAGACGAAGCTTTCTGGGACGATGCTTTTTAATAAATCGGCATTTTCTTCAAGCTTTTTGCCAAATTCAGCTTTATTTGGAGCTTCGTAAATAACAGCAAACCAAACGAATAGATGGGTTTCCCATAATCCGATTTGAAAATGCGGCATCATTTTATAGCCGCGGCGGTTAGCGGCAAAAGCGACCCATGTATCCTTTGGTGGATTAATGGTTCTACGTGCATGCTTAGCGACATGCGGAAAGATTTCTTCTCCTGTCATAATGGATAATTGCTGGGCAAAGTAGTCACCAAGGTCCTGAAGCTTTGGGCGAATTCTTTCTTTTAAAGCGTCCATGCGTTCTTCGAGACCATCAATCGTAAATGTGTTGAAATCGCTTGCTGTAAAGTGTACTTGATTCATTAAACATCTCTCCTATTGAACTTTCTCAGCTTATCTTAGCATAGCCAATAAAAAAAAATAAAAAATTATTGATGAATTAGCGTATAAATTTGTTGCTATTTTTTGTCGGACATCATATGATAAGATAAATATATAAACAAATCTGAAAATTTCGTTAATTAAGGAAGGGAGAATGTTAATTATGAAACAAGTCGTGAACCAAGCGTTAAAGGCTAAAGAAGTTGAAAGACATAGAGCTGCAGTTTTACGAATGGAAATGGACTATGAATTAGCAACCCTTTTTGAAGCACTTGAAGAAAAAAATGAAAATAAAAAATCACAATGTAAGCAAAAACTAGAGCGCATTCGCTTAGAATTATTAAAACTAAAAGCATTGTAACATACGAAGTGAACTGAATAAAGGAGAAATTGGTATTTGACATGAACGATGTTGCGTGCAAAACCTTATATAAAAGCTAGGCGGACACTTCGTACGTAAAGTAAAAGTGTCCGCCTTTCATTTTTATATTTTATAACTAAAAGGCTCTGTTAATCGAAAACGTTCTATAACAGACAGCTATGCAAAAATTTGCACCATCATGTGATATGAAAATAAGCGCTTTGTCTATTGTTTTTCAACGCTGCTTATTTTTAGGGAAGTCTTGTAAAAAAGAGCGAGCCCAAGCGCTTGCGCTTTTCTGATAAGTTGTGGCAAAATTAAGAAAAGAATTGTTAAAAAATTGAAGTGGTTTAATGTGAATAATCAATGTAAGGATAAAGAACTTATTAATAGAAGTAAGTTGCAGAAAACAAGGGTGGGGATTTAGGTGGCATCAATTAAAGAAATGGATCAATATGCAAAGAAATGGATTAAAGAAGCCGGAGCAAAGTTAAGAGAGTCCTTTGCAATGGAATTGGATATTGAAACAAAAACGAACCCGAATGATTTAGTAACCAATATGGATAAGGAAACAGAGCGGTTTTTTGTAAGTAAAATTAAAGAAACCTTTCCAGGGCATCGTATTTTCGGTGAAGAAGGAATGGGGCATGATATCAATGATTTAAAAGGAACTGTTTGGATTATTGATCCGATCGATGGGACACTGAATTTTATTCATCAACAACGCAATTTTGCTATTTCATTAGCCATTTATGAGGATGGGGTCGGAAAAGTAGGGATGGTGTATGACGTCGTTCATGATGAACTATACCATGCTATAAAAGGAGAAGGCGCCTATTTGAATCATCATCCATTATCTCCCCTATCCGAGGTAGGTGTAGGGGAAGCGATTTTGTCCATCAATGCGAGCTGGATTGTTACGAATAAACGAATTAATCCGGCTATCTTAGCTGCCTTAGTCAATGATGTTCGCGGCACTCGCTCATATGGATCAGCAGCTTTAGAGCTTGCCTTTGTTGCAGCGGGAAGAATTGATGCGTATATTACGATGCGTTTATCACCTTGGGACTTTGCGGCAGGTTCAATCCTTGTTGAAGAGGTAGGAGGAAAAGTAAGCGATTTGTTTGGAGAAAATTTAGATTACATAAAAGGCGGTTCACTGTTTGTGGCAAAACCCGGCTTTCACGAATCTGTTTTGGAAGAGTATATTTTAAACAGATAAACTTGAGATACACCCATGAAAAAATCGCCGAATGATACGGCGATTTTTTTAAAAGGATGTTGTTAATCTAATTTACCAGCTTCACGCCATTTCTTTTTTTGGGTAAAGCCAAATCCCATGATTCCACAAAGGATAATGATTGCTACTACAATTCCTAATATGCTTTTTTCGGCAATGGATATACCAATTGAACCAATACAGATTGTGGCTAATATTGCTAAAATTAAAAATGGCCATTTGATTTTCATAATTTTCACCCCTAATAGTTATATTGTACATAATTTCTGTATTTGTTTCTACTATGTTTGTGATATAATATGTAAGCTAATATTAAAGATACGAATACACCAACTTTTTAGGAGTGAATTTTTTGAAATTAAGAGAAGATATTCGAAATATAGCTATCATTGCCCACGTTGACCATGGGAAAACAACACTTGTGGATCAGCTGTTAAAGCAATCTGGTACATTTCGTGAAAATGAACATGTAGAAGAACGTGCAATGGATTCAAATGACATCGAAAGAGAACGTGGAATTACTATTCTTGCGAAAACTACAGCTGTTCAATATAAAGATACACGTATCAATATTCTTGATACACCAGGACACGCCGACTTCGGTGGTGAAGTAGAACGGATCATGAAAATGGTGGATGGTGTTATCCTTGTTGTCGATGCTTATGAAGGATGTATGCCGCAAACACGTTTTGTGTTGAAAAAAGCATTAGAACAAAAGCTTGCACCAATCGTTGTTGTAAACAAAATCGATAAAGATTCAGCTCGTCCGGAAGAAGTTGTCGATGAGGTATTGGATTTATTTATCGAATTAGGTGCTGAGGAAGATCAATTAGAATTCCCAGTTATTTATGCTTCAGGTATTGCAGGTACGTCAAGTACTGACCCATCAAAACAAGAAGAAAACATGGTGCCATTATTTGAAACAATTGTTGAAACGGTTCCTGCTCCAGTTGATAACAGTGACGAACCGTTACAATTCCAAGTTGCTTTGCTTGATTATAACGACTATGTAGGACGTATCGGAATTGGTCGTGTATTCCGCGGGAAAATGCATGTTGGTCAACAAGTATCTCTTATGAAGCTTGATGGAACAGTTAAAACATTCCGTGTAACAAAAATCTTTGGTTTTATCGGTTTGAAAAGGGTAGAAATTGAAGAAGCTTTCCCTGGCGACTTAATTGCTGTTTCCGGTATGGAAGATATCAATGTAGGGGAAACAGTTTGTCCAACGGAACATCCGGAAGCACTGCCGGTTCTACGTATTGACGAACCAACTCTTCAAATGACATTCCTTGTGAATAATAGTCCATTTGCAGGTCGTGAAGGTAAATTTGTTACGGCTCGTAAAATTGAAGAGCGCCTTCGTACTCAATTACAAACAGATGTAAGCTTACGTGTTGAGAATACAGATTCACCAGATGTTTGGATTGTATCTGGACGAGGCGAGCTTCATTTATCTATTTTAATTGAAAATATGCGTCGTGAAGGGTATGAACTTCAAGTATCAAAACCGGAAGTTATCGTACGTGAAATCGATGGTGTACGTTGTGAACCTGTAGAGCGTGTTCAAATTGATGTACCAGAGGAGCATACGGGATCCATTATGGAATCGATTGGTGCTCGTAAAGGTGAAATGCTTGATATGATTAATAACGGTGGCGGCCAAGTTCGTTTACTTTTCAACGTACCGGCACGTGGGTTAATTGGTTACTCAACTGAGTTTTTAACATTAACTCGTGGTTATGGAATTATGAATCATACATTTGATAGTTATCAACCAATGCAATCAGGTCAAGTTGGTGGACGTCGCCAAGGAGTTCTTGTTTCAATGGAAAATGGTAAAGCAACTCAATACGGAATTATGGGTGTTGAAGATCGCGGTGTCATTTTCGTTGAACCAGGTACAGAAGTATACGAAGGTATGATTGTTGGTGAACACAATCGCGAAAATGATTTGACTGTTAACGTTGTAAAAGCAAAGCAAATGACAAACATGCGTTCAGCGAATAAAGACCAAACAACTTCTATGAAAAAGCCAAGAATCATGTCTCTAGAAGAAGCGTTAGAGTACTTGGCTGATGATGAATACTTGGAAGTGACTCCAGAATCTATTCGTCTTCGTAAGAAAATTCTAGAGAAAAATGAACGTGAAAAAGCAGCGAAAAAGAAAAAATATGCGGAAACAAAGTAAGCGCTAGGAGGAATAAAGCATGGATATCCAAGAGCGATTATCGTTTTTTGCAGCACTATATCGGGTCGATGAAAACCCTGAAGCAGGAATGTGGTATTTATATTTAACGATTTTTGGATTATGTATCCTTGTGTATCAGTTAGGTTTTGCCAAAAAATTGCCTTTGCTTAAAAATATAGTGATCTATACGGTAATGGCGTTTGGATGTACAATGCTTTGTTTTCTTGGAGTGTTTCTTCCGATGGCGGAAGGGCTCGTCATTGCAGCCATTGTGCTTGGTATTTATCGTATGCGTCTTAAACAATCAAAAAAAGAAGGGGCGTAAAGCTGTAGATGAAATCATTACAGGATGCACTTTATAATTGGCTCACGATTAAAGTAGTCTGTGATGCAAGACCGAATGACACGGCGGCTAAACAAACGGAACAGTTTTTTAGCCGTCTGTTAGAAGAGGATCATCAGCTTAGCCATCTTTCAGTAATAAAAGAGTCACCATTTTATTTTATTACGTTTTGGAAAGATGGAAGCGAGCAGCAGAAGCGTTTTCCGATTGAGATGATTGATGTAATGTTAAATCAAATTGAATTAACACCAGATAAATATCGGAATGTTGATGAGTAAAAGCAAAAGCCGTGCAAATGTTGCACGGCTTTTTTTATAGGAAATAGACGAGAATACCCCCGACCTTAAGGAATGTGAAGGGCGACAGCCCAGTGAGTAGGTGGGGTAGTTCAAAGGGAATTGCAAGCGGTTTGAAGTTGTTTTGATAAAAGGGGTATAGCCATGTTGAGTGTAAATATCTAGCCCCTCTAGCAGCCGTATAAGTTCACCTTCTGGTATTATTTTTTACCACTCATCTTCTTGAACAGCTGTACGGTATAAGTGGAACTTTCCTGTTGCCATTCGTTCATTTGTCCGTTTCTCAATTCGTGCATAGCATGTTTGACACATAAAGGTATGTATAGGACGATTGCGCAGTTTTTTTGCCTCGGGAGCATCATCCGAAAGTGTTTCAATTTGATCGCATATAACGCATTTGACCTTCATTTTAGACCCTCGCTTTTAATGTCAGATATAAGTAGTATACCATGTTTACAATCGCTGGGCCAAAAATCATTTTATCAACAATATTATTTAACAGCCCCTATTAAATATTAAGAGGCTGCTCAGTTTAGAGCAGCCGTAAGCTTCCTTAGTCTAGATGACCATTCGATTGTTTATTTTGTTTGTCTTCCAACATTTTTTGTTCTTTCTCATTATCAATCGTTTGTTTTTGTTCATTCATCACCTTGTTTGGTGTTTGTTCTACGAGATCACCAGGAACTTCTGGGATAATTCGGCTTGTAATATCCGAAAGCTCATTTAATATACCTCGGATAGGCTGGCCATTTTCAATATCAGCAGCAACTTCCCTAATTCTTTCATTTAAATCAGGGTCAGCGACAATTGTTGCATAAGCACCATATGGATCCTGTTGCAAAGCTTCACCAACGGAATACTTAATAGTACCGACTTGTGATCGTTCGATATCTTGATCGATATCAATACCGACAATTGCATATTTTCCAAGGACTACGGCTGTGGCATCATTGACGTGAGGCACTTTAACAGCTAAATCGGTTAATCTTTTGGCAGTTTCGGCTCCGGACTTCCGATCTGTCTCCTGTATATTCGTATTTTTCACTTCCGTGATGTTAGGTCGCTGATTGTCATTTATTTCTCTGCCTTGTTCGTTCTGAGAACATCCTCCAACAATGATGATAGCAAGAATCATCCAACAAAATTTTTGCATAATGTACCCCCATTTACGACATTTTGTTTATAGTCTGTAAATGTTCTTCTATCTTTATGCAATGAAACATATATTTTATCAACAGTCTCGTCCGCTACATAAGATGCAGGAAGCAGTCAAAAGAGTACGACAATACTGACAAAAGTAGGCAGGGGGATTATCTTGGGGAAAATCTATGTATTAGATACAAATGTCCTGTTGCAGGACCCGTATTCAATTTTTTCTTTTGAAGCGAATGAAGTTGTTATCCCAGCAGTTGTTTTAGAGGAATTGGATTCAAAAAAACGCTACATGGATGAAATTGGTAGGAATGCAAGGCAAGTATCGAAATTAATTGACGGTTTTCGAGAAAAAGGAAAACTGCATGACGGGATTCCCCTTCACAATGGTGGGAAGTTAAGAATTGAACTGAATCATCGTTCATTTCATGAGCTTCAAGAAATTTTTGTGGAAAAAACGAATGATAATCGCATTTTAGCTGTAGCGAAAAATATTTCATTAGAGGAGGAAACGAAGCCGGACGGAAAAGCGGTTATTTTAGTTAGTAAAGACACGCTTGTTCGAGTAAAGGCTGATGCTATCGGTCTTGAATCGGAGGATTTCTTAAATGACCGTGTCGTTGAATTGGATCATATTTATCCTGGGTTTAAAGAAATCTATGTCACGGTAGATAAATTAAACCAATTTTATATGAAAGGGCATTTGTTGCTATCGGAATTAAAAAAAGAGACTTATTTTCCAAATCAATTTTTATTGATGAAGGATGAACTTGGTGGTTCTGCTTCAGCTATAGGCATGGTAGATGATCACAAAAAAATGGTAAAGAAACTACATTATGAAGGTGAACATATTTGGGGGATTAAGCCCCGGAATGTGCAGCAAACGATGGCGTTGGATATTTTACTTCGAAAGGATTTACCTCTTGTTACGTTAATTGGTAAAGCAGGAACGGGGAAAACGTTACTTGCTTTAGCGGCAGGACTGCTTCAAACAGAAGATCAAGGGATTTATAAGAAATTGCTTGTAGCCAGACCGATTGTCCCAGTTGGCAAGGATATTGGATATTTACCAGGAGAAAAAGAGGAGAAGCTACGACCTTGGATGCAGCCGATTTTTGATAATCTAGAATATTTATTTAATACAAAGAAACCAGGAGAATTGGATGCGATTCTTGCCGGTATGAGTTCAATTGAGGTAGAGGCATTAACGTATATCCGTGGAAGAAGTATCCCTGATCAATTTATTATCATTGATGAGGCTCAAAATTTAACGAAGCATGAGGTGAAAACCATTTTAACTCGTGTAGGTGATCGCAGTAAAATTGTGTTAATGGGTGATCCTGAGCAAATTGATCATCCTTACCTAGATGAGTATAACAATGGCTTGACATATGTAGTTGAAAAATTTAAACAAGAAAAGATTGCTGGACATGTAAAGTTAGTAAAAGGGGAGCGCTCAGGATTAGCACAATTAGCTGCCAATCTCTTATAACGAATAGAAACGGCAAGATTGATTAGCTTGCCGTTTCTTATGAAGCTCTTTTTCTCCGTGCTTAACGGGCAGTAAGACGTCCACCTTAAGCTTAGGAGAACTTTTGTAGTATAGGTCCGCTTGGTGACTAACCATCAGTAGGGGTCAAGGAGAACCTCATTGATGAAAGTTTTACTTTACTGTAAACGATTTAACGTTTTTAATGGGATTATCTCGATTAGAGCCATCTCCCAAATAGATATGTAATGGTCCTCCATCTTCTTCCAAACGAAGCGGTTTACCTTCTTTAGAGAAACCGAGGAAAAATTCGTTTGCTACTTCGATAGGGAAGCTTAATTCTTTTCCATCAGCTGTCACAATGATTTCGGTTGCTCCTTCTTCAGGAACAGCATTTTGTAAAAATGGCTTAAAAGGAATGCCGAATGTGCCTGTCATAAGTTTAATTTTTTCAAATTTTCGTTCCGTTTTCAAAGTAGGAGGCACAATTGCTCCTTCACGGATTTCTTTTTGCCAGTGTTCAGCAGCTTTTTGTGTATAGTCTTCTAATTCATCCACTACCACAGTATCTTTATCAAAATATGTATCAATTTCAATTTTGCGATCGTCGAAAATCCAAACACCTGGATCCAATGTAATCGGAAATTTCACCTTGCCGTTAATAAACACGATTGATTCCAAATTTCTCATTCCCTTCTGTTAATGACATTACTTAGTATAATCAAAAATAAAGAAAATGTCACACCTTGAGAACGAGTAGATGTCCTTGCTTTTTTAGTCAACTACAGGTAAAATTTAAAGATAAGATTTAATCGCTTCTTGAGCGGGGGGATTTCATATGGCATCTGAAATGCTTATCAATCATCGAGAAAAAGCTTATGCTTTATTAAAAGCAGATGCTGACAAGATACTTAAACTAATCAAAGTACAAATGGATAATCTTACCATGCCTCAGTGTCCTCTTTATGAAGAGGTGCTCGATACTCAAATGTTTGGCCTATCGCGTGAAATTGATTTTGCGGTCCGTTTAGGGTTAGTAGAGGAAGTAGAAGGTAAAGCACTATTAGAAGCATTGGAGAGAGAATTGTCCATTTTACATGATGCGTCTACAAAGAAATAAATATATGCTAAACTCAAACAAATCTCGATGATTGTTTGAGTTTTTTATTTTAGGTGTTGTTTAATACATTGTTGCTAAAATTAACTGCCTTTTTTAATAAAATGTCAGAGAAGAGGGCCGTTTGTGCTCATTTTTGTATACATGAATAATTGGATATGTTTGTACTTTCATTCAAAAAAATAGAATTTTTTGAATTTTTATCTTGAATTCATACCATATTAGTATTATTGTTAGAGTATTATGTAAGAAAAATGGATGGATGCCCTTTTAAGATTAGTTATTCAAAAGAATTCTTATCCTAAAATAGGCATGGAACCATATTCATTTTTTTGCAGTAAATCTAGAAGAAAGCGCTTACTTCAATCGAGTTTAAAAAATGGTATATTGACATAGTGGTTAGTGTTTTGCTTTTAGGTATTAGGTTTCCGATAATATGATATTGACAAAGTAATTATAAGAATAAAAAGTTGAGAGTTCTCTCTCGTCTTTTTTTCTATAAAGCAAAAAATATTATAGAAGCAGGTGGAACAAATGGGGAGAAAAATAGAGAAAGTACTCGCAGCAAATAGGGGAGAAATTGCGATTAGAATTTTTAGGGCTTGTACGGAACTAAATATTCGTACAGTAGCTATTTATTCAAAAGAAGACTATGGCTCATACCACCGATATAAAGCGGATGAAGCTTATCTTGTGGGCGAAGGGAAAAAACCAATTGATGCTTATTTGGATATTGAGGGAATTATTGAAATCGCAAAAATGAGCGGTGTAGATGCCATTCATCCAGGTTATGGATTTTTGTCTGAAAATATTGAATTTGCGAAAAGATGTCAAGAAGAAGGCATTATTTTTATTGGACCAGAAACCCAGCATCTAGATATGTTTGGAGATAAGGTAAAGGCTAGAACACAAGCGGAATTAGCCGGTATTCCTGTCATTCCTGGTAGTGATGGACCTGTTGCAAATGTTGAAGAGGTTGTCGATTTTGGTAAGCAGTATGGTTTTCCGATTATCATTAAAGCGTCGCTTGGCGGCGGCGGTCGAGGCATGAGGATTGTTCATCAGGTAGACGAAGTAGAGGAAGCGTATGCACGCGCAAAATCTGAAGCAAAAGCTGCATTCGGAAATGATGAAGTATATGTGGAACGATTTATTCAAAATCCAAAGCATATTGAAGTGCAAATTCTTGCTGATACGCAAGGAAATATTGTTCATTTATATGAGCGTGACTGCTCTGTACAAAGACGTCATCAAAAAGTGGTCGAAGTAGCTCCTTCTGTTTCACTATCAAAGGAATTAAGAGAACGCATTTGTGAAGCGGCTGTGAAAATATCGGAAAATGTAAACTATGTCAATGCTGGTACAGTAGAATTCCTTGTGGCTAACGATGAGTTTTATTTCATTGAAGTGAATCCTCGTGTTCAAGTAGAGCATACAATTACAGAAATGATTACGGGAATTGATATTGTTCAATCACAAATTTTAATTGCAGAAGGACATAGCTTACATAGCGATGTCATTGGTATTCCAGCTCAATCAGAGATTACAACACATGGTTTTGCAATTCAGTCTCGTGTTACAACGGAAGATCCTTTAAACAACTTTATGCCGGATACAGGAAGAATTATGGTGTATCGTTCTGGTGGCGGTTTTGGTGCCCGCTTGGATGCAGGAAATGCCTTCCAAGGTGCGGTTATTACTCCTTACTACGACTCACTGCTTGTCAAACTATCAACTCATGCCATTTCTTTTGAAAAAGCAGCGTCGAAAATGGTTCGAAATTTAAGAGAATTTCGAATTCGAGGGATTAAGACAAACATTCCATTTCTTGAAAATGTTGTCCAACATGAAAAGTTTTTAACGGGTCAATATGATACATCGTTTATTGATACAACGCCGGAACTTTTTGATTTTCCTGTTCGAAAAGACCGTGGTACAAAAATGCTTTCTTATATAGGAAATGTGACGGTAAATGGCTTCCCAGGTATTGAAAAACATAAAAAGCCGGTCTTTGATGAGCCGATTATTCCAGCTGTTCAGGATTTACCAACTATAGCAGGCACAAAGAATATTTTGAATGAACAAGGTGCAGAAGGGCTTGTTAAGTGGATTAAAGAGAAAAAGGAAGTATTGATTACCGATACAACGTTCCGTGATGCACATCAATCATTGCTTGCAACGAGAATTCGTTCGAAGGATATATTAGATATTGCTGAACCAACTTCGAAGTTATTGCCTGATTTGTTCTCTTTAGAAATGTGGGGAGGAGCGACGTTTGATGTAGCGTATCGCTTCTTGAAAGAAGATCCGTGGGATCGACTCGCAAATTTGAGACAGAAAGTGCCGAATACGCTGTTCCAAATGTTACTTAGAGCATCGAATGCAGTAGGGTATAAAAATTACCCAGATAATGTTATTCGTGAATTTGTTCAACAATCGGCTGAAACAGGTATTGATGTATTCCGAATCTTCGATAGCTTAAACTGGGTGAAAAGCATGGAAGTTGCGATTGATGCTGTTCGTCAATCAGGAAAGATTGCTGAGGCGACTATCTGTTATACAGGTGACTTAAATGATCCGAGTCGAGCGAAATACAATATTGATTATTATAAAAATATGGCAAAAGAATTAGAACAAACGGGTGCTCATATTTTAGCTATTAAAGATATGGCTGGTTTATTGAGACCAGAGGCAGCATATCGTCTTATTTCGGAGTTGAAAGATAGCGTATCGCTTCCAATTCATTTGCATTCTCACGATACAAGCGGTAATGGGATTTTTATGTACTCTAAAGCGATTGAGGCAGGAGTAGATATTGTGGATACAGCAATTGGATCATTAGCAGGTTTAACATCACAGCCAAGTATCCAAACGCTGCATTATGCATTAGAGGGGACAGTACGACAACCGAAGCTTAATATTGATGCACTTGAACAATTATCACAATATTGGGAAGATGTTCGTAAGTATTACCGTGACTTTGAAAGCGGTATGAATGCACCGCATGCAGAAGTATATAAACATGAAATGCCTGGTGGTCAGTACAGCAATCTGCAACAACAAGCAAAAGCTGTTGGATTAGGTGACCGCTGGAATGAAGTGAAGGAAATGTACCAACGTGTCAATATCATGTTCGGTGATATCGTAAAAGTAACCCCGTCTTCTAAAGTTGTAGGTGACATGGCTCTCTTTATGGTCCAAAATAACTTATCAGAAGAAGATGTGTTAACGAAAGGAAAAACGATTGATTTTCCAGACTCTGTTATTGAATTATTTGAAGGCTATTTAGGCCAACCAGTTGGCGGATTCCCGAAAGAACTGCAAGAAGTGATTTTAAAAGGGAAGCAACCTATTACTGTACGTCCGGGTGAATTGCTAGAACCTGTAGATTTCGATGCGTTACAAGTAGAGTTGACGAAAGAAATCGGTCGTTCAGTGTCTAAGAAGGATGTCATTGCGTATGCTCTATATCCAAAGGTGTTTCTCGATTACGTAAAAACAATAGAGCAATTTGGTGATGTTTCAAATCTTGATACACCTACATTCCTGCACGGAATGCGATTAGGAGAAGAAATAGAAGTTGAGATTGAAACCGGGAAAACATTGATTGTGAAACTTGTTTCTTTAGGAGAACCATTAGCGGATGGTACACGTGTTGTTTATTTTGAATTAAATGGTCAATCACGTGAAGTCATTATAAAAGATGAAAACATTAAATCATCGGTTGTAGCTAAAGTAAAAGCTGATCCGAAAAATAAAAATCAAATTGGAGCAACAATGCCTGGAACTGTAATCAAAGTAGTTGTTGAAAAAGGAGATCAAGTAAAGCAAGGGGATCACTTAATCATTACGGAAGCAATGAAGATGGAAACGACTGTACAAGCACCATTCTCTGGTACGATTCAAGATATCTATGTAAAAGATGGTGAAGCAATTAGTACAGGTGATTTATTAATTGAACTGTCTAAGTAAGAGATAATAAATAGTCCACCATTCCATAGAATGGTGGACTATTATTTTTTAATGTAATGAAATCGATGAAGAGGATTGTTGATTGGAATTATGAATCAAAGAGCTTTCTTCTTGTAACAATACAGCATTTTTAGTACTTCGAGAGGTTAGGAGTACTAAATAGCTCATAACACCGAAGAAGCAGGCGATAAATAGAGAGTGCGCCAATGCTATGTATAAGTTTTGTCTAGAAAAGATGACAAAGGCGCCAGCTGCTACCTGTAAAAACACGAGAAGGAAGGCAGAAATCCAACCGCCATAAATTACTTGTTGATGCTTATAATGCTTGATGGCTATAATCATTGCGTAGGTGACCCATAAAAAAATAATTCCAGCTATTGCCCGATGCCCCATTTGAATCCATTCATATAAATTTTCAGGAAGACCGATTTGGCTATTCACACAAAAAGGCCAATCTTTACAAACAAGGCTGGATTCTGTATGTCGAACAAGAGCCCCGGTGTATACGACAATGAAACAGAAGATAGTAATTCCTAGTATGTGGAATTTCATTCGACGATCCACGATGAGCTTCTCTGCTTCAAATTTTTTATCCACTTCGAATATGAGCAAGGTTAATAAGAAAACAGCAGCAAAGGAAATAAGAGAAATGCCAAAATGAAGCGCTAACACAAAATCAGATTGTGCCCATTTTACAGCTGCTGCTCCAATCAATCCTTGAATGGCGAGAAAGCCGAAAGAAAGGATTGACAGGAATTTTGCCTCACGAACATGTCCGATTTTTCTCCAAGTCCAAATGGAAAGAATAAGTACCATCATGCCAACTCCGCCAGAAACAAGTCGATGGGCGAGCTCAATTAGGAGTTCAAGTGTAATTTCATCAGGAATCAGTTGGCCATTGCATAGGGGCCAAGAGCGTCCGCATCCTAATCCTGCATCTTTTTTTGTGACCAATGCTCCTCCGAGTAGGATTAGAAGCATACCAATTGACGTTAAAACTGCAAACCATTTAAGAGATGCTTTCATATATCGTTTCACCTTCTTTACTGGTTATATGGACGATTTATCACTGAAAACTCTATTAGGATTATTAATCTAGGCTTAATATGTTTAGATTTTGGATGTTTAGAAGTTTCACTTATCTATGCTTGATATTACACAAAATGGTATCTTTTTACAAGTTTTTGTAGTTTTTATATATTTATGTAATAATTTGAGTGTCTCGATTAGGGAATGAATTTGAAAACGATTTTAATTTTTAGATTTGTGGAGCAGACAGTACCTTTTAGAGTAGTTGAAAAAGGTACAAAATTATAGTTTTATGTAAGAAAGGTTAATCCTAAAATGGTTTTAACAACAATAGGATTGAATGTAGACAATCCTGTGAATTAATTTCGTACTATAGAGCATGAGGAAGTTATTTTAAATAGGTCGCATAGGAAATGTAAAGGGGATTTTTTTGTAGAAATTAACAAATGGATTCCCTTTTTTGGCAGGGAATATGACTAAAAGAAGAGAACTAGGGAATGATGATTATAACTGAAGTGCAATAAATAGCATTCACAATAAAGTCATAAAAAAGACAAAATAAATTCACAAAAGATTTCATAGGTATGATTTAATATATTGAGGAAACGTATTTTAAGGTTATTTTCTGTAAATACGTATAAGAATAGAGAGAAAAACATTGTTTTAATATTGTATGCACACTTTTATTTTGGTAAAATTTAACTTTTTTGAAGGCTTCGATGGTTACAAAAATGCAAAAGTATGAAATAATGTCTAGTAAGTAGCTTATTATGTTTGCTCTAGGAATTATTAAGGAGGAAGAATCATGTCAAATCTAAGGGCTATGGCAGACACTGGGAACGGTGGGTCGCCAATTCATACAAATATAGAAGAAACATCAGCTTGGAAAGACTTTCTCGCTCTTATAAAAGTAGGAATCGTTAATTCTAATATGATTACTACATTTACCGGCCTTTGGTTAGCGTTACATTTTACTGGTATGAGCTTTTTAGGCAATCTAGATTTAGTGTTTTTTGCATTAGCAGGTTCTGTTTTTATTATTGCTGGTTCTTGCAGCTTTAATAACTATTACGATCGAGATATTGATCATTTGATGGAACGAACAAAAAATCGGCCAACTGTTACTGGTAAAGTCAGTCCGTCGAAGGTGTTAACATTAAGTTTTCTGTTAATCGCCATCGGTCTTGGTTTATTAGCTTTTGCTAATCTAACAACAGCTGTCATTGGATTCGTTGGGGTTTTCGCTTATATTGTTTTGTATACAATGGTTTCGAAACGTAGATATGTATCGAATACGATTATAGGAAGTATTTCAGGAGCGGTTCCTCCTCTTATTGGATGGGCGGCAGTTGATCCTAATTTAGATTTATTAGCGTGGGCTTTATTTGCCATTATGTTCTTATGGCAACCACCACATTTCTATGCATTGGCAATGAAGCGAGTGGAGGAGTATCGAGCTGCGAATGTTCCGATGCTTCCAGTTGTAAAGGGCTTTAAGCGAACAAAAGTATCCATCGTTCTATGGGTGACGGCTCTGCTGTTTGTTCCTTTTCTATTAACACCACTGGGAACTCCGCTGGTCGTTTTAGCTGCATTGCTTGGAATAGGATGGTTTGTTTTAGGACTAAAAGGATTTACAATGAAAGATGACCTAAAATGGGCTCGCATTATGTTTGTTTATTCTTTAAACTATATGACCATTTTATTTGTAGCGATGGTCATTGTGACATTAATATAACGTGATATTTTTTGGACAGCCTGTTTTATAATTAAACAGGCTGTCGCTAAATATCATTAAGTTTACGTTAGCCGCTTATACATAATAAATGATGGATAATAGGGCTCTTTATAAAAGCGGTTGCACAAGTGTATTTATTTCTTATTTAATCATAGGAATTCTTTCTTTTTGATAGAAATTCATATATAGGAAGAATTTTCACAAGTAATGACAGATGAGGTTGTGAGAAATTTTTACGAAAGAGGGGTTTCTAATTGATGAAAAGAAAGCTGCACAAATGGCGCTTGCTACCTTTGTTAGGCATTTTGACGTTTGTCCTCTCAGGCTGTGGAATGGCTTCTTTATCCGCATTACGTCCGGCAGGTGAAGTTGCCCAAACTCAGTATAATTTAATGATGCTGAGTACCATCATTATGGTTTTGGTTGTTATCGTAGTTACTATTCTATTTCTTATTGTCATCTTTCGTTTTCGTCGTAAAAAAGGCGATGACACCATACCGAAGCAAGTAGAAGGAAGTCACAAACTTGAAGTAATTTGGACGGTTATCCCAATTATTCTTCTGATAATTCTGACTATTCCGACTGTTAAGGTGACATTTGACTTAGCAGATACAAAGGCAATGGATCAGAAAGATAAGGAGGGAAAAACGAAGGATGCTCTTGTTGTAAATGTTCGAGCAAATCTTTATTGGTGGGAGTTTGAATATCCTGATTTAGGGGTTATTACGAGTCAAGACTTAGTCGTTCCTACTAATGAAAAGGTGTACTTTAATTTGGTTGCATCCGATGTAAAACATTCATTCTGGGTTCCGGCTGCTGGCGGTAAGATGGACACAAATACGGATAATCCGAATCAGTTTTATTTAGAGTTTGATAGTCAAAAAGCAAATGAAGCAGACGACCTTTTCTATGGAAAGTGTGCAGAGCTGTGTGGACCTTCACATGCATTGATGGATTTTAAAGTTGTAGCTAAATCAAAAGATGACTTTAATACATGGGTGAAGGACATGAAAGCCGCTTCTGAACCAGTAGTGGAAGGTAGTCTAGCAAAACAAGGGGAAGAGATTTTTAATCAAAGCTGTATCGGCTGTCATGCTGTTACTCCAAATGATAGTAGACCTGAAACTGCCCGTCAGGCTCCTAATCTAGCTACTTTTGGTGAACGTGAAAGAATAGCAGGAGTCCTTGACCATACGGAAGAAAACTTAAAAAAATGGTTGGAAGACCCTGAAGTGTATAAGCCGGGTAACACGATGACAGGTACGTATGGGGAGCTTTCAGATGGACAAATCAATGCTCTTACAGCTTATTTAATGCAATTGAAAGTGGAAGAAAAATAGGACACAGTAATGAGGGGGTTAAATTGTGAGTACGTACGCTAAAAAACAAGGGTTTGGCGCAACGCTATGGGATTACCTGACGACGGTAGATCATAAGAAAATCGCTATATTATACCTTATTGCCGGCGGATTATTTTTCGTCCTAGGCGGCTTAGAAGCGATGTTTATTCGAATTCAGCTGGCCATTCCAAATAACGACTTTGTCAGTGCAGGGTTTTATAATGAAATTTTAACCATGCATGGGACGACGATGATTTTCTTAGCAGCGATGCCATTGATTTTTGCAATGATGAATGCTGTTGTACCATTGCAGATTGGGGCACGTGATGTTGCTTTCCCATTTTTAAATTCATTAGGATTCTGGTTGTTTTTCTTTGGGGGACTCTTTTTAAATCTTTCTTGGTTTATGGGAGGAGCTCCTGATGCTGGATGGACATCTTATGCTTCCTTATCTCTCCACTCTCCAGGACATGGGGTCGACTTCTATATATTAGGTCTTCAAATATCAGGACTAGGAACATTAATAGCAGGTATTAACTTTCTCGTAACGATTATCAATATGCGTACACCAGGTATGACGTATATGAGGATGCCGCTGTTAAGCTGGTCAACCTTCGTTGTTTCTGCGCTAATTTTATTTGCTTTCCCGCCGCTTACAGTTGGCTTAGTTTTATTAATGTTTGACCGTATGTTCGGTTCTAACTTTTTTGATGTAGCAGCCGGGGGGAATACGATTATCTGGGAGCATTTATTCTGGATTTTCGGTCACCCGGAAGTATATATATTAATATTACCGGCTTTTGGTATTTTCTCAGAGATTTTGGCCACGTTTTCAAGAAAACGATTATTTGGGTACTCTTCGATGGTATTCGCGACGGTGTTAATTGGTTTCTTAGGATTTATGGTTTGGGCACATCATATGTTTACAGTCGGTTTAGGTCCGATTGCAAATGCGATTTTTGCTGTTGCAACAATGGCAATTGCGGTACCAACGGGAATCAAAATTTTCAACTGGCTCTTGACGATGTGGGGAGGCAGTGTCAAATTTACCGTCCCAATGCTATATGCAGTTGCTTTTATTCCCTCATTTACGATGGGAGGAGTAACGGGAATTATGAATGCTGTAGCACCGGCAGATTATATTTTTCATGATACGTATTTTGTTGTTGCTCACTTTCATTATGTTATTGTAGGGGGTGTCGTATTCGGGCTTTTAGCTGGGATTACGTTTTATTGGCCAAAAATGTTTGGTACCATGCTTAATGAAACTTTAGGAAAAATATCGTTTTGGACGTTTTTAATTGGTTTCCATTTAACCTTCTTTATTCAACACTTCTTAGGTCTCATGGGGATGCCGCGTCGTATTTTTACATTCCTAGACAATCAAGGGTTAAATACAGGAAATATGATTAGTACAGTCGGTGCCTTCTTTATGGCATTTGCAGTCATTGTACTTGTCATTAATATTATTATTACATCTGTGAAAAACGTAAAAGTTGGGAATGACCCATGGGGAGACGGACGGACGCTTGAATGGGCTATTTCTTCTCCGCCGCCATATTATAACTTCAAGCAGTTGCCGCTTGTTCGCGGTTTAGATGCTTATTGGGTGGAAAAAATGGATGGGAAAACGGAAATGACCCCAGCGGAACCTCTAGGTGATATTCATATGCCTAATTCATCGATTTTGCCGTTAACCACTTCTTTCGGTTTGTTTGTTGCAGCGTTCGGTGCTCTTTACAATATGGATGACGATAAAACGTGGACAGTACCTGTCATCATTATCGGTCTGTTGATTACATTAGGCTCGATGCTCATTCGTTCGATTAAAGACGATCATGGATATCATATTCATAAAGAAGAGTTAACAGATGATCACGATAAGGGGGTTAAGGCATAATGCAGATGGATCAAAAGTTCACTGATACAACATGGCCGGCAGCTCCTGAAAAAGCAACGTTAGAAGGGAAAAATAAATATTTAGGCTTCTGGCTTTTCCTTGGTGGAGAAACGGTACTTTTTGCTTCGTTATTTGCCACTTATCTTGCGCTAAAGGATAAAGTACCTAATGCAGATGCTGCTCTGGCAAAAGATATTTTTGACTTACCGCTTACATTTGTAGCTACGATGCTCTTGTTAACGAGCTCGTTAACAAGTGTGTATGCGATGTATCATATGAAAAATCACGATTTCAAACGTATGCAAGCGTGGTTAGTAGTGACCGTTCTCTTAGGCGCCGGTTTCCTCGGTTTAGAAATTTATGAGTTTAACCATTACGTGCATGAATTCCATCATACCTTTACGAGCAGTGCATTTGGCTCAGCTTTTTATACGCTTGTTGGTTTTCATGGAGCGCACGTTGCCTTTGGATTGTTATGGATTACCTCCTTAATGCTTCGCAACGCAGGACGTGGGCTAAATTTGTATAATGCACCTAAGTTTTATGTAGCAAGTCTTTACTGGCATTTCATTGATGTAGTGTGGGTATTTATCTTTACAGTCGTATATTTAATGGGAATGGTGGGATAGAAGAATGGTAAATGAACGATTAAATTCAGCTAACCCAAGTCTTGATTTAAAATATCGCCGTAAGAAAAATGCAGAAGAAATGAAGCACCAAGTAATCACTTTTGCAATGATGATTTTCTTTACGTTAATTGCTTTTGCTGCCATAGGATTTGATTTTAGTAAATGGTTTGTCAAACCTGTTATTCTTTTACTTGCGGTTGTTCAAGTGATTTTTCAACTGTATTATTTTATGCATATGAAACATAAAGGGCATAGTACGATTGCGTTATTTTTATTCTCAGGTCTAGCAGTCGGCTTGCTTACTGTTTTAACTTTTTTAACCATTGTCTGGTGGTAAAATGATGTAGAAATCGGCTACTTGTTAGCCGATTTTCTATTTATCCCATACGTAACGGACAGGCCCCCACTGATCAAGTTTCACTTTACAAGGTTCTGTTAAATAAGGGTGTAGATTCTGGCTTATGTTAGTTTAGCAAAAGTTGTCTAAATGAGTTCATTTAATGGTTATAAATAGTTATTTTTGAATCATTTTCCATTTTTAGCTATAATACAAGTAAAGAAAACCTACTCTTGGGGTGAGTGTATGTCTATTGATATTTTTGGTTTTCGTGCTTTATGGAGTCCATATTATTTGATGGTACTTATTTGTATAACCATTGGCTATTTTTTATTTGCGACGAAATATCGTCATCGTGCTATAGGGAATACTGGACTCACAAATAGACAAGTGGTGTACTTTTTACTCGCGATGCTTTTGTTGTATGTTGTGAAAGGATCACCTGTTGATTTGATGAGTCATATTATGTTCAGCGCTCATATGACCCAAATGGCTGTACTTTATTTAGTCATTCCGCCGCTATTTATTGTTGCCATACCAAATTGGATTTGGCGGATGTGGATTGATAGGAAAGTAAGCAAGGTGATTTTTTCTTTTTTCACTAAGCCATTAATCGCTTTGCTAGTATTCAATAGTTTCTTTTCGTTATATCATCTGCCGCTTATATTTGATGTAGTTAAAACGAATATATGGTTACATGCAGCATATACTATGATTTTATTTATAACAGCTGTAATGATGTGGTTCCCGCTTGTAAATAAGCTTCCTGAGAGACAAAGCTTATCTGGTGTAAAGAAGATTGCTTATATTTTCGGCAGCGGGATTTTAATGACTCCGGCTTGTGCGTTAATTATTTTTGCTAATGCCCCGATGTATAGCACATTTTCTAATCCTGAGCTATGGGCTAATGCAATGAGGCTGTGTGTTCCATCTTCTATGTTAGCTGGGTTAAATTTAAGCGGCCCTGAAATGTTTAGCGGTTTACCAGCACTTCAGGATCAACAGCTTGGCGGGATTCTGATGAAGATTATTCAAGAAATTGTATTAGGTTATGTACTTGGTGTCATTTTCTTTGCTTGGGCTAAAAAAGAGAACGGTGGGGGAACTAAAATCGATCCACTTCCGTCTGATTATCGATAAAGCGAAACTTGTCCATAATTTTTTGGACAAGTTTTTTTAAAAAAAGCAAATGATAGTTTGTAATTAGAGGAAGAATAGAAGAGGAAAGTGAGCATTTTGTTAATAATGAAGGGATTATATTGTGTTTTACTAGGGCCTTTTATACAATGAACGTACAATACATATAGAGAGGACGTTATAGTTTTTATGTCTTTACCAATTCTTCCAACAATCAGTACCAGCTTTATTGTGCTAAGTGCTATTACTGTAGCTATTGGTTGGTATCAAATTAAACAGCGTAAAATCGAAACGCATCAAAAGACAATGATGTGGGCAGCTATATTTGCTGTAATATTTTTTACTATTTATCTTTCTCGTACCGTTTTTGTCGGGAACACCTCTTTTGGCGGTCCAGATGATATTAAGATTTACTATACAATCTTTTTAATCTTTCATATTATTTTAGCAACAACAGGAGCGGTTCTTGGGATTATCATGCTAGTAACAGGATACAAGAAAAACTACCGTATTCATAAAAAAATTGGTCCAACAACTAGCGTGATTTGGTTCTTTACAGCCATTACGGGTGTAGCTGTTTATTTCCTGTTATATGTCATCTATCATGGTGGACAAACAACGTCATTAATTAAAGCGATTTTAGGATCGTAAAATATAGAAAAGGCCTGATTCTCTTCAAGAGTCAGGTCTTTTCTATATTAAAAGTAATGTTATAGGATGATGCCACATTTTATGAACGAGCTTATTTATTATATAGAGACAGAATGGTTATAGCTAAAGATGATTTGTGAAGGTGTGGATGAAGTCAAACCGCAGGGGAGCGGTAGAAAGAGTAAAATAGAAACAACGCATGTTTTAACATGCGTTGTGAGGTTAATTAAAGACCGTTAAATTCTACTAATTCTTTATGAACGTCCGCTAAGATTTTTTCGCATTGTTTTACTAATGGAGCAGGAAAGTATTCTCCATCGCCATATTCCACTCCGTGTGGATAGTAATGTTTCCCTAATAGTGGTACGCGTAATTTAATGATCGCTTTATGACTGCCAACATCACCTTCAATAGCTTCGCCTAAAATTCTTAAATAATAAACGCCTTCTGTTAATTCGAATTTTCGATCGTAACTAACGCGTTCATAATCCCATTGTTCTGCACGGATTAGACCATACTGGGGCATTAAATCATCAAGACGGTTTAAATCAGCTGTTATGTGGTGTAAGCCAGAGTTTTCAAGTCTCACAAATAGTACCTCCTAATCGTTACAATTAAAATTCGAGATAAAACCCTTTTGTGAATTCCATAAATATACAATTGGTGCTTATGTTTAATAATAGTATGAATTGATCGAAGTTGCAACGAACGACTGGGAAGTATTTTGTGAATTCAGAAAGTTCTCTTGCGCGGCTTTTATAGTAGCTACTTATTTATTATAAGAAAACATGATATAATGGGCGTGAGCTGTAAAACGAAAAGAGAGGAAGTGATCCTCTGCGTAAACTTGCAAAAATTGTTGTACTAGTTATAATCTTTTTTGTTGTCGGTATTTTTCTGAATATTAACGAAGATGATAACTCTCATTCAATTTTAAATGGGAATAAAGGGATTAATTCAAATAAAGATATAAATGAGTCTACTACTTTGAGTAAAAAAGAAACGACTCGAGAAGCAGAGAGTGGATTAGCTGTTACAATAGGTGAGAAAGAAGCAGAGATTAAGAAGAAGTTTGGTCAACCAAATCGAGTAGACGTGTCCGCTTATGGTTATGATTGGTGGATTTATAATCAAAATGCAGATTCTTATTTTCAGTTGGCGATGGAAAATGGGAAAGTTGTATCAGCTTATGGCATTGGTGATAAAGTGAATATTTCCCCGTTTAAAGTAGGTCAGCCTATTGATGAAATCTATTCGAGTGTTTACGTGGAACCGTCCGTTGATATCGAAACGGATGGAAGCTCCTATCGCTTTGAATTATCGGAGGAAGATATGAATATGAGACCGATTGTTGAGATAGGAGATATTTATGCTCAATTGTATTTGGATAAAATGACAGGAACGCTTTCGAGTGTGCGTTTTTTAAATGAAGAGACTTTGCTTAAACAAAGACCATATGAATTAACCTATAGCGGTGAGCTTATAAAGGTGGACGAATTATCAGAAGTCGAATGGTCACAAGTCGAAGAAGGAAATGAACGACAAATTTTTGATATTTCGAATATTATGCGTAAACGTTTTAATGTTCCAGCATTACAATGGGATGAACAAACTGCAGAGGTTGCGTACCTTCATAGTTATGACATGTCAGATAGCGATTATTTTTCTCACGTTTCTAAAACACAAGGTGACTTAGAGGACCGTTTAGAAAAAGGAAAGGTGACGTATCATTCAGCAGGTGAAAATATCGCAGCGGAGTATGTAGATGCCATTGCTGTTATGGAAGGGTGGCTTAATAGTAAAGGACATCGTGATACGCTATTAAATAAAGAGTTCACCCATTTAGGTGTTGGCGTTTATGAGAAATATTACACGCAAAATTTTATTAAACCGTGATGAACGAAAGTGAGAGCTAAAGATAATCAGCTTAAATAAAGTGAAACTTCCATCAGTGAGGATCTTACTGCCCGTTAGGTGTGGGATAAATAATGATTCGTAAAAACGAGTTCCGAATAGGGGCTCGTTTTTATATGGGCTCCTGCTCGTGTGAAACTATGGTCTCACACGAGCAGGAGCCCAAAATAAACAGCGTGGTATTAAAGAATAGAAAAGGGTGCGCACCTTTTAGAGGGATTTGCATATTGTACAATAGGTAAATGTCTGAGTGAGGTGAGAATAATGGCCAAAAATAAACGCCAGTCGATTGAACAATTTCGTGAGTTTGTAAAGGGGCATCCTCATTTACGCAATGAAGTGAGGCGTAAGGAGACGACTTGGCAGGAACTCTTTGAAGAGTGGTATTTATTAGGGGCAGATCATCCACGCTGGAACGTTGAACAAGAAAGAGCGCAACAAGAAACTGTGCAAGAGCACCCAAAAGCAGTGGAGCAAAACGATAAGGAGCTTGTGCAAAATCAAGAATTTCTTACTATGTTGCTTGGAGCGTTGAAAAGTATGGATATTAATCAAATTCAACAATATATTAGAAGTGCCAACCAAGCAATTGGAACGATTCAAGGGTTGTTAGAAGTGTTTCAAGGAGATAGATCAACGAAAGAAGAGCCACCGAAGCAAGAAGTAGAGAAACGTGGCAACCCTTTTGTATTTAGAAAAGATTAAGGAAGGGATTATATTGCGCCAAAATATTTATGCCTTTATTGAAGAGAATGAGGATGTACGCAATTATTTACGGATTCAGCCGATTTGGTATAAAAAGCTTATGCGTAATCCACAGCATTTGGATCAATTAGAAACAGAAGCGAAATATTTTTTTAAGAAATCTATCCCTCATCGGGTGTCTAAATTTTCGGATGGTGTTCAAGTAGCTTCGATGATGCTTCATATGTTTCAAGCGATGAATAATTCAGGTAGTTAGCGGTGAATTTTCATGAGTAATTTGCTCCTTTTAGCCAACAATAATGGTGAAGGGAGGTTTTTTAGCATGAAGAAATTAGTTATTATATTTGTTTTATTGTTTATGATAAGTGGTTGTGGTCAGAAAATTCCTAAACCTAAAGATATAATCGAGAATGTTCATAGTCTTTTTGAAACTAGGGCAGAAGCATCTGCATGGAAGGCAATGAATGAGGACTTTTTTGTGAAAACAATAGTTAAAGAAGATAATGTGTATGTGGAGTGTTATGTAAAAGGGTATAGCTTTTCACAAACAAATTCTAAAAAGTTGGCAACGGTTACCGTTTCTATAGATGGAAAAAAGCATAGTGAGCGTACGACAGCGGCTTTTGTTGTAAGAGATGTACCGAATGGAAAACATAGGATGAAGCTTGAAGTTTTAAATGAAGATGGAGAAAAAACAGGGCTAACCAAAGAAGTGGAGGTACATATTGAGTCAACTATCTAATAGCTCGCTTCTTGATTCGAAAAATGGTAAAATGGTGATGGAGGTGAGCGATTAATGCTTGCTACTATGGAAACCATTGAAATCGTTCAAAAAGCTGAAGCACTGGCTAAATTAGTGATGCAATCTGAGATTGGTGAAAATTATTTTGCTCATTTATATAAACTAAAGAATGATCAACTCGCGCAACAAAAAATTAAAAAGTTTGTGGCGCTGAAAGATTTATACGAAGAAGTTCAACGTTTTGGAAAATATCACCCGGAATATAAAAGGGTAAATACGGATATTCGCGAGGCAAAACGAGATATGGATTTGCATCCGACGATTGCTGATTTTAAAAGAGCTGAAATGGATTTGCAAACGGTATTAGATGAAATCAGCATGAAAATTGGTCGAGCTGTTTCCCCTCAAATAAAAGTTCCAACAGGCAATCCTTTCTTTGATTCAGGATCGGGCTGCTCTGGAGGTTGTGGAACAGGCGGCAGCTGTGGCTGTTCTTAACGAAGCATTAAATTGGTGTAAGGATACTAAGTATCTCTACACCAATTTTTAGTTGAAAGCAAAGTTTTTCCTATGCTACACTGAATAAAAACCTTTAATATGAGGGAGATAAAAATATGATTGGAGCTAGGCAAGGAATTATTGTCTATTTACATACATTAAAACAAGCGAAAATGCTTAGAAAATTTGGAAATATTCATTATGTATCTAAAAAGCTAAAGTATGTCGTCCTGTATACGAATATGGATGAAGTAGAGGCGTTAGTAGAAAAGCTAAGAGGCTATTCTTTCGTGAAAAGAGTCGATCTTTCTCATAAACCTTTTCTCAAGGTAGAATACGAGAATTCCAAGCCAGATAAAGCGAAAGAATATGATTATAAGATGGGTATTTAAAAGGACTGTTCTCACAGCTGTGGGAACAGTTCTTTTATTACAATAAGTATTCAATCGTTTACTTAGCATTGAATGATTATCATACTGCTTTTTTAAAATCCTGTTTTCATCGGTGGTAAATATTTGTTCATACGCAAAATGCCGATTAAATGCTGGTAATACAAATCTAGTTCTGCAAACAGCGTAGACGGCTTAATCTCTAATTCGATAATGGACTTGTCGAGTTCCTTCGCCAATCCTTCAAAAAGCTCGTATCGCTTATTTGGAGTTATTTGTGGGTTAGGGATGCCTTCGCGACAAATATAAAGTGGCTGAAACTCCCCTTCAGTTGTCGGGTGCATCACAACAACAAGAGATGTTACTTGTTTATCGTTTGAGGTTGTGTGAAGGGCTAATAATCTAGCTACTCGATGTCTATTGTTTTTTCCGATTTCTAGTAATTCATATAAATCAGAATATCCTTGTCCAAGTTCAATAAAACGTTGAATCAATTCAATCTCTCCTTATGTGCATATTCCTTCATACTGTACCATTTTCCTGTTCAAAAGAGAAGTTATACAACTGCATACGTGTCTAATAAATTGAAACTTCCATCAGTGGGGGTTTTCCTTCATCCCCCACTGATGGTTAGTCACGTTCTACGGTCACTAAGATCTCCGCTTCGCTTCAATCAAGTGACCGTACGAACCTGATTGGTTCAACTATACCTTTGAAAATCGCAAAGGTAAGTTTCACTATATTTCACCAATCGGACCTTTACGGGCAGTTGTCCCCCACCTATCTTCTTTGATTCCTCATAAGCTTGAGGTAGGGGTCTTACTGCCCGTTAAGTGTGGGATAAATAAAAGATGCATGAATCTCTCTTTTTATCTAAAATGAACAGGGGTTCAATGGAACTATAAAAAGAACTTAAGGATAAGTTCATAGAATATTCCCGTGACTTTTCGAGTGTATTTTGGTACTTTGGTATCATAGACAGAAAGGGGAATTGGTTTGTGAAGCGTTTATTTTTTACCATTCTTTTTTTATTGTTGCTTATAACGGGCGGAGTGCTTTTTTGGCAATGGAATGTTTATTCAGAGAAGCAAAGTGCCCAATCTAAACATATTTCCTATCAGGTAAATGAAACGGTACATATGGAGGTAAAAGGTCGCTATATTGAAGTTGAACATGAATTTTTCGGCCTTCCGGCTGGGAATTATCGGTTAAACTTTCAAAAATCTATTAAACCAGTATGTCAAGAAGACGATAAAAGTTGTCAACAATCGGGTAATCAAAAGCAGAATCTAGAAACAAATGGGGGTACGCTTCGTTTTACGTACAAGCTAAGAAAATCAACATCACAAGCTTTTGTATTGAATAACTGGGCCGTTCAATTAGAACAAGTCAAGATAGCGAATACACGTGTGGAAATTACCGATTACTCTAAACGGTCGGGAATTTGGGCTGCTGGAGCTCGTTTAATCGGTGAAACAGAGAAAGAGAAAATAAGTTATTACGTGTTTGAAGGAAGAGGAGGGACATTCCCTTTATACTATCAACAAAAAAAGAGCAAGAAGTTTGAAGCGAATGATGTAATGGTTTATGGTGTCTCTTCTGATCGATTAGTTCAAGTGGTTCAAAAATATGAAGCAACAGCACCTATTACATTGATTATTACAACAGCCGTCTCTCCTTTTTCCTCAGAACATTTGCTAATTGGCCCTAGTGTAGATAAGCTAGCCCAAGTGTTATCTAAGCGCTATTACCAAACCCATTACCCATTCTCAAATAAAAAAGAGCAATGGCTACAATCGGTTATTGGCGCTTATGTGCGGGATGAGAAGCCGAAAGGTAAAGCGAAACAACTATATGAGGAACTGGCTAAAGGGTTGACCAAAGAGCAACAAGCAGCATTCGCTTCTGTATTGAAAAAGAAGCGGGGACATGAATTTTCAGCTGAGTATTTAGATGAATTATTATCAAATGTTACAGGATTTGTAACCCATTACTTTGAATTGAATAAAGTAGAAAGTCATAAAGTTCACCCGCTTATTTTTATCAATCATGCTAAATGGCTGAATCGAGATGGGGAGCATTCAGTTGTAAAATCTGTGACTGTTCGTTTGAAACGTTATTATTTATTAGAGCAGGTAACAGAAAAACTAGGATTTCATTCAGAGTGGGTGAATCAGCACTTTTATTTAAATAATGGTTCAAAGACATTTCGTTTATACCCAGGAAAAACGGTATTTCTCTACAATGAAAAAGCGCATAGTGTAGAAGGGACATTATTAACACAATTTAATAATCAGTATTATATTAGCGAAGATTATATGTTAAAGGTATTTAACGTATTTGTTCGTGAACAAAACAATGGGTTGGAATTGGTGGATTTGAATACGTTACAGTAAGAAAAGCGGAGCCGGCTGGAAAACAACACATATCAAAGAGTTTTACGCTCTTATGGTATAAAAAAAGCCCTGCAGACTTCTGCAGGGTCCTTCTATGTCTGATTAAGGACTAGAAGGCAAAGGGAGAGGAGAAACCGGAGGAAGAACTTATGGGGAAACGTAAGCCTTCTCCGCGGTTGGCAACAACATCTACGATAGTGATGTTGTTATTCACATTATGACCAAAATTCTCCTTATTATTCATGAAACGAGTTGTATTGTTCTTATTTTTTTTATTGGCGAGATATTTCGAATGTGTTAGGATAATTGAGTAACAGAAATTTGTCAGAAAAATGTGGTGAGAACATGAGGGTCGTTTCTGGAACATGTAAAGGAAGACCATTGAAAGCTGTACCGGGTACAGGAACCCGTCCTACAACTGATAAAGTAAAAGAATCGATTTTTAATATGATTGGCCCGTATTTTGATGGCGGCCTTGTGCTGGATTTATTTGCAGGCAGCGGGGGACTTGGTATAGAAGCGTTAAGCCGAGGAGCGGATCAAGCTATTTTCGTCGATCGTGACTATACAGCTTTTCAAACAGTGAAAGCGAACTTAGAGCTATGTAAATTGACGGAGCAAGCAGAGCTTTATAAAAATGATTCACAACGAGCATTGAAGGCGCTTATTAAGCGGGAGTTAACGTTTGATTTAATTATGCTCGACCCACCTTATAAGAAGCAAAAGCTTATCGAGTTGCTAGAGGAAATATCAAAGGCTAGACTGTTAAATGATAAGGGGTACATCGTTTGTGAACATAGCCATGATGTTACTTTGCCGGAGCAAGTCGGTGATTTAGTTATAAAAAGAAAAGAAGTCTATGGAATTATCGCCGTTACTATTTATCAATGGGGGTATGTTCAAGACGAACAGGGGGAATAAATCATGTCAAAAATAGCGATTTGTCCAGGAAGTTTTGACCCGATTACATTTGGTCATGTTGATATTATTCAAAGGGGAGCCAATGTATTTGATGAAGTATACGTTGTCGTTTTAAATAATTCGGCTAAAAAGTCTTTATTTACAGTCGAAGAGCGGATGGATTTAATTCGTGGGGCGACGGCTCATATTCCGAATGTAAAAGTTGATTCATTTCAAGGTCTTACTGTTGACTATGCTGAAAGCGTTTCCGCTAATGCGATTATTAGAGGGCTTCGTGCCGTATCAGATTTTGAATACGAAATGCAAGGAACGTCGATGAACAGGCTTTTGAATAATCAAGTAGAAACATTCTTTATTATGACAAAAAATCAGTATTCCTTTTTAAGTTCAAGCATTGTGAAAGAAGTGGCTAAATATGGTGGAGATATTTCCTTGCTAGTACCTGAGGTTGTCATCCAGGCAATGAAAGAAAAATTCCATTTGATATGACTGAATATTCTACTAAAAGAGAGCGTGTCATTCGACGCGCTCTCTTTTAGTGGAATTAAAATCGAATTATTCTTTTGGCTATAATGCATGTATAAATACTTAAACTAATAATGGTGAACAGAGGTCCTAAGTGGAGCATTTGTTCATATAATGTTGTTGCTTCATCTCCAATAATCTGACTAACCGGAAAAGCGAGTGCGGCATGTCCATAGTCTGGAATCTCTACATAAAGTGAATTCCAAAGCAGATAAGCAAGTATCGCGGCAATAAAGCCATGCAGGACGCGGGCAAAGAAAAAGGGAGCGAAACGGATATCTGTTTCGGCCAAAATACTTGCTACTTGCGCTTGGACGCTTAAGCCGCTAAACGCTAAAATAAAGCTTGCAATCATCGCTTGCTGTAATAAATCAGTGTTTGAAATAGAGCTTATCATTTTTGCGCCAAGCGTCATTTCAAACAGTCCCGAAATAAAAGGAATGCTAAAGAAAGGTGACAGTGAAAATACTTGTAAACATCCAGCTATGGCTTTTGCAAGCAAGGCTGTTACATTCATTTGAGATAATAGCTGGTTGATGACTGAAAATAGAATGATAAACCCGCCAATCATTAATAATGTATGAATGGAAGAGGTTACCGAGTCACCAAGCATTTTTCCAAATGGACGAGTTTCCTTTAAACGTGTCCGATGCATCTGCTTGAGGGCCGCTTTTACAGATGGAAGTTTGATTGTTCTATTTTGAATGGCTTGCTCCTCTTTTTGTCCATAAAACCGCATGATGAAGCCAACAATCATATTTCCTCCATAATGAGCCGCTGCAAGAAGGATACCGAGCTTTGGGTTTTGAAAAAAGCCAACGGAAACGGCGACGAAAATAAATAATGGATTGGAGGAGTTTGTAAAGGAAACGAGACGTTCTCCTTCAATTCGAGTTAGTTGTTTTTCCAATCGAAGTCTAGCGGTAAATTTTGCTCCAGCAGGAAAGCCGGAAGCTAGCCCCATTGCCCAGACAAAACCACCTACACCAGGAACGCGAAAAAATGGTCGCATTAATGGTTCAAACATGACTCCTAGAAAGCTAACAACACCAAAGCAAATTAATAGCTCAGAAATAATTAAAAACGGCAAAAGAGATGGGAAGACAATTTGCCACCACATATGTAAGCCGTTCTTAGAGGCATCAAAGGACTCCTGAGGAAAAACGACTAATGCAATGGCCATAATCGTAATGAATAGGGCTAAGGTGATTGATTTAAGTTTCGGTAACAACAAAGCTTGCTCCTCCTTAATCAGGAATCTGCTAGGTACTTTATGCATATGAGTGATAAAATAAAAGGAAGTTTTATACAAGTGGGAAAATCGAGATAAAAAATAATCTACTAAATCGAAGCTAATCATTTTATCCTGTTTAAACAATATGCTTGTATGAACCGCTTTAAGACAATAATTTTGAATGAGACAATTTGAGGAGGAATAGCATTGCGAGAACCGAAGATTGGATTAGCGCTTGGTTCGGGTGGTGCGCGAGGTTTTGCTCACCTAGGTGTGATTCGGGTATTACAAGAAGAGGGCATTCCTATTGACTTAATTGCAGGGAGCAGCATGGGAGCGATGGTTGGTGCTTTATTTGCAGCAGGTTCAGATATTGAGCGGCTTTATAAACTATCGCGTGTATTTAAAAGGAAGTATTATTTAGATTTTACGTTTCCGAAAATGGGTTTTGTTGCAGGGAAGCGAGTAAAAGAATTAATTCGTGTATTTACATATGGAAAGAAGTTAGAAGAATTAGATATACCTGTTGCGGTTGTAGCAACTGACATTCGAACAGGAGAAAAGGTTGTTTTTCAGGAGGGGCCGATTGCTCCGGCTGTTCGCGCAAGTATTTCGATACCCGGTATTTTTGTTCCGGAGAAAATTAATAATCATTTATTAGTTGATGGAGGTGTCGTTGATCGGGTACCTGTCTCGGTTGCAAAGCAAATGGGAGCAGATATCGTTATTGGCGTAGATGTTTCGCATATTAATCAGGAGGTAGAGATTACGTCTATTTATGATGTGATTATGCAAAGCCTTGATATTTTACAAATGGAATTGGTCGAGAATAGAGAGTTTGCTTCCGATGTCATGATTCGTCCGCGAGTGGAAAAATATAGTTCGAAATCATTTACAAATATATCTGAAATAATTAGTATTGGAGAAGAAGCAGCTAGACAGAAAGTCGATTACATTAAATCGTGTGTTGCATCTTGGAAGGAGTCTTGCAAAAATGAGCCGTAAAGCGTATGTCAACACTACTTTAGTGGTTGCCTTGCTTATTCTTGCCTCTGCATTTTATTATTTGCCGTATTATGTGACAAAGCCTGGTATGGCGAAAGAATTAGAACCGATTATTGAAGTTTCTGGCGGTGATCGAGCAGAAGGGAGCTTCATGCTCACAACGGTTAGAATGGGAAGAGCAAATATTTATTCGTATTTGCTTGCTAAATGGAGTGACTATCAAGAAATTTATCCAGAGGCATCCGTTCGAGGCGAAGATGAAACGGATGAAGAATATAATGTAAGGCAGCTGCATTTAATGGATACTTCGAAAAATCATGCCATTAAAGTGGCTTATGACCACGCTGGGAAAGAGTTTTCTTATCAGTATCTGGGTGTGTTTGTCTTAGATGTACACGAGGATATGCCAGCGGCTGGAATTTTAAAAGCGGGTGATCAAATTATTCAAGTCGATCGCTTAAGTTTTGAGTCCTCGCAACAATTCATTGATTATATTGCTACGAAAAAAGCAGGGGATACCGTTGACATCGTTTATAAGCGAGAAGAAACGGAGAAACAAGCAGCAATCACCTTGCAAGCGTTTAAAGATAAACCGAATCAAGTAGGGTTAGGTATCTCTCTTGATGATGCTACGAGAGTCATAACCGTTCCAAAAGTGTCTATTGATTCTGAGCAAATCGGTGGACCATCGGCAGGATTAATGTTTTCTTTAGAAATTTATAATCAATTAACAAAAGGGGATTTAACGCAAGGTTATCAAATTGCAGGTACAGGTACGATTGATGAAGAAGGAAAAGTAGGGCCTATTGGAGGCATTCAACAGAAAATTGTCGCGGCTGATAAATCAGGTGCTGATATTTTCTTTGCACCTAATGAGGAAGGAGCTCCTCATTCCAATTATCGAGAGGCATTAGTGGCGGCGAAAGATATTAATACGAAGATGAAGATTATTCCAGTTGATCACTTTACAGATGCCCTGCATTATTTAGAAACATTAGAAGATAAAAAATAAGAGGCGGACTTTGACTTTCCGTCTCTTATTTTTTTATTGTTCATCAATAGTGTTCTCTCACAATTGTTAAACTTTGAGCCGAATCGGTGCGGCGAATTCCCGCTTTATTAATTCGGTTTGATAAGGCTCTGTTAAGCCTTGGGCAAATACGTTTGTCGCACGTAAATCTGGTGTAATATCAGCATCGTTGTAGGCTGATATTTTCGAAATTAAAGGAAGAGGCAGCTCTTTTTTGACCGATTGTAAATACTGTTGGCCCTTTTCCGTCATTCCGAGTAAACGAAGGTATGATGGAAAGGACAAAGCCTCCATTTCGGCTTGCAAGCTATGCGTCAAAATATGAGTGCATATGCGTTGGATACGCGTCCATGTGTAGCGTTTTGTTTTCACTTGTGTCACAAATTGTTGGAATGTACTAGAGTGTTTAGCTATATCTAATAATCGATGTTCAATGCCTTCCTCTACTTCATAGATGGACGCTAATTCAGCGGCAGAAGAAGTAAGAATTCGATATTTAAGAAGCGGCCAGTACAATTCCCAATGATGAAAGCTTTGATAATAAGTAATATATGTTTCTAAAATAGCAAGGGTTGAATGTGGTACATAGCTGGAAATCGTCTGCATGCTTTGTTTCTGTTCGATAATCGCTTTTCGAATGCCTGTAGCGCTTGCAATCGCTTTATCGTGAAGCGTTGTTTCGTGATAGCCTGCTGCTACCCGCTCGATTGTAAAAGGTTCTATTTTGTAGTTGTTTGATAAAGCAGCGTGCACATATTCTTTGCCAAGAATGTTGTTTGGCTGTGATAGATCTAGTCCCCTTTCATTGGATGAAAGGCTGCGAAAAGCAAGGGAAGCAGCTGCTGGATAACTCTTTCCTTCTTTTAAAAACGTTTTTAACGCACTTTTGTATTCTGCTTCTTTTTCTTGAAGCAAATGATAGGTATCGAGAAACGGAGCAATCTTTCCGTCTTCACTGCCAAAGCAGAACGCATTACATTGCATAGCCTCAAGCAGACTAATGGAGCCGCGAGCAAATAATTCAGCGTTGGCTGTTGCGAAACGATAAGGAAGCTCGATAACAAGGTCTACGCCGCCGCGTAAGGCCATGTCTGTTCGTGCCCATTTATTAACGAGTGCAGGTTCACCACGTTGTAAAAATGAACCACTCATTACAGCGATGACTACATCAGCTTCAGTCTGTTTCTTACTTTCTTGAATATGTAGGGCATGTCCATTATGAAATGGATTGTATTCGACAACTACACCAACAGCCTTCATTAAGGTCACCTCACTGAAAAAGTTTGTAATTTGGTTTCTACATGCTAAAATAGAAATTCAAGTATAGTTTGAAGTATTTATTCAACATCATAAGTATCATTCGTAAAGCTTCCAACATTCGTTAGAATGACTACATTATAGTGTAAAGAAAAAATATTGACAAACGAATAATTGAAAGCTATAATTATTTTTGTTGCCTTGAGGTGATTTCATTTGAAATGGACAATTAGTCAACTTCAAAAAATACGGGACAAACATTTGCAAATTGATGAAATAGTGGATGTTACAGACATTAAGGAGAGAGACCCGCAGATTCGCGACGTTTCACCGATGAAAGTAACAGGAAGAGCAGATATTGGTTCGACGAAAGTTACTTTCCACTTGCATCTATCGGGTAAATTTATTTTACCGTGTTCCCGAACGCTGGTAGATGTCAACTACCCAATTGATATTGAAACAACAGAAACTTTTCTATTCAAAACAGCAGGCATCGAGTATGATGGAGATGATGTGACAATTGTAGAAGGTGATGTTGTGGATCTTTTGCCAGTCATTAAAGAAAATTTATTGCTAGAAATACCGATGCAAGTTTTTTGTGAGGATGTTAACTCAGAAGAAGCTGCTCCTCAATCTGGAAATGACTGGACCGTTATTTCTGAAGAAGAAAACAAACAGAAAGTGGATCCTCGATTCGCAAAGCTTGCCGATTTTTTTGAAAACAATAAAGAATCTTAATTGAAAGTATAAAAGTCAGTTAATCTGATTTTTATGGATTTCTTATATTTTTTAAGGAGGTGGGAATAATGGCTGTACCTTTTAGAAGAACGTCTAAAACTGTAAAAAGAAAACGTCGTACACACTTCAAACTATCTGTACCTGGTATGGTAGAATGCCCAAGCTGCGGTGAAATGAAACTTTCACACCGTGTTTGTAAAGAATGTGGAACATACAACGGAAAAGAAGTTGTTAACAAATAATTTCTTTATATTACATCGAGCAATATGCTAATGAAAGCACAGGGATTATATCCTCTGTGCTTTTTTGCTTTTGCTATGTTTAATATAAAGTAGAATATAACTTTAAAATGGAAAAAGTTAAATAAAAATTCACAGAATGTTCAATGAATGGTGTAAAATAGAAGAGTGATTAATTAGTTAGGATGGTGAAGGTATGAGTCAGACGGTTTTAGTGGAAAAAAATGAACGCGGTTACATGAAAATTATTTTACATCGACCAGAAAAAAGAAATGCAGTTAGTTATCAATTGATGGAAGAATTTGAAGCTGCACTTGACCAAGCAGCCCAAGATAATGATGTAAAAGTAGTTGTGATTACAGGCTATGGTGATCGCGCTTTTTGTTCGGGTGGCGATTTAGCTGAATTTCATTCGCTTTATACAGAGGAAGAATCTTACGGAATGCTGTCTAAAATGGGAGCGATTTTATATAAATTAGCTGTATTCAAAAAGCCTACTATTGCTTTGCTGAATGGTAGTGCAGTTGGAGGGGGCTGTGAGATTGCCTCAGCATGTGATTTTCGACTTGCTAAAAGCGGTGTGAAGCTAGGTTTTGTTCAAGCATCGTTAGGGATTACAACAGGATGGGGCGGCGCTTCGATTTTATTAGAGAAAATCCCTTATCAATCAGCTATGAAGCTACTATTGAATGGAACCATTTATACAGCAGAGGCAGCGAAAGAATTAGGATTTATTGATGAAGTGATTCAAGGAGATTTAGAAGAATGGGAGCGCTTTGTCGATACGATTCTGACTCGTGAGGTAGGCGTATTGATGGCTTACAAAAATCTATTAATTAATAAATGGGAAGAGACGGGTTTAAAAGGGCGTATGGAGATGGAAAGCAGACAATGTGCAAAGTTATGGGAAACGGATGCTCATCATCAAGCAGTTGACTCATTTTTAAATAAAACAAAATAATCTGACTTAGTTTACTCTTTTCTCTTCTATCTTTTCTAGTAAGTACATATATATGAAGAAAAAACTTGCTTTGGGGGTAGAGAGATGTCAATTGCGAGACAAGATGCATGGAGTCAAGATGAAGATTTATTGTTGGCTGAAGTTGTCTTAAGGTATATTAGAGAAGGCAGCACTCAACTTCGAGCATTTGAAGAAGTGGGTAAACAATTGTCTAGAACACCTGCAGCTTGTGGCTTTCGTTGGAATTCTTTTGTTCGTAAGCAATATAAATCGGGAATCGAGCTCGCAAAGAAGCAGAGAAAAGAGAATAAAGGTCAGAGGGATGCACGATTAGAAGAAAAGCTAGAACGAGAAATGGAGAATATGCATGAATGTACTCAACAAGTAGAATTTGTTGAGGAGAATAAGACGAGTGATTCGGTTTCGTTTCAAGAAATTGTTTCCTATTTAAAGAAAATGGATGAAACGGCTCGACTATATGAGCAGGAAAAGCAGCAACGGGCTGAAGAGCTTGGGGACTTACAGCGAGAAAATCAGCAATTGCGTGAGGAAATTAAAGTGTTACAAAGTCAACTTGTTGTTGTGGAAGAAGATTATCGAGCGCTTTTGCATATTATGGAGCGTGCTAGGAAACTCATTATTCATGAAGATGATCCGGCAAGTTCAAAAGTGAAGTTTCAAATGGATAAAAACGGGAACCTTGAGAGAGTAAATAAATAAATAAACTCGTGGCTAAGGGGAGTTTTTGCAACCTCTTAGCCACGAGTTTTATTTTGCAGACGATTGCGCAATTATGGACGCCATACGAGTGGATTTTCACCAAGATCGCGATCCATATCATAAGTAATTGGTTCAAAGCCCATTTTTGTCCAAAAAGCTTGTGATTGAACTCTCGGGTTTGTTTTAATTGGCAGATGAAAGCTTTTAGCATAATCTACTAAAGCTTTTCCGTAGCCTTTCTTTTGATAATTCGGAAGTACTTCTAATTTCCATAGCACAAGAAAATCTTGTTTCTGGTCAAAGTAATCATCGAACTTCGCGCTTTTTTGATATAAGCTCATTCGGGCAACAAGTGTATCTCCGAAATAAATGCCGTAAAATGGTGATTCACTATCGTTTTCAATGATATTTGCTTCTAAATCATCGAGCATAGATAATTCTTGTATACCGTATTCTTTGAATTTCTTAAATTCTTCAAGCGTTTTGAAATTCACGAGTAAGCGTTCCACTTTGTATTCCATCTAAAGCTCCCCCTTATATCTTCCATAAACCCCATTTGTTATCTAGTTGTAAAGAATAAAGCGCTCTTTATTTATGTTTATATCAAGGCTATGTTCATGAATATGGTTGATTTATACAATTTTTGCCCTATTCGGTGTGAAAACGTGGTTTCACATGCCTTTCAGCTCTGCTGAAAGTTAAATGAGTCACAAATCCACAACGTTATTCAACAAAACCTATATCCAAAAAGAAAACGCTTCACTACTAGTATAACATATTCTATTTTATCCTTCCTTATTTAAAGCATAGAATTAAAATAGGTTGCTTGTTGAGAGGGAATTCTCTTATTCTTACAAACCTATATCTTCTTCTGTACTATAAGTGATTAGGTTAAATGTGATAAAATAGGAATAATTATGGAGGTAATTTATGAAAATAGCGATTATTGGAGGCGGAGCAATAGGTTTATTGTTTGCCAATTATTTGAGTCAATCACATAGCATAACCGTATATACAAGAACGGAAGAACAGGCTGCGCGTTTAAATCATGATGGATTAAATTTTATGAGGAACGGAGAGGTGCAAACGAAAACAATCGCCGCGAAAAAATTAGCAAAAAATGTGGAAGATGCACAATTGGTGATTGTCACGGTTAAGCAATATCAGCTTTCCGACATTTATTCGTCGATTCAATATTGTAAGCAGCCCCTGTTATTTTTGCAAAATGGTTATGGACATATTGAATTTCTAAATAAGCTAGCTTCACCTTCTCTTTTTGTTGGGGTCGTTGAGCATGGAGCTTTAAAGCATGATTCACATACAGTTGAACATACAGGGGCAGGTAAAACAAAGCTTGCTGTTTTTCGAGGGAATGAAAGTGAATTGCCGTTTAGACATGAATCGATAGAGCTCTTTCCATTTGAAGTGTATAAGGATTATCATTCTATGTTGCTTGAGAAGTTGATTGTCAATGCGGTTATTAATCCGTTGACGGCTATTTTAGGTGTGCCAAATGGAGAGCTTGTTACGAATGCAGCATATGCCAAGTTAATGGACACCTATTTTCAGGAACTAGCGTCGATTTTGCATATAGACAATCCGGGACAAACATTAGAGCATGTGAAGGCCGTATGTCGAGGAACATCAGAAAATCGTTCGTCCATGCTGAAAGATTTAGAGCATGGACGTCAAACAGAGATTGAAGCCATTTTAGGATACGTTCTTTCACAAGCCAAACAAAATGGACAGGAACATCGTTTGATTGATTTTCTTTATACGATGATTAAAGGTAAAGAACGGAAGGAAGGCTGATAGTAGTGGAGTTTGTTGTATCCGCATTCGTGGCAACATTCGTAACATTACCGATTCTCGGATATATCGTTTTTTTTACTGTGGCAAAGCAAATGACAAAAAACCATCGCAGGTCTGTTCGTATTGCAATGGATTTAAGTACTATATTTTTTATTTTTGCTGTTAATTATTTGATTACGGTGATTTGGAATAAGCAGCTTTTTTGGGTGTTAATGTTGATTGTTTTAACGATCGCCTGTACAGTTGTCCTTGTTCACTATAAGGTAAAACAGGAAATTGTTTTTTCAAAGGTTCTGAAAGGGTTTTGGAGATTAAACTTTGCATGCTTTTTTTGTACGTATTGTGCCCTTGTCTTGTATGGGTTATTTACTAGAATTCTAGGGGTATTCATCTTCTAATACTGCATAACCTGTTAGTACATACGACTTGAACTATGTTAAACAAAAGCTTAACGATGGATATTATCGAATGTTAAGTAAGGTTATGAGGGCAAGCAATGAATTCTTGTATAACCTAACCTAGTTGAATCATTTAGTGAAGCTTTCAGCAGTGTTGCATAAAATTCGGCTGTTAGGCAACTTTTTTTATTTTTTTGACATAGCGTGCTATACTCAAAAGTACTGAAGATGCAGAGAGAGGGAGTAGTACATAAATGGAGATGAAAGATCTCGAGTTACCATCTTTAAATCGATTTGCTTCGGATTATTTACAAGGGCATCTCGAAGTTGAAGATTATTTCCACTATGATTTGTCTAGTAAAGACATGTACCATAATCGATATAAAGAATTAATGAATCGAACGTTTCTGCGCCAAGAGGTGGCAGATTATATAGAGAACTATATGGCAAGATTGCCAAAAAGTGAAGCTGTGATGAAGAGTATTTCGGATTTGCGTAAGGAGGGGTCCGTTGTCGTAATAGGTGGACAACAAGCTGGTTTATTAACAGGTCCATTATATACGATTCATAAAGTAATCTCGATTATTAAATTGGCCAAAGAGCAAGAAGAAGTGCTTAAGAAAAGAGTTATTCCCGTCTTTTGGATTGCAGGGGAAGACCATGACGTAGCAGAAGTGAATCATGTCTATGTGATGAAAGAGGGGAAACCGACTAAGAAAACATATCCTTCCTATCAGCCGTTTAAAACGATGGTTTCTGATATTGAATTAGACGCACAGGTTATGCAACAGTGGTTTGACGAGATTATCGAAACGTACGGTGAGACAAATTATACAAGTGCGCTGCTTGTCAATATGAAGACTATTTTGTGTCGTTCGAAAACATTTGTTGATTTCTTTTCGGCACTTATCCATGAATGGTTTCATGAATATGGTTTATTGTTAATCGATGCAGCAGATCCGCGGTTACGACAATTAGAGGCGCAATTTTTTACGCAAATGGTAGAGCGTCATGAAGATATTACGGCAGCCGTATGTGCGCAACAAGCGTTCATTCAAGAGCAAGGATACCGACGAATGATTGAAATGGATGCGAACGCTGTTAATTTATTCTATTACAATCCAGAGAAGAAAGACCGCTGCTTGTTAGAGAGAAACAATGGGCAAATTATTGGGAAAAATGGTGAATTGCGTTTTACAAAACAAGAACTTTTACAGACGGCGAAAGATAGTCCGGAGCGGTTAAGTAACAATGTTGTTACACGCCCGTTAATGCAGGAGATGCTCTTTCCGGTACTAGCTTTTATTTCAGGTCCAGGCGAAATTGCTTATTGGGCTGAATTAAAGCGGGCTTTCGATTTATTCGAGATGAAAATGCCGCCGATTGTGCCAAGGCTTAATATTACGCTAGTAGAGCGCGGGATTGAAACAGACCTTCAGGAAGTTGACTTGGAGCTTGAAACAGTTTTAATAGAAGGAACAGACAAAGCAAAAGAAAGTTATTTGGAATCTGTTAAAGATCCGCTGCTTGAACAGTTGTATGACAAGATGAAGCGAGATTTACAAGTTAATCATCAACAGTTATCAGAGCATGCTGTTGAACTAGATAAAGGACTTCAATCTTTACTGCACAAAAACCGCTTTTTTATTGAGCAACAGTTAGACTTTATCTATGGAAAAATGGAAGCGAGCACGAAAGAAAAGAATGCCGTTGTCGTTCGTAAATACGATCGAATCGCTCAATCTTTGTATCCACTACATTCTCCTCAGGAACGAATTTGGAATATCTTTTATTATTTAAATAAATATGGGCCGGATTTTGTACAGGATTTGATGGAGCTTTCGTATAGCTTTAATAATCAGCATAAACTTATATATGTATAGGAAGAGACAGGTTTTGAGCCTGTCTCTTTTTGCATGTCGGAGGATTGTTTAAGTATATAAGCGTAATTAGTAGTGCTTGTTTATCCTATAATCAACATTTAATGGAAAATGGTAGGTCCAAAGTATTTAAATTTAAAACAAGTGGAGATAAGTGGAGAAATGTGGTACATTGATAGTAGAAAGTGGGGTATTGGGTATGTTTATGGGGGAATACCATCACACCATTGATGCCAAAGGGCGGTTGATTGTTCCTGCAAAATTTCGGGACAACCTAGGTGAACAATTTGTGTTGACACGAGGTCTTGATCAGTGTTTGTTTGGTTATCCCATGGCGGAGTGGAATCTTCTCACAGAAAAGTTAAAGGCGTTGCCATTAACGAAAAAAGATGCCCGTTCTTTTACTCGCTTTTTCTTCTCAGCTGCAACAGAATGCGACATAGATAAACAAGGCCGAATTAATATTCCAGCGCCGCTTATTTCATATGGCCAATTGGAAAAAGAATGTGTAATTCTTGGTGTGTCCAATCGAATTGAGATTTGGAGCAAGCCCCTTTGGGAAGACTATTTTGCAACATCAGAAGACTCTTTTGCTGAAATAGCAGAGAGTATGATCGGCTTTGATATTTAAGGCGACCCGAATGGGACTCAATTAATCGATTGGAAGGATGAAAAAAATGTTTCAACATACGACTGTGCTACTTAGAGAAACGGTTGATGGTTTGAATATAAAACCGGATGGAATTTACGTGGATTGTACACTTGGAGGAGCGGGACATAGTGAATACTTGCTTTCGCAGTTATCTAGTGAGGGAAAGCTATACTCCTTTGATCAAGATATTACCGCTATCCAAAATGCTAAAGAGAAATTACGTGCATATGATGATCGCGTCGTGCTCATCCAAAATAACTTTAAATATTTACAAGAAGAACTGCAGGCGCGTGGAGTGGACAAAGTAGATGGTATTTTATATGACTTAGGTGTCTCCTCGCCGCAATTAGATACACCAGAGCGAGGGTTTAGTTATCAGCATGATGCCCCACTTGATATGCGAATGGATCAAAATGCTTCTATTTCTGCTTATGATGTGGTGAATACATGGTCATATGAGGATTTAGTACGCATTTTCTTCCAATACGGAGAAGAGAAATTCTCTAAACAGATTGCAAGAAAGATTGAAGCTGCTCGTGCCAAACAACCAATTACGACTACATTTGAATTAGTTGACCTTATTAAAGAAGGGATTCCAGCCCCTGCAAGACGTAAAGGAGGACATCCAGCTAAGCGGGTGTTTCAAGCAATTCGAATCGCAGTAAATGATGAGCTAGGTGTTTTTGAAGATTCGTTAGAACAAGCCATATCCATGTTAAACCCTCGTGGTAGAATCTCTGTTATTACCTTCCATTCATTAGAAGATCGTATTTGTAAAAAGGTATTTAAAGCTGCTAGCTCCCTACCTGACCTTCCACCTGGTTTGCCTATTGTTCCTGATGAGTTTAAGCCAACGTTGAAGTTGATTACGAGAAAGCCGATTTTACCTTCAGAAGCTGAATTAGAAGGGAATAATCGTTCGCGGTCAGCTAAGTTAAGAATTGCAGAAAAGCAGTAAACAAATGATACGCAATAGGAGTGAGTGGAATGAACTCGTTTGCTAAAAAAATTCAGGAGCAACAACCTGAACAGCAGCGACAAACTGTTCAGACAGTTGTCGTTCGGAAAAGCAAAATTTCAATTGGTGAACTATTTTTGCTATGTGCCCTTGCTGCAATGGTGGCATTTGTTAGTGTCAAAATGATTTCTAATCAGGCTGCTATTTATAAAGTAAATAAAGATATTCAGCAAGCAGAAGTTTCTATTGAAAAGCAAACAAAAGCGAATGAAGATTTAAAAATACAGGTTAAAGAATTAAGTGGTTATGAAAGATTATGGAAAAAGGCTGAAGAACTTGGCCTTAAACGTAATGATAATAACGTGAAGGTTGTGCAGGAATAATGCTCAAACAAAAAAATATGAAGCGAGGGGCAGCCGGGTTATTTTTCTTTTTCGGCCTGCTCTTTTTTGTCTTACTGATTCGTTTTATTTATATTCAGGCAACAGGTGTCGCTGGTGGAGAAGTGCTGGCATCCAAGCTGGATAAGAAATATGAGAGAGAACAAGTGCTTGAAGCAAAAAGAGGAAATATTTTAGATACAAATGGGGAAGTCATTGCAGAGGATACGTCGTCTTTCACCTTAATCGCGATATTGAGTGAAAAAGAGAAAGAGCATGTTAAGAATCCGAAAGAGACGGCAAAGCAGCTAGCTAAGTTCATTGAAATGGATGAGTCGGACATTTATGAACGTCTGACTAAAAAAGGTCTATTTCAAGTGGAGTTTGGAAAGGCGGGACGTGATTTAACACACGAAACGAAACAGAAGATTGAAGAGCTGGAGATGCCTGGCATTACGTTCCAAAAGAAGAACCGACGCTTTTATCCAAATGGTGTGTTTGCCTCTCATTTAATTGGTTATGTGGAACAAGATGAAAAAACAGGAGATACAGTGGGGAAATTTGGAATTGAGCGGTATATGAACGATGATTTACTAGAGAAGAATGGGAAGATTACCTTTGATAGTGATTCATGGGGCATGTTATTGCCGGATAGTCAAGAAAAGGTGACGGCTCCCCAAAATGGAAAGAATGTTACGTTAACGATTGATAAGAAGGTTCAAACGGTATTAGAGGACGCTTTAACAAAGGTTGAAGAAAAGTATAAACCTAGTCAAATCATTGCGATTGTTTCTAATCCAAAAACAGGGGAAATTGTTGCAATGGGACAACGACCAAGCTTTCATCCTGTTACGAAGGAAGGTTTGACAGATACTTGGCGAAATTTAGCCATTGAAGAAAGCTTCGAGCCAGGATCAACGATGAAAGTTTTTACATTAGCAGCCGCGGTGGAAGAGGGAGTATTTAATCCGAATGCGACGTATGTGTCTGGAAGCTACAATGTACCCGGGTCCAAATCACCTAGAGACCACAGCGGGATACCGGCAGGACAAACGATGACGTTTCTAGAAGGAGTTCAACGCTCTTCTAACGTTGCCTTTTCAACGCTTGCTATGGATAAAATCGGTGCCGATACGTTTCGTGAATATTTAACGAAATTTGGTTTTGATAACAAAACAGGTATTGACTTGCCAAATGAAATTATCGGAAAGATTCAATATAAATATAAAATTGAAAAGGTTACGACGGCATTTGGTCAAGGGTCAACAATCACACCAATTCAGCAAATTCAAGCTGCATCAGCGATTGCTAATAATGGCAAGATGATGAGACCGTACGTCATTAAAAGTATTTCTAATCAAGACAATGGGAAAGTGTTGAAAACAACAAAGCCGAAAGTAGTTGGTCAGCCTATTTCGGCAAAATCGGCGAAAGAAGTTCGAGATTATTTAGAAACGGTTGTGACAGCTAAAAAAGGAACAGGTAAGCCATATGCTTTAGAAGGGTATGATGTGGCCGGGAAAACAGGGACTGCTGAAATTGCTGGAGCAGATGGACGTTATATGGTTGGACGGGATAACTATGTGTTTTCCTTTTTAGGAATGGCACCAAAGGATGATCCGCAGCTTGTTATGTATGTGGCCGTTAAGCAGCCGCAATTAGGTACTTCTTATGTAGGAGCAGATCCGGTATCAGAGATTTTTAAACCAGTTATGCAAAATAGTTTGCAATATTTAAATATTGAACCAACGAATATAGAAAAACAAACAGTGACTGAGCTTGAAGATTTTACGAACCAATCGCTTCAAACTGCTACAAAAAAGCTCAAGCAATTAGGATATGAAGTAGTGACAATTGGCGATGGAAGCAAAGTCATCGATCAAGCTCCGAAAGCAGGGTCTACTTTACTGTCAGGTGAGAAAATTATTTTCCGAACGGAAGGGAAAATGAAGGCACCTAATATGCAAGGCTGGTCGCTGCGGGATGTTATGAAGGTTGCTAATATTAGCGGTGTACAATTAAATACAGCAGGTACTGGTTATGTGACAAAACAAAATATGAAAGCTGGTAAGACGATGAAAGAGGGCGATTATCTTATTGTTGAACTAACAAAACCGAATGAAATCGTCGAGAACAAGGAACCAGATAAAGAAGAAGTGCATGATTAACGCATGTGTACTCATATAGACAGCTATATAAACAAAAGTTTTAACGAAAAAGCATTGGCGTAAGCTGATGCTTTTTCGTCGTGATCCATTCGACTTTGCTTTTCTTAGTCTACCGTCTGTAAGACAAGCATATATTGTAGCAAGTGTGAATGGAGGTGTCTGTTTTTGCGAGTTTCTAATGTAACGGTGCGAAAACGGCTGGCGATTGCTTTAGCAGCAGGGATTGTAATTTTTTTTATTATCGATATTCGCCTAGGAATTGTGCAATTTTTACGTGGCAACGAGTTAACGAGTTTGGCTGAAGATTTGTGGAGCCGGAATATTCCGTTCGAACCGAAGCGCGGTGAAATATTGGATCGTAATGGAGTAGAGCTTGCGACTAATATTTCAGCTCCGACTGTATACGTCATTCCAAGGCAAATCGAAAACCCGGGCGAAGCGGCGGAACAACTTGCTTCTATATTAAATATGGACAAACAAAAAGCCTACGAATTAGTGACAAAGAAGACGATGAGTGTTCGTATTCCAGAAGGACGGAAGATTTCTCATGAAAAAGCGAAAAAAATAAAAGCGCTAGGGTTAAAGGGAGTATATATTGCAGAAGACTCCAAAAGGCATTACCCATTTGGTTCCTATTTATCACATGTACTTGGATTTGCTGGTTCAGATAATCAAGGTTTAATGGGCATTGAATTGACGTACGATAAAGAATTAAGTGGTGAAAAAGGCTATGTGAAATTTTACTCAGATGCTAAAGGAAAAAGACTCGAAAATATGGCAGATGATTATAAAGCGCCTGTTGATGGCAATGATGTAAAGCTGACGATTGATAGCAAAATTCAAACGATTGTTGAGCGAGAACTTGATAATGCAGAGGCGACCTATAATCCGGATGGCATCATTGCGATTGCGATGGACCCGAATTCAGGTGAAATTTTAGCGATGTCGAGTAGACCATCTTTTGATCCAGCCAACTTCCAGGAAGTACCATCTGAAGTGTATAATCGAAATTTACCAGTATGGAGTTCCTATGAGCCAGGTTCGACATTTAAGATTATCACACTGGCAGCGGCTCTTGAAGAAGGCAAGGTCAATTTAGATAGAGATACGTTTTTTGACCCAGGACATGTCGAAGTAGCAGGCGCAACTTTACGTTGTTGGAAAAGGGGCGGGCATGGCTCACAAACCTATTTAGAAGTAGTTGAAAATTCGTGCAACCCCGGCTTCGTTCAATTAGGAGAACGGCTCGGAAAAGACAAGCTGTTTCAATATATTAAAGATTTTGGCTTTGGAGCAAAAACAGGTATTGATTTAGCTGGAGAGGGTACAGGGATTATGTTTAATATGGACCGAGTTGGCCCGGTTGAGCAGGCTACAACAGCGTTTGGACAAGGGGTATCTGTGACTCCGATTCAACAGGTAACCGCTGTTTCTGCAGCGGTCAATGGCGGCATCCTGTATACACCTTATATTGCGAAGGAACTAATTGACTCAACAACAGGGGAAGTAGTGATGGAGAAAAAACCTAAAGCGAAGAGGCGCGTTATTTCCGAGGAAACATCGAAGGAAGTGCGCCGTGCTCTTGAATCGGTTGTAGCGAAAGGAAGCGGAGCCGGTGCTTTCGTAGAATCTTACCGAGTTGGCGGGAAAACAGGAACGGCTCAAAAAGCAGAAAATGGCCGCTATTTGGAAAATAATCATATCGTTTCCTTCATTGGATTTGCCCCGGCAGACAAGCCAGAAGTCGTTATTTATGTTGCTGTAGATAATCCGAAAGGGACTGTACAATTTGGTGGTGTAGTTGCCGCTCCAATCGTTGGGAAAATCATGGAAGACTCTCTTCATGCTCTTGATGTGAAGCCGCGAAAAAATCAAATTGAAAAAGAGCGGAAATGGAACGACCCTGTCATGATTGAAGTACCTAATGTTGTGGGAATGACGAAAAACGAATTACAAACGCAGCTGCTTGATTTAAAGCTCGATATTGCTGGACAAGGTGATTATGTTATTAAACAAGCACCGGAAGCAGGTGTGAAAATAAAAGAAGGGGCCACAATACGAATTTATCTTGGCGAAAATACAGAATAAGTATAAAATAAACATGGTTAGTGGAAGCGGCTGAAACATCAGCCGCTTTGTTTTACGATAACCTAAACTGAATAATACAGTTTAGGGAGTGGAGGTTTTGTTTGGAAATAAAATAGTTAAAGGAAACAGTTAAGAAGGCTGAAGAGTCTACAATAGAAAAGCAATGATACATGCTTTTCTCGACAAGGTGTAATGGTTCACCTATAATAAATCCTCAGATAAAGTTGAGAGGGATGGAGAAAAATGAAGCTACATACATTACTATCTTATTTACATGCTTTAGTTAAATATGAAGGGGCTAATCCGGACATTACCTCGATAGAGAATGATAACCGTAAAGTAAAGGACGGTAGTTTATTTGTTTGTATTCAAGGGTACACCGTTGATGGCCATGAGTTCGCGAAATCTGCCGTAGACAATGGAGCAAGTGCCATTCTTGCTGAGCGACCGCTTGATTTACCGGTACCCGTTATCGTTGTTCGAGATACAAAGCGGGCAATGGCGGTACTGGCCGATGCTTTTTACGGTCATCCAACACAAAAGCTGCGCTTAATTGGCATTACTGGCACAAATGGCAAAACAACAACGAGCCATCTTTTAGAGAAAATCTTTGGTGACCAACAACAAACAACCGGGTTAATCGGTACGATGTATACGAAAATCGCTGATCAAACGTATGAAACGAAAAATACAACACCCGATAGTGTAACGTTGCAGCAAGCGTTTCATCAAATGATTGAAGCAAACGTAGATACCGCTATTATGGAAGTGTCGTCACATGCTTTAGAGCTTGGGCGGGTGCATGGCTGTGATTATGATATTGCAGTTTTTACTAATTTAACGCAAGACCATCTAGATTTTCATAAAACGATGGAACATTATAAACAAGCAAAATCTTTGCTTTTCTCTCAGCTTGGAAATACTTATATAGAGAACCGTCCTAAATATGCTGTGTTAAATGCCGATGATGAAGCAGCAGAAGACTTCATTAAGGCAACTGCAGCGACAGTTGTGACATATGGGATTGACAAACCAGCTGATGTCGTTGCTAAGGATATTCATATTTCGGCAAAAGGGACCGCATTTACGCTTGTATTTGCGAATGAAGAGCGACACGTGCAACTGCAGCTTATGGGTAAGTTCAGTGTGTATAACGTACTAGCGGCAATTTCAGCAGCATTATGTGCGGGCGTAGATTTAGATGCAAGCATTCAATCAATCGAAGAAGTAAAAGGTGTTTCGGGTCGTTTTGAACTTGTTTCAGCAGGGCAAGCATTTCCTGTTATTGTAGATTATGCTCACACGCCGGACAGCTTAGAAAATGTGTTGAAAACAGTTCAAGAATTTGCGGAGAAAAAGATTTTTGTCGTTGTTGGATGCGGAGGCGACCGAGATAAAACAAAACGTCCATTGATGGCTAAAATTGCTTGTCAATTTGCGACGCTTCCAATTTTTACTTCCGATAACCCGCGCAGCGAAAATCCAAGCCAAATTTTACGTGATATGGAAACAGGCGTTGCCGGCCAACTGTATAAAGTAATAGAGGATCGTCGTGAAGCAATCGCCTATGCAGTTTCACAAGCTGAAGCTGGTGATGTAATTCTCATTGCCGGAAAAGGACATGAAACGTATCAACTAATAGGAAATCAAGTGTTGCACTTTGACGACCGTGAAGAAGCAAAGAAAGCAATTTTAAACAAATAAATGATTTTATTGCATGAGGAATGAGGGAGTAAGGAATGTTGGAACAAGTGATTTTTTATACGATTTTGGTAGCTTTTTTAATTACTGTCCTGCTCTCCCCGATTTTTATTCCATTTTTAAGAAGGCTTAAATTTGGGCAAAGCATTCGGGAAGAAGGGCCAAAATCACATCAGAAGAAAACAGGAACACCAACGATGGGCGGCATCATGATTTTGCTTGCGGTTACGATTGCGACACTCGTGATGACATTTAAATTTTCAGAACCATCGTTTGAAACATATTTATTATTATTTGTTACATTAGGGTTTGGTTTATTAGGCTTTTTAGATGATTTTATTAAAGTAGTGATGAAGCGAAATCTCGGTTTAACATCGAAGCAAAAATTATTCGGTCAAATCGTTATTGCTGTTATTTTTTATTTAATTTATCGACGCGCCGATCATTTTGTTCCTTCTTTAACGATTCCAGGAACGGATGTTGCTATTGATTTTGGATGGTTTTATGTATTTATTGTTATCTTCTGGCTTGTTGGGTTCTCGAATGCTGTGAATTTAACAGATGGTTTGGATGGGCTTGTTTCCGGGACATCAGCCATTGCTTTTGGAGCATTTGCTGTACTTGCTTGGAATCAATCTCAATATGATGTCGCGATTTTCTCTGTAGCTGTTGTAGGTGCGGTACTAGGTTTTCTTGTCTTTAATGCTCATCCTGCTAAGGTGTTTATGGGGGATACAGGCTCGCTCGCTTTAGGTGGAGCCATTGCGTCAATTGCGCTGTTAACAAATTTAGAATTAATGCTTGTTATTATTGGTGGAGTCTTTGTTATTGAAACATTGTCGGTTATTTTGCAAGTTGGTTCGTTTAAATTAAGAGGAAAAAGAATTTTTAAAATGAGCCCGCTGCACCATCATTATGAGCTTTCTGGCTGGTCAGAATGGCGCGTTGTTGTGACGTTTTGGACGGTAGGATTACTTTGTGCAGTGCTCGGAATCTATTTAGAGGTGTGGGTGTAAAATGAAGGAAACAGCAAAATATTCACAAAAAAAAGTATTGGTATTAGGGTTAGCGAAAAGCGGGGTCACTGCCGCTTCCCTTCTTCATAAACTTGGGGCATTTGTAACGGTAAATGATATGAAGCCGTTGTCTGAGAACCCTGAAGCGCAAGGATTGTTGGAGCAAGGCATTAAAGTGATATGTGGGAGCCATCCTATTGAGTTATTGGATGAGGGATTTGAGCTAATTGTAAAAAATCCTGGGATTCCTTATCGCAACCCGCTTGTAAAAGGAGCCTTAGAAAAAGGAATTCCAGTTATTACGGAAGTAGAGCTTGCTTATCAAATTAGTGAGGCTCCTTTTGTTGGGATTACGGGAACGAATGGGAAAACAACGACGACCACATTAATTTTTGAAATGTTAAAGGCTGGGAACAAGTCACCTTTAATTGCTGGAAATATTGGTACGGTTGCTTCAGGTGTGGCTAAAGAGGCGAAAGCAGAAGATACAATTGTCATTGAGCTATCATCGTTTCAGTTAATGGGGATTGAAGAGTTTCGCCCAGAAATCGCGCTTGTGACAAATCTATATGATGCTCATCTCGATTATCATAGCTCGAAGCAAGAATATGCAGAGGCGAAAGCAGCGATTACAAAAAACCAACAACAGGCGGATTTCTTCGTTTACAATGCAGACCAAGAAGAAGTAAGACGCATGGCTGCTGGCTCACAGGCGGAGTTAGTTCCATTTTCAGCGACGACAAAACAGGAGCAAGGTGCATATGTAGAAGCAGGTGTTGTTTATTTTCGCGGTGAAAAAGTGATGAATACAGCGGATATTGCTCTGCCAGGCAAACATAATTTGGAAAATGTTTTAGCTGCTATATCTGCTGTGAAATTAAAAGGCGTTTCAAATGAAGCGATTCAATCGGTACTTTCGTCGTTTCATGGAGTAGAGCACCGTTTGCAATATGTAGCCACAATAGAGAATCGTAAATTTTATAATGATTCAAAAGCGACGAATATTTTGGCTGCTTCTAAGGCGCTTACGTCTTTCTCAGAACCGACGATTTTACTAGCCGGTGGCCTGGATCGTGGCAATGAGTTTGACGAATTGAAGGCGAGTATGAAAAACGTGAAAGCTGTTGTGACATTTGGACAAACAGCAGAGAAAATTGAACGTGTAGCAAAAGAAATAGGAATAACGAATATTAAACGTGTCGATAATGTAGTAACGGCTGTTCCGGTTGCTTTCGAATTATCAAACGAAGGCGACTGCATTCTCCTTTCTCCAGCTTGTGCAAGCTGGGACCAATATAAAACATTTGAGCAAAGAGGGGACATGTTTATGGAGGCTGTGCATAAGCTGAAGTAAGAGCTTTTTATTGAAAGTATTTGGGCTTTACAGAAGAAAGCAGCATTGCTTTCACTTCGACATCTTAGAAAAAAGCGATAATGGTGGTTATCGCTTTTTTTTTGACTAAAGTATAGCCTGCCTATGTACGACTTCAGCTGGTGTTGCTCGCAAAAGGCTCTAAAATCTTCTTAGAGGTGGATTATCTGTGCCATTAAAAAAATCTAATCCCGATTTAATTCTCATTATCGTGACACTAAGTCTTTTGGCCATCGGTTTAACTATGGTATACAGCGCCAGCGCTATTTGGGCAGATTATAAATTTGATGATTCTTTTTATTTTGCAAAGCGTCAGTTGTTGTTTGCCTGTTTAGGCGTTGTCGCGATGTTTTTTATTATGAATGTCGATTATTGGACGTGGCGCACGTGGGCGAAGCTGCTGGTTATTATTTGCTTCATTTTATTATTAGCTGTTCTTGTGCCTGGAATTGGGATGGCACGTAATGGATCGCGAAGCTGGATTGGCGTTGGAGCTTTTTCAGTTCAACCATCAGAATTTATGAAACTGGCGATGATTGCTTTTTTAGCCAAGTTTCTTTCTGAACGGCAAAAGCTGATTACATCGTTTAAAAAAGGGATGCTGCCATCACTGGGCCTTGTCTTTTTAGCTTTCGGGTTAATTATGCTTCAGCCTGATTTAGGAACGGGCACAGTTATGGTTGGGACGTGTATGGTCATGATTTTTATTGCTGGAGCAAGAATTAGCCACTTTGTTGGGCTAGGTTTAATCGGGGTTGCAGGTTTCGTAGTCCTCGTATTATCGGCTCCGTATCGAATAAAGCGAATTACGTCTTTCTTGGATCCGTGGGAAGACCCTCTTGGAAGCGGATTCCAAATGATTCAATCTTTGTATGCAATTGGTCCAGGAGGTTTGTTTGGTCTTGGATTAGGGCAAAGTCGGCAAAAGTTCTTTTATCTTCCGGAGCCGCAAACGGATTTTATCTTTGCTATTTTATCGGAGGAATTAGGGTTTATTGGAGGCTCGCTCGTCCTCTTTTTATTTGCTCTAATGCTTTGGCGAGGAATTCGCATCGCCCTAGGTGCTCCAGACCTTTATGGCAGTCTTGTGGCTGTTGGGATTATTGGAATGGTAGCCATTCAAGTTATGATTAATATTGGCGTTGTAACCGGATTGATGCCGGTTACCGGAATTACCTTGCCTCTTTTAAGTTACGGGGGATCTTCGTTAACGTTGATGCTTATGGCTATCGGTGTGTTGTTGAATATTAGTCGTTATTCCCGCTTTTAAGGAGAAGCTCTGTTCATATAGAGCTTCTTTTTTTATAAGCCGCTGTCTAAATCAATCATCATTGATTAACAGAGATTCAGGAAAAATTACCAATATAGATTATGGAGAATTTGTATAGAATTATTGGCATTAATGCCCTGTTTAGACTATAGTATAAGAGGCTAAAACGATGTAAAATAGTGATACGTCTGTCATGCTAGTAAATTAAATTGTACGTCGGAATGTAGATGAAACATTTCGCTTTTAATACGTTAAAAACGTTTAATCTCCCCAAAGAGTTGAAGGGGAAGAAAAGACATGGACTTTCTTTACTAGAGAGACAAGTGATGCTTTTCTAAAAGGAATATTGAGGAGGCTTATTTTTATGATGGAGGCAATTGTACAACAATTAAGAGATTTACAGGTTGGTAAAGTTCTTGTGAATGAACCGCTTGCAAATCATACAACGATGAAAATGGGGGGACCTGCGGATTTATTTATTGAACCTTCTTCGATTGAAAATTTGGAAAAAACGATGAAGATTATTAGAGAGAATAATGTGCCTTGGCGTGCAATCGGAAGAGGATCTAATTTGCTTGTAAGTGATGCTGGCATCGAAGGAGCCCTTATTAAATTGGGCAAAGGATTAGATCATTTGGAGATAAATGAGTCGGAAATCCGAGTTGGAGCAGGCTATTCGCTTGTTAGTCTTTCTGTGCAAATTAGTAAAAAAGGGTTAGCGGGTCTGGAGTTTGCCAGTGGCATTCCAGGGTCAGTTGGAGGCTCTGTGTATATGAATGCAGGGGCCCATGGTTCCGATATGAGCGAGATATTAGAGAAGGCTTATGTTTTATTTGCTGATGGAACGCTTGCGTGGCTCTCTCAAGAAGAGATGGAATTCTCTTATCGAACATCTATTTTACAAAAAAAACGCCCGGGAATTGTGTTAGAGGCTATCTTTCAGTTAACACCTGGTAATCGGGAAGAAATTGTAGCTAAAATGCAGAGCAATAAAAACTATCGGAAAGAGACACAGCCATACAATCTTCCTTGTGCAGGCAGCATTTTTAGGAATCCGCTTCCTCATTATGCAGGACAGCTTGTACAAGAGGCTGGTTTAAAAGGGTATTCCATTGGCGGTGCACAAATTTCACCGATGCATGGTAATTTCATTGTAAATACGGGAAATGGAAAAGCTGCAGATGTGTTAGCTTTAATTCAATATGTAAAAGATACCGTGTTTAAACAATATGGAATTATGATGGAGACAGAAGTTGAAATAATTGGTCGAAAATAATGGAACAATCTATAAACATACTTATGTACTGTGATATAATAAATTGCGGAAAATGAAGAATCGTCGAGTTTGAATAACTATTCTTGTAAATAAATGATGGTGTAGAGCTTAATTAAATTGAATAAGACGAAGTCGCTTTTCTGGTGTTTGATTTTACTTTTTAGGAAGAGGTGAAAGGGGTGGAGAAAGGGAAAGTCATTTCAATTGAGGATCGCATTCCAAAACTGAAAAAGATAAGAAAGAGAAAAACAAATCGTCGTTTAATATTTTTGCTCTCTCTTTTTTTTATTCTTGTTGGTTGCGTATTATACTTTCTATCACCATTAAGCCATGTAAAATCGGTCGAAGTAGAGGGAAATCGATATTTGTCTAAGGCGCAGATTGCAAAGCTGAGTAATATAAACAAAAATCAAAGTATATGGAAGGTCGATACAGCACAAATTGCGGCTAATATAAAGGAAAATCCTGAAATTAAGAGTGCTGAGGTCGTTCCTGTGTTTCCTAATTCGATTAAAATTACAGTATCAGAACATAATAAAATGGCTTATTTGCTTAAAGGAAAGCATTTTTATCCTATTCTTGAAAATGGAGAGATATTAGATGGTTTAGAGTCAGGAGAAATCCCTGTATTTGCTCCTGTGTTAATTGATTTCAAAGAAGGAAAAGCTTTGAATCGCTTGTTGGAAGAATTGGTAAAATTACCAGAAGAAATCCAGAATTTGGTTTCGGAAATTCATTATAAACCAACAAAAATGGATCCGTATCATATTATAATGTATATGAATGACGGGTTTGAAGTAAGCGCGACAAGCGAAACTCTTTCTGAAAAAATGGTGCACTATCCCTCAATTGCAAATCAGTTAGATCCTAAAGTAAAAGGGATTATTGATTTAGAGGTAGGTTCATTTTTCAAAGCCTATCAGCCTCCTGAACAAGAGGAAGGGAAAGAGGAAGAATAAGGAATAGAAGGATATCTTTCTAATATCAATGCAATCTAGGAAATTTCTAAATTATATATTAAAAAAGTAATAAGAGATTCCGAAATAAGATATAGCGATTATTATCGTTTGATCTTATATTGTATAATTTGTGTTGAAATTTCCTTTAAATGGTACCTATTAGAAGGAAATGAGGTAGGAAGATTCGTTCATACGGTGTCACATTCTGTTTATATATCAGAATATATACAGGTTTATTATAATCGTGTGTCAACCGTATGTTTATCTTTTCTAGACGTGAATCTTAGTGTAGACTTGTATTGAGTATAGGCTGTGTTTGACAAAAAAACTTTTTGAAATTTTACGTTCATGTTCGGATGAGTTGGATAAAATGGTTGACTTCTTATAAAAAAACGAAAAAATCGTTCGTTTTTAAAAGGGAAACAGCTATAAATGACGAATAGATTAAGGAAATATCTATTATTGCTAGAAAATGGATATCCTTTTGCCGGGGCAGAAAGTAAGGTTGTCAAATAAGTTAAGAACGAAAATACTTTGCTTATAATTAATTGCTCTTACTATATAAACGTTAACGTTGTAATTCCAAAAAAATATATAATACTGAAGGAGGTGCCATGGAATGAACAGCAATGAATTTTACGTTAGTCTCGACATCGGTACATCCAGTGTAAAAGTAATCATTGGGGAAATGGTTAATGATACATTAAACATTATTGGTGTGGGAAATGTCAAATCAATGGGACTTAAAAAGGGATCCATAGTCGATATAGATGAAACCGTTCAATCTATTCAAAAAGCTGTTGAACAAGCGGAAAGAATGATTGGAATGGAGATACGAAAAGTAGTTGTCGGCATTAGCGGTAACCATGTGGATCTTCAGCCTTGTCATGGGGTTGTAGCTGTTTCAAGCGAGAACAAAGAAATTACAGAACATGATGTGCTGCGTGTTAAAGAGGCAGCCGAGCTGATTACAATACCGTCGGATCGTGAAATTATTGATACTGTGCCGATTCATTACAAAGTGGATGAATTAGATGAGATTAATGACCCAAGAGGTATGATTGGGGTTCGGCTTGAAATGCGTGGTATTTTAATTACAGGTCTACGCACGCTTTTACATAATTCGTTAAGATGTGTAGAGAAAGCAGGATTAGAAATTATAGATATCGCCCTTCAACCATTAGCAGCAGGCTCACTTGTGTTATCGAGGGATGAAAAGGATCTTGGCGTAGCCTTAGTAGATATTGGCGGAGGTTCTACGACATTAGCCATCTTTGAACAGGGTTACTTGAAATATACATCGGTCATTCCAATTGGTGGAGAAACGATTACGAAGGATCTTTCGATTGTGCTTCGAACGACGACAGAAGATGCAGAGAAGATTAAACTTAAGCATGGACATGCCTTTTATGATGATGCTTCTGAAGAGGAAGTATTTCAAATTCCGATTATTGGCAGCGACCAACAACAGCCTTGTAATCAATTAATGTTGGCAGATATAATTGAGGCAAGGATGACTGAAATATTTGAGTTGATCCAAGATGAATTAAATAGACTTGGATTCTCAGATGTACCAGGAGGGTTTGTACTAACTGGCGGTGGTGTGAAGATGCCTGGCGTGCTAGATTTAGCGCAATACATTTTCCAAAATCGAGTCAGAACGGCTGAGCCGAATTATATTGGAGTTCGTGAACCACAATATACGACAGCTGTTGGTTTGATTAAACATGCATGTAAAAAAGAGAGAATGCAGAAAAACACTGCTACAAAGACACCTGATGTTGCTATGCCGACTCAAGAACAAAACGAGCCGCGTAAACCAAGGCAGACACAACAGCCGCAAGAGGCCCCTGCCAAAAAACAAGGTGAATCTAAATTCAAAAAAATTCTAGGATACTTTTTTGAATAAAACAAAGAAAAAGGGAATTTCGTCAAAATAGGAGGCTTGTCATGTTAGAGTTTGATTCTAATTTAGAACAATTAGCAATGATAAAAGTTATAGGTGTTGGCGGCGGCGGAAACAATGCTGTAAACCGTATGATTGAGCATGGAGTACAAGGTGTAGAATTTATTGCTGTGAATACCGATGCTCAAGCTCTTAATCTATCTAAAGCAGAAGTAAAGATGCAAATCGGCGGTAAATTAACACGTGGATTAGGTGCCGGTGCGAATCCAGAGGTTGGGAAGAAAGCGGCCGAAGAAAGTAAAGAACAAATCGAAGAAGCTCTTCGTGGTGCAGATATGGTGTTTGTTACTGCTGGTATGGGCGGCGGAACAGGGACTGGTGCAGCTCCAGTCATTGCGCAAATTGCAAGAGATTTAGGAGCGCTAACGGTTGGAGTAGTTACTCGTCCATTTACATTCGAAGGACGCAAGCGTGCGACACAGGCCCAAGGCGGCATTTCAGCGATGAAGGAATCGGTAGACACGTTAATTGTCATTCCAAACGATCGTCTTTTGGAAATTGTTGATAAAAGTACACCGATGCTTGAAGCATTCCGTGAAGCGGATAATGTTCTTCGTCAAGGGGTACAAGGTATTTCAGATTTGATTGCTACACCAGGTTTGATTAACCTCGATTTTGCCGATGTGAAGACGATTATGTCAAACAAAGGCTCTGCTCTTATGGGAATTGGAATTGCCTCTGGAGAAAATCGTGCAACAGAAGCTGCGAAAAAAGCAATCTCCAGTCCATTGCTTGAAAAATCCATTGATGGTGCACAAGGTGTGCTTATGAATATTACAGGTGGTACGAATTTAAGTTTATTTGAAGTTCAGGAAGCAGCTGATATTGTAGCGACTGCGTCTGATCAAGAGGTAAACATGATTTTTGGTTCGGTCATTAATGAGAATTTAAAAGATGAGATTGTTGTAACGGTTATTGCAACAGGCTTCAATGAAGTAGAGCAGCCATTACGTCAGCCTACACGTCCTTCATTTGGACAACAGCAACCGAGAACACAACCACAACCACAATCTCAACAGCCATCACAGCCGACTATGAAGCGTGAAGTGAAACGAGAAGAAACACATGAGCCACCGGTTCGCAGTGTAAATACTCAAGCGGAAGAAACATTAGATATTCCAACATTCCTTCGCAACCGTAATAAACGTCGTTAAGGAATAATGATTGAAAAAGATTCAAAGGTTACGATTTTATGTAGCCTTTGAATCTTTTTTTGTTTATCCCACACTTAACGGGCAGTAAGCCTCCACCTCAAGCTTATGAGGGAACAAAGAAGATAGGTGGGGGCAACTGCCCATAAAGGTCCGATTGGTTCAACTAACCACCAGTGGGGATGAAGGAAAACCCCCACTGGTGGAAGTTTCACTTTATCTACAAGTATTGTCGATTTCTCTCTAGTCCCTCATGCTTTAGTTTTAGACTTTTTTGGGAGCTATGCTTCTCTCTGAAAAAAAAGAACCAATACTTATAGTGTTTTTTCAACAAAAAGGTTGAAAAACTTTTACAATTTCAGCACAAAAAGTGACACACTTTCGCAAAGCAGGTACGTTATACTCTTTTCAAGAACGATAGACCATCAGCAAGGGTGATCTACATGATTATGAAAAATGAAGTGGAAGAATAAAGGCGGCGTGAACGTAAGCATGCACCACTAAAAGCCCTAGGATACATCAAATGTTCCCCTAACTTGAAGGTGATGTAAAAAGATGCGGAGTTCCGCCCCTTTTCCTTCGAAAGGAGTGGACGGCTTGACAGTATACGTAGATATCATTTGGCTATTAAATTGGCTTTTCGACTGTCTTCTTTTGTATTGGACTGCGATTATCTTAAAGCGACGAGTACCGTTATGGCGGCTGGTAGCAGGTGGTTTAGTCGGTTCCTTCATTATCGCGTTGGCATTCACTTCATATTCTGCTTTGACTGATAACATCTATATGAAATTATTATTTTCCGTCTTTATGGTGTTGACTGTATTTGGCTTTATTCGTTTAAAACTTTTTTTGAAGACACTTATGACACTGTATTTTGTGACCTTTTTATCAGGAGGAATTTTACTTGGGCTCCATTATTTCTTCTCGTTTCAAGTGGCAGAAATGTCTACTAGTACACAAATGGGTATGAATCGCTTCGGTGATCCAATGAGCTGGCTGTTTGTAGCGCTTGGTTTTCCACTTGCGTGGCAGTTTTCGAAACGAATGCTTGATGGAATGGAAATGACGAAACTCAACTATGACCAGATAGTGACGGTAACGGTTGAGGTAGCAGACTTTAAAGCTGAATTTCAAGGTCTCATTGATAGCGGGAATCAGCTGTATGATCCGATTAGTCGCTCCCCGGTCATGATTGCGTCAATTGTTGGACAGGAGTCACATATCCCGGCTGATATGTTGGAGCTTTTTGAAAATCCTGATACTATGCTGCAAGAAGGTGAAATGACGAACTACACCTGGGCCGAACGAATTCGCGTGATTCCTTATAAAGTAGTTGGACAGAGTCATCAATTATTGACCGCTATTAAACCAGATTCTTTGCGCATTCAGTATGATGAAAAAGTATACGAAGTAGAACGTGGCCTTGTGTCGTTCACTTTGCAGCAGCTTTCGGCAGAGAATACGTATCAATGTATTGTACATCCGAAAATGTTGACAGGCATTCCTGTTCCGAATGCTTCATAGGGCGATAGTCTATGAGTCTCGTTTTTATTACAAAATATCGTTAATGGATGTGTCGTGTAACAGAGTTGTTCATCCATCCACATATGGAATACACCATAATCGCGTTCAATAACAAAGTCTAAGTGTAGAAGGGAGAATTATTTTGAGGAAATTTATTCTTCGTATAACGTACTTGTGGTACAAATTATTATTTAAATTAGGGCTCAAAACAGATGAGGTTTTTTATATAGGCGGAAGTGAAGCGCTGCCACCGCCTCTATCAAAAGAAGAAGAAGAAATCTTGATTAATAAGTTACCAAAGGGAGATGAGGCGGCTCGTTCCATCTTAATTGAACGTAACTTAAGACTTGTGGTCTATATTGCTCGTAAATTTGAGAACACAGGCATTAATATTGAGGATCTTATCAGCATCGGAACGATTGGGTTAATTAAGGCGGTTAATACGTTTAACCCAGAGAAGAAAATTAAATTAGCTACCTATGCATCGAGATGTATTGAAAATGAAATTCTCATGTATTTACGAAGAAACAATAAAATTCGTTCGGAAGTATCGTTTGATGAACCATTAAATATTGATTGGGATGGGAATGAGCTTCTGCTATCAGATGTATTAGGTACAGAGGAAGATATTATTACGAAAGATTTAGAAGCGAATGTTGATCGGAATTTATTGACGAAAGCATTAACCCAACTATCGGACCGTGAAAAGCAAATTATGGAGCTGCGCTTTGGACTAGCAGGTGAAGAGGAGAAGACTCAAAAGGATGTAGCAGATATGCTTGGTATTTCTCAATCTTATATCTCCCGTTTGGAAAAACGAATTATTAAGCGGCTTCGAAAAGAGTTTAATAAAATGGTGTAAAAATTTTTTCTAATGCTGATAAATAGTGATGTAATCAATATTCTTTAGCTAAACTGACATGTTTCGACGACAAACAAGTGCATATTTTTCCCTCCCGCGGAGATACTGATGTTTGTACAGCGCTCCTGTGAGGAGGGAATAAATTTGTCTCGTAATAAGGTTGAAATCTGCGGTGTTGATACATCGAAATTACCGGTTTTAAAGAATGATGAAATGAGAGTACTCTTTAAAGAAATGCAGGATGGCGATATTTCAGCAAGAGAGAAACTGGTAAATGGGAATCTTAGGCTCGTTTTGAGCGTCATTCAACGCTTTAATAATCGCGGGGAATATGTAGATGATCTATTTCAGGTAGGCTGTATAGGGTTAATGAAGTCCATTGATAACTTTGACCTCGGTCAAAATGTAAAATTTTCAACGTATGCTGTACCCATGATTATTGGTGAAATTAGACGTTACTTGCGTGATAATAATCCAATTCGTGTGTCTCGTTCGTTAAGGGATATCGCCTACAAAGCTTTGCAAGTAAAAGAAAAGCTCATAAGCCAAACGCTTCGTGAGCCAACAGCAGAAGAAATCGCAAAAGTGTTGGAGGTACCCCATGAGGAAATTGTCTTTGCTCTAGATGCAATCCAAGATCCTGTTTCTTTGTTTGAACCGATTTATAATGACGGCGGGGATCCAATTTATGTACTCGACCAGTTAAGTGACGAGAAAAACAAAGATAGTACGTGGATTGATGAAATTGCTGTGAACGAAGGCATGCGCCGCTTAAATGAACGCGAAAAAATGATTTTACGTAAACGATTCTTTCAGGGAAAAACGCAAATGGAGGTAGCTGAGGAAATCGGCATTTCACAGGCGCAAGTTTCTCGGTTAGAAAAAGCGGCCATTAAACAAATGAATAAAAATATCCAACATTAAGCGCGTTACAAGCTTGCCAAACTGGGTAAAGAAGCCCTTCTTTACCCTTTGCCCAGCAAGCTATGTAGCGGGCTTTTTATTTTGGTTCATTTATATATGGGACCAGAGCGAATAGAAGTAAAAAATCACCAACCCTCACTTTATCCCACACTCCAATGGGCAGTAAGACCCTACTGATGGAAGTTTCACTTTATATGACATGATTGAGTTGAATGAACCATATTATTGAACATATTCTTCTTTTTCATCGATTATGTTTCATGGGAGCCTTCGTCTTATCATATATATAAATCAACAGGTACATCAATGAAATGGAGCTGATGTTCGTTGACAAGAATTTCTGATTTTCAGATTAAAGATATTGTTAATATAGCAGACGGAAAAAAGCTAGGAAATATGACTGATTTAGAAATTAATACAACTACTGGTAAAATTGAAGCAATTGTTGTTTCTAACAGTAGCAGATGGATGGGAGTATTTGGGCGGGATCAGGAAATCGTCATTCCATGGCATAAAATTAAAAAAATTGGAACGGATGTTATTCTCGTTGAGCACCAGTTATTATTTCAAACAGAAATGCCCGATGATCAGTATTAACATGAGCGATTGCGTGATAAATGTGGTACACTAAATAAAAAATAATGAGGAATAATATATGCGAGAACCATTTACTTTAATCAAAGATCGATATTTGCTTATTGACTCATGGACTAAAAAAGATTCTAACCTTGTTGCAGGGTTTACGACGAAAAATGGCGGAGTGAGTCAAAAAGAGTATCAAACGCTAAATATTGGCTTTCACGTTGATGATCGTCTCGTAGATGTGCAGGCCAATCGCCGTCTTTTGGCAGAGGATCTTTCATTTTCATTGAATTGTTGGGTTGGTGCAGAGCAAACGCATGAAACCTGTATTCAACGAATCGGTCGTTCAGATGTAGGCAGAGGAGCGATCGAATATGAATCTAGCTTCAAAAGGACAGACGGTTTTTATACATCGGAGAAAAATATATTGCTGACTCTCTGTTATGCGGATTGTGTGCCATTATTGTTTTATGCACCGAAACAAGGCTTTATCGGAGCAGCACATGCTGGGTGGAAAGGGACGGTTGGTGAAATCGCCGGTAAAATGATTAAAGCTTGGCAAGGAGAGGGGATATCAGCAAACGAAATCTTTGTTGTGATTGGACCTTCGATTTGTTCAAATTGTTATATTGTAGATGATAAAGTTATCCACCGTGTGCAAAAATTGCTGGAAGAATATGACGAAAAGCCATATAATTTAATCAGTGAAGGACAGTATCAATTAGATTTGAAGCATTTAAACGCTATCATATTAGAAAAATCCGGAGTTCCAAAACATCAGATAGATATATCAACCTATTGTACAAGCTGTCATGATGATTTATTTTATTCACATCGACGTGATAAAGGACGTACAGGTCGTTTGATGAGCTTTATTGGTTGGAAGGAGGAGTAACGTAGTTGTGAAAGTTGCAGATAAATTAGTACACATCGAAGAACAAATACAAGAGGCATGCGCGCGTAGCAACAGGAAACGTGAGGAGGTTACGCTAATTGCTGTTACGAAATATGTAACAACAGAGCGGGCAAAGGAAGCTCTCGAAGCGGGAATTGAGGACTTAGGAGAAAACCGTGACGAAGGGCTTTTAACTAAATATGAAGTATTACAGGACAGGCCTAATTGGCACTATATAGGATCATTACAAACACGTAAAGTGAAGATTGTTATTGATAAAATTGCCTATATTCATTCATTGGATAGAATTTCTTTAGCAGCAGAGATTCAAAAACGAGCAAATGAACCGATAAAATGTTTAGTACAGGTAAATGTTTCTGGTGAAGAATCTAAACATGGACTTAAACCGAGTGAAGTGCTCCCATTTATTCAAGAATTAGCGGAGTATGATCAAATCATTGTAGCTGGGTTGATGACAATGGCACCGCTAACAGATGATGAGCAAGTATTGCGAACATGCTTCCGAGGACTTAAAGAACTTCAAATGCAGATTCAGGGGGCTGACATTGATTATGCACCGTGTACGGAGTTATCAATGGGAATGTCTAATGATTTTGTCATTGCGATTGAAGAGGGAGCAACGATGATTCGAATAGGTACTGCATTGGTAGGCGAAGAATCTTAAGGAGGTACGCGAATGTCGATTGTATCAAAATTCAAATCTTATTTTGCGTTAGATGATGAGTATGAGTATAAGGAAGAAGTGGTAGAGAAAGAGGTTGAAGAGCCAAAAGTGGTTAAGACCTCGAAGCCAGCTCCTGTTAATACATCGAATAATAATATCGTAAGTTTGCAAAGCGTACAAAAATCTTCTAAAGTAGTATTATTGGAACCTCGTGCTTATGCGGATGCACAGGAAGTAGCCGATCATTTAAATAATAAGCGAGCGGTTGTTGTGAATTTACAACGAATTCAGCGTGATCAAGGAAAGCGTATCGTTGATTTTCTAAGTGGTACCGTTTATGCAATTAATGGGGATATTCAAAAAATAGGGACAGATATTTTTTTATGTACTCCTGCTAACGTCGATGTTTCCGGAAACATTACTGGTTTCGGATTCGATGAGGAAGATGAGGAAACGAGGTGGTAGTATTTTATGGGGTTAATCTTAAGTTTATTTGTAACAATTATTGAAGTGTATTCTATCGCATTAATTATTTATATTTTAATGTCATGGTTCCCGAATGCTAGAGAATCAGCTGTCGGTCAGTTTTTTGCTAAAGTTTGTGAGCCGTATTTAGAACAGTTCCGCAAATTTATTCCACCGCTAGGAATGATTGATATTTCTCCAATCGTGGCGATACTTGTTTTAAATCTTGCGAAATCAGGCGTGTTTCAACTTGCTAATTGGATTAGCTGACAAGTGATGTACTCTTTAGAGTAAACGTGCGTAGTCTGCAATAAACGCATACAATTTTTACATTGTCAATCATGAACATACATAGGGAGTTGTACATGAGTATTTATCAACATTTTAGACCGGAGGAAAAGGAGTTTATCGATGGAGCTGCGAGTTGGATTCAACAAGTGAAGAACTCTTATGCACCGAAGCTTACAGACTTTCTTGATCCGCGTCAGCAGCAAATTGTCCTTTCTTTGTTAGGACGTGATGAGGATGTTAACTTGCAATTTTATGGTGGTGCTGATACGGTAGAACGTCGACGAGCGTTATTATTCCCAGACTACTTTTCCCCGGAATTGAGCGACTTTCAACTCAGTCTCTATGAAATCTCTTATCCTAAAAAATTTATTACACTTGAACATCGTCATGTACTTGGAACGCTTATGTCGCTCGGATTAAAGCGCGAAAAATTTGGTGATATTCTTATAAAAGATGACGAGGTTCAGTTTGTTGCGGCCCAAGAAATCGATACGTATTTAATGGCTAATCTTGAAAAGGTCGGAAAAGCAACAATAACGATTAAGAAACGCCCATTTTCACACATTATTCAAGTGGATGAGAATTGGGTGGAGCACTATTTAACTGTTAGCTCTTTAAGGCTTGATACGGTACTTGCAACGGCTTTGAATCTATCACGACAAAAGGCTCAGGTATTGATTGCGGCCGGTAAAGTGAAATTGAATTTTAAGCAAACGGAAAAAACTTCCGAGGACTGCCAAGTTGGAGATGTGATTTCGGTTAGAGGATTTGGTCGATGTAAAATGATTTCAATTGATGGGAAAACAAAAAAAGACAAGTGGAAAGTGCTAATCGGTAAGAAGAAATAATCGTTTAGTGAAAGGGATTTTATAGATATTTGTCGAATCATAGAGAGAAGAATTTGTTGTGGAGGTGCCCTTAATGCCCTTAACTCCGATGGATATACATAATCAAGAGTTTAGTAAAGTGTTTCGTGGGTATGATGAAGATGAGGTAAATGAATTTCTTGATCAAATTATTAAAGATTATGAGCTCGTTTTACGAGAAAAGAAAGAAATTGAACAAAAATTAGAAGAAACATACGAACGCCTAGGACATTTTACAAATATTGAAGGTACACTTAATAAATCGATTCTTGTTGCTCAAGAAGCAGCGGAAGAAGTGAAGCGTAATGCGCAAAAAGAAGCAAAATTGATTATTAAAGAAGCTGAAAAGAATGCGGATCGGATTGTCAACGATTCGTTACTTAAGGCGCGTAAAATAGCAGTTGAAATCGAAGAGCTCAAGAAGCAATCGAAAGTGTTCCGCATGCGCTTTAAAATGCTTGTCGAAGCACAGCTTGATTTATTAGATAATGAGGATTGGGATCACCTTCTTGAATATGAAGTAGATGCAACTGAAATTGAAATAAATGATGGAATGAAGGAAGAAAATTAAACGATTCCTTGACGAGTAGTACGTATTTCGCATATAATTTTTTAACAAAACCATTTAGATAATTAAGTAGACGATGACGGGGACAGTATATTTCTTCAAAATCTTATTTAAGCGATTCGGGGATGGTGAGAGCCCGGAAATAAGAGAAGAATAGAAGATCACCCTAGAGTTCCAAGTTGAACGCAATTTTGCTAGTAAACAAGGCGTTACATTCACGTTATGAATGCTCAAAGAGGATGGCTCTTGTTTTTTAGAAGAGTAATCTAACCAGGGTGGTACCGCGGGAATTCAAGCTTTCTCGTCCCTTTACTAGGGATGAGAAAGCTTTTTTATTTGTCCTGTCATTGTTTCAGAAAATTGTCTAAATACAGATGGAGGATATATACATGGATTATAAAGATACGTTATTGATGCCAAAAACAGAATTTCCGATGCGTGGGAATTTACCGAAGCGTGAACCGGAAATTCAAGCAAAATGGGAAGAAGTGAATATTTACAAACAAGTGCAACAGCATACAGAAGGACGCCCGTTATTTATCTTGCATGATGGCCCTCCTTATGCAAATGGCGATATTCATATGGGTCATGCGTTGAATAAAATTTTAAAAGATTTTATCGTTCGCTTTAAATCGATGAACGGTTTTCATGCCCCTTATGTACCAGGGTGGGATACGCACGGTTTACCAATTGAAACAGCATTAACGAAAAAAGGTGTAAAACGTAAAGAAATGAGCGTAGCTGAATTCCGCAAGCTTTGTGAAGAGTACGCTTATGAGCAAATTAATAATCAACGTGAACAATTTAAGCGTTTAGGTGTTCGTGGGGATTGGGAAAACCCGTATATTACATTAAAGCCAGAATATGAAGCACAACAAATTAAAGTGTTCGGTGATATGGCGAAAAAAGGTTATATCTATAAGGGGAAAAAACCTGTTTATTGGTCTCCTTCAAGTGAATCAGCGCTTGCTGAAGCGGAGATTGAGTATCAAGATAAACGTTCGGCTTCCATCTATGTTGCATTTGAAGTACGTGATGGAAAAGGGATTCTTGAAGAAGGTGTCAAAATTGTTATTTGGACAACAACGCCTTGGACAATGCCTGCTAACTTAGGAATTTCTGTTCATCCGCAATTGAAGTATGTTGTTGTTGAAGCTGCTGGTGAGAAATATTTAGTTGCCGAAGCGTTACTTGAAGCTGTAACGACGGCAATCGGTTGGGAAAACCCACAAGTCATTCAAACGGTAAAAGGTGCAGAGCTAGATCGTGTAGTAGCGAAACATCCACTATATGACCGCGATTCATTAGTGATGCTAGGTGAGCACGTTACAACAGATGCTGGTACAGGGTGTGTTCATACGGCACCAGGACACGGGGAAGATGACTTTATCGTTGGTCAAAAGTATGGTTTAGATGTTCTTTGTCCAGTAGATGAAAAAGGTGTTATGACAGAAGAAGCTGGTGAATTTGCAGGATTATTCTATGATGAAGCAAATAAACCAATTACAGAAAAATTAAAAGAAGCAGGGGCGTTGTTAAACTTAAGCTTTATCACGCATTCTTATCCACATGATTGGCGCACAAAGAAACCGACGATTTTCCGTGCAACGGCTCAATGGTTTGCCTCAATTAAAGACTTCCGTGAAGACCTGTTAACGGCGATTGCTGAAACGAAATGGGTGCCAGCGTGGGGAGAAACGCGTCTTTATAATATGGTTCGTGATCGTGGCGATTGGTGTATTTCTCGTCAACGCGCATGGGGTGTTCCGATTCCGGTGTTTTATGCGGAAAATGGTGAACCGATTATCACAGACGAAACGATTAATCATGTATCAGAATTATTCCGTGAGCATGGTTCAAACGTGTGGTTTGAGCGTGAAGCGAAAGACCTTCTTCCTGAAGGGTTTACGCATGAAGGCAGCCCAAATGGCGTATTTACAAAAGAAACAGATATTATGGATGTTTGGTTTGACTCTGGTTCTTCCCATCAAGCCGTTTTAGAGGAGCGCGATGAGCTGCAACGTCCAGCAGATTTATATTTAGAAGGCTCTGACCAATATCGTGGTTGGTTTAACTCTTCTCTTTCTACAGGGGTTGCAGTGACAGGCAAAGCACCATATAAAGGCGTATTAAGTCATGGATTTGCTTTAGATGGTGAAGGTCGTAAAATGAGTAAATCCGTTGGAAATGTTGTTATCCCGGCAAAAGTTATGAATCAGTTAGGTGCTGATATTTTACGTCTATGGGTAGCATCTGTAGATTATCAAGCGGACGTTCGTGTATCGGATGCTATTTTGAAACAAGTGGCGGAAGTATACCGTAAAATCCGTAATACATTCCGTTTCTTATTAGGAAACTTAGATGGTTTTAATCCAGAAACAGATAAAGTAGCGATCGCTGACTTACGTGAAGTCGATCAATATATGTTAGTGAAATTGAATAAATTAATTAAAAATACGAAACAAGCATATGACAACTATGAATTTGCGACAATTTATCATCTTATCAATAATTTCTGTACACAAGATTTAAGTTCATTCTATCTTGATTATGCGAAAGATATTTTATACTGTGAAGCACCGAATGGGCGAGATCGTTTAGCGATTCAAACAGTATTATACGAAGCATTAGTAAGCTTAACGAAACTTGTTTCACCAATTCTTTCTCATACAGCGGATGAAGTATGGGCGTTTATTCCAGGTGTAACAGAAGCGAGCGTTCAGTTGACATTAATGCCGGAAGAGCTGTCAATCGATGGAGCAGAAGCGATTGAAGAAAAATGGAATGTGTTTATGAACTTGCGTAATGATGTGTTAAAAGCATTGGAAGAAGCGCGTAATGAAAAAGTAATCGGTAAGTCGTTAAATGCGAAAGTATCAGTGTATGTGAAGGAAGATGTGAAAAACCTGCTTGCCAGCATTGAAGAAAACATGGAGCAATTATTCATCGTTTCACAATTCGAAGTAGCAGGTGATGTATCTGAAGCTCCTCAAGAGGCAGTTACACTAGAATATGCGGCAATTGTTGTTTCAAAAGCGAACGGTGAAACATGTGAGCGTTGCTGGAATGTGTCTGAAGCGGTTGGTGAAGTGGAAGAGCATGCAACATTATGTCCACGCTGTGCAACAGTTGTAAAAGAATATTATGTCAATCAATAATTTTTTAGAGAACTAGACCTTCTATCGGGTCTAGTTCTTTTTTTCAGCTTTTATTAAACAATATTTTTGAACGTGCTCTATTCTTTTTTTTCTCCTTTTTACATACTTTGTTATAGACAGACTTCGAGGAGGCGAATACAGATGAAAATTTCAGCTATTAAGCAACAAGCGAGAGGTGCCTTACAAGGAAATTGGGGACTTTGTGTTCTTCTTTCTTTTCTTACATTCTTGATTTTTACCATTGTTCCGAATGTTATATCCCTTCTGTTTGGTGGAGGATGGGAGGTAAGTGAGGGGTCAGCCGAGGTATCATGGCAAGCGAGTATAGCAAATATTATTGTGTCCTTTCTTTTGATTCCATTATCGGTTGCGGTGTATTGGTTTTATCTTTCGATTGCTCGTCTAGAAGGAGCTAGATTATCGCAAGTGTTTGCGATTTATGCTGATTGGAAAAAATCGTTGAAATTAATCGGAACGTCGATTGTAGTGAGCATTTTTATTTTTCTTTGGACCTTATTATTTATTATTCCAGGTATTATTAAACAATTTTCGTATTCCCAAACATTTTTCTTGTTAAAGGATCATCCGGAATATTCAATTTTAGAGGCCATTACGGAAAGTAAAGTGCGAATGAAAGGATATAAGTGGAAATATTTCTTGCTTCATTTAAGTTTTATCGGATGGGGGATTCTCTCTGTAATTACATTTGGAATCGGATTCTTATGGTTAATTCCTTATATTACAACATCAACAGCTACCTTTTATAATGAGTTGATTAAAACACAAGAGTCACAGTGACATAAAGTGAAACTTCCATCAGTGAGGGCCTTATTGCCCGTTAAGTGTGGAGTATAGTAATACGGAAAGGCGTTGTAGAGGACATATCTGCAACGTCTTTTTGTTGGTGGATAGAAAGGATAAGCGATTTGAGGGACTGACTAGAGTGTCTTGAGCTTTTCTCATTCACATTCGCCATGAAATCGTTGTTTATGCTACAATGCATAAGTAAAGATTGAATTAGTTTGGGGGAAGTGTGATGCGGTATTACGTAATTGCCCTTTTTGTAATTGTAATGGATCAGCTGACAAAATGGATGATTGTGAAAAAGATGGAGTATGGTGACAGCATTGAAGTAATTGAAAACCTTTTGTATATTACTTCACATAGAAATCGCGGGGCTGCATGGGGAATACTAGAAGGACAAATGTGGTTGTTCTATATAATTACAGTTGGTGTTGTAATTGCTCTTGTTTATTACATACAGAAAATGGCGAAGCAAAGCGTCTTAATCGGTGTTTCATTAGCTTTTATGCTCGGCGGGGCCATTGGGAATTTTATCGACCGCGTATTTCGTCAAGAGGTAGTTGATTTTGTACATACGTATATTTTTACCTATAGCTTCCCAATCTTTAATGTAGCAGATGCTGCGTTAACGATTGGAGTCGGACTACTTATTATTTACATGATATTAGAAGAAAAACTCGCTAAGGAGAAAAAAAATGGATAAATTGCAATACAGCATAGATGAAACACTACAAGGAGTACGGATTGATAAAGCGTTATCGACGTTAAATCAAGAAGGGTCACGCACACAAATTCAGCAGTGGATTAAAGAGCAGCATGTGCTCGTAAATGGAGCTGTTGTGAAAACTAATTATAAATGCAGTGCAGGAGACCTCGTTGAAATTACAATTCCAGAACTCGAGGAGCTAGATGTTGTTGCTGAACCGATGGATTTAGATATCTATTATGAAGATGCGGATGTACTAGTCGTTAATAAGCCAAGAGGGATGGTTGTGCATCCAGCGCCTGGACATCATTCCGGTACACTTGTAAATGGCTTAATGGCTCATTGTACAGACTTATCTGGTATTAATGGGGTGATGCGTCCTGGAATCGTTCATAGAATTGATAAAGATACATCTGGCTTACTTATGGTAGCCAAAAATGATGTAGCACATGAAAGCCTTGTACAGCAATTAGTAGATAAAACGGTGACGCGTAAATATCAAGCGGTTGTTCACGGGGTTATTCCTCATGATTATGGAACAATTGACGCACCAATTGGTCGTGATAAAAAAGATCGCCAAAGCATGACAGTTACAGAAGAGAATTCGAAGCATGCCGTTACTCATTTCCGTGTGATCGAGCGTTTTAAAGCTCATACATTAGTAGAATGTCAGCTTGAAACAGGAAGAACGCATCAAATTCGTGTTCATATGAAGTATATTGGTTTTCCGCTTGCGGGTGATCCAAAATATGGTCCGAAGAAAACGTTGAAGTTCAATGGACAAGTGCTTCATGCAGGGTTACTTGGATTTGTGCATCCTCGTACACAAGAATATTTAGAATTCGAGGCACCGCTTCCTCAAGATTTTGTTGAATTACTCGATTATTTACGAAAAAGTAATTGACAATACTACGCAAACGTTTTATTATAATAATAACTTAATGAACCTTTAACACAGTCCAGAGAGGCTGAGAAGGTAACGGAATGAGTAATGGGATAGGATTGCCTATTACGGATGTTACAAAATTCTCATGCCTTTTGAAGGTATGAGAATTTTTTTGTTAAAGTGTCCATCATATAAAATGGATGGAGGTGGCTAGTTTGAATGAAAAGGCAATCGTCCTTGACGAACAAGCTATACGCAGAGCGCTAACGAGAATTGCTCACCAAATTATTGAGAAAAACAAAGGGATTGAAAACTGTGTGTTAATAGGCATTCGCACACGTGGAATTTATTTGGCTAACCGCCTTGCTGAACGAATTCAGCAGATTGAAGGCAAAGCCATTCAAATTGGTGAAATCGATATTACCATGTATCGCGATGATTTGTCGAAGAAGACAACTGACGGTGAACCATTAGTAAAAGGTTCAGATATCAACGTGGATATTACGGATAAAACGGTGGTTTTAGTAGATGATGTGCTGTTTACAGGTCGAACAGTACGAGCAGCATTAGATGCTCTAGTTGATATTGGCAGACCTTCACAAATTCAACTCGCAGTTCTTGTTGATCGCGGTCATCGCGAATTGCCGATCCGCGCCGATTTCGTTGGGAAAAATGTACCTACATCTCAATCAGAGAAAATTTCTGTTACGTTAACAGAAATTGATGATATTGATCAAGTAAGTATACTAGAAAAATAAAATATTCCCTTTTAACAGGCAGTCCAGAGAGGCTGACAAAGGGGGTCACAATCTTAGAATGTGTACTCAGTGCATGCGATTGCACATTCTAGGTAACCCTCTTTGTAAATAAGCAAAGAGGGTTTTTTATGACATCAGAGATTGTTGCAGCATACTAGGAGGATTACATCATGAAAGAAACAAAAAGAGATGTCTTGTTAGATGTCGAGGATGTCCCGAAAGCAGGACAATGGATTACATTAAGTTTACAACATTTATTCGCGATGTTTGGAGCAACGGTTTTAGTGCCTGTCCTAGTAGGGCTTAGTCCAGCAGTTGCTTTAATATCAAGCGGTCTTGGAACATTAGCGTACTTATTAATTACAAGGGGACAAATTCCTGCTTATCTCGGATCTTCATTTGCTTTTATTACACCAATTCTTGCAGCGAAAGCATTAGGTGGACCAGAGGCAGCGATGATTGGCTGCTTTGCGGCCGGCTTATTGTATGGAGTTGTTGCTTTAATTATACAAAAAGTGGGTATTAGATGGTTAATGAACTTATTACCGCCGGTTGTTGTAGGACCCGTTATTATGGTCATTGGTTTAAGTTTAGCAGGTACAGCCGTAAAAATGGCGATGTACGAAGATTCAAGTGCCGAAGTACTTGTTTACAGTACAACTCATATTATGATTGCCCTTATTACTCTAATCACAATCATTTGTTGTAACGTATTTTTTAAAGGTTTTCTTAGCATCATTCCGATTTTGGTAGGGATTATTGTTGGATATGCTTGCTCTGTATATGCAGGAATCGTTGATTTTACTGGAATTAAAGAAGCAGAATGGATTGCAGCACCCGATCTGTTAATTCCATTTGTAACATACACACCGGTTTTCTCTTGGTCTGTGATTGCTATTATGATTCCAGTTGTCATCGTTACTTTATCCGAGCATATCGGACATCAAATGGTATTAAGTAAAGTAGTCGGTAGAAACTTCCTTGAAAAGCCAGGCTTACATCGTTCCATTTTAGGGGATGGTGCAGGGATTATGATCGGATCATTTATCGGAGGGCCTCCGCTTACATCTTACGGTGAAAACATCGGTGTGCTAACGATGACACGAGCATTTAGTGTGTATATCATCGGTGGTGCAGCTGTGACTGCTTTATTATTCGGCTTTGTTGGTAAAGTGTCAGCGGTTATTAGTTCAATTCCAGGAGCTGTTATGGGCGGAGTTTCAATCCTGTTATTTGGAATTATCGCTTCAAGTGGATTAAGAATGCTGATTGATCATAAAGTAGATTTTGACCAAAAACGTAACCTAATGATTGCTTCTGTCGTACTTGTTTTAGGAATCGGGGGCGCCTTTATTAACTTACCAGGTAATGTTCAATTATCGGGTATGGCTTTATCGGCTATCGTTGGAGTAGTCCTTAACCTTGTATTACCAGGTCGTGAAAAAAATAATGGTGACATGTTTGAACAATAATGTAATACTATAATAAGACGTAATAAAATAACTAACCACCTTTTAAAAGAAGTCCAGAGAGGCTTAAAAGGGTGTTCGCAGTAAAGACAGTAGGTAGATACTTTTTCTACCACGTCTTTCTAGCCCACACCCTGTCCTTAACTGGCGGGGTGTTTTTTGTATAAAACCCCCTGCCTCACAAAATTGTGGGAGGAGCAGGATCAATGAAAAGATTATTAACAATGAACGAGTTAACGATTTCTGAAATGGAGCATATTCTTGCAGAAGCCGAGCAGTTTGCCAACGGCGCAGTATGGAGACCACAGCAGCAAATGATGGTAGCTAATTTATTCTTTGAACCGAGCACACGTACAAAGTCAAGCTTTGAAATGGCTGAACGCAAACTAGGTTTAGAAGTGATTCCGTTTGATGCAGGTGCTTCAAGCGTGCTGAAAGGAGAAACACTCTATGATACAGCGAGAACATTAGAGTCTATCGGTGTTCAAGCTTTGGTGATTCGACATGAGCAAGATCATTATTTCGAGCAATTACTTGGGAAGCAGTTAAATATTCCAATTGTTAATGCAGGGGATGGCTGCGGACATCATCCAACTCAATCTTTGCTCGATTTATTGACCATTAAACAGGAATTTAATACATTCAAAGGATTAAAAATTGCGATAATTGGTGATATAACGCATAGTCGAGTGGCACGATCTAATGCGATTGCGCTTACGCGTCTCGGAGCGAAGGTTGTTTTCTCAGGCCCACCAGAATGGTTTGATGAAAACAGCGGTCTTGGGGAGTATGAAGCGATTGATCAAGCGATTGCGACAAGCGATGTAGTGATGTTGCTTAGAATTCAACACGAAAGACATGATTCCAACGCAGAAATCACTGATTACTTAACGCAATATGGATTGACAAAAGAGCGCGAGCAAATGATGAAGCCGCACGCGATTATTATGCATCCAGCACCAATCAACCGAGGTGTAGAAATTGATAGTGAATTAGTAGAATGCAGCCGCTCAAGAATTTTTAAGCAAATGCAAAATGGTGTATTTGTAAGAATGGCCGTATTGAAAAATGTACTTGAACAATTTGAAGGGGGAACTTTACATGAAAACAGTCATCAAAAATGGAGTATTACTCAATAATAATGAATTCAAGCAAGTCGATATAGAAATAGAAGGTAAACGCATTACAAAAATCGGAGAAAACTTGCCAACGGAAGGTTCGGAGGTTATTGATGCAAAAGGCTTGTTAGTTGCTCCAGGATTTGTTGATCTGCATGTTCATTTACGTGAGCCGGGTGGCGAGCATAAAGAAACAATTGCTACAGGAACGTTAGCCGCAGCAAGAGGAGGCTTTACAACAATAGCCGCTATGCCGAATACGAAGCCAGTTCCGGATTCTGTTGAAACACTAGAAGCATTAAATACAAAGATTGAAGAAACAGGACATGTGCGCGTACTACCGTATACGGCTATTACCGTTAATCAAGCAGGAGAAAAGCTTACAGATTTCGCAAGCTTAAAACTAAGCGGAGCATTTGCTTTCACAGATGATGGTGTAGGTGTACAAGAAGCAGGCATGATGCTTGAAGCGATGAAGCAGGCAGCAGCGCTTGATATGGCGGTTGTTGCACACTGTGAAGATAATAGTTTAATTAATGGCGGCTCTGTTCATGAAGGAAAGTTCTCCGCACAACAAGGCATTAACGGCATTCCGTCTGTATGCGAAGCTGTACATATCGCCCGCGACGTGTTGCTTGCTGAAGCAGCCGGATGTCATTACCATGTTTGTCACATTAGTACGAAAGAATCTGTACGTACAGTACGCGATGCGAAACGTGCAGGCATTCGTGTGACAGCTGAAGTAACACCGCATCACTTATTATTATGTGAAGATGACATTCCAGGGCTAGATACAAATTATAAAATGAATCCTCCGTTAAGAGGCGCTGACGATCAAGCAGCACTGATTGAAGGATTATTAGATGGAACAATCGATTTTATTGCAACGGATCATGCACCGCATACAGCAGAAGAAAAAGCACAAGGTATGCAAAAAGCACCGTTTGGAATCGTTGGTTTAGAAACAGCATTCCCGCTCCTTTATACACATCTTGTGAAAAAAGGCGTACTTACATTACAACAGCTTGTAGATTTCTTAACAGTAAAACCAGCTGAGAACTTTGCACTTCCATACGGGCAATTAAAAGAAGGCGCACTAGCGGATATTGTGTTACTCGATTTAGAAACAGAGCAAGAAATTAACGCAGAGGAATTTGCATCAAAAGGAAAAAATACACCATTTAACGGCATGAAATGTTTTGGATGGCCGGTATTAACAATAGCTGAAGGTAAGACAGCATGGCAAAAAGGAAGTGGACAGTGATGAAAAGACAACTTATTTTAGAAGATGGTACAGTGTTTATTGGTGAAGCATTTGGAAGTGATATTGATAAAATTGGAGAAGTTGTATTTAATACAGGGATGACAGGATATCAAGAAATTTTAACGGATCCTTCTTACTGTGGACAAATTGTCACATTAACATATCCGCTAATCGGGAATTATGGAATCAATCGTGATGACTTTGAATCAGTTTCTCCAGCAGTTGCAGGTTTTGTCGTGAAAGAAGCAGCTGAATTTCCATCTAACTGGCGTAACCAATTATCATTAGATGAGTTTTTGAAAAATAAAAATATTCCGGGAATCAGCGGAATCGATACGCGAAAACTAACAAGAATTATCCGTCAGCACGGTACGTTAAAAGGAGCGATTTGCAGCATTGAGAAAAATGCAGAAGAAATTATTTCGCAACTAAAAGCAACGGTATTGCCTGCTGATCAAGTAAAACGTGTGTCAACAAAATCAGCTTATTTTAGCCCAGGTCGCGGACCGCGTGTTGTGCTTGTGGATTACGGCATGAAGCACGGAATTTTACGTGAATTAAATAACAGAAATTGCGATGTGGTTGTTGTACCGTATAATGTAACAGCTGAAGAAGTGTTAAGCTTCCATCCGGATGGCATTATGCTTTCTAACGGACCTGGAGATCCAAAAACGGTAACACAAACGCTTGAGATGATTCAAACAGTTCAAAAAGAAGTGCCACTATTCGGAATTTGTTTAGGCCATCAATTGTTTGCTCTTGCGAATGGTGCAGATACAGAGAAATTAAAATTCGGTCATCGTGGATCGAATCACCCAGTTAAAGACTTACGCACAGGGAAAGTAAGCTTAACATCTCAAAACCATGGTTACACAGTAGATACAGAATCTGTTGCGAAGACAGAGTTAGAAATTACACATGTTGCGTTAAATGATGGAACGGTTGAAGGGCTTCGTCATAAACAGTATCCTGCGTTTACCGTACAGTACCATCCAGAAGCATCACCAGGACCAGAAGATGCAAACTACTTATTCGATGAATTTATGCAGATGATTGAAGCATCTAAGAAAGTGGGGATTTAATATGCCGAAACGTAATGATATTAAAAGCATTTTAGTGATTGGATCTGGCCCGATTATCATTGGCCAGGCAGCGGAATTTGATTATGCAGGTACACAAGCGTGTATCGCTTTAAAAGAAGAAGGATACCGTGTTATCCTTATTAACTCGAACCCGGCAACGATTATGACAGACAGTGAAATCGCAGATGCTGTGTATATTGAACCGATTACACTTGAGTTTGTAAGCAAAATTATTCGTAAAGAACGTCCAGATGCTCTTCTTCCAACACTTGGCGGTCAAACAGGACTGAACATGGCGGTTGAACTAGCAAACGCAGGAATTTTAGAAGAATGCAACGTGCAAATCCTCGGCACAAAGCTTGATGCGATTGAGCAAGCAGAGGATCGTGACTTATTCCGTACATTAATGAATGATTTAGGTGAACCTGTACCAGATAGTGACATCATTCACTCTTTAGAAGAAGCGTACGCGTTTGTTGAACGCATTGGATACCCAGTTATTGTTCGCCCAGCTTTTACGCTAGGTGGAACTGGCGGCGGAATTTGTGAAAACGAAGAACAGTTAATTGAAATCGTAGAGGGCGGTTTGAAAAGCAGTCCTGTACACCAATGCTTACTTGAAAAAAGTATCGCAGGTTTTAAAGAAATTGAATATGAAGTAATGCGTGATGCAAACGATAACGCAATTGTTGTGTGTAACATGGAAAACTTCGACCCAGTTGGTGTTCATACAGGGGATTCCATTGTCGCTGCACCGAGTCAAACGTTAAGTGACCGTGAGTATCAAATGCTTCGAAATACTTCTTTGAAAATTATTCGTGCTTTGAAAATTGAAGGTGGATGTAATGTTCAGCTAGCGCTTGATCCGAATAGCTACCAATATTATGTCATCGAAGTAAACCCGCGAGTAAGTCGCTCATCTGCACTTGCTTCAAAAGCAACAGGTTATCCAATCGCAAAATTGGCAGCCAAAATCGCAGTCGGTTTAACACTTGATGAAATGATGAATCCAGTTACCGGTAAAACGTATGCAAGTTTTGAACCGGCGCTTGACTATGTCGTGACAAAAATTCCACGCTGGCCATTTGATAAGTTTGAAAGTGCAAACCGTACGCTTGGTACGCAAATGAAGGCAACGGGAGAAGTTATGGCGATTGGCCGTACATTTGAAGAATCGATTTTAAAAGCCGTTCGTTCACTTGAAGCAGGTTTATATCACTTAGGATTAAACGTAGAAGAGCTAGAAGACGGCCTAATTGAAAAGCGAATTCGCATTGCAGGCGATGAGCGTCTATTCTATATCGGTGAAGCACTTCGCCGTGGCGTAACGATTGAAACGATTCATGAGTGGAGTCAAATTGATTTATTCTTCCTTCATAAGCTGAACAAAATTATCAACTTCGAACAACAAGTGAAAGAAGATCCATTTAATCCAGACGTATTAAGAAAAGCAAAAGAGTTTGGTTTTTCTGATAAAACGATTGCTCAATTAGCAGATGTGACAGAGTTACATGTATATGAAACAAGAAAACAATTAGGCATTGTTCCTGTCTATAAAATGGTTGATACATGTGCAGCGGAATTCGAATCAGAAACTCCTTACTTCTATGGCACATATGAAGATGAAAATGAATCGATTGTCACAGACAAGAAAAGCGTTGTTGTTCTAGGATCAGGTCCGATCCGTATTGGTCAAGGTGTTGAGTTTGACTATGCTACGGTTCATTCCGTATGGGCAATTAAAGAAGCAGGTTATGAAGCGATTATCATTAATAACAATCCAGAGACCGTATCAACAGACTTCAGTATTTCAGATAAACTGTACTTTGAACCGCTAACAATTGAAGACGTGATGCATGTCATTGACCTTGAGCAACCAGAAGGCGTTGTCGTTCAATTCGGTGGCCAAACAGCGATTAACTTGGCAGATCAATTAGTGGAACGAGGCGTGAAAATTCTCGGTACATCATTAGAAGATATTGATCGAGCGGAAAACCGTGATAAGTTTGAACATGCTCTGCACGAACTTAATATTCCACAACCAAAAGGAAAAACAGCAACATCTGTAGAAGAAGCCGTTGTGATTGCAAAAGAAATTGGCTATCCAGTATTAGTTCGTCCTTCTTACGTATTAGGTGGTCGTGCGATGGAAATTGTTTACTACGAGGAAGAACTTTTACATTATATGAAAAATGCAGTAAAAATTAATCCAGAACATCCAGTTCTTATTGACCGTTACTTAACAGGAAAAGAGATTGAAGTAGATGCGATTAGCGATGGTAAAACGGTCGTAATTCCAGGAATTATGGAGCATATTGAACGTGCGGGTGTTCACTCTGGGGATTCCATTGCTGTCTACCCAACACAAAGCTTAACAGCTCAGCAAAAAGAAACGATTGTTGATTATACAACACGTTTAGCCAAAGGCTTAAACATCATTGGTTTACTAAATATTCAATATGTTATTAGCCAAGGTGAAGTGTACGTGATCGAAGTAAATCCACGTTCTAGCCGTACGGTACCATTCTTAAGTAAGATTACGAATGTCCCAATGGCAAACTTAGCGACAAAAGTGATTTTAGGACATTCATTAGAAAGCTTTGGCTATGAAAATGGCTTGGTAGCAGAAAAAGCGGGTGTATATGTAAAAGTTCCAGTCTTCTCTTTCGCGAAATTAAGAAGAGTAGATATTACGCTCGGACCAGAAATGAAGTCAACGGGTGAAGTAATGGGGAAAGATCGTACACTTGAAAAAGCATTATACAAAGGCCTTGTTGCTTCTGGTATAAAAATTCAAGGTCACGGTTCCGTACTTTTAACCGTTTCTAATAAAGATAAAGAAGAAGCTCTGCAATTAGCGCGACGCTTCCACAATATTGGCTTCAAATTAATTGCAACAAGCGGAACTGCAGCATCTATTACAGAAGCAGGTATTCCGGTTACAACGGTTGGTAAAATTGGTGAAGAAGGTAAAAACTTACTTGATGTAATTCGTAATGGGGAAGCTCAATTTGTGATCAACACGTTAACAAAAGGAAAACAACCAGAACGAGATGGCTTTAAAATTCGCCGTGAATCTGTTGAAAATGGTGTACCTTGCTTAACGTCACTTGATACGGCAGAAGCAATACTACGAGTGATTGAATCGATGACATTCTCTGCAGAAGCGATGGAGAAATCAGAAAAAAGTCGTGAGGTGAGCTTTTCATGATTGTAAAGGAAACGATGAAGGTCTTGTCACATAAAGAATTGGCGCCAGCTATCTTTGAGTTGACTTTACAAGGACAATTAGTCGAAGAAATGAAACAACCTGGTCAATTTGTCCATGTAAAAACGAGCGATGGTCTGGATCCGTTATTAAGACGTCCGATCTCCATCTGTTCCTTTAATCAACATGAACAGTCCTTTACGATGATTTATCGTGCAGGAGGGAAGGGTACGAAGTTGCTTTCTAAAAAAACAGAAGCTGAAACAGTGGACGTACTTGGACCATTAGGAAATGGCTTCCCAGTTGATGCAGTAGAAAGCGGTGAGACAGCGCTGTTAGTAGGCGGAGGAATTGGTGTTCCTCCTCTCTACCAGCTTTCGCAAATGCTTGTAGCTAAAGGTGTTCAAGTGATTCATGTGCTTGGCTTTGAAACAAAATCAGCCGTGTTTTATGAGCGTGAGTTTGCCGCTTTAGGGGAAACCTATATTGCTACAGTCGATGGATCACATGGTACAAAAGGGTTTGTAACGGATGTGATGAAAGATTTAGCTGATTCCTATAAAGCGATTTACTCTTGCGGTCCAACACCGATGTTAAAAGCGTTAGAAACGGGATATTCGGACAAGCCTCTCTATCTGTCATTAGAAGAAAGAATGGGCTGCGGAGTCGGTGCTTGCTTTGCTTGTGTTTGTCACAGTGGGGAAGGATCTTCTTATAAAAAAATATGTAGTGACGGACCGGTTTTCCGTGCTGGAGAGGTGATACTGTGAGCAAACTGTCAATTGAATTACCAGGTCTTTCATTAAAAAATCCAATTATGCCAGCATCAGGCTGCTTTGGTTTTGGCCGTGAATACAGCCAATTTTACGATTTAAGTAAGCTTGGTGCAATCATGATTAAGGCAACAACACCTGAGCCAAGATTCGGTAATCCAACGCCGCGGGTTGCGGAAACAGATGCTGGAATGTTGAATGCAATCGGTTTACAAAATCCTGGTCTGAAAAAAGTCATTTCAGAGGAATTAACATGGCTAAGTAACCATGATGTGCCGATTATTGCGAATATTGCTGGTTCACAGATAGAAGATTATGTGGAAGTAGCGCGTGAAATTAGTCAAGCATCTAATGTACATGCACTTGAATTAAATATTTCCTGCCCGAACGTAAAAGAAGGCGGGATTACTTTCGGAACGGATCCAGAAGTAGCAAAAAAAGTAACAAAAGCGGTGAAAGACGTTTCAAGTGTTCCGGTGTACGTGAAGCTATCTCCAAATGTAACGAATATCGTTGAAATGGCGAAAGCAGTCGAGGCGGGCGGTGCTGATGGTTTAACGATGATTAATACATTAGTCGGCATGCGTCTGCACTTAAAAACAGGTAAACCGATTATTGCGAATAGAACAGGCGGCTTATCAGGCCCAGCGATTAAACCAGTTGCTCTTCGCATGATCTATGAAGTAAGTCAGCAAACCTCTCTACCGATTATTGGTATGGGCGGCATTACGAATGCTGAAGATGTGATTGAGTTTTTCTATGCGGGAGCAAGTGCAGTGGCAGTTGGTACAGCAAACTTTGTTGATCCATTTGTTTGTCCAACGATTATCGATGAGCTTCCAGCGCTCCTTGATGAGCTTGGCTTTGATCATATTTCACAATGTACGGGAAGGAGCTGGAAATAAGATGAATAACTCGCTGATTATTGCGCTTGATTTTCCTAATCTAGAAGAAACGAAAAAGTTCTTACAGCCTTTCGGTTCCGAAAAATTGTTCGTGAAAGTCGGTATGGAGCTTTTTTATCAAAATGGTCCAGCGATGGTTTCATATTTAAAAGAGCAAGGACATGATGTGTTTCTTGACTTGAAGCTTCATGATATTCCGAATACAGTGAAAATGGCGATGAAAGGTCTTGCTAGCTTAGGAGCGGACTTGGTCAATGTTCATGCCGCTGGCGGCCAAAAAATGATGGAAGCAGCACTAGAAGGTTTAGATGCTGGGACTACAGGCGGTCAAAAACGACCGCTATGTATTGCGGTTACGCAATTAACAAGTACAACAGAAGAGCAAATGAATAAAGAACAGAATATCCTTGGTTCACTTGAGGATGCTGTCCTGCATTATGCGTCTCTTACAAATGCAGCAGGACTGGATGGTGTGGTTTGTTCCACTCATGAAGTGAAGCGAATCCATGAAGTGATTGGTTCACAATTTTTAACGGTAACGCCTGGTATCCGTAATGCAACAGGAGCTACGCACGATCAAGCGCGCGTTGCGACACCAGCACTAGCAAGAGAGCTCGGTTCAGATTTCATTGTTGTGGGTCGAGCGATTACGAAAGCTGATAACCCATTACAATCCTATTTATCGATGAAGAATGCTTGGGAGGGAATTTCATGTTAAAACAAACTATTGCACAACATCTATTAGAAATTAAAGCGGTGTACTTACAGCCGAATGATCCTTTCACATGGTCTTCAGGAATGAAGGCACCGATTTATTGCGACAATCGCTTAACGCTTTCTTATCCAACTATTCGTCAAGATATCGCTCGCGGTTTGCAGCAATTAATTGAAGAGCATTTTCCTGGTACGGAATTAGTTGCCGGAACAGCAACAGCAGGAATTGCCCATGCAGCATGGGTGAGTGATTTAATGAATCTCCCAATGTGCTATGTTCGCTCGAAAGCAAAAGAGCACGGCAAAGGGAATCAAATTGAAGGCAGCGCAAAGCCAGGTCAAAAAGTTGTTGTTGTAGAAGACCTTATTTCGACAGGCGGCAGTGCGATTACAGCTGCACAAGCACTAAGAGAAGCTGGCTGTGATGTACTTGGTATTGTTTCGATCTTTACATATGAGCTCGAAAAAGGAAAAGAAAAACTAGCAGCTGAAGGGTTAGTTTCTCATTCGATCAGCGATTATTCGACACTTGTACAAGTAGCGAAAGAAAAAGGCTATATTAATGAAGGCGAACTGCAAAAGCTAACGAAATGGCGTGAAAATCCAGAAGATCCTTCTTGGATTGATGCTTAAAAGAAAAAGAATGTCCTACCGTATTAAAAACGGTAGGGCGTTTTTTTATTATTTTGGTTCTGTTAAAAATCGTATACATCAACACGTTAACATAGCCATCATTTTAAGAATCTTAACGAAATTTTTAATAAAATGAAATGCTAGCCTAACGTAAGAGAAAGAGAAGTAGTGTATAATAACGTAAGCGAATTTGTCTTAATTTGTAATAATGGTTAAGGAGGATTGGTATGGAACGGATAGCGGTCATTGATATAGGCTCGAACTCCTTTCATATGATTATTTGTGAAGTCAGTGGGAACTATTTTAATCCCGTTAAAATCGTCAATGATAACGATTATAAGGCTTATGTTCGTTTGGGGGCTAATTTACAACAAGGGGATTACATAAAGCTAGAAAAGATTCAGGAAATTATGACGGTTTTAACTAGATTTCAGCATGTAACGATTCGCAACAAAGTGAGCAAAATCTTTTGTGTAGCAACAGAGGCTTTACGTCGTGCGGCTAATGGACAGGAAATTATTCAATTAATAAAAGAACAAATCGGAATTGAAGTTGAGTTGATCTCCGGTCAACAAGAAGCGTATCTAGGATACTATAGCATTGTTAATAGTTTCGCACTCGACAATTATTTAATGGTTGATATTGGCGGGAGCAGTACAGAACTTGTGTATGTTAGTAATCGAGAAATGAAACAATCAATTAGCTTACCAGTTGGTTCATTAAATATTTGTGACCGATTCCAATCTACGAATACGATTGACGATCAGCTTGGTATGGAAATGACTCAATCTTTTACAGCGATGCTGGACTGTGTTGAATGGCTAAAGGACATAGAAATTGATGCGATCATTGGTGTTGGCGGAACGATGCGAACCATTGGAAAGTATGATCGTGCGAAAAAACATTATCCGTTGCCGATTCAGCATAATTATTCGTTAACCTTTGAACGCGTTCAAGCTATTTTTGGAGAGCTGCGAACGTTAACAGAACAGGAACGTTTAGAGGTAGAGGAGCTCCCTAAGAAGCGAGCAGCCATCTTTCCGAGTGCTTTATTATTCGTTGTAACGATTATGGATTATGTACAGAATAAACAACTTATTTTAAGTAAGCATGGGTTAAGAGAAGGCGTTGTGTGGGATTATCTATTACATGGAAAAGTATGTGAGAATATTTTAGAGCGTGATATTGAACAGCTTTTGAATGAGCATGCTCTTTCCGAGCTCTATCAGCAACGTTTGACAGAGGTGTTTGCTGCGTGTCAGTCGATGTTAACTACTGAAGAGGTCGATGTGATAAAGCTTGCCACGCTCTTTAATTTGAAAAAACAGTACTCTGATGGAAAGCAGACTAAGAAATTTTTGAAATACTTATTCTCACGCGGCATATTTGGAATGACTCATCAGCAAATGATGATGGCGCTGTTGATTGCTGGTTATAACGTGGACGATAAGTATAAGAGGATTTTGACTGATAGTGACCATGCATTTGTTTTGCACATGAAGTCATTGAATTTGTTTAGAGAATAAAAGAATGTATAGGCTGTTTTACAACGTTTGAATGAGAAAGAACGTTGTAAAACAGCCTCTTACGTATTATTCATTATTTTTTAATTGAATGACGATTTCTTCGTCTGGTGTAACAAACAGGGTTTGCTGCTGTTCATAAATGACGAAGCCAGGTTTTGCGCCGCTTGGTTTTTTTACATGACGCACCTTCGTATAATCAACGGGGACAGAGCTTGATTGTCGGGCTTTACTATAATAAGCGGCTAAAATAGCGGCTTCTGTAATCGTTTGTTCACTCGGTGCTTCGTTGCGAATGACAACATGTGAACCAGGAATGTCTTTCGTATGAAGCCATATTTCATCGCGACGGGCAAATTTATTCGTTAAGTAATCGTTTTGTTTATTGTTTTTTCCAACGAAAATAATATCTCCGTTTGTAGAGTGATATGTTTCAAGCTGCGGTTTGGCATTAGCTGGTTTTTTCATGCCTTTTTTTTGTTTTTGGCGTAAGTAGCCTTCTTCTTGCAACTCCTCACGAATTTCTTCTAAATCCTTTGGTGAAGCGGATTGTAGCTGCTGCTGCAACGTTTCAAAGTAGTGTAATTCCTCTTTTGTTTTTTCAATTTGTTCCTGGACAATGGCGACCGCATTTTTTGCTTTTTGATATTTTGAAAAATAATGCTGGGCGTTTTCTGTCGGTGTTTTTTGTGGATTAAGTGGAATAACGACGGTGCTTTCATTTTCATCATAATAATTGACGACTTCAATTTCTGTTAGTCCCTTTGTCATTTGATATAAATTCACGGTTAGTAATTCGCCATATAATTGATATTGCTCGCTGCGTTCGGTTTCTTGTAAAGTTCGCTCAAGCTTTCCAATTTTTTTTCGGTTTTTTTCCACCTCATTTGTGATAAATCGTTCAAGGTCATGCCCTTGCTGCTTAACACGATCACGCTCAGCCTTACCAAAATAAAAACGATCGAGCATTTGGCTGAGCGATGAGAAAGATTTAGCCTCGCCGGAAAGATGCTGTAAAGGAAGCATATAAAACACGTCTTTTTTTCCATCCGATATCATAGTAGGTATGTACTCTTGCTTAGAAAGTGTATGGATTAATGCAAGAAAAGCTCCTGGCAATGTGTCCGAATTAGCAAGTCCAGCGAGATGAACGGCTTCTTTAGCGAATAAAGGAGAGACTCCAGCAAACTGTTGCACAAGCTGACGATCTAATTTGCCTGCATTGAAATCTAGTTGTTTTACGATATCTTCTGTAGAAGCAGTAAATGGGTTTTGTTTGTGCTGTGCAGGAGGGAGCTTATACTCTTGCCCTGGCAAAATAGCGCGGTGACTATTCACTGCATAGGATACATGTTTAATACTATCGAGAATCATATTTCGTTCTTGATCAACTAAAATAATGTTGCTGTGGCGACCCATAATCTCAATCATTAATTGTTTTTGAGATAAATCGCCGAGTTCGTTACGTCCTTTTACATCCAAAATAATGATTCGGTCTAATTCATGTTGACGAATATCCTCAATCGTAAATCCTTCAAGATGCTTTCTGAGCAGCATGCAAAACATGGGCGGTTCTTTGGGATTCTCATAATCTTCTTCTGTTAGTTGAACTCTTGCATAGCTTGGATGAGCAGAGAGTAATAATTTGAAATTTTTCTTGCCTGCTCGAATCACTAAAATTAATTCATTTTTATAAGGCTGATGCACTTTATTAATACGGCCGCCTTTTAGTAAAGAAGCGATTTCTTCTGTCATCGCCTTTGTAAATAATCCGTCAAATGACATATATTCTACATCCTTTTTCAAATATTGAGTGAAGTAACTACTATCTTGTAAGCAATCGAGACTTGTACTACTTTTCATAATCATTATAGCATTTTTTTGGACGAGTCTGAATATGTATGGGAGGAGAGATGGTTGGAGCTTGTCAAGGTTAGAGGAGGGGGAGTACTGCTTAGATCGTGCACATTATCTGTTTCTGTAAATAATCCCGCCGCCACTTTTCTACTATTATGCAGAGGATGTGTGATGCTCGATGAAGTTCCGGGAAATGAAGACGCAAGAAATAGAGAATGCTCTTCAAACAAGCATTAAGCTTGGATTGAGCGAAGATGAGGTGACGAAAAGGCAGCGTAAACATGGGTTTAATGAACTTCAAGAAGCCGAAAAACAGTCTGCGTTACTGTTATTTTTTGCCCAGTTTAAAGATTTCATGGTGCTCGTATTATTGGTCGCAACGCTTATCTCGGGGATACTAGGTGAATATGTAGATGCGATTGCTATCATTGCAATTGTGTTTTTAAACGGGATTCTTGGATTTTTTCAAGAACGAAAAGCAGAGAAGTCTTTAGATGCTTTAAAGGAGATGTCTGCTCCGCAAGTCTATGTGTTACGTGATAATAAATGGATAAAAACACCTTCTAAGGAAGTCGTTGTTGGGGATGTTTTAAAATTTGCAAGCGGTGACCGAATCGGAGCAGACTTGCGAATTGTTGAATCATTCAGTTTAGAAATTGAAGAATCTGCTTTAACAGGTGAATCACAGCCGGCTGTTAAAACATCTGAGCAGCTTTTATTTGATGCGGATGGTATTGGTGATGAAGAGAATAAAGCGTTTATGGGGACGATGGTAACGAGAGGAAGCGGTAAAGGGATTGTCATCGCCACTGGAATGGATACAGCGATGGGGAAAATTGCCCACTTGCTTCAAACGGCTGAAACGATGATTACACCGCTTCAACGTAGATTGGAGCAGCTTGGTAAAATTTTAATTGCGACGGCGCTCGTGTTAACGGTTATTGTAGTACTGACAGGTGTATTACAAGGACATGACGTGTATACGATGTTTTTAGCAGGGGTGTCGCTTGCGGTTGCAGCTATTCCTGAAGGCTTGCCGGCTATTGTGACGGTTGCCTTGTCGCTAGGTGTGCAACGTATGATTAAGCAGCGGGCGATTGTTCGTAAGCTTCCTGCTGTTGAAACGCTCGGTTGTGCATCGGTTATTTGTTCGGATAAAACAGGAACGATGACACAAAACAAAATGACAGTGACAAAGCTATGGAGCGGCGGAAAGACATGGGATGTTACAGGGACCGGCTACGCTCCTGAAGGAGAATTTCTAGACGGTGAACGAGCTGTTTCTTTACAAGGGGAAAAATCATTGCTTCAATTGTTAACATTCGGTATGCTGTGCAATAAAGCTGATTTAGTGAGAAAAGGAGATCGGTTTACGTTAGACGGCGATCCAACGGAAGGAGCAATGTTTGTTGCCGCCTTAAAAGCAGGGTTAACGAGAGAGCAATTGTTTGAGAAATTTACAATTGTGAAGGAATTTCCATTTGATTCGACACGAAAAATGATGAGTGTCATCATAAAAGATGAAGCAGGAAAGCATTTTGTTGTGACGAAAGGAGCTCCAGATGTCCTGTTTGCTCGCTGTGAATCAATTTTGTGGGATGGGAAAATGGCTCCTTTGAATAAAGAATATCAAGCAAGTGTTCATCGAGAAATGGAAGGACTAGCTTCACTTGCTCTTCGGATGATTGCGGTAGGCTATAAGCCATTAGCGGCTGGACATGTCGTGTTACATGAAGAGGAAGCTGAAAAGAATTTAACGTTTATGGGGCTGCAAGGAATGATTGATCCTCCTCGTCCTGAAGTGAAGCAAGCTATTAAAGAATGTCGAGAAGCAGGCATTAAAACAGTGATGATTACGGGAGACCATGTGACAACCGCTAAAGCGATTGCTGCGCAACTCGGTATTTTAAAGGGCAAGGAGAAGGTAGTTGAAGGGAAGCAATTAAATGATTTGTCGTTTGAAGAGCTAGAAGAAATAGTGGAAGATGTTGCGGTGTTCGCTCGTGTGTCACCAGAGCACAAACTACAAATTGTAAAGGCTCTGCAAAATAAAGGGCATATCGTAGCGATGACCGGCGATGGAGTGAATGATGCCCCGGCTATTAAAACAGCGGATATTGGGGTAGCGATGGGGATTACAGGAACGGATGTAGCCAAAGAAGCCTCCTCCCTCATATTAGTGGATGATAATTTTGCGACGATTAAATCAGCGATTAAAGAGGGACGGAATATTTATGAAAATATTCGGAAGTTTATTCGTTATTTATTAGCTTCGAATGTAGGAGAAATTTTGGTGATGTTTTTTGCCATGCTTTGTGCCTTACCGTTGCCGATGGTGCCTATTCAAATCTTATTCGTCAATTTAGTGACAGATGGTTTACCCGCGATGGCTTTAGGTCTAGATGCGCCAGAAGATGATGTGATGAAGCAAAAGCCGCGTAGTCCAAACGAAGGCGTATTTGCAAGGGGACTTGGGTGGAAGATCATTTCTCGCGGTTTTTTGATTGGTCTTTCCACCTTGATTGCTTTTTATATTGTCTATCGTGCGAATCCGGACAATTTGGAATACGCTCAAACGGTCGCTTTTGCTACATTAGTGTTAACGCAGCTTATTCACGTGTTTGATTGCCGAAGCGACCGTTCCATCTTTTCACGAAATCCTTTTGGAAATAAATATTTAGTTGGCGCTGTATTATCTTCTTTATTGCTAATGATTGCGGTCATCTATTATGAGCCATTGCAAATGATTTTCCATACGGTTGCGATTCCTGCTCGTGATTGGCTGTTAATTATCGGAATGTCGTCGATTCCAACTTTTTTACTGGCTGGCAGCTTTTTAGCAAGAAAATCAAAATAATATATGATATAATCCATAAGGTAGTAGAGTGTTCTCTATTACCTTTTTATTTTTTTCCAATACATATAATGACCGTACATTATGTTTGATAGGAAGTGAAACCATGGTTATTAGTATGACAGGCTATGGACGAGGTAAGGCAGAGAATGATCATGTAAGGGTAACTGTTGAAATTAAAACGGTGAATCATCGCTTTTGTGAATACAATATTCGAATGCCACGACAGCTTTTATTCTTAGAAGATAAAGTAAAGAAGAAAGCAAATGAATATATTCGGCGTGGACGAGGAGAAATTTTTATTACAGTCGAAGGGGAAGGCCTTGTTGCTAAGGAGCTGAAGTTCGATTGGGATATTGCGGATCAATTTGTTTCACTCATAGATACAGTACAAGAAAAGTATAAGTTAAAATCACAAGTCACGTTACAAGATTTACTGAGACTTGAAACGGTTTTTTCAGTAGAAGAAGTGCCCGCAGAAAATGATGAAGTGGAATGGCTCCTACTGCAAGCATTAACGAGCGCGTTAGAAGATGTAAAACGTATGCGCATTCAGGAAGGCCAAGAGCTAGCTTATGACTTAGAAACACATAAGGAAAAGGTAGCAGCTATTGCACAACATGTGAAACAATATGCTCCTTCGGTTGTTCGTACTTATAAAGACAGGCTAGCGATGAAGTTAAACGAGTTAACGGATGGGTTGATTGAAGAAAGTCGACTTGTTACAGAAGCAGCCATTTTTGCGGATAAGTGTGACATTAACGAAGAGTTAACTAGATTAGAAAGTCACTTATTACAATTCGCAGAAACATTGAAGCAAAAAGATCCGATTGGTCGTAAGCTTGATTTTCTTGTACAAGAGATGAACCGAGAAGTGAACACGATTGGTTCAAAGGGAAATGACTCTCTTATTACAAAGGAAGTTGTTGAAATGAAAAGCTTATTAGAAAAGATGAAAGAACAAGTTCAAAATATTGAATAGGTTGTTTATGATTGAAGCTTCAAGGTGACAATAGAAGAGGGATGGAGGACAATAATGTCGATCAAGCTCATAAATATCGGTTTTGGAAATATTGTTTCTGCAAATCGTATTGTCTCAATCGTGAGTCCGGAATCGGCTCCAATTAAAAGAATTATTCAGGATGCCCGCGATCGCGGTTCATTAATAGATGCTACATACGGAAGAAGAACAAGAGCTGTAATTATAACAGATAGTGATCACGTTATCTTATCAGCTGTTCAGCCGGAAACAGTTGCTGCACGTCTTCAAGATCGTGATGACAGCGTAGAAGAGGGGTAAAGGATATATTATGAAAGAAAAAGGGTTATTGATTGTATTATCTGGGCCATCTGGTGTTGGAAAGGGAACGGTTCGAAAGGCTATTTTCTCAGAGCCTGATAAATCGTTTGAGTATTCTATTTCGATGACGACTCGTCTTCCACGTGAAGGAGAAGTTGACGGGATTGATTATTTCTTTAAAACGCGGGAAGAGTTTGAAGCGCTCATTGAGCAAGGGAAATTGCTCGAGCATGCTGAGTTTGTAGGCAACTACTATGGTACACCTGTTGATTATGTACGAGAGACAATTGAGGCAGGAAAGGATATTTTCCTAGAAATTGAAGTAGAAGGAGCAAAGCAAGTTCGGGAAAAATTCCCAGATGGCTTGTTTATTTTTCTGGCGCCGCCAAGTCTTTCAGAACTTGAGAACCGCATCGTGAATCGTGGAACGGACACGGAAGAGGTGATTCAACGCCGAATGAAAGTGGCAAAAGAGGAAATTGAACTTATGAGCTTATATGATTATGTCGTTGAAAATGATTCTGTAGAAAAAGCATGTGAAAAAGTAAACTGCATTATTGTTGCTGAACATTGTCGACGTGAAAGAGTAGAAGCTCGTTATAAAAAAATGCTGGAGGCTGAATAAATTATGTTATATCCACCAATTGATTCTTTATTACTTAAAATTGATTCTAAATACTCACTTGTTTCTGTTGCCGCTAAGCGTGCTCGTGAAATGCAAATTAAGGAAGATTGCCAAATTGAAAAGCCTGTTTCTCATAAATCTGTTGGTCGTGCGCTAGAGGAAATTTATTCTGGGAAATTAACTTATACGAATCAATATGAAGAAAAGTAAGTAATTGCATTTGCTTGACCTTTTCGGGTCTGACTCCGTAAAGCAATGAGGCTCGGTAGTTTATCTACCGTATCTCGCTCTGCAAACGTTGTCAGACCTTTTCTTTTTGTGCAGGAGCAGGGGATGTCCGCATGATCTTATTCTATTGGAATAGATGTTTGAATGATAGTCGTTTCAAAAGGTAAAGTCATATTCGTTTTGTATCCATTTGGATTATAATAAAATAAACAATGTTCAAGCTAGGGGGAAATTCTATGCTTATCGATAAAAAGATTCTTCTTTGTGTAACAGGTGGTATTGCTGTATATAAGGCAGCAGCTTTAACAAGTAAATTGACACAAGCGGGAGCTTCGGTGAAGGTAATCATGAGTGATTCAGCTCGTCAATTTGTGACTCCGCTTACATTTCAAGCGCTATCACGACATGATGTCTATACCGATACGTTTGATGAAAAGGATTCAGCTGTTATTGCTCATATTGATTTAGCAGACTGGCCGGATCTTATTCTGCTTGCTCCAGCGACAGCGAATGTGATTGGGAAGCTTGCTAACGGTATTGCTGATGATATGATTACGACAACACTTTTAGCTACTGAAGCACCAGTTTGGGTTGCTCCAGCGATGAATGTACATATGTATGCCCATCCTGCTGTCCAAAAAAATATGGACACATTACGATCTTTCGGCTATCAGTTTATTGAACCAGGAGAAGGCTATTTAGCGTGTGGTTATGTTGGTAAAGGGCGCCTTGAAGAACCTGAGACGATTGTTCAGCATTTGCAGCGTTTTTTTGATGAGAAGGATCAACCATTACCGCTTCGTGGGAGGAAATGTTTAATTACGGCAGGACCGACGCGGGAAGCGATTGATCCCGTTCGCTTTTTAACGAATCATTCGAGTGGGAAAATGGGGTATGCTTTGGCAGAAGAAGCGATTAAACTAGGTGCGGAAGTGACGCTTATTTCAGGCCCAGTTCATTTAACACCACCTGCTAAAGCTCATGTTGTACAAGTTGAATCAGCAGCAGAGATGTATGATGCGGTCTGGCCATTTTATGACGATGCGGATATTGTTATTGGTACAGCTGCTGTAGCGGATTATAAGCCAAAAGTTTATCATACACATAAAATGAAAAAACAACCGGGAGACAATGTAATTGAGTTAGAACGAACAAAAGATATTCTTCAAGAGTTGGGAATGAAGAAAACTCATCAACTTATTATTGGGTTTGCTGCTGAAACGAACGCAGTAGAAGAATATGCACGTGGAAAGCTTGAGAAAAAGAATGCAGATATGATTGTAGCCAATAATGTAACGACAGCAGGAGCTGGCTTTGGAACAGATACGAATATTGTAACGATGTTTAAACGAGATGGCAGTGCTATCAACTTGCCAATGCTGACAAAAACAGAGACAGCAAAACGAATTTTAACTGAAGCAGCTTCGATGTTACAAAAGGATTGATGGAAAGTATGAACATTGCAACAGTTATTGTGGATGTTCCCGCAAAGCAAACCGACCGTGAATTTGATTATCGAATTCCTGACAAATGGATAAACATCATTCAACCGGGCATGCGCGTAATTGTCCCGTTTGGCCCGAGAATGGTACAAGGATTTGTGGTCGGATTGAAAGAGCATAGTGAGTGGAATAAGTTGCGTAATATGAAAGAGCCGATGGATTTAGAACCGGTCTTAAATAAGGAATTGCTGCAGCTTGCCAATTGGATGACACGGGAAGCGATGTGTTTTAAAATCACCGCTTTACAAGCAATGCTCCCAGCAGCGATGAAAGCAAAATATGAAAAAGTCCTTAATATAATCGAAGAAAAAAAGGGTAAGTTGTCTCCTATTGTTCTTGCTGCAATGGGACATCGTTCTTCCATCACTTGGAAGGAAGTCATTGAAGGCGAACATGGAGCTCTTTTTCAAAAGGAAGTACAACAGGGGCATCTTGAGCTTGTTTATTATGTGAAGAATAAATTAAATAAAAAAACAATCAAAGTGATTCGCCCATTACATACAGGGGAAAAGCTTGCGGAAATTGCACTCACTTTTACCGGAAATGCGAAAAAACAGCGTGAGGTTTTACAATATTTCTGTGCGCATCCTGAACCTATTTCGTTAAAAGAGCTGCTTGAAGTAACTCATGCATCGAACGGGACGGTCAAAGCATTAGTCAAGAAGCAGCTGCTCGCTGAAGAACATCAGGAAGTATATCGTAATCCGTATGAAAATCGAATCTTTGAACGGTCAGAGCCGCTGTCGTTAACGACTGAGCAAGCTTTAGCACTGCACCCGATTCAAGAAAATATTAGGAACAAAGAACATGAGGTGTTTCTTCTATATGGAGTAACAGGGAGCGGGAAAACGGAAGTCTATCTTCAAGCCATTGCTTCCGTTATTGAAAAGGGTGAGGAAGCGATTATGCTTGTTCCGGAAATTTCGTTAACACCGCAAACGGTCAAACGTTTTAAAGAACGATTTGGTGAGCAGGTCGCTGTGATGCATAGCGGTTTGTCAATCGGAGAGAAGTATGATGAGTGGCGTAAAATTCATCGTAAAGAAGTGAAAGTGGTCGTCGGGGCACGATCGGCCATCTTTGCGCCCTTTGAACATCTTGGTTTAATTATTATCGATGAAGAACATGAAGCAAGCTATAAACAAGAAGAGACACCGCGCTACCATGCCCGTGATGTCGCGATTGAGCGAGCTAAATCACATCGCTGTCCGGTTATTCTCGGCAGTGCGACACCTACATTAGAATCGTTTGCCCGCGCTCAAAAAGGGGTATATAAGTTACTAACGATGAGTCGGCGTATGAATGAAAGTGCACTTCCAGCTGTTGAAATCATCGATATGCGCGAGGAACTTCGCAATGGAAATCGCTCGATGTTTTCAGAAATGCTGTTAACGAAATTAACAGACCGTCTTGAAAAAAGGGAACAGACTGTTTTGATGTTAAATAAACGAGGACACTCATCCTTTGTTATGTGCCGCAGCTGCGGCTATGTGATTCATTGTCCAAACTGTGATATTTCTCTCACCTATCATCGCTTTAATGATATAATGAAATGTCATTATTGCGGTCATGAAGAGGGCATGCCAAATGTTTGTCCAGAATGTGAAAGTGAACATATTCGCTTTTTTGGAACAGGAACGCAAAAAGTAGAGGAAGAACTAGCGAAGATACTCCCTGAAGCACGCGTTATTCGTATGGATGTGGATACGACAAGCAAGAAGGGATCGCATGAACGATTGTTGAATGCTTTTGGAGAAGGCAAGGCTGATATTTTACTTGGTACGCAAATGATCGCAAAAGGTCTTGATTTTCCTAATATTACGCTTGTCGGAGTTTTATCAGCAGATACAATGTTGCATTTACCAGACTTTCGTTCTTCAGAGAAAACGTTTCAGCTTTTAACGCAAGTGAGCGGACGAGCTGGACGGCACGATCTTCCTGGAGAAGTAGTGATTCAAACATATACACCTGAGCATTATAGTATTGAGCTGGCTGCTCTTCAACATTATGATTCGTTTTATGAACGAGAGATGTTGATCCGGAGGCAAAGTCATTATCCGCCTTATTTCTATCTTGTTCTTATTACTGTATCACATGAAGATGTTATGAAAACGGTGGCGACGACAGAAAAGATTACACACTATTTAAGAATGCAGTTAAGTCCGCATTCTATTATTCTCGGCCCAGTTGCTTCACCGCTTAGTCGAATCAACAATAGATATCGCTATCAATGTCTGATAAAATACAAGCGGGAGCCGCAATTACATCATCATTTACACACGATTTTAGAGCATTATCAACAAGAATCTATACAACATCATTTGACCATTTCGATTGATTTAAATCCACAAATTATGATGTAGTCCAGTCGCGAGCTGCTAGTAGCGCTCGCGTTTTTAAATAAAATGATTGTAAAACGAGTAAGGGGATATCGCTTCGCGTGCCCTGCGCTAGGACAGTATAAAATTTTCAATATGTTTTGGTGTCTAGCTTCAGGCGCCATCGGCTCGAGGGCATAAGTCAATCACTTCGAAAGGCAAAGAACGCCTTTTGTCAGCGCTTGTCTTATGCTTGTCGCCGATAAGCAGGCGCCTTGCGCTTTTCTAATAGGAGGTTTAATTTTTTGACGATTTTACCAATTGTAATGTTTCCGGAAAAAATTTTGAAACAAAAATGTGCAAAAGTCACAAGTTTTGATAAAAATTTGGCTAAGCTGTTAAATAATATGTATGAAACGATGGTCGAAGCAGATGGAGTAGGGCTCGCTGCTCCGCAAGTTGGTGTGAAAAAACAAATTGCTGTCGTGGAAATAGATGAGGAATCCGGTGTCATTGAAATGATCAATCCAGAAATTTTAGAAGCAGATGGAGAACAAACCGGGATTGAAGGGTGCTTAAGTTTTCCGGATGTATACGGCGAAGTAACACGTCCATATCGTGTAAAGATTCGGGCACAAAATCGACGTGGAGAATATTATGAGCTTGAAGCGGAAGATTTTTTAGCGCGCGCCATTCAACATGAAATTGATCATTTGCACGGCGTTTTATTTACAAGTAAAATTTCTCGCTATATAACAGCAGAAGAGCTAGAAGGGTTTGAGGAACAATGACAAAGATTATTTTTATGGGGACGCCGGATTTTTCGGTACCTGTTTTAAAGCGAATTATGGATGAAGGCTATGAAGTAATAGCGGTTGTAACGCAGCCAGATCGACCGGTTGGACGGAAGAAAGTATTAACGCCTCCACCTGTAAAAGTAGAGGCGGAGAAGTACGGTATCCCAGTATATCAACCAGAAAAAATTCGCAATGAAGCAGATTTAGCTGAGATTTTGGTTCTAAAACCTGACTTAGTTGTGACAGCGGCTTTTGGACAGATTTTGCCGAATGAACTGTTGGAAGCGCCAAAGTTTGGCTGTATTAATGTCCATGCTTCTCTTTTACCAGAGCTGCGCGGCGGGGCACCGATTCATTATTCAATTTTGCAAGGAAAAGAAAAAACAGGTATTACGATTATGTATATGGCTGAAAAGCTGGATGCGGGAGATATTTTAACACAGGCAGAGGTTGTCATTGAAGAAGAAGATAATGTTGGAACACTTCATGATAAGCTAAGTCAAGTGGGGTCAGATTTATTAGCGGAAACTTTGCCAAAACTAATAAACGGAGAACTTACTCCCATTAAGCAGGATGAAGCGAAAGCAACTTTTGCTTCGAATATTAAACGGTCCGATGAAAGAATTGATTGGACAAGAACAGGACAAGAAATTTATAACCATGTGCGCGGCTTAAATCCGTGGCCTGTAGCGTATACACTATTGGAAGGCAACGTCTTAAAAGTATGGCAAGCAAAAAAGCTTCCAGGCATGAAAGAATCCGCTCCGGGAACCATCATCGATGTTTGTGAAGAAGGGGTTGTTGTTGCAACAGGTAACGAAACCGCTATTCTCATTACCGAGCTTCAGCCTTCAGGTAAGAAAAAAATGCTGGCAAAAGATTATTTACGCGGTGCTGGGGCATTTATTAAAGCAGGTATGAAGGTAGGAGAAGAATAATGAAGCAAACGAAAAAGGGTGTGCGAGACATTGCCCTTGATATTCTCGAGTCAGTAGAGAAAAATCAAGCGTATAGCAACTTGATGTTAAATAATGTGATTAATAAATACCAGCTTTCCAGCGCAGACAGCGGGTTGTTAACGGAAATTAGTTACGGAACGATTCAACGAAAGATGACGTTAGATTATTTTCTAAAACCGTATATTAAAAACCCGAAAAAAACACAGTCTTGGGTAATCAATTTACTCCGCATGTCTGTTTATCAAATGGTTTACTTAGATAAAGTGCCGGATCATGCGATTTTGTTTGAGGCAGTAGAAATTGCGAAAAAACGAGGCCATAAAGGAACGACATCGATGGTTAATGGTGTACTTCGCAATATTCAACGAAATGGTGTTGCTTCTTTTGAGGAAATTGAAGATGAAAGCGAACGTTTAGCGATTAGGACGAGTCACCCAATTTGGCTTGTAAAGCGTTGGATTGAGCAATTTGGCTTTGAAAAAACCGAAGATATGTGTGAAGTCAATTTAACAGCTCCTTTGCAAACGGCACGGGTGAATGTAAAGAAAATTTCCCGCAGTGAGCTTGTGAGTATTTTAATTGAAGAAGGCTACGATGTTGAAGCGAGCGATATTTTGCCGGAAGCGATTATTTGTTATCGCGGGAACTTAGCTCATTCTGAAAGTTATAAATTAGGATACTTATCGATTCAAGATGAAAGCTCGATGCTCGTTGCCCATGCTTTAGGCGCAAGTGGAAATGATGCGGTTCTCGATTGCTGTGCAGCACCTGGAGGAAAAACAACACATATTGCCGAAGGATTAACGACTGGACAAGTGTATGCTTTAGATTTGCATGAGCATAAAGTAAAGCTGATTAAAGATCAAGCAGAGCGTTTAGGGCTTCGAAATGTTAAAACACAAGCTGCGGATAGCCGGCATGTTCAAGACTTATTTAACAAAGAAGGATTTGACCGTATTCTTGTCGATGCACCATGTTCGGGCCTGGGAGTCATGCGCCGTAAACCCGATGTGAAGTATACGAAAACAAAAGATGATATAATAAAACTCTCTTCTATTCAACAAAAGTTGTTAGATGCAGCGGCACCTTTAGTGAAGCAAGGTGGGCGCTTGATTTATAGTACATGTACGGTCGATCGCGAGGAGAATGATCGAGTAGCAGCTGCCTTTTTGGAGAGTCATCCGGAATTTGAAAGCGATCTAGGTTTAAAAGAAAGAATGCCTGAGGCGATTGTGCCTTATGTGCAGGGGCATAGACTTCAAGTATTCCCTCAATATTTTGAAAGTGATGGATTTTTTATTGCAAGCTTTAGAAAGAAGGTACAAGCATGACAGAGATTACAAAGTCAACAAGAGTGAAAAAAGATACGAAGCCAGAAAAGCCATCGATTTATTCGTTAGAAATTCAGCAGCTGAAAGAATGGGCTGTTGAGAACGGTGATAAAGCTTTTCGTGGTGAACAAATTTATGATTGGTTATACAAAAAGCGTGTAAAAGGGTTTGCTGAAATGACAAACCTATCAAAACAGCTGCGTGATAAATTAGAAGAACAGTTTACATTTACGACGCTGAATACATTAATTCAACAAACATCTAGTGATGGTACGATGAAGTTTTTATTTGAGCTTCATGATGGCTATTCGATTGAAACGGTACTAATGCGCCATGATTACGGAAATTCTATTTGTGTTACAACGCAAGTCGGATGCCGAATCGGTTGTACGTTTTGCGCTTCTACACTTGGTGGGTTAAAGCGTAACTTAGAGGCGGGAGAAATTGTCGCTCAAGTTGTAAAAGTACAGCAAGCATTGGATGAAGTTGACGAGCGGGTGAGTTCCCTTGTCATTATGGGAATCGGGGAACCATTTGATAATTATGACAACATGATGTCCTTTTTACGAAACATTAATCATGAAAAAGGCTTGAATATTGGAGCACGTCATATTACGGTTTCAACAAGCGGCATTATCCCAAAAATTTATCAATTTGCTGAAGAACCTCTACAAATTAATTTTGCTGTTTCGCTTCATGCACCAAATACGGAACTGCGCAGTAAATTAATGCCGATCAACCGTGCGTATAAACTGCCTGATTTAATTGAAGCTATTAAGTATTATACAGAAAAGACTGGGCGTCGTGTTAGCTTTGAGTATGGTTTATTCGGTGGAGAAAACGATACAGTGGAGCATGCGGAAGAACTCGCTGCACTTATTAAAGGAATCAAGTGCCATGTAAACTTAATTCCTGTTAATTACGTACCAGAACGTAACTATGTGAGAACACCTCGTGAACAAATTTTTGCATTTGAAAAAACATTGAAGAAACGTGGTATTAATGTAACGATTCGAAGAGAGCAAGGTCATGACATTGATGCGGCTTGTGGTCAGCTTCGGGCCAAGGAGCGAAAAGAAGAGACGAGGTGACTCGATATGCGGACAATTTATAGAACAGATCGCGGTAAAGTACGTCAACACAATGAAGATAATGGTGGAGTTTTTATCAATTCCACAGGGATTCGCCTTGCCATCGTAGCCGATGGTATGGGCGGTCATCGTGCTGGGGATGTGGCAAGCACGATGACCGTTGATTTGTTAAAGAAAAGCTGGGATGAAGCAGGCGCTATCGAGACAGCGAATGAAGCGGAAGCGTGGTTGAGAGAAAATATTACGAAGGTAAATGAAGTTCTTTTTCAACATGCTGCGGAGAATAACGAATGCCAAGGAATGGGAACAACTATTGTTGCAGCTATCTGTACAGACAAATTTGCATCGGTTGCCAACATCGGTGATAGTCGCTGTTATTTGCATAATGAAAGTGGGTTTAAACAAGTAACAGAAGATCATTCTCTCGTCAATGAACTCGTTCGTACTGGTCAAATTACGAAGGAAGATGCGGAACACCACCCGCGGAAAAATGTTTTATTGCGGGCATTAGGTACGGAATTAAAAGTAGAAATGGATATTGTAACGGTCATGTTTGAAGAAGAAGATATTCTGCTGCTCTGTTCGGATGGTTTGTCTAATAAAGTAAGCGAACAAGAAATGTGCAATATTGTGAAAAATGAACATTCACTAGAAGAAAAAGCAACGGCCTTTATTGATTTAGCAAATCAGTATGGTGGCGAAGATAATATTACCCTCGTACTCGTTCAATTTTATGATGAAAGTGTAGTGAGGTGAGTCTGATGCTGGTTGGTAAAAGAATTAATGACCGCTATAAGCTGCTAAAAATGGTTGGCGGCGGCGGCATGGCAAATGTGTATTTGGCTCGGGACATGATTTTAGATCGCGATGTGGCACTGAAAATCTTGCGCATGGATTTTAATAATGATGAAGAATTCATTAAGCGCTTTAATCGTGAAGCACAATCGGCAACGAGTCTTGCTCATTCTAATATTGTCAGCATCTATGATGTCGGTGAAGAAGGCGATATCTATTATATCGTAATGGAATATGTCGAAGGAATGACATTGAAACAATACATACAAAAAAATTCTCCTATTCCTATTGAAACAGCTTTAGATATTATGAAGCAAATTACAGCTGCCATATCTCACGCGCATCATAACGGAATTATTCATCGTGATATTAAACCGCAAAACATTCTCATTGACCATGAAGGGACTGTTAAAATCACGGATTTCGGTATTGCGATGGCATTAAGTGCTACAAATATTACGCAAACAAATGCGGTGCTCGGTTCTGTTCATTACTTATCCCCTGAACAAGCGCGAGGGGGGATGGCCAATAAGAAATCGGACATTTATTCGCTTGGCATTGTGATGTTTGAGTTGTTGACAGGAAGATTGCCATTCTCAGGAGAATCCGCTGTCTCTATCGCGCTGAAACATTTACAGTCTGAAACGCCGTCACCGAAGCGATGGAATGCCGACATTCCGCAAAGTGTAGAAAATATTATTTTAAAGGCAACAGCGAAAGACAGCTATTATCGTTATGAAAGTGTTGAAGCGATGGGGGAGGATATTCGTACAGCGCTTGATCCGGGCAGGGAGAATGAAGCTCCCTTTTTCATCCCGCAAGATGAAGAGGCCACAAAGGCAATTCCGATTATTACCAATGATTATCTAGACAGCATCGATGAGACAATCGTTAGAGGACCAGAGAAAAATAAGCCTGTTTCCGACCATGATGAATCGACCATTGCCAGCGATAAAGCAAACCACAATAAGCCTGCTAAACAACCTGAACAAGAAAAAACAAAGCGGAAAAAGGGGCCGGTTATTTTAGTGGCATCTTTTTTAACGCTATTATTTTTGACAATCTTGATTATTGTAGTGTTCCCATCTTTGCTAGGAACAAAGGAAGTAGCGATTCCCGACTTGCAAGGAAAAGAGTTAGAGGATGCGATTACGGAATTGCAGCATATAGGTTTAGTGCCAGGCAAAATTATTGAATTAGAAGACTCAGAAATTCCTGAAGATCATGTTATTAAAACGAATCCAAAGGAAGGTAAGAAAGTAAAAGAAGGCGCGAAAATTGACATTTATCAAAGTATCGGTCAAGAAACGATCGTTCTTTCTGATTATGAAGGGGAAAACATAGAAGACATAGAAAAGCAATTAGAAAAAATGGAATTTAAAGATATCGTCGTGACAGAGGAGTACCATGCTGATATTGCTTCTGGAACGATTATTTCACAAAATCCAGTGGCCAATACGGAAGTTTTACCTGAGGATACAGTTATTGAATTTACTGTTAGTAAAGGAAGCGAACAAATTTTACTGAAAGATTTAACAGGCTATAGTGAGGCAGGTCTAAAAGACTATGCGCAAGATAGCGGTTTGATAATAGAAGTGGAGAAGGAAGAATATCATCAGTCTGTGCCGGAAGGACAAGTTATTTCGCAGTCCCCTGCTGCTCATTCTTCGATTGATAACGGAAGCACAGTCAAAGTTGTATTATCAAAAGGAAAAGAAGAAGTACCACCAAAAACGGTTACAAAAGAAATTACGATTGAATATAAGCCTGATGTTATGGGGGTGGCTCAGTCTGTTCAAATTTACGTTGAAGATTTAACAAGAACGATGGATGAACCGTTTGACTCGTTTTATCTTACTCGTGATGAGAAACGAACGATTGATTTCACGGTTTCAATTGATAAACCTGCTAGGTATAAAGTTATGCGGGATGATCAAGTAATTATAGATGAAGAGGTACAGTATTCCGATTAAGAAAGTTTAGCAGAAGGAGTGGAGCTATGCCCGAAGGAAAAATTATTAAAGCACTTAGCGGGTTTTATTATGTGTTAGACGGTGAAGAAGTGATTCAATGTCGCGGCAGAGGCGTATTTCGCAAAAATAAAGTCACGCCCCTTGTCGGCGATTATGTCGTCTATCAAGCCGAAAATAAAACAGATGGCTACGTGTTAGAAGTAAAACCGCGAAAAAACGAATTGGTTCGCCCGCCGATTGCGAATGTGGATCAAGCGATTCTCGTTTTTTCGGCAGTGGAACCAGATTTTAGTCCAGCGCTGTTAGATCGCTTCCTTGTATTGATTGAGGATAATGAGATTGATCCGATTATTGTTGTGAGTAAAATTGACTTAGTTCCTCAAGAGAAGCGAGCTCAGTTGGATGAGTACGTAAGCAATTATAAAAAATTAGGGTATCCTGTGATGATTACGTCTTCTGTCACTGAAGTAGGAATCGATGATCTGCTTCCGTTTGTGGATGGAAAAACGAGTGTGTTTGCCGGGCAATCGGGTGTCGGTAAATCCTCAATATTAAATGCGATTAACCCTAAACTAGATTTAAAGACGAATGACATTTCATCTCACTTAGGTCGCGGCAAACATACAACTAGGCATGTTGAGCTTATTCATATTGGCTCGGGTCTTGTTGCGGATACACCAGGGTTTAGTTCGCTGGATTTTATCGAAATGGAAGCTGAACGGCTTACGTATTGTTTTCCTGAGTTTTATGAGTTAAGTGAGAATTGCAAATTCCGAGGTTGCTTGCATGATAAGGAGCCTCGCTGTGCTGTGAAAGCAGCGGTCGAAGCAGGAGAAGTTCCTGTTTACCGTTATGAACATTATAAACAATTTTTAGAAGAAATTAGAGAGAGAAAGCCGAGGTATTGAACGATGGTTAAAATTGCTCCATCTATATTGTCAGCTAATTTTGCAAAATTAGGAGAAGAGGTTTTAGACGTAGAACGCGGTGGTGCGGATTATATTCATGTCGATGTTATGGACGGACATTTTGTTCCTAATATTACAATTGGTCCGTTGATTGTAGAGGCAATTCGACCAGTTACGAAGCTTCCGCTTGATGTACATTTAATGATTGAAAATCCTGATCAGTATATTGAAGCATTTGCGAGAGCAGGTGCGGATTATATTACTGTCCACGTCGAAGCATGCCCGCATTTACATCGTACAATTCAATTAATTAAGTCTTTCGGTGTGAAAGCAGGCGTTGTGTTGAACCCGGCGACACCTGTTGTTCAGATTCAACATATTATTGAAGATGTAGACATGGTGCTGTTAATGACGGTAAATCCAGGCTTTGGGGGACAGAAGTTCATTCATTCTGTGTTACCAAAAATCGCTGAAGTAAAGGCATTGGCTGATCAATTCAATCCAGATTTGGAGATTGAAATTGATGGTGGTGTAAATGAAGAAACGGCCAAACTATGCATAGAACAAGGTGCTAATGTATTAGTGGCAGGCTCTGCTATTTATAACCAAGAAGACCGAGCTGAGGCAATCAGAAAAATTCGCGGTAATGATTAATTGTATGGAAGGAAGCCGACTCAATACTTGAGCGGCTTTTTTCTGTAGAGGTATGGAGGAGTTATATGAATATTTGTATTATGGCTGGAGGGCCAAGTCAGTATTGGCCCAACTTACAGATGTATAAACAAACAGCGAATCTGTGGGTCGGCGTTGATCGCGGAGTATTGGCGTTATTAGAGCAGGGGATTACTCCTCATCTTTCAGTAGGAGATTTTGATTCGGTGACGAAGGACGAGCTTCAAATGATGCAAGCTCAATTGCTAGAAGTATCGCTGTTTCCTTCGGAGAAAGATGAAACAGATCTTGAGCTTGCGCTTAACTGGGCCATTCGTCAAAAACCAAAGAATATTTATATTTTTGGGGCGACGGGAGGGCGAATTGACCATTTTCTTGGAAATATTCAACTGCTTCAACAAGAGACTGTTTTACAATGTTTAGATGAAACGGACATATACATCATTGATGAGAAAAACAGTGTTACTATAAAAAAGCCTGGGACATACGATATTCAATACGATTCAAAGAAGAAATATTTTTCTCTTTTGTCTGTGACGAAGGAAGTAACAGGTATTACGCTAACAGGATTTAAATATCCGCTGCATCAAGCACGATTAACGAGAGGGTCCACGCTTTGTATTAGCAATGAACTAATTTCTGAATATGGGAATGTTTCATTTGAAAAAGGCATAATAATGATGGTAAGAAGCAATGATTAAAATTTATGCTGGAGACAGATTCGGAATTCACCTTCTGTGCATAATCTGTTAAAAAGCTTATCTCGTGATAGAACATTCCACGAAATAGGTGTGGAGATATAAGAGGAGGGGCATAATGAAATTTTATACGATTAAATTGCCTAAGGTCCTTGGTGGTTTAGTGAAGGCGATGCTTGGAGCACTTAAAAAAGGATAAACAACAAATAAATGATAACACCCAGTCAATTGGGTGTTGTTTTTTATATAACGAGCTGACCAAGCCTGTTTCGCTTTATGTCTAGCTCTACCGGCTAGCTTGCTGTGCAGAAGATAATGGCCCCTAAAAGGCAAACTGCGCCTTTTGTGTCCATTCCTATCTGCTTCACGAGCTGACCAAGCCTGTTTCGCTTTTCAAAATAAAAAGGCACCCTGGGGAGGATGCCGTTAACATTATACGCGTTCTACTTTGCCTGATTTAAGAGCTCTTGCAGAAACGTATACACGTTTAGGTTTACCGTCAACTAAAATACGTACTTTTTGAAGGTTAGCGCCCCATGTACGCTTGTTTGCGTTCATTGCGTGAGAGCGTTTGTTACCAGAACGAGTTTTTCTTCCAGTGATTACACATTGACGTGCCATGTTTAATTCCCTCCTAACTACTCTTGCTTAAGTTCAAAACTATCTTAAGTCTTTTGAAATACCTTAATAATTTATCATACATGCCGTGAGAATGCAATACTGTAGTTTATTACTTTCAAGAAAAATACCTTGACATATAGTTGAGAAGAATCATTTATAATAAAATAGGATGGCTATGACTTTTAAAACAAGGGCTATTATAGTAGAATGTTAAATAGTTAATGCGATTTTTTGGGAGGGTAAAGAAAATGTCTATCGAACTACAAACGAAATATGGACAAATTGATATCTCTATGGATGTAATTGCTACTGTAGCTGGCGGAGCGGCTGTTGATTGCTACGGAATTGTCGGGATGGCTTCCAAAAAACAATTTAAAGACGGTATTGCTGAAATTTTACGAAGAGAGAATTTCGCTAAAGGCGTTATCGTTCGTCAAGAAAACGAAGAAGTTCACATTGATATGTTTATTATTGTTAGTTATGGAACGAAAATTTCAGAAATTGCTCATAATGTGCAATCGAAGGTGAAATATACTCTGGATCAAACAGTCGGACTTGCTGTTGATTCTGTTAATATTTTTGTGCAAGGAGTTCGTGTAACGAACGCTTAAGTATAGGAGGAAATTTTGTGTCAATTACGAGTTTAGACGGAAAGCGTTTTGCAGAAATGATCATTCAAGGGGCTAATCAGCTGGCAGCTCATGCTCAAATGGTCGATGCATTAAACGTTTTCCCTGTTCCAGATGGAGATACAGGAACGAATATGAATTTATCTATGACTTCTGGAGCGAAGGAAGTACAGAACAATGTGCAAGAGCATATTGGTAAAGTAGGAGCTGCGTTATCGAAAGGCTTGCTGATGGGAGCGCGTGGGAACTCCGGTGTTATTTTATCACAGTTATTCCGCGGCTTCTCAAAAGCGATTGAACATAAAGCAGCGATTACGAGCGAAGAATTTGCTCAAGCATTTGAAGCGGGTGTTCAAACGGCATACAAAGCGGTCATGAAACCTGTTGAAGGAACAATTTTAACGGTTGCTAAAGATGCAGCTAAGCAAGCGGTTGTTTCTGCTAAAAAGCATCGTGATATCGTTCTTGTGATGGAAGAAATTGTGGCAGAAGCAAATGCATCGCTAAATCGTACGCCAGATTTATTACCGGTTTTAAAAGAAGTAGGTGTAGTAGATAGCGGCGGTCAAGGTTTAGTGTTTGTATATGAAGGCTTTCTTGCGGAGTTAAAGGGAGAAGCTCTTCCAACTCGTTCGGCCAATATTCCAAGTATGGATGAGCTGGTAAATGCGGAGCACCATATGAATGTACAAGGGCACATGAATACGGAAGATATCGTATTTGGTTACTGTACAGAATTTATGTTGCGATTAGAGGCGGGAAAAGTAGCCAATCATCCTTTTGACGAAGAGTCCTTTCGTCAAGATTTAAGTGAGTACGGAGATTCTTTACTTGTTATTTCTGATGAAGAAATTGTGAAAGTACATATTCATTCGGAACAACCGGGAACTTGCTTAAACTATGGTCAACAGTACGGCAGCTTAATAAAGGTGAAAATTGATAATATGCGTGAACAGCATACAGCGATTGTCAATGAAACGACAACGCCGTTACAAACAGCGCCAAAGGAAAAAGAACAATATGGTGTTGTATCGGTTGCGATGGGTGCCGGAATTAGTGAATTATTTAAAAGCATTGGTGCCAAGCAGGTTATTGAAGGTGGCCAAACAATGAATCCGAGCACAGAGGATATCGTTAAGGCGGTACAAGCTGTTCATGCAGAAACGATTATCATCCTTCCGAATAATAAAAATATTATTATGGCAGCTGAGCAAGCTGCAGCTGTGTTAGAGGAACAAGTTATTGTTATCCCATCTAAAACAGTCCCGCAAGGAATGGCGGCGTTACTTGCGTTTAATCCAGCTCTTTCTGCAGAAGAGAATGAAGCGGTTATGAAAGAAGCCCTTTCTCATGTGAAGACAGGGCAGATTACCTATGCTGTTCGCGATACGCAAATCGATGGCTTAACGATTGAAAATGGCGACTTCATGGGTCTGGACGAAGGGAAAATTAAAGTCAAAGGAAAAGAAAAGCTTCAAGTTGCAAAAGATTTGTTAGCAGAGATGATTGATGAAGAGTCGGAAATTTTAACGATTCTTCATGGAGAAGACGCAACAAATGAAGAAGTAGAAGCACTTGTTGCCTTTTGTGAAGAAACATTTGAAGACGTTGAAGTAGAAGTCCATAATGGACAGCAACCTTTATATGCGTTTATTTTCTCAATTGAATAAAAAGATCCAATTGAATGTATGGATTCGATTGGTCGTGTATAAGCTGTGAATCAGCAATAAACTGCATAAGTCATTAGGCTATGCAGTTTATTTTTCGAGGATGAAAGAAACAATCAAGCAATCGTTGTTGCGGAGAGGAGAAGTGAGAATGTTTCAGGAGGCTGCAAGTGAAGCGATGAACAATTTATTACAGCCTGTTACTGCGATAAAGGGAATAGGTACGGATACGGCCGCTTTGTTACATGAGATGGAGATTGATACCGTTATCGATCTATTAGAGCATTTACCTTATCGCTATGAAGATTATCGACTAAAGGATTTAGAAGCTGTTGAACATGATGAGCGGGTGACAATTGAGGGGACAATTCATAGCGCGCCGCTCGTTAGTTATTTTGGAAAGAAGAAGTCGCGTCTAACGCTTAAAGTGCTAACAGGCCGCTATTTAATTACGGTCATTTTTTTTAATCAGCCCTATTTAAAAAGCAAGTTAGAAATGGGTGTAACGGTAACGGTTACAGGTAAATGGGACCGTCATCGTCAAACGATTACAGGTTCAGAATGCCATATTGGTCCATATCAATTAGAGAAAGAATTTGAGCCTGTTTATTCTGTTCGAGGCAGTTTAACGGTAAAGGGAATGCGGCGTTTGATGAAGAATGCGTTTGCGCAGTATGGTTCTTTTATTGAAGATAATTTACCCCCCCAATTATTAACTAGGTATAAATTGATGCCGCGGAAAGAAGCTTTGCAAACGATGCATTTTCCGCCATCCGCAAATGATGTGAAGCAGGCACGCCGCCGCTTTGTTTATGAAGAGTTTTTATTTTTTCAATTGAAAATGCAAGCGCTCAGAAAAGTCCAACGAGAGCAATCAAAAGGGATTGGACAAACCTATAATAAAGAGAGTGTAGAGGAGTTTACTCGGACTTTGCCGTTTCCATTAACAAATGCACAGCAGCGTGTCGTTTGCGAAATATTGGATGATATGAAGTCGCCGTTTCGGATGAATCGTTTGCTTCAAGGGGATGTTGGTTCAGGGAAGACGGTTGTTGCGGCTATTAGTTTGTTTGCCACTGTCTCTGCGGGCTTTCAAGGCGCTTTAATGGTGCCGACTGAAATATTGGCAGAACAGCATGCTCATTCTCTTTCACTCATGCTTGAACCTGTTGGAGTGAAAACAGCTCTGTTGACGAGTTCTGTTAAAGGGAAGAAGCGTCGGGAGCTATTGCAGCTGCTTGCAGAAGGTGAAATCGATGTGTTAATCGGGACACATGCTCTTATTCAAGATGAAGTGAATTTTCGTAAGCTCGGTTTAGTGATTACGGATGAGCAGCATCGCTTCGGAGTGGAGCAACGTCGTATTTTACGGGAAAAAGGAGCGAATCCTGACGTTTTATTTATGACAGCTACACCGATTCCAAGAACGCTTGCGATTACGGTTTTTGGGGAAATGGATGTGTCGATCATTGATGAGCTTCCTGCCGGCCGAAAAACGATTGAAACCTATTGGGCTAAACATCAAATGGTGGATCGTATTCTTTTGTTTATTGAAAAAGAGCTGCGTAAAGGACGTCAAGCGTATGTTATTTGTCCATTAGTGGAGGAGTCAGAAAAATTAGATTCGCTGCAAAATGTGTTAGATGTTCATGCGATGCTTTCGCAGTACTATTCAGGCCGCTATAAGGTCGGCTTAATGCATGGACGCTTACCTGCGGATGAAAAAGAAGAAGTCATGAGGCAGTTTAGCATGAATGAGGCACAAATTCTAGTATCGACTACCGTTGTAGAGGTTGGGGTGAATGTGCCGAATGCAACGGTTATGGTCATTTATGATGCCGAGCGCTTCGGGCTTTCGCAGCTTCATCAGCTGCGAGGTCGAGTTGGACGAGGAAGCGATCAGTCTTATTGTATTTTGCTAGCAGATCCGAAAACAGAAGTAGGTAAAGAGCGGATGAAAATTATGACCGAAACAAATGATGGTTTCGTTCTTTCAGAAAAAGATTTAGAATTGCGCGGCCCTGGCGACTTTTTTGGCAAAAAACAAAGCGGGTTACCAGAATTTAAGGTAGCGGATATGGTTCATGATTATCGTACGCTCGAAGTGGCGCGCGATGATGCGGCAAAATTAATAGCTTCACAGAGCTTTTGGAACATGCCGGAATATTTGCCGCTGCGCACATATTTGGAACAAACAGGTGTGTTAGATGGGGAGAAGTTGGATTAATTTTAAAAAATAACTAGCAGATTACGAGTTTTCTTGCATTCTGCTAGTTTAACTTATATACTACTATTAGTACCTAGTCTTAATACTTTGGATGGTGACCTTCGATATGAGAAGAAACAAGAAGGAACGCCAGCAATTATTAGTCGAAACGATAGAAGGAAACCCTTTTATCACGGATGAAGAGCTGGCTAATCAGTTCTCTGTGAGCGTCCAAACGATACGGCTTGATCGTCTTGAATTATCAATTCCAGAGCTTCGTGAACGTATTAAAAACGTCGCTGAAAAAAGATTCACGGATGAAGTACGAGCGTTACCTTTGGATGAAGTCATTGGAGAAGTAATCGATATTAACTTAGATGAAAGCGCTATTTCGATATTAGACATTAAAAAAGAACATGTTTTTAGCCGAAATGGAATTGCAAGAGGGCATCATTTGTTTGCGCAAGCGAACTCGCTTGCTGTAGCAGTTATTAATGATGAACTAGCTCTGACAGCGAAAGCAGCTATTTCCTTTACACGTTCTGTAAAGGAGCATGAACGTGTGATTGCAAAAGCAAGAGTGAAAACTTTTGAGCACGTTACTGACCACCGTACCGTTGTGGAAGTGCGTAGCTTCGTTGGAACAGAACTAGTGTTTAAAGGTGAATTTGAAATGTATCGCTCATAATGAGCGGGAGGATGAATAAATATGAAAATCGCGTTAGATGCAATGGGTGGGGATCATGCTCCAAAAGAACAAGTGCTAGGAGCGATGAAGGCGGTTGAAGCCTTTGCAGACGTTGAAATATTGTTAGTGGGAAATGAAGCGAAAATCAGACCATTTTTAACGAATGATCAGCGTATTACAGTCATACATACAGAAGAAGAGATTTTAAGCACGGATGAGCCAGTTCGAGCAGTGAGACGTAAAAAGACAGCTTCTATGGTACTTGCTGCACAGCAAGTAGCAGATGGAAAAGCGGATGCTTGTATTTCATCTGGAAATACAGGCGCGTTAATGGCTTCTGGGCTGTTTGTTGTAGGTCGAATTGATGGAATTGAACGCCCAGCTTTAACACCAACAATGCCAACGATTGATGGTAAAGGGTTTGTGTTTTTAGATGTTGGGGCTAATTCAGACGCTAAAGCGGAGCACTTATTACAATTTGCGATTATGGGTTCTGTTTATGCGCAAAAAGTACGTAATGTCGCAAAACCACGAGTGGGCTTATTGAATATCGGCACCGAAGAAAAAAAAGGAAATGAGCTAACGAAAGAAGCGTTTGCTTTATTACAGCAATCTGAAGATATTCATTTTATCGGTAACGTTGAATCGCGTGATTTACTCAATGGTGCAGCCGATGTCGTTGTCACAGATGGATTCACAGGCAACATGGTGCTGAAAGCGATTGAAGGCACGGCGATGAGTGTATTTAAAATGGTAAAGGCCGCGATGATGAGCAATCTGAAAAGTAAAATCGCTGCGGGACTTTTAAAGCCTCAATTAATGGGGATTAAAAGCCAAATGGATTATTCAGAGTATGGCGGCGCAGGGTTATTTGGGTTAAAAGCACCTGTTATTAAAGCGCACGGATCGTCGGATGCTAATGCTATTTATAATGCCATTCGTCAAACAAGAGACATGGTTGCACACGATGTGACAGAGACGGTTGCTAAAACAATCGAAAAAATTAACAGTAAGTAAGGAGTGTAGACAATGGGAAAAATCGCTTTTGTCTTTCCAGGTCAAGGTTCACAAACAGTAGGAATGGGACAAGATATCTATCAAGAAAATGAGCGAGCACAACAAACGTTTCAAACAGCGGATCAAAAGTTAGACGTTGCTTTATCAAATTTAATTTTTCATGGTCCCCAAGAAGAATTAACCATTACATATAATGCTCAGCCAGCTCTTTTAACGACAAGCTATGCATTTTTTACTGCGTTAACAGAAGCAGGCATTACGCCAGATTATACGGCTGGACATAGCTTAGGCGAATATACTGCCTTAGCAGCTGCTGGTGCAATGAGCTTTGAAGATGCGGTCTATACGGTTCGTAAACGCGGTGAATTTATGGAACAAGCTGTTCCGAATAAGCAAGGCTCTATGGCGGCAATTTTAGGAATGGATCGAGAGCTATTAGCAGACATTACAGCAGACATTACAGAAACAACTGGAGAAACGGTTCAATTAGCGAATATTAACTGTCCAGGTCAAATTGTTATTTCAGGTACGCGAAAAGGTGTCGAGACAGCAATGGTACAAGTGAAGGAAAAAGGAGCGAAGCGTGCTCTTCCATTAGATGTAAGCGGTCCTTTTCACTCTGCGCTTATGAAGCCTGCAGCAGAACAATTAAACGAAGTGTTAAATAAGATTAGTATTGTTCAAGCGGATATTCCTGTTATTTCGAATGTGACAGCGGAGCCGATTACAGAACCGGCTGACATTCAAGAAAAATTAATCGAACAGCTTTATTCTCCTGTCCTTTGGGAAGATAGCGTGAAGAAATTGCTAGATTTAGGTGTAGATACATTTGTTGAAGTGGGACCTGGTAAAGTATTGGGCGGTCTTATTAAAAAAATCGACCGTTCTGTAAATATTTATTCGGTCTCCAGCCTAGAAACGTTAGCGAAAACAATTGAAGCTTTAAAGGAGGAGCGTGCATGATGTTAGAAGGTAAAAAAGTTCTTGTAACTGGTGCTTCACGTGGAATTGGACGTGAAATTGCGTTAGAATTGGCACGTCTTGGTGCCGATGTAGCAGTTAACTATGCGGGCAGCGAAGCAAAAGCAAATGAAGTAGTGGACGAAATTAAAGCGCTTGGACGAGAAGCGATGGCGATTCAGTGTGACGTAGCGAATAGTGAAAGTGTAGCTGAGATGGTTAAAGCAACGATTGAACAGTTTGGTCGTTTAGATATTTTAGTCAACAACGCAGGCATTACACGTGATAATTTGCTTATGCGTATGAAAGAGTCCGAGTGGGATGATGTCATCAATACGAATTTAAAAGGTGTATTCCTTTGTACAAAAGCTGTGACAAGACAAATGATGAAGCAGCGCAGCGGACGAATTATTAACATTGCTTCAATTGTTGGTGTGAGCGGAAATGCCGGACAAGCAAACTATGTAGCGGCAAAGGCTGGTGTAATTGGATTAACAAAAACATCAGCAAAAGAATTGGCGCCGCGCGGCATTACGGTCAATGCAATTGCACCTGGCTTTATTTCAACAGATATGACAGACGAGTTAACAGAGGAGATTCAACAAGCTATGCTTCAGCAAATTCCTCTTGCTCGTTTCGGGGACCCAAAGGACATTGCTTCTGTAGCGGCTTTTCTTGCGTCGGATGCTAGTCGTTATATGACTGGACAAACACTTCATGTTGACGGTGGCATGGTCATGTAATACACTGTTACAGTTAGGCTTTGAGTTTTTACAGAAAATAAGGATGCAATCATTTTTGATGAGTACTAGTGTCTAGCTTTAAAAGCCGATAAATGGGCGCTTTGCGCTTGAGGGGAGGTGAATGCAGTGGCAGACGTATTAGAAAGAGTAACAAAAATCGTAGTAGATCGTTTGAATGTTGAAGAATCAGAGGTAAAACTTGAGGCTTCATTCAAAGAAGATCTTGGTGCAGATTCTCTAGATGTAGTAGAACTTGTAATGGAACTTGAAGACGAGTTTGATATGGAGATTTCTGACGATGATGCAGAAAAAATCGTTACAGTTGGAGATGCTGTAAATTACATACAGAGTGTATTGTAATGAAATGCTCTCAAATCAAAGCTCCGTTTTTTAAACGGAGCTTTCTCTTGTGGCCAGAATTAGGTATGATGGTAGGGAGGGGCAATTATAAATTTCGGGGAAATAAGCTTTTTAACCGTTGTGGAGGGTTTTATTAAATGCGCAGGAACGGAAATAATCATCAACTATCAGTCAAGGAGCAAAAATTTAAACAACTTCAGGATCGCTTAGGCATCCAGTTTTCTCAGGTCAAATTATTAAAACAAGCATTTACCCATTCATCTTATGTGAATGAGCATCGCCGCAAGCTTTACGAAGATAATGAACGGCTTGAATTTTTAGGAGACGCTGTATTAGAACTGACGGTATCTAAATATTTATTTAAAAAATATCCGATGATGAGCGAAGGGGAGCTAACAAAGCTAAGAGCCGCTATTGTTTGTGAACCGTCACTTGTTATGTTTGCCAATCAATTAGGGTTTGGTGAATTTGTATTGCTCGGAAAAGGAGAAGAAATGACAGGTGGTAGAGAGCGTCCAGCGATGCTTGCCGATGTTTTTGAATCTTTTATTGGAGCATTGTATTTAGATAGAGGTTTAGAACAAGTCGTCGAGTTTTTAAGAAAAGTGGTTTTCCCGAAAATAGACGAGGGTGCTTTTTCTCATGTGATGGATTACAAGAGCCAGCTTCAAGAATTGATTCAACGTGATAGCAGCGGTACCATTCAGTATAAAATATTACAGGAAAAAGGACCGGCTCATAATCGTGAATTTGTTTCTATTGTTTTACTCAATGGAGAAAAACTAGGGTCTGGCTCTGGTAAATCGAAAAAAGAAGCAGAGCAGCATGCTGCCGAGCGTGCCTTGAACGTATTAAGACAAAAAAGATCATAATGATTGTGAAAGATAAGGGGGAGAGAGCATGTTCCTCAAACGCTTGGACGTTGTAGGATTTAAGTCTTTCGCAGAGAAAATTTCAATGGACTTTGTACCAGGTGTAACCGCAGTCGTAGGGCCGAACGGAAGTGGAAAAAGTAATATAACAGATGCGATTCGTTGGGTGCTTGGCGAACAGTCCGCCAAATCATTGCGCGGGGCGAAAATGGAGGATATTATCTTTTCCGGAAGCGATTCAAGAAAGCCTTTGAATTTTGCTGAGGTATCTTTAACCCTTGATAACGTAACAAATTCTTTACCCATTGATTTTCATGAAGTCAGTATTACAAGAAGAGTGTACAGATCGGGTGACAGTGAATTTTTAATTAATAATCAGCCCTGTCGTTTAAAGGATATCGTCGATTTATTTATGGATTCAGGCCTCGGCCGCGAAGCCTTTTCGATTATTAGCCAGGGGAAAGTAGAAGAAATATTAAGCAGTAAGGCGGAAGAAAGACGAGTTATTTTTGAAGAAGCAGCTGGTGTTTTAAAATATAAAACGCGTAAAAAGAAAGCCGAGCAAAAGCTTGCTGAAACACAGGAAAATTTAAATCGTGTTCAAGATATTCTTTATGAATTAGAAGGTCAGGTAGAGCCGTTAAAAATTCAATCGTCGCTTGCTAAAGAGTTTTTGGCGAAGAAGGAAGAGCTAGAGCAATTTGAAGTGAGCTTAACAGTTTATGAAATTGAAGAGCTTCACCGAAAATGGGAAAAGCTATCTCATGAGTTAGAAGAGCATACGCTAAGAAAAGAGCAAATGGCAAGCGAACTGCATCAAAAGGAAGCGGCCCTACAGGCGCTGCGCCAGAAAACAGCTAGTTTAGATGCAACGATGAATGATTTACAAGCGATTCTTTTAACATCGAGTGAAGATCTGGAAAAGTTAGAAGGTAGAAAAGAAGTATTAAAAGAACGGAAGAAAAATGCGACACAAAATAAAGTTCAACTTGAAAAGTCCATCGAAGAGGCTAAAGCGTTTATCGCCCGTTTAGAGGTTGATAAAGAAGCTCAAATCATATTGGTTCGCGAATTAGAAAACGAAGTAAAAAACTTGCAGTCGCTCTTGCAAGAAAAGCAACAAACCTTAGGTTCCTTCCAAACGAATATTGAGGAGACGATTGAACTTCATAAAAGTGACTATATTGAATGGCTAAATAAGCAAGCAACAGCGAAAAACGAAAAGCAATATTTAGCTCAGCAGCTGGAGCAGCATGCTTATAAAAATGAGAGGCTGGATAATGATAATGCGAAGTATTTAACAGAAAGAACGTCAATCGTGAAGCAAAAACAGCAGCATGAAGTGGAATTGCGTGAGATGACGCTCGAGTTAGAAAAGCATGTGGCTCGTTATCGTAGTCAGGAAAAGCAACAAGAAGAAACGAAGGACCGCTATCAAAAACAAGAAACGACACTGTATAAAGCGTATCAATTTTTACAGCAAGCGAAGGCGCGTAAAGAATTGTTAGAGGAAATGGAAGAAGAGTATGCAGGGTTCTTCCAAGGTGTAAAAGAAATATTAAAAGCAAAAGCTTCTTTGCAAGGCATTGAAGGGGCTGTTGCGGAGTTGATTACAGTGCCAAAAAGCTATCAAACGGCGATTGAGATCGCACTTGGCGCGGCGATGCAGCATGTTGTTGTTCGTGAAGAAGGGCATGCGCGTCAGGCGATTAGCTTTTTAAAGAAAAATGGTTATGGCCGGGCTACTTTTTTACCACTCTCCGTAATAAAAGGTAGAGAAGTGCCACAGTCTCAATTGAAACTGCTTCAAAACCACCCAGCTTTTATTGGTACTGCTGCCCAATTAATAGACTATGAAGCGAAATATGCAGAGATTGTAACGAACTTACTTGGAACGGTCGTTATTACACGTGATTTAAAAGGAGCAAATGAGCTGGCTAAATTAGTCGGTCACCGTTATCGTTTTGTAACGCTTGATGGGGATGTTGTAAATCCTGGTGGTTCGATGACAGGGGGGGCACTTAAGCAAAAGTCCTCATCCTTATTATCGCGAAAAGCGGAATTAGAGGAACTTAAAAATAAGCTTGTCGATATGGAAGCGAAAACAAATCAATTAGAACGTGAAGTTCGGGAGCTAAAAGCTGAAATCACGCAGCAAGAAGAACGTTTAGCAGAAATGAAGCAATCGGGTGAGTCATTGCGAGAAAAAGAGCAATTACTGAAAAATAAATTTCGAGAAATTGAATTACAAGAAAAGAATATTAATGACCGCCTTCATTTATATGATTTAGATAAAACACAACTCATAGAAGAAGAGCAGCAAAGAACGGCCCGCCTTGAAGAGTTGGAGAACATTATCGTATCGTGTGCAGAGGAGCTTAGTCGACTTGATGAAACGATTGCTCAATTGACGGAGCGAAAGGAAACACAGCAATCCTCAAAAGAAATCCTTCTAGAAGAGATGAGTGAGTTGAAAGTAACGCTTGCTTCCAAACGAGAACAGCTTCGTAACCAAAAGGAAAATATGGCTCGTCTTGAGGAAGATTGGCTTATGACACAAACGAAGCTTGCTGAATATGAGGATGACTGGTCGCTTTTAACGAATGAAATGAGTGATAGTTCAAGCGGGGAAGAACGATTAGAGGACGCCGCAAAAGAGCAGTTTGCATTGAAAAATGAAACGATTGAAAAGATTTCGGTTACACGTCAAGAAAAAGAGAGTTTGCAAACGGAGCTTGAGGATATGGAGCTCGATTTAAAAGAGCAAAATCGTCAATATAAAGGCATTGCAGAAAGCGTCAAAGATGAAGAAGTGAAGTTGAATCGACTTGATGTGGAGCTTGAAAATCGACTTTCTAAGCTACGAGAGGAATATCTTTTAAGCTATGAGGCTGCAAAAGAGAAGTATCCGTTAACATTGCCGGTTGAAGAAGCGAAGAAACGCGTCAAGCTCATTAAATTGGCGATTGACGAGTTAGGAAACGTTAACTTAGGGGCAATTGATGAGTACGAGCGTGTATCAGAGCGCTATGAATTTTTACTTAATCAAAAGGATGACTTGCAGCAAGCGAAAGATACCCTTCTTCAAGTGATTCATGAAATGGATGAAGAGATGACGCGGCGCTTTTCTGAGACCTTTTATGCGATTCGTGATCAATTTGGACAAGTGTTTAAAGCGTTATTTGGCGGAGGCCGTGCTGAATTAAAGTTAACGGATTCGCTGAATTTATTGCAAACAGGTGTTGAGATTGTCGCTCAGCCTCCTGGGAAGAAATTGCAAAATTTAAGTTTATTATCAGGTGGAGAACGAGCATTGACTGCGATTGCCTTGCTGTTTTCCATTTTAAAAGTGCGTCCGGTGCCATTTTGTGTGCTTGATGAAGTTGAAGCTGCGCTGGATGAAGCGAATATTACGCGTTTTAGTCAATTTTTGCGCAGGTTTAGCGAAGAAACGCAATTTATCGTCATTACACATCGCAAAGGTACGATGGAAGGTGCGGATGTGTTATATGGCATTACGATGCAAGAATCAGGTGTTTCAAGGCTTGTTTCTGTACGAATGGAAGAGACAGAAGAAGTAGCAAGAGTATAACAGAAGGAAGTGACACAATGAGTTTTTTTAAGAAGCTGAAAGAGAAATTTGTAGGTGCGAAAAATGAAAATGTAACACCAGAACTTACTGAACAACTGGAAGCGAATGAACAGTTGGAGTTGAACGAACAAATAGCGTTGAACGAGCAGCCGGAAGTGAAGGAAGAGATTGAAAAGAAGAAAGAGCAGATTTCGATTGGAGAGAAGTTTAAACAAGGTTTAGCGAAGACGCGTGATGCCTTCTCAAGCCGAGTCAATGATCTAGTCGCACGCTATCGTAAAGTGGATGAAGAATTCTTCGAAGAGCTTGAAGAAATTTTAATTCAAGCAGATGTCGGCTTTGATACGGTGATGGAGCTTGTCGATGAACTAAAAATGGAAGTAAAGCGCCGCAATATTTCAGATACAAAAGAAGTGCAAGATGTTATTTCTGAGAAATTAGTCGACATTTACCAAAGCGGAGACGAAGAACAATCTGAGTTGAACATTCAAAAAGATGGCTTAACGGTTATTTTATTCGTTGGTGTGAATGGCGTTGGGAAAACGACAACAATCGGAAAAATGGCTCATAAGTTTAAAGAGGAAGGCAAGTCGGTCGTATTAGCAGCGGGTGATACGTTCCGTGCCGGTGCGATTGATCAACTAGAAGTATGGGGCGAGCGTGTTGGCGTCGATGTTATTAAACAAGGAGAGGGCTCTGATCCGGCGGCGGTTATGTTTGATGCGATTCAAGCAGCAAAAGCACGCGGTGCGGATATTTTGATTTGTGATACGGCAGGCCGTTTACAAAACAAAGTGAACTTGATGAAAGAGCTTGAAAAAGTAAAACGAGTGATTGAGCGTGAAGTACCTGGTGCACCGCATGAAGTATTATTAGTGTTAGATGCAACAACAGGACAAAATGCATTAATTCAAGCAAAAACCTTTAAAGAAGCAACAAATGTATCAGGCATTGTGCTAACAAAGCTTGATGGAACAGCAAAAGGGGGAATCGTGTTAGCGATTCGAAATGAATTAGCGATTCCGGTTAAGTTTGTTGGATTAGGTGAGAAAATGGATGATTTGCAAGAGTTCGATGCAGAGAAATATGTGTACGGATTGTTTGCAGACATTATTGAAAAAGCAGAATAATTATATGTGAACGAAAGTCAGAAGGGTTTTTCCTTTCTGGCTTTTTTCATATTCTAAAAAGTTTTTGTATACTTTTTTATTTTTTCATTCGTCTATTTTATAGAGAGAAACAAAAGGGGGAGTTCGTTTGTCAAATATAGCACGTCAAGTAGCCGCCAGTTTGTTGTTTTTAATGGCTTTTACGATTTTTCCATTACTGGCTGCTGCTGAGCAACCGAAGATTAGTATTTCAATTGAAGAAGGGTTAGGTGGATATGCGAAGCGTTCGGCGGCGCTGCCTGTCAAAGTTGAAATAGAGAATAAAGGAGAAGCGTTTAGTGGAACGTTGCTGCTTCAGTTTCAAGCAACCTATCAGTTAGGAGGCTCACAAGCCATCCGAGTTGAACTGCCAAAGGGAAGTGTGAAAACATATTCTATTACCTTGCCTGCATATACAGATGAGAATTATTCTTCGTCTGCAGTTCAACAAACGATTCATTTATATGAAGGAGATTGGAAGAAAGGGAAGGAAGTAGCGTTTAAAGGGACAAAAGTGATTGCACCTAAATTCGTCGATTCGGGGGAAGTACAGATTGGTATATTAAGTGAAAAGTATGATCGTCTAAAAGAATGGCGTGTACTGCCTTCCTCTCCAACGAATACATTCGATTTAACAAAGGGAGATTTGCCAAAAGAGGCGAGAGGATACGATGTGCTCACATATTTAGTTATCGATGAATTTTCCATGAGTACACTCGATCATGAGCAACAGGAAGCCATTGCTGAATGGGTTCAAAACGGAGGGATTTTGATTGCTGGTGCAACACCGAATGCCAGTCAGCAATACGATACACTTTACGATTTATTACCGATGAAGCCGAATAAAGAGGTAACGATTAGCAGTGCTTTTTTAGGAACGGGTAAGCAAGCACCTTCTTTTAAGCAGATTCCTAGTTTTGTTGGGGAAGTTGAAAAAGAGGCAGGTATTATGGTGAAGAGTGATAATCATCCAGTCGTTGTCAAAAAAGAGTTTGGAAGCGGGATGATTATCCAAACAAGTTTTTCACTTGGAGATGAACCGCTAGCTTCTTGGAATAAGTACGGGACTTGGGTTGAGTCGACTTTGCTGACATTAACAACGAATAATCCGTACAATCAAATGGATAATCTCTTAAATAATTTAGAGTGGGAATTATCGGAACCGAATAAATGGTTTGATCATACAAATTTTTCAACTGGTCAATTAATTCTCTTATTAATTATCTATTTACTTATTTTAATTCCGCTCTTATATGTAGTCCTTAAGAAATTGGATAAACGCGAGCATGCGTGGTGGAGTATTCCGGTTATAGCGATTATTAGCTCAGTCGTCATTTTTGCGCTTGGAGCAAAAGATCGAATTGCTCAGCCTCAATTAAATCAGCTTGGTATTTATCAAGTGAATCATCAACATGTAACGGGTATTCAATCTAATGTGTTACTTTCGAATACAAGCGGGGACTATAAGCTATCTTTTGCAAAGGGTGAAATGCTTGCTTTGCCATCTGCACCGGATTCTGTTTCTGGTAACCCGCTTCGAGCTCCAGTTGTCGAAGAAAAAGCGAAGGAAGTAGAGATTGAATTTCCAGGCGTCGAATATTGGTCAACACGTTCGTTGGTGGGACGCATTTCGCAAAAACAAGCTGGTGAATTTAAGGCCGATTTGAAAGTAGAAAATAAAAAACTAGCAGGAACCATTGTGAACAATTTGAACTACGATTTTGAGGAAATCATGATTGTATCAGGCAACCAGAAATGGGATTTAGGGGCGTTAAAAAAGGGAGAGATGCTGACTGTTAACCAAAAGTTAAAAACGGATTTCTTAATGCGCCCTACGATGAGTTTTCCATCGAGCATGCATACGTGGAAACCTGGGCAAAAAGTGGACTGGAATCAAGTTCGGAACGATCAATTATTATATCTTGCCAGTCAGTATTTCTTTAATGGACAAACAGCAGATAATGCACCTGTCATTATTGGATTGACGAAGGAGCAAGTGACAGGACTGAAATTAGAAAATGGAAAAATGAAAGAACATAATAATAACTTGATTTTCCAAACCTTTGAAGCAGACACGACTTTATCGGGAGAAGTGAGTTTGCCAAAAGAGATGTTTCAATGGAGAATTGAAACAATCAATGGTCATTATGAGGTAAATACGAGTATCGCACCTTCTTCTTATTGGCTGGAAGTTGGAGAGTATGAGGCATATGCTCAAATGCCAGCTGTCATGGAAGATCCATCTTTTAAAGTTTCGAAACTGACGATTAAGTGGACGGATTCCAAGCTTCAGTATGCACTATACAATGTGAAAACAGGCAACTATGAACCGATTGCTGGGGATGAGCGAATTTTGACGCTTGAAGGAAGCAAGAAGATTAACGCTTATCTTTCTGCCGACGGTGAATTGAAAGTGAAGCTACTGAAGAAGCAAGATCCTAATGGTGCTGAAAATCGTTTACCGGTTATTACTGTTGATGGGGAGGTTACACCGTGATTGAAATTATCGGATTGACAAAACAATATGGGAATTTTACGGCGCTTGATCATTTAGATTTGCATATTGATGAAGGGACCGTATTTGGTTTTGTAGGTCAAAATGGAGCAGGGAAGTCTACCACCTTCTCTATTTTAGCGACCTTGCTTGCGCCGACTTCGGGAACAGCCTTTGTTAATGGCTATAATATTTTAAAAGACCCAAAAAAAGTCCGCGAGCAAATTGGCTATATGCCCGACTTCTTTGGCGTATACGATCAATTAAAGGCAGAAGAGTATCTCGATTTTTACGGAGCAAGCTATGGTATCTCTATCAATGAACGAAAGAAATTGATTCCTCAGCTTTTAGAGCTTGTGAATTTAACCGATAAACGAGATTCGTATGTTGATTTATTATCACGCGGGATGAAGCAGCGTCTTTGTTTAGCTCGCAGTTTAATTCATGATCCAGAAGTACTTATTTTAGATGAGCCCGCTTCTGGCTTAGATCCGCGCGCTCGTATTGAAATGCGGGAGATTTTAAAAGAATTGAAGCACATGGGCAAAACGATTTTGATTTCGTCGCATATTTTACCGGAGCTCGCAGAAATGTGTGATGTCATTGGCATTATTGATCAAGGGAAGTTAAAGGCACAAGGCTCTGTTGCGGAAATTCAAGAGAAATTGCAAGGTGCCAAGAGCATGATGGTGAAGGTGAATCGTAATATTGAACGTGCGCTGACCTTTTTTGAAGACAATCCAGATATTAGTGAAATCGAGCGTCATGAGGATGGAGCGAGCATTCAGTTTTTGTTTAAAGGCAATGCGGAGGCGCAGCAGCAATTATTGAAGGCTTGCGTTATGCAAGAGCTCGACTTAGTTAGTTTCGCCGAAATCGAAACCGATTTAGAAGATGTGTTTATGGAAATTACGAATGGGGGGATGGAGTCATGAAAAGCTGGCTGATGAATCCCGTATTAAATAAAGAATTCAAGCTTCGCTTTCGTTCTTTAAAAAGTTTTCTTGGTGTTTTATTTTATGTGCTAGCGATTGGCATCATCGTGATTGGAATGATTTTCGTACAGCAGTTGAGCAGTATGGGTGGGGTGAACCCAGAACAAAGTCGTGAGCTATTTATGATTTTAGCGGTGTTGCAGTTTGCGTTAATTATTTTTATTACACCAGGCTTAACGGCAGGTGTTATTAGCAGTGAGCGAGAGCGGCAAACGTTGAATATTTTATTAACGACATCGCAAAGCTCCAGCAGCATTATCATTGGGAAGCTCGTGTCATCGGTCGCTTTTTTATTATTGTTAATCATTGCAAGTTTGCCTTTATATAGCATCGTCTTTTTATATGGAGGTATTTCGCCGCGTGAGCTGCTAACGGTGTTTGCTTTAAATGTTTTTACCGTCTTTGTCATTGGCAGTTTAGGTGTTATGTTTTCGACGTTTATTCGCAAAACGATTGCAGCAATGGTCACAACATATGGCGTGATGTTATTTCTTGTTGGAGGAACGGGCTTTTTGGCGCTAGTTGCGACAAGCTTTACGCAAATGAGTCAGACAGGAACACCAACTACGAATATACTCGTCTATCTTTTGGCGATGTTTAATGCACCCATTACACTTGTGAATTTGTTTCAACCGAGCATCGCTGAAGAGATCGCACGAATGTCGGGAGTATCTTTTCCGCTTTGGGGTGCTCATCTTATTTCTTATACACTTATTTTTATTACGGCAATTGTACTTAGTGTTCGAAAGCTCCGTCCAAAAATGAAAGCGAAGAAATGAGGAACGAAGCGATGGAAGAAAAGAAGCAGTTTGAAAAGCTTGTGAGGCCTGTGCAACGTCAGCTTTTTTGGCTTTTACTTGGAAGAGAAGTACAATGGTTTCTTCTTGTAGCAAGCATTTGGGCGTTTCTCCTTTTTCTTATTACAAGAGTCATTGTTTTCCCCTTTATGCTGCGTTTTTTAGCAATTGGGTGGCTTGTGCTTGGAATAGTGTTAATCTATCGCATTTGGAAAAAAAGGCCGTCATTTAGGGCGGCTTCGCTTCTTTTTAATCAATATGTGCCAGATGATCGCGTGTTAACGGCTTTTTCTTTTTTAGATAAAGAAGGAGAACTAGAAAGATTACAGCTTCGTGACGCACTTCGTCAAATGAAAATAAATGAAGCAAGCGTTTTAAAGCGAAAAAAGAAAATATGGTACCCAAAATGGTTGATGATAGCTTGCTTGTTCGCAGGAGTTGCGACTCTTTCAGCCTTGTTTCCCAATGAATGGATGAACGAAGCAAAAGAAGCAGAAAAAGTTTCAAAAGTAATGAAGGAGGCTGAAAAGAAAGTAGAGGAAAAAGTGAAGGAAACAAAGGACCCAGTTGCCAAAAAGGCGCTAGAAGAGGCAAAGAAGAAGCTAGCCGAAGTGAAGGAGCCGAATGAGGCACTAAAGGAATTAGAGAAGTTATCCAAACAACTTGACCTCCAGGTGATGAAGCGAAAGGAAACACAGAAACAGCTAGATAATTGGAAAAAGCAAGCCGATGAGGCTGGTTTAAAGGACTTAGCTCAGTTTCTTGAACAAAAGGATTTGGAACAGTTAGAAAAAGAGTTGAAAAAGTTGAATGAAAATTGGGAGCAGTTAACGAAAGAACAGCAAGAGGTATTAAGTGAAGTAACGAATCAAAACGAGAAGTTAACAGAAGAACAGCTTACAGCTCTCGCTGAACAATTAAAAGAAGCGATTCAATCTGGACAGCTGTCTAAACAATTAGCGAATGCTAGTCAGCAAGTCCAACAGGTTAGTCAAAACGTACAGCAACAAATGAAAAATAACGGAATGACACCAACGCAAATAGGAAGCGGCACCCCAGGAAATAATCAGAACTCTGCTTCATCTTCTTCCAATCATTCAGCGGGCAATCAAAAAAGCAATCAAACTAGTAATAATCAAAATGGCAGTGGTTCTGGAAGCGGCGGAAGCGGCGGTTCGGGCTCAGGGTCTGGCTCAGGATCGGGCAGTGGTCAAGGAAGCGGTGCGGGACTTGGACAAGGATCACGGGAACTATTAACAATTCCAGAAGAAACAAAAGGAAAGCAAAATGTCGAATCCGATAGCGGGGGACTTGGGGAAGGAAGCGGTCAAGAGCAAAAGACCGATGAAGGCCCTGTTTTAAAGGGGAATGTGCGTAATTATCAAGAGGTCTATGAGCAATATGGTGAGTCGTATCGAGAAAGTACGGAGCGCCTGAAGCTGCCTGCTGATTTAACGGATATTGTCAAAAATTATTATGACCAAATTGATCCAGAAAGGTAGTGAATATATGTCAGATAAAGAGATGCAGTTTATGAAAGCACAACAAATCGTGGAAGACGTTAAAAAAGAGATTGCTCGTTTTATTGTTGGACAGGAAGAAGTTGTCGAACAAGTACTTTGGAGTATTTTTGCAGGAGGGCATGTGTTATTAGAAGGGTTACCGGGCCTTGGAAAAACGATGCTCGTTCGGACCATTTCAGAAAGTATGGATTTAAGCTTTTCGCGTATTCAGTTTACCCCGGATCTAATGCCAGCAGATATTACAGGAACGATGCTGCTTCAGCCTGATGAGGATGGAAAACAGCACTTTACCTTTCATAAAGGGCCTTTGTTTTCACATATTGTGTTAGCTGATGAAATTAACCGAGCCACACCGAAAACACAAAGTGCCCTGCTTGAAGCGATGGGGGAGCAAACGGTGACGGTGATGGGAGAAACGAAAAAGCTTGAGCGGCCGTTTTTTGTACTAGCGACGCAAAATCCGATTGATTTAGAAGGAACATATCCACTTCCTGAGGCACAAATGGATCGTTTTATGTGTAAAATTCTCGTTGGATACCCTTCTAAGGAAGAACTAAGAGAAATTATGAAGCGTACGACTGGTACGGAGTCCATTTCTATTGAAAAGATTGCTTCGATTGAGGATGTATTATTTTTACAAAGTCTATCAAAAGAAGTGCTTGTATCGGAAGAAATGCTAGATTATGCAATTGATATTGTAGCGATGACGCATCCAGATGCGGAAGCAGTACCAGAAATTGTGCAGAAATATGTGCAATATGGCAGTGGCCCCCGTGGCTTACAAAGCTTACTTAAAATGGCGAAAACAAGAGCGCTATTTGCGGGGCGGTATCATGTGTCAGCGGGAGATGTAAAGCAAACGGCAATTCCGGTGTTACGCCATCGCTTGCTATTGAATTTTGAAGCAGAAGCAAGCGGCATTCAGGCAGATCGCGTTCTTGCTGAAATTGTGGAAGCGGCATATACGTTAGGCAAAGGATCATCTGCATCATGATAGCAACTTCTTTTTTAGAAAGGCTGCAAAAGAAACGGCTGCTTGTGAAAACACGAAAGCGCGGTATGCATAAAGGTTCAAGGCAATCCAGCGCGTTTGGTTCATCGCTTGAGTTTTCGGATTTTCGAGTTTATCAGCCAGGGGATGATGTGCGTCGAATTGATTGGAATGTGTACGGCAGAACACAGAAGCATTATATTAAACGATTTTTGGATGAACAGGAAGTGGCGATTGCGATTTATCTTGATATGAGTTCATCGATGCGCACGTATAGCGAGAAGTGGGAGCTTGCTCGCTTATGTGCCGCCGCACTTAGTCATATTGTGCTATCAAGTGAAGATCGACTTTCTTTTATTCCGGTCACTTCAACGAATATGCAGCCGATTCGCCGTAAAGGAGCGGTATATCGGAAACAGGTTTTTCATGAGATTCAACGTTTAGAAGAGAGGGAGAGTACGCCCGCTTTTTTTGCACAATTAAGTCAACAAATACTGAAGAATCAACAGTTAGCGATTCTTCTTACCGATGGATTGGAGCCGCTGGATGTTATAGAAGCAGCGTTAAAAAAGCTGCGCTCGGTGAGGCAGGAGATTTGGTTGTTTCAGCTATTAGCTGAGGAAGAAATGAAACCGAGCTACAGTGGTGATGTGAAGCTGGTTGATAGTGAATCGGCGGGAACGGTGAATGTCAGTATGAATCCTCTGTTAATTGAAAACTATCAAAGCCGTTTGAACAATCATAATCAGCAGCTCGAAGCGATTTGTCGTACACTCGGTTGTCGATATTTCCTTATGAACGGCGAGAAAGATATTCAAACGATTTTGTTTCATGATTTACCGAGACAAGGGTTTATGAATTGAGGTGAGAAGATGTCTGTTGCAAGTCCGTTCTTTTTTTTATTTAGTTTGTTCATTGCAGCCTTCATTTTATTGTATTTCTTTCGCAAGCAATATGAACAGTTACCTGTTTCATCAAATATGCTTTGGGAGCAAGTGTTAAATGAACGGCAAGCATCACCATGGCTGCAAAAGCTGCAGTATAATCTCCTTTTTTGGCTGCAGTTGCTCATTCTGGTGCTCATTATGCTGGCGTTGACCCGTCCATATTGGTATGGAAAAGTGCCTGCAGGTGATCACTTCATTTTGGTTGTTGATACATCAGCGACGATGAGTGCAAAGGAAGGAGAGAAAACTCGATTTGCGACAGCAAAAGAGGATATCTTTAAGTTGCTTGATGAGATAGATCAACAAGAGGTGACGATTATTAGCACCGGGCAAAAGCCAAAGATTATTGCGAATCATGAACAAGATCAGCATGCGCTTCGAAAAGCGATTCAAGAGCTCGAACTTTCGTATGAGTATGATGCAATGGATCAAGCGCTTGAGCTTGCCGAATCGTTAGTGACAACGAAGGATTCGGTTGTGCATTTGTTTTCAGACCATGTGGTCGAAGAGGATGTTGCTTCTTTTTCAGAGGATCAGTCGGTGTTTGTACATAATTATAATAGTCAACATGATAATCTTTCATTGCTTTCGTTTGGTACGGCACCAGAGGGAGAGAAAGTATCGGCTGTGGCTGTGATTGCGAATGAAACAGATGCCAATGAACAAGTGGATCTTCAAGTGATGAGTGGTGAAACGCTTCTTTTTTCCAAAAAAGTGCATGTAGCAGCGAATCAGGAAGCGGTTGTTAATATGCCAGTATTACCAGCACATCCATATTATCAAGCTGTAATCCGTACACCTGATGATTATGAAGCGGATAATGAACTAACCGCTATTTCAACGACATCCTATGATAAGGTGTATGCCGTTGGTGATGTGAATCCTTTTTATCTAGCAGGATTACAAACGCTTGGTCTTGAAGTGATTCAAGTCGATGATGTTGCTAAAATTGGTCGTGATGGCATGGTCATTGCAGAAGGAGTGAGTCTTACGCAGCTAGGCGAGTATCCGCTTCTTTTTATTCAAAGTGAAGCGAAGAAGAAACAGAAAGTAACTGAAACATTAACAGCAGCGGATGATCCATTATTCACGCATGTTGATAGCAAAAAGGTGTATATCGCTTCTGCCTTTCGTCCACTTAATCAGGAATGGCAAACGATTTTGGCAAGTGGAGACCAGCCGCTGATTCAAAAAGGAACCCATCATGGTTATCCAATTATTGCGCTCAATTTTGCACTAAGTGACACAGATTGGCCGCTGCAACCTGGGTTTCCGCTCTTTTTATATAACAGTTATCAATGGTTGACACAGCAAACGAATTTTCTCGGATATTATCAGCCAGGGGAAGAAAAATGGTTGAACTTAGGGAATAAACAAATGGATTTAAGTGTTTTTACAGAGGACGGAGACAATTTATACACAATCAATCTTGCCGAAGAAAGTTTTATTGCTCCAGTTAAACCAGGGGTATACGAAGGTATAGCTGACGAACAGTCGTATTATTTCTCTGTGTTATTGGATGAACGGGAAAAAAGCTTAGAAGCAGCTCCTTCCTTTGCAATGAATCCAAAAGAAGCTCAGTCAAGAGAGATGACGGAGAATATTCAGGATCATTTGTGGTTTTGGCTGGCTTGTATCGCATTACTCTTGTTGATGGCAGAGTGGGAGGTGTACCGTCGTGGGTATTGAACTAATGTATCCTTATTTGCTGTTGTTACTCCTTCCGTGTGTGTTTCTTATGTATTCTTTTTGGAAAAATAGCCGCCTCACAATGAACCGTAGTGAAAAAGTAATTATAATAACGCTTCGTTCACTCGTCTTTTTTCTTCTTATTTTTGCATTAACAATTCCGCAGCTATTACTGCCGGTAAAAGGGACGACGGTCGTCTTTTTAGCGGATCAATCAGCGAGTGTAGATCATGCAGAAGAAGATATTCTTGCCTGGATTGAGACGAGTGTTAATAAGAAAGCAGCTGATGATGCATTTGCTGTTGCTTCGTTTGGGGGCGATGTGGCAGCCGAGCAAGCGGTAACGAAGAAAGAGACTGTAATTTCACAGTTTAGTAGTGAAGTAGATGAAACCGAGACGTCCATTGAAGCTGGTATTCGCTTTGCTTCCTCTTTTATTTCGAATGATGAAAACGGACGAATTGTGTTGTTTTCAGATGGAAATGAAACGATGGGGCATGCAGTAGAAACAGTGAAACTGCTCCATAATAAAGGGGTTGAATTGGATGTTGTGCCGATTCAAGTACCAGTCAAAAAAGATGTTTCTTTAACGGATTTATCCGTTTCTCCTTCTCTGTATCAGGGAGAAAAGGCAGATATTTCGGTATCGATAGCAAGCGATATTGCTCAAGAGGCAACGATTCGCATTTCGTTAAATGATAAAGAAATCATCAAAAGATCTGTTGCTGTCAAGGAAGGGAATAACGTATTCGGCTTTTCGCATATTGTAATGGAAACAGGCATGCATGTGTATAAAACAGAAATTGCAGCGAAAGAAGATGCTTATGCTGAAAATAACACGCTGCATGCGATTACAAATGTTAAAGGTACGCCAAAAGTGTTGATTGTTGAAGAAAACCGAAGTTCGTTATCGAGTATTTTATCGGGGAATGGCTTTGATGTAGAAACGATTGTACCAGAAAAATTGCCGACAACGTTATCGGGGTTTTTACAGTATCAAAGTGTGGTGTTTAACAATGTATCAGCCACGTCTATTTCGCAAAACCAAATGCAATTAATTGAGCAATCTGTAAAGGAATTCGGCAATGGTTTTGTGATGACAGGAGGCGAAAATAGCTTTGGACTTGGCGGGTATTTTAAAACCCCAATTGAAAAGCTGCTCCCGGTCGATATGGATGTGAAAGGAAAAAAAGAAATGCCATCATTAGGCTTAGTGATTGTTATGGACCGTTCAGGCAGCATGAGCGGGAATAAATTATCTCTTGCGAAAGAAGCAGCTGCCAGGTCTGTGGAGCTATTAGAAGAAGGCGACACGTTTGGTTTTATCGCCTTTGATGATCGACCTTGGCAAATTGTTGAAACAGGGCCATTAAAGGAAAAGGAAGCGGCGATGGACCAAATTCGTTCCGTTGCATCTGGAGGCGGTACCGAAATTTATCGTTCATTGGAGCTTGCTTATGAGCAGCTGCAGGACAAGAAACTGCAGAGAAAACATATTATTTTATTAACGGATGGTCAGTCACCCGGAAATGATTATGAAGCGTTGATTGAAGAAGGAAAAGAACAAAATATTACGTTATCCACTGTGTCAATTGGAAATGATGCCGATAAGCTGCTTCTAGAAGAGTTAGCTCAATGGGGGGCCGGCCGTTATTATGACGTCGTCGATTCTTCTGTCATTCCAAGTATTCTCTCACGTGAAACAGTGATGGCAACGAAAACGTATATTGAAGACAACCCGTTTTATCCAACGATACAACAGGGAACTGGTTGGAACTCTCTTTTTGCAGATGGAGTGCCGCAAATGAATGCCTATATTGCGACAACAGCGAAAGAACGGGCAACAGAGCCTCTTATTAGCGGTAAAGAGGACCCCGTGCTTGCCGAATGGCAATATGGCATGGGAACGACAATCGCGTTTACTTCTGATGTAACGGGAAAATGGTCTGGTGATTGGCCGCGTTGGAACCAATGGGGGAACTTTTTAAATCAGATGATTACGACAACATTGCCGAAGTATGAGAGTGAGCCATATACGGTTACGATGGATCATAGCGGTGATGAGACCGTATTATCTATTCAAGCGGCAACGAATAATATACACCCGTTATCTGCAAGCATTGTGTCTGAAAAAGGCGACCGGATTGACAGTCATCCGAAATTAGTTGCACCAGGGAAGTACGAAATGACGGTTCCGAATCAATCAGGCTTATACTTTTTAAGTGTACAGCAGGATTATGAAACGGGGGCTTCAAACCTTTATCAAACGGGTTTTACGATTCCGTATTCAAAAGAGTATGCACAGCAAGGATTGAATCAACGATATATAGATGAACTGCTTGCGGCGTCTGGTGGGCAAGAATTGAAAAAAGAGGCATCGGCATTTCGAGATCTTAAAGAGATGTCCCAGCACAAACAGAGTATAAGTGTATGGTTATTGTGTGCAGCCTTTTTGCTGTTCTTTGTCGAAATTGTCATTCGCCGTTTTGGCTGGCAAAGGTTGTGTTCTTTCTTTACGAGGAAAAAGCAAGCTATTGAACGTTCGAAAGCTGAAACGACTGTGAAGCGTTTGAAACAGGCGAAACAAACGGTTGAAAGAGCTCCTAATAAATCAATGCAAGTAGAGGAACAGAAGCAAGCAACCGGAAAATCACAGCTAAAGCAAATGGATAAAAAGCTGTCTTCGTCAGAACGTGAAGAGCGAATGAAACGACTGTTAGAGGCGAAGCGACGTAAACATTAGAAAGTGGTAAGGATTATTGCTTGACATTACTGTAGCCAATAGGTAAACTATAAACTTGTAAAGGGTTTTCACTTAACAGCAGGGAGTGACTAACATGCTTGAAAAAACAACGCGTATTAATTATTTGTATGATTTTTATCAATCGTTGTTAACCGAAAAGCAACAGAGCTACATGTCCCTCTACTATCTAGATGATTACTCTCTTGGGGAAATTGCTGAAGAATATGAAGTCAGTAGGCAAGCAGTATATGACAATATAAAAAGAACAGAAGCGATGCTTGAAGAATATGAAGCAAAGCTTTTGTTATTTCAAAAATTTCAACAGCGTAATAAGTGGATTGCTGAGTTTAAGGCTCTGATTGAGCACGAATCTGTGACAAAAGAGGAGCTGGCTCAGGCCATTGCAACGCTTGAGAAGTTAGATTAGGAGGCGGCAATAATGGCATTTGAAGGATTGGCCGACCGACTGCAAAGCACGATGCAAAAAATTCGCGGCAAAGGGAAAGTAAACGAGGCGGATGTTAAGGAAATGATGCGCGAAGTGCGCTTAGCTCTTCTTGAAGCCGATGTTAACTTTAAAGTTGTTAAGGATTTTATTAAGCGAGTGAGTGAACGTGCGGTAGGTCAGGAAGTGCTAAAGAGCTTAACCCCCGGTCAACAGGTTATTAAAGTAGTGAAAGAAGAATTGACAGAGCTTATGGGCGGTGAACAAAGCAAGATTGCTGTTGCAACAAAACCCCCAACTGTCATTATGATGGTAGGTCTTCAAGGGGCGGGTAAAACGACGACAACCGGGAAGCTTGCTAATCTTCTTCGCAAAAAATATAACCGACAACCATTGCTTGTTGCGGCAGATATTTATCGTCCAGCAGCGATTAAGCAGCTTCAAACACTAGGTAAGCAATTAGATATGCCTGTTTTCTCATTAGGCGATCAAGTAAGCCCAGTGGAGATTGCGAAGCAGGCTATTGCTAAGGCAAAGGAAGAACATCATGATTATGTGCTACTTGATACGGCAGGTCGTCTCCATGTTGATGAAAAGCTAATGGACGAACTGAAGGATATTAAAGAGCTCACAAAGCCTGATGAAATTTTCCTTGTTGTTGATGCCATGACAGGGCAAGATGCTGTAAATGTGGCGCAAAGCTTCAATGAACAGCTCGGTTTAACGGGCGTTGTGTTAACGAAGCTCGATGGTGATACACGAGGCGGAGCTGCGCTTTCCATTCGTTCTGTAACGAATACACCGATTAAGTTTGTCGGGATGGGCGAGAAAATGGATGCGATTGAAACGTTTCACCCAGAAAGAATGGCTTCAAGAATTCTCGGCATGGGCGATGTGTTAACGTTAATTGAAAAAGCACAAGCAAATGTGGATGAAGAGAAGGCGAAAGAATTAGAGAAGAAGATGCGGACAGCTACTTTTACCTTTGATGATTTCCTTGATCAACTTGGCCAGGTACGCAATATGGGTCCTCTTGATGATTTATTGAAAATGATTCCAGGGGCCAATAAAATTAAAGGATTGGATAATGTTCAAGTGGACGATAAGCAAATTGGCCATGTCGAAGCAATTATCCGTTCTATGACAAAGCAAGAAAAAGAACAACCTGAAATCATTAATGCTTCACGTCGTAAACGAATTGCTAAAGGGAGCGGAAGATCGATTCAAGAGGTCAACCGTCTTCTAAAACAATTTGAAGATATGAAGAAAATGATGAAACAAATGACAAATATGCAAAAAGGGAAGAAAAAAGGATTTAAATTCCCATTTATGTAATGGTTTTTAGATAGAGAAAATGGGCGCAGCGCTCTATATTATAATGTTTTTTCTATCTGTTAAGAAAAAAACCTTTACAAACATACAAGGTGTTTGGTAACATATTATCTTGTGTGAAACTACTCGGAGGTGTTTATTTAAAATGGCAGTAAAAATTCGTTTAAAACGTATGGGAGCTAAAAAATCTCCTTTCTATCGTATCGTAGCAGCTGATTCTCGTTCACCACGTGATGGACGTTACATCGAAGTAATTGGAACATACAATCCAGTTGCAGAACCAGCTAAAGTAGAAATCAATGAAGAGTTAGCTCTTAAATGGTTACAAGACGGTGCTAAACCATCTGATACAGTTCGTAACCTTTTCTCTAACGAAGGCATCATGGAAAAATTCCATAATGCAAAATTCAGCAAGTAATCAACTAAGTTGATGAAAACTCTAATTGAAACGATTGTCTCAGCGCTTGTTGATCATCCTGATGCGGTTGTGGTAACGGTGAAGGAAGAGGCTGATCGAATCGTCTATGTTCTTTCGGTTCATAAGGAAGACATGGGCAAAGTGATTGGCAAGCAAGGGCGTGTTGCGAAAGCGATTCGGACTGTAGTTTATGCAGCAGGATCCTCACAGCAAAAGAAAATCTATTTGGAGATTTCCGAATAAGGAGGGCTAATACCCCTCCTTTTTTTGTACGATCATTTATTTTGCGATATACTTAACTATAGAATGAAATTTGATAATATTTGGAAGGATAAACGATTATAGTGTTAATGCTGCGACCACGAGATACATATATTCTTTTATACATATCGTTGCTTAAGTATGAAAAAATCCTACATATTATAGGGGGGGCTGGAATGAAAATTCTTCAAAATGTTATCGTTACGCAAGTGTTGACAGAATCCAGCAAGAATGAGCTCCTTGATGCGTACAAATCGAAGCGCTTGCAGTTGCAAAAAGAAAGTGAGCAACTCCGTTTTGAATTGAAAAAACTAGAGAAAACGCGTCATACGCAACCAGCAACTCTTAAGTCGCATTTTGAGAAAGAGATTAACAATCGCTTGGAGAAAATTAAATTGGTGGAATTTCAAATGGAGCAATTAGAAATTCTGCCGATTGGGAGCGAGTTAAAAGAACGCGAGGTTCAAAGTCTGGTTGAGGTTCAAGTTGGAGCGAATTGGGAAGAACTAACTAAAACAAAAACAATCGTCATTAAAGATGGCATTGTGTCAGAAATTCGGTAGAGGTGACAGCATGGAAAGATGGTTTAACGTTGGAAAGATTGTCAATACGCATGGTATACGAGGTGAAGTTCGGGTTATTTCGAAAACGGACTTTGCAGACGAGCGTTATAAAGTCGGCAATACTCTTTACTTATTTAGGGAGAAGCATAAGGATCCGTTAGAACTGACGATTGCTTCACATCGCACACATAAAAATTTTAATTTACTAACATTTGAGGGCTATCATAATGTAAATGATGTCGAGCCGTTTCGCGATGGAATTTTAAAGATTAATGAGTCTCAGTTAACTGATTTAGATGAAGGGGAATTTTACTTTCATGAAATTATCGGTTGTACCGTATATACCGATACCGGAGAAGAGGTCGGTGACATTCGTGAAATTTTAACACCGGGTGCAAACGATGTTTGGGTTGTGAAAGGTCCTAAAGGGAAAGATGTATTAATCCCTTATATCGATCACATTGTGAAAGAGGTCGATATTACAAATAAAAAGGTCATTATTACACCGATGGAAGGATTATTAGACTGATGAAGATTGATGTGCTCTCTCTTTTTCCGGAAATGTTTGAAGGTGTTTTAGGATCATCGATTTTAAAAAAGGCGGCGGAGAAACAAGCAGCCAGCTATCGAGTTATTAATTTTCGCGACTATGCTGACAATAAGCATCATACGGTGGACGATTATCCATACGGTGGCGGTGCAGGGATGGTCTTGAAGCCTCAGCCTATATTTGATGCAGTGGAGGCTCTTCAAGGAGAGACGACGGTGAAGCCGCGTGTAATTCTGCTTTGCCCGCAAGGTGAACGATATACACAAAAGAAAGCGGAAGAGCTAGCCCGTGAAGAGCATCTTGTTTTTGTTTGTGGACATTATGAAGGCTATGATGAACGAATTAGAGAACATGTTGTGACAGATGAAATATCGCTTGGAGATTATGTGTTGACAGGCGGTGAGCTAGGGGCCATGGTCATTATTGATAGTGTAGTCCGTCTTTTACCTGGTGTATTAGGGAATGAAGCCTCGCCTGTGCTTGATTCCTATTCATCGGGACTTCTTGAACATCCACATTATACAAGACCGGCTGATTTTCGCGGTATGAAGGTTCCGGATGCATTATTATCAGGTAATCATAAAAAAATTGAAGAATGGAGAATGAAAGAATCGTTGCGTCGCACTTGGATACGCCGCCCGGATTTACTTGATTCTTATTCTCTTTCAGAAGTTGAAAAAAAATTATTAGCTGAGGTTCAGAAAGAACAATGAATCTATTGTATTCCAGTTCATCATATGGTACAATGATTTTTGTGACTTGGGCAATATGTCCAGTCTTATAACGATGTTCCGCTGTAGACATGCTAGGTTTGCAAGAGCATCCATGAGGAGATGAAATCAATGCAAAAACTTATTCAAGAAATTACACAAGAACAAATTCGCACTGATCTTCCTGCGTTCCGTCCTGGTGACACAGTACGTGTACACGTTAAAGTTGTTGAGGGAACTCGCGAACGTATTCAGTTATTTGAAGGTGTTGTAATCAAACGTCGTGGTGGCGGAGTGAGCGAAACTTTCACAGTTCGTAAAATTTCTTACGGTGTTGGAGTTGAACGTACATTCCCTGTTCACACACCAAAAATTGCGAAATTAGAAGTAGTACGTTACGGTAAAGTACGTCGTGCGAAACTTTACTACTTACGTGAACTTCGTGGTAAAAAAGCACGTATTAAAGAAATTCGTCGCTAATTTATCGATTTTAGTAAGAGTGTACGCACTGCCGTTTTCAAAAGGCTATAACTTATATAGCATTATACAAAAAAGGAGCTTGATTATCAGGCTCCTTTTTTGTATAAGTGTTTATATATTGATTAGTGCCTAATGTATGTTCATGTCTCTAGTCGGCAGCATTAGTGAACATCGCTAGGCTAAAGAAGAATGTGTTAATAAAAACAGATTCTTCGGTAACAGGAGTTACTCGCTATCAGATGAGTAAGATGGTAAAATGATGAATGGATGAACATGCTTGATTTAAAGAGGATGGTGACCATGGCTAAAGGGAAAAATGAACTAGTAGAGTGGATAAAAGCGATTATTGTCGCTGTTATTATCGCAACGGTCATTCGCCAATTCTTTTTTGCTCCGGTTGTTGTGGATGGTTACTCGATGATGCCGACTTTGAAGGATACAGATCGAGTTATTGCGAATAAATTTTCTTATGTAATAGGCAAACCGAAACGCTTCGATATTATTGTGTTTGAGGCACCAGAAGGCAAGGATTATATTAAACGTGTAATTGGCCTGCCAGGTGACAAAGTTGAGTATGATCATGATACGCTCTATATTAACGGCAAACCGTATCAAGAGCCTTATTTAGATAAATATAAAGCAAAGTTAGTAGATGGCGGCCCTCTAACAGAATCTTTTACATTAAAGGATATTAAAGAAATTAATCAAGAAACGGTACCAGAAGGTTATTTATTCGTTATGGGCGATAATCGTCGTTTAAGCAAGGATAGCCGTCATATAGGTGTCATCTCGTATGATAAAATACTAGGTAAGACAAATACGGTGTATTGGCCTATAAAAGATATAAGGAAAGTCGAATAGATTGTTGAAACATTAGAAATAGGAAGGTTGATTCTTAGTGACAATACAGTGGTTCCCTGGCCATATGGCCAAAGCAAGACGGGAAGTAACGGAAAAGTTAAAATTAATTGATATTATATTTGAATTGGTAGATGCGAGAATTCCAGCATCTTCAAGAAATCCGATGATTGATGAGATTATTCAACATAAGCCAAGAATTATTTTATTAAATAAGGCAGATATGGCTGATCCAGTGAAAACAAAGCAGTGGCTCGAGTATTTTAAAGCACAAGGAAAAACAGCTATTGCGATTAACTCGCAGGCAGGTAATGGCTTGAATCAGCTTACAGCAACTGCTAAAGAGCTGTTAAAAGAAAAGCATGAGCGGATGAGAGCGAAAGGTATTAAGCAGCCACGAGCAATTCGAGCGATGATTGTCGGTATTCCAAACGCAGGGAAATCGACGCTGATCAATCGATTAGTGAAGAAAAATATTGCTAAAACGGGAAATACACCAGGTGTGACGAAAGCGCAGCAATGGATTAAAGTAGGTAAGGAAATGGAGCTGCTCGATACACCGGGGATTCTTTGGCCGAAGTTTGAGGACCAAGAGGTAGGCTTGAAGCTAGCATTAACAGGAGCTATTAAAGATACTATTTTAAATTTACATGAGGTATCGCTATACGGTCTTCGCTTTTTAGAAAGAGAATATCCAGGGCGGCTGCAATCGCGCTATAACTTAGATCAGATTCCAGAAGAAACCGTGGAGCTTTTCGATGCAGTTGGTAAATTCCGTGGCTGTTTGGCGGGCGGTGGTCTTGTCGATTATGATAAGACAGCTGAATTAGTTGTTCGAGAGATTCGTTCCGAAAAATTAGGGCCTCTTACATTTGAAGTACCTGGTGAAGAACGAGAAGATATAGAAGAATAATTCATGGATACGGAGCTGGATGTTTTCGCTCCGTATTTTTGTGCAATAAGACAGCATGCAATTTTTGATAAGTTTTGGTGTCTAATTTTATACCTGCCACCCTTAGCTAATAGATGTTCAAACTTACTATCTATCAATCAAGGACCGGTGGTGTTTTTTCTAATTAGATGCTGTAGAATGACAGCGGCGTAGCCGATAATGAATATAACAGGTGAGAATATGGACACACGTATGAGTATTAAAGAAATAGCATTGAAATTACAAGAGATTACGAATCCGAATGATGATTTTTTCATTCAATGTCAGCAGGATGAGCGCAAAGGTGTTATCAATTTAGTGAAGAAATGGGAGCGTTCGTTTGAAAAAGAGCAGCAATTAAAGCAGCATTTTATCACTATGTCTCAATATGAACGAGAGTTGCGAAAGCAAGGGGTTGCGCTTATTGCTGGAATTGACGAGGTAGGGAGAGGTCCGCTTGCAGGTCCTGTTGTGGCGAGCGCGGTTATGTTGCCAGAGACGTTTTATTTGCCGGGACTCAATGATTCTAAAAAAATACCCGAAATAAAGCGTGAATTGTTTTATGAAACGATTATGCAAGAAGCGATTGCGGTCGGAATAGGCATTGTTGATAATGAAGAAATTGATGCGATTAATATTTATCAAGCAACGAAGAAAGCGATGATTACCGCGATTTCTGAATTACGTGAGCAACCAGATCATCTTTTAATTGATGCAATGGAGCTTGAAGTGAACATTCCGCAATATTCCATTATTAAAGGAGATGCTAAAAGTATTTCTATTTCTGCAGCATCGATTATTGCAAAAGTGACGCGGGATCGCATGATGAAGGAATATGCAAAGCAATATCCCGAATATGGTTTTGAACATAATATGGGGTACGGGACGAGTGTACATTTAGAGGCGCTATCCCGATATGGACTGACACCATGGCATAGAAAAAGCTTTTCGCCTATTAAAGAAATGATTCATCGTGGGTAATTGTATGGAAGGAGATGAGAAGTGTGCAATTTGTAACGATGGGGGCCCAAGTCCATACATCTACAAATGTAGATTCCGGTCTCGCATTTAAAGCTGGACAAATCTTTTTCGGGAAAGTAAATAAAATTTACCCGAATCAAATAGCCGAAGTGCGAATTGGCAATCAAAAACTTATCGCTACTTTAGAAGCCCCTTTGCAAGCAGGAGAACGCTATTGGCTGCAAGTTCAATCTAATGAGAGGAAGCCTGTGTTAAAGGTATTAGATACACCGCATGCCGCCCAGACGATGAATATGAAAGCAGCCGCTCAACAATTGATTGCGCACCTTGGGATAACTGCGAATGCGGAGGCAGCAGAACTTGCTGAGTTTCTTATGAGAAATCAGTTTCCCATTACTAAAGATTCGTTCCAAACGGCCCTGCAATGGCTGAAATTAACAGACTCTTCTCAATCTGGCTTAGCGACGATTAAAACGATGTATGTTCAACAATTGCCTTTTGTTGAGGATGTTTTTAAAGCTCTATTAGCCCAGTCTAAAGGAGAATCTCTACATAATATGCTTGGCGATTTGCTTGGCAAGCTCACCTCAGCATCTACTGGCACAGCGACAACGCATCAATTAAAAGAAGTACTAGAGTCGCTTGTTCTATCGAAACAAGGACATCTACAAGAAACAGGCTTATTGAAGCTTGTAAGTCAATGGGCAAGTCCAGATGCAGCTCCTGACCTTAAAGCAGGAGCATTTAGTTTACTTCAGAAAGTTGGTTTGATTTCTCCTTCGTTTTCGGAAGCAGAATTTTTAACGAAACTAGTTACAGATTCACAAATAAGCGGTGTCCCTCAGGCTAAAACAGAGCTTGCTATGAAGTGGCAGCAAGGGATGCAGCTGCTTGCTGATTATAAAACAGCGCTACAAAATGGAGATCATCGTACTGTACATCTTCAAAATGTGACAAACTGGTTGGCTGAGCAACAAGGAGTGCCAAAAGCTCCATTAACAAACTTGGTACAAGGACAACAGCTAGCGACAACGAGTGTAAGCTCAGCCGATTTTGCTCAGCAGCCTGCCAATTCAGCTGCGCCTTTAAAGATAAATCCTCAGCAAACTGATTTACCAAAGTTGACGATGGACGTAGTGGAAATGCTAGTTACTGAAAGTGAGAGCAAATCTGTTCTAACATCATTTTTACATTTGTTGAATCCAAATCGTTCACAGGTAAATAGCTCGAAGGAGGCTTTAGCGAACCAATTGTTATCATTTTCACAAAATCCCTCTGAGAGCTCAGTATTACCACATGAAAGAGCAGTTTTACAAGTACTAGCATCAGAGTTTCAAATGACAGATTTGACGACAGGAACAGCCATATATTCTCACTTGAAGGACATCGTCAAAATATTAGGGCTACAATTCGAGCATGTACTGGTGCATGCACAAAATGCGAATCCGACTGCTTTAGAAGAAGAGCTTGTGACGTTAAAGCCGCTGCTGCTTAAGCTGCTTCAGGAACAGCAGCATCCAGCTGTTATTAAAGAGCTGGCGGAACAGATTGTGAATCGTTTAACAGCTCAGCAAATTATGTCACAAGAAAATGGGCCGCTTCAAAATGTTTTGCTGACGTTACCATTAAATATAGGGAAATATGAAACTGATGTTACTTTACAATGGAGCGGCCGTCGAACACAAGAAGGTGGCATTGATCCAAATTATTGTAGAATTTTATTTTACTTAGATCTTGAACAATTAAAGGAAACGGTTATTGATATGCAAGTTCAAAATCGAGTGATTAAAGTCGTTGTCATGAATGAACAAAGTGAGACATTAGAAAACATGGCAAGTCCTTATATCGGTCTCTTACGAAGCAGTCTTGAACAATTAAATTATAAATTATCTGGTGTATTATTTGAAAATACGCTTATGAAACATGGGAAGGAAAAAAGGAACCAGTCGACTTCGTATCCAGTGGCTGGTTCCTACAATGGAGTGGATGTTCGAATATGATAGAGGATAAACGAGCAGAAGCTATTGCTTTGAAGTACGATTCTGAAAAAGACCCGGCTCCCAAAGTATTGGCTAAAGGAAAAGGGAAGGTAGCAGAGAACATTTTAGAAAAGGCAAAAGAGCTAAATATTCCTGTCCAAAAGGATCCGTCACTAGCTGAGCTTCTAGGGAAATTGGATATTAATGAAACCATACCAGATGAATTGTACCGCGCGGTGGCTGAGGTATTTGCCTTTATTTATAAAATGGATCGAGATGCAGAATCGCGCAACAGATAAAACTATTTTGATATAATGATGTTTCGGTAAAAACATAGCTTAGGCTATGTTTTTTTCTTTATTTTAGTTAATTATCTGGTCCAAATAAGAGAATATAGTAGACAATATTTTTAACATTTTATACAATAAATTGGAAGTATATGATAAAAGTGCTATTAAATTCCTTGTTTTATAAGGGAGATACATTAGCCTATTTATATACTGATATAGAAGCTGTGCGGGAAGAATTTTTTGGAGAATATTTTCTCGAAATAAGGGGGATGGGAACATGAATATCCATGAGTATCAAGGCAAAGAGATTTTAAAGCAATACGGGGTATCTGTGCCGAATGGCCGAGTTGCGTATACGGTTGAGGAAGCGGTTGATGCAGCAAAAGAACTAGGGACAGATGTCGTTGTTGTCAAGGCTCAAATCCATGCCGGAGGACGTGGAAAAGCCGGTGGCGTGAAGGTAGCAAAAGATCTTAAAGAAGTGCGTACATATGCCGAAGAGCTTCTTGGGAAAACACTTGTAACGCATCAAACTGGACCATCTGGCAAAGAAGTAAAACGATTGCTTATTGAAGAGGGATGCGATATTCAAAAGGAATATTATATCGGCTTTGTTTTGGATCGTGATTCCGATTGTATCGTACTTATGGCTTCTGAAGAAGGCGGCACAGACATCGAAGAAGTAGCAGAAAAGAACCCAGAGAAAATTTTTAAAGAATATATCGATCCAGTTGTTGGATTAGTACCTTATCAGGCACGAAAGATTGCTTTTCAAATAAATATACCAGATCAAGTGATTAATAAAGCTGTAACGTTCATGCTTGGATTATATAGAGTGTTTATTGAAAAAGACTGTTCAATTGTAGAAATTAATCCGTTAGTTGTAACGGGAGATAATCAGGTGTTAGCTTTAGATGCCAAGTTTAATTTTGATGACAATGCTTTATATCGTCAAAAAGAGGTTGTGGCTTATCGGGATTTAGATGAAGAAGATGCAAAAGAAATTGAAGCCTCTAAATATCAGTTAAGTTACATTTCATTAGAAGGAAATATCGGTTGCATGGTCAATGGTGCAGGACTCGCGATGGCAACGATGGACATTATTAAACATTATAATGGTGATCCGGCTAACTTCCTTGATGTAGGGGGCGGTGCGACGGAAGAAAAGGTAAAAGAGGCATTCAAAATTATTTTATCAGATAGCCAGGTTAGAGGAATTTTCGTTAATATTTTTGGAGGAATTATGAAGTGTGACATTATTGCTGCGGGAGTAGTAGCAGCAGCGAAGGAATTGGGTCTCGATGTGCCGCTTGTTGTTCGTTTAGAAGGTACAAATGTTGAATTAGGTAAGCAAATTTTACGAGAATCCGGCTTGAATATTACAGCAGCAGAGTCGATGGCAGATGGTGCGCAAAAAATTGTCTCATTAGTTGGTTAATGAATGGAGGAGGGAATGTTATGGCGATTTTTGTTAATAAAGACACAAAGGTTATTGTTCAAGGGATTACAGGCTCAACAGCCGCGTTTCATACGAGTCAGATGCTTGATTATGGTACAAAAATTGTAGCGGGTGTAACACCGGGGAAAGGCGGCACAGAAATCGAAGGGGTTCCTGTTTATAATACAGTTGCAGAAGCTGTGCGCAAAACGAATGCAACCGCTTCTGTTATCTATGTTCCAGCTCCGTTTGCGGCAGATGCGATCCTAGAAGCAGTTGATGCTGAGCTAGACTTAGTGATTTGTATAACTGAGCATATTCCGGTGTTAGATATGGTAAAAGTAAAACGATATTTACAAGGCAAAAAGACGAGATTAATAGGACCGAACTGTCCAGGTGTCATTACAGCGGATGAATGTAAAATCGGTATTATGCCGGGCTATATTCATACAAAAGGGCATATAGGCGTTGTCTCTCGCTCAGGTACATTAACCTATGAAGCCGTGCATCAATTAACGAATGCAGGCATTGGACAAAGTACGGCTGTTGGGATTGGCGGTGACCCGGTCAATGGTACAGATTTTATTGATGTATTAAAGGCCTTCAATGAAGATCCGGATACACATGCTGTTATTATGATTGGTGAAATCGGCGGAACAGCTGAAGAGGAAGCGGCACGCTGGGTGAAGGCTAATATGAAGAAGCCTGTTGTTGGCTTTATCGGCGGTCGTACTGCACCTCCGGGAAAACGTATGGGGCATGCAGGTGCGATTATTGCTGGTGGAAAAGGAACGGCGGATGAAAAAATTCGTGTAATGAATGAATGCGGGATTCGAGTGGCAGCTACACCGTCTGTCATTGGAGAAACTTTGATTTCCGTTTTAAAAGAGAACGATCTTTATGAAGCTAGTAAAGTGCGTTAAATAATTAGGAAAACCGCCTTTGGCTTATTTTAAGTCAGAGGCGTTGTTGTATTAAGGTATAAATCGTAAGTGTATTAAAAAGTCAACTTGGCAAAGTACTGCATGCTCTTGCCGTCGACTTTTCTTCAAAAATCCCCCGTAAGGAGTGTCCTCATTTGAATCCAAAAGACAAGCTTATCCATCTTCATCATTGTCGCGGCGCTGGTTGGAAAACGATTCAAGCTATTGTTCAAGTCGATCCATTACTATCTTCTCTTTTTACAAAGTCATATGCTGAATGGAAGGATATCGTGCCGCTGCCTTCAAATAAGCTGCAAATGTTCTTTCGCGATTTACATTCGCTTTCTATTATGGAGAAACTAAGGAGATACGAAGAGTGCCATATTCAGTGTTTAACGATGTTTGACGAAGAATATCCTTATTTGCTTCAACAAATCTTTGACCCCCCTTGGGTGCTTTATATGAAAGGGAGAAAAGAATTATTAAAGGAACAGAACACATTGGCTATCGTCGGGACGAGAACGCCGACCACATACGGCCTAGGGGCATTAAAGACTATTCTTCCCAAGTTAGTTGAGAAGAACTTTACTATTATTAGTGGAGTCGCTGCAGGCATTGATGCTGCTGCTCATATGGCCACCCTTAATGAAGGAGGAAAAACCATCGGTGTTTTAGGAGGGGGGCTGCTGCACATTTACCCGAAAAGGAATGTACAATTGGCAGAGACAATGATGAAACAAGGTCTCTTGTTGTCAGAAATACCTCCGATGAGACGGGCAGAACCATGGATGTTTCCCGTGCGCAATCGAATTATTAGCGGTTTATCAAGAGGAGTGCTTGTTATAGAGGCGAGAAAAAGAAGTGGTACACTTATTACAGCACAGGCTGCTCTTGAGCAAGGAAGAGATGTCTATGCCTTGCCTGGGAATATTTTAAGTCCTCAGTCTACAGGTACTAATCAATTAATTCAGGATGGAGCCAAGCTTGTGCTAGCCGCTTCAGATATCGAGGAAGAGTATGCGAATCTTTTTTAAACGACTTTGTTAAACAATAGGGTGGTTCATAATATCTTGTAATCCGGCTTTTTATATAGGGGAATTTTAGGGGGAATGTACAAAAGTAATACAATTTATACAGGGAATTTTTATAAAAAGGGTTGAAATTTTTGTAAAATTGTTATAAATTTTGCAAAACCCCTTTTTGTCTAGATAGAGGTTAACAATGGAAAGAGATATTGACAAATGAATTTTGAATGATTAATAATAGTGAAGATTTATATTACCTCTTTGAGGAGGACTTGTTGAATGTCAGATTACTTAGTGATAGTAGAATCGCCGGCGAAGGCGAAGACGATAGAGCGTTACTTAGGAAAAAAATATAAAGTTAAAGCTTCAATGGGACATGTTCGCGATTTACCTAAAAGTCAAATGGGGGTAGATGTTGAGCATGACTATGAGCCTAAATATATAACAATTCGAGGAAAAGGTCCTGTATTAAAGGAATTAAAGACCGCTGCTAAAAAAGCAAAGAAAATTTACCTCGCAGCTGACCCCGATAGAGAAGGGGAGGCAATTGCTTGGCATTTAGCCCATAGTTTAAATGTAGATATTCATTCAGATTGCCGTGTGGTATTTAATGAAATTACAAAGGATGCCATTAAAGAATCGTTTAAATCACCTAGACCAATTAATATGAGTCTAGTCGATGCTCAACAAGCGAGACGCGTTCTAGACCGCTTAGTGGGCTATAACATTAGTCCTTTGCTTTGGAAAAAAGTAAAAAAAGGACTAAGCGCAGGACGCGTTCAATCTGTGGCCGTTCGAATGATTATTGATCGCGAAAAAGAAATAAAAGATTTTGTTCCGGAAGAATATTGGAGCATTAGAGCGGATTTTGTGAAAGGAAAGGAACAATTCGAAGGTGCTTTTTTCAGCTTAAATGGTGAGCGAACAGAATTAAAAAGTGAAGAAGATGTGAAAAAAGTACTAGCTAACTTAGAGGGCAGTGAGTTTAAGATTGCAGGTGTAACCAAAAAAGAACGTAAGCGTAATCCCGCAGCGCCTTTCACAACGTCTTCTTTACAGCAAGAAGCGGCGCGGAAATTAAATTTTCGTGCTAAAAAAACGATGATGCTTGCTCAACAATTATATGAAGGAATTGAGCTTGGTAAAGAAGGAACCATCGGGTTAATTACTTATATGAGAACGGATTCTACCCGAGTTTCGGACGTGGCTAAGCAAGAAGTGCATACATATATTGAAAGCACATACGGGCAAGAATATATGCAAGCAGAGCAGAGGAAAGAAAAGAAACAAACCAATGCGCAAGATGCTCATGAAGCTGTGCGACCAACGAGTACATTACGTGAACCGAGTTCGGTAAAAGAATTTCTTTCTCGTGATCAATTCCGTTTATATAAATTGATTTGGGAGCGTTTTGTGGCTAGTCAGATGGCTGCAGCGGTTATGGATACGATGAGCGTTGATCTTCAAAATGGTCCCGTTTTATTCCGTGCTAATGGCTCGAAAATTAAGTTTCCTGGTTTTATGAAAGTGTACGTGGAAGGAACGGATGATTCCGTTGAGGAGAAAAATAATTTACTGCCAGATGTAGTGGAAGGCGACATCTATTTTTCGAAAGATGTAGAGCCGAAGCAGCATTTTACGCAGCCGCCTCCACGCTATACAGAGGCAAGGCTTGTCCGTACATTAGAGGAGCTTGGAATAGGTCGACCATCAACGTATGCGCCAACCCTGGATACGATTCAGAAACGAGGATACGTAACGCTCGATAACAAACGTTTTGTGCCAACGGAGCTTGGAGAAATTGTGTTAGAGCTTATTCGTGAGTTTTTCCCAGATATTTTAGATGTTGAATTTACAGCCAAAATGGAGCAGCAATTTGATGGTGTCGAAGAAGGCCAGATAGAATGGATTAAAGTAATTGATGAATTTTATCAAGACTTTGCCATTGATTTAGCAAAAGCTGAAGCTGAAATGGAGAAAATCGAAATCAAAGATGAACCAGCAGGCGAAGATTGCGAAGAATGTGGTCATGAGATGGTCTTTAAAATGGGACGTTATGGAAAGTTTATGGCTTGCAGCAATTTCCCAGACTGTCGCAATACGAAGCCAATCGTAAAGAAAATTGGTGTGAAGTGTCCGAAGTGTAAGGAAGGCGACATCATTGAACGAAAAAGTAAAAAACGTCGCCTCTTTTACGGTTGTGATACATATCCAAGCTGTGATTTTATTTCCTGGGATAAGCCGTTACCAAGAAGCTGTCCAAAATGCGAAGGCATATTAGTGGAGAAGAAGTTGAAAAAAGGAATGCAAGTTCAATGTATAGAGTGTGATTACAAAGAAGAGCCACAAAGTTAAATGGTTAGAAAAGGTGAGCCCATGCTCACCTTTTCTTTGTGTAGATCGGATAGATAAAAGTAAGTGGAGGAAAGGGCAATCATGTAAGCTTGCGGCCTTTTATTGTCTAAAAAAAGAGAGGTGTCTAATGAGTGTATATTAGTTTGATAATGGAGAAGGCACTCGCTTTTTAGGGAAATTATAAAGGGATTCTTTTGGTTGTGGGCTATGTGAATGAATTTGTTATTTCGTACGATTTTGGCTTAAATGAATCAAAAACCAACAAGGTTATGTAACAGAGCATTATAAGTGATAGATCGAAAAACTTTTTTATTTAGCGAAGGTGATGTACAATGCAGTGGACAATTCCTTTTGTTTAACGATATAATGTTTAATTGCGGTCTAGGAATAAAAAAGGATGTCGCGCATCTAAGCACATAGAGGTCACTATTTCCCGTAAAATAATGAATGAAAATTTGTGAGTGAATATATGAGAAGGTAGATCAAAATCATAATTTTATTTGAACTATAAAATGAACATGACCTGTCTAGAAGAGAGGCACTCGCTGTGTTTTTTAAAGGCAGGCTGTACTAAATCATAGTGTTAATCAAACGGTTTTTTGCGTCCAGTTTCCTCGTGTATTGGGAATTAACTAAGGCGCCTTGTGCTTTTCTTATCATATCTTTATATGGAGGTTCGTAAAATGAAAGAAGCAAAAGTTAATGTGATTGGAGCAGGTCTTGCAGGAAGTGAAGCTGCGTGGCAACTGGCTAATCGAGGAATTCAAGTTCGTTTGTATGAAATGCGTCCAGTGAAGCAAACACCAGCTCATCATACTGATAAGTTCGCAGAGCTTGTCTGCTCTAACTCTTTGCGTGGCAACGCGTTAACGAATGCGGTAGGCGTTTTGAAAGAAGAAATGCGCATGCTCAATTCAGTTATTATCGCAGCAGCCGATGCGTGTGCAGTTCCTGCTGGCGGAGCTCTTGCAGTAGATCGACATGAATTTGCAGCACGTGTGACAGATTTAGTGAAGAATCATCCTAATGTAACCGTTGTAAATGAAGAGGTAACAACGATTCCAGAAGGCCCAACGGTCATTGCGACGGGACCTCTTACAAGCCAAGCATTATCGAATAGTTTGAAGGAGATTATGGAGGAAGAGTATTTATATTTTTATGATGCTGCTGCACCAATCGTTGAAAAAGATAGCATTGATATGAATAAAGTGTACTTAAAATCCCGTTATGATAAAGGAGAAGCCGCTTACTTAAACTGTCCGATGACGGAAGAGGAATTTGATCGTTTCCATGAAGCGTTAATCACAGCGGAAACTGTTCCATTAAAAGAGTTTGAGAAAGAAATCTTCTTTGAAGGATGTATGCCAATTGAAGTAATGGCGGCACGCGGGAAGAAGACTATGCTGTTTGGGCCGATGAAACCAGTTGGACTAGAAGATCCGAAAACAGGTAAAAGACCTTTTGCTGTTGTTCAATTACGCCAAGATGATGCAGCAGGTACGTTATATAACTTAGTAGGCTTTCAAACACATTTGAAATGGGGGCCACAGAAGGAAGTCCTTCGATTAATTCCGGGTCTTGAAAATGTGGAAATTGTTCGATACGGGGTTATGCATCGCAATACGTTTATTAATTCACCAAAAGTATTGAAATCAACGTATCAATTTAAAAATCGTGATGATCTTTTCTTTGCAGGTCAAATGACGGGTGTAGAAGGTTATGTGGAATCGGCTGCTTCAGGATTAGTTGCAGGAATGAATGCGGCTCGAATGATGATGGATCAAGAGCCAATTGTATTCCCACAAGAAACAGCGATTGGAAGTATGGCTCACTATATTACGTCAACAAATGCAAAAACATTCCAACCGATGAATGCTAATTTTGGATTATTCCCAGACCTTGGTGTTAGAATTAAGTCGAAGAAAGAACGATATGAAATGCATGCTAATCGCGCTTTACAAACAATTCAGAACTTTATGAAAAGTTTGTGAAATGTTTGCTTGCAGTCAGTAAGTGTGATACGATTTAGTAGCCTTTGAGAGGTGTATGTATGGTGGATACGAAAAAAGCGTTACAATTGTTTATAGAATATTTACAAATTGAGAAGAACTGTTCACCTTATACAATTGATAATTACAAACGAGATCTTGGCGAATTTTTTTTGTTCTTAGAGACACAGAACATTCAGCAATTAGCGTTGGTTGAATATTTTGATGCTCGTCTATTTTTAACAACTTTATATGAACGAGATTTATCTAAACGGACAGTTGCAAGGAAAATATCTTGCTTACGAACCTTTTATAAATTTTTAGTGCGAGAAGGGATGGTGGGGGAAAATCCATTTTCCCTCTTAGCTCTACCTAAAAAAGAACACAAGCTGCCTCGTTTTCTTTATGAGGAAGAGATTAATCAGCTGTTTTCTGCTTTAAATAAAGACACACCGATGGGCTTGCGGGATGCTGCTTTATTAGAGGTCCTTTATGCAACAGGGACTCGAATTAGTGAATGCTGCAACATTCAATTACAAGATATTGACTTCTCTCTTGAAACGATTTTAGTGCATGGGAAAGGGAAGAAAGATCGATATGTACCGTTTGGTCAATGTGCTAAAGAGGCTTTACAGACTTACATAAATATAGCACGTACCGAGACGATGTCTTCTTATCGAACATCTCATTCCTATTTGTTTATTAATTATCGTGGAGAGCCATTAACTGTTAGAGGAGCTCATTATGTGTTAAATGAATGCATTAAAAAAGCTGCGGCAAATGGGAAGCTGCATCCTCATATGTTAAGGCATTCGTTTGCCACGCATTTATTAAATAATGGAGCGGATTTAAGAACGGTTCAAGAGCTTTTAGGGCATTCCAAAATTTCATCTACTCAAATTTATACGCATGTAACAAAAGAGCAGCTTAGAAAAGTATATAATTCAACACATCCAAGGGCTTAATACGCTTTTCGAAAGGGGTATTCTTATGACAACCATTTTTGCTGTTCATCATAATGGACAATGTGCGATGTCTGGCGACGGTCAAGTGACATTAGGAAACTCAGTCGTCATGAAGCATACAGCGAGAAAAGTGAGAAAGATTTTTAACGGTAATGTGCTGGCGGGATTTGCTGGATCTGTAGCGGATGCTTTTACTTTATTTGAAATGTTTGAGGCGAAGCTTGAAGAATATAATGGTAATCTTCAGCGTGCGGCTGTCGAAATGGCAAAGCAATGGCGCAGTGATAATATTTTGCGCAAGCTTGAAGCGATGTTAGTCGTAATGGATCGGAAACATTTGTTACTTGTCTCGGGTACAGGGGAAGTGATTGAGCCAGATGATGGAATTTTAGCGATTGGTTCTGGCGGTAATTATGCTCTGGCTGCAGGGCGAGCTTTAAAGCGGTTTTCCGCTGAGCAGTTATCGGCGAGAGACATTGCAGAGTCTGCATTAAACATTGCAGCTGAAATCTGTGTGTTTACGAATTCAAATATTATTGTAGAAGAGCTGTAAAGGAGGAGCGCAAAAATGGCAAAGAAAGCTGCTTTAACACCGAGACAAATTGTTGAGAAATTGGATCAATATATTGTAGGTCAAAAAGAGGCAAAGCGTGCTGTAGCTGTTGCCCTTCGCAATCGTTATCGTAGAAGTCTTTTATCTGATCAGTTACGTGATGAAGTCGTTCCGAAAAATATTTTAATGATTGGACCGACTGGTGTTGGGAAAACGGAAATTGCTCGCCGAATGGCGAAGCTTGTTGGAGCTCCTTTTATTAAAATTGAGGCTACAAAATTTACAGAAGTCGGTTATGTCGGCCGTGATGTGGAGTCAATGGTTCGAGATTTAGTGGAGACATCCGTCCGTCTTGTGAAAGAAGAAAAGATGGTGAGCGTAAAAGAACGAGCGGAAGAACAAGCCAATCGCCGTTTAATTGAATTGCTCGTTCCATCAACAAAAAAGCAGAACAATTTTAAAAATCCATTAGAAGCATTGTTTGGTGGGAGCCATGTGCAAGAAGAAACGGTTGAATCACATTCTGAGGATGTAAGCTTGCAGCAAAAGCGCAAACTGATTGCGGACCGCTTAGCCAAAGGGGAACTAGAAAACGAAATTATTACGGTAGAGGTTGAAGAACAACAAGCATCGATGTTTGATTTATTACAAGGTTCGGGCATGGAACAGATGGGCATGAATATGCAAGATGTTCTAGGCGGACTAATGCCGAAGAAGAAGAAAAAGCGTAAGCTGAAGGTAAGTGAGGCGCGCGGTGTTTTAGTGAATGAAGAAGCGGCGAAGCTTATCGATATGGACGAAGTGACACAAGATGCTGTGAGGCGAGCGGAGCAAACCGGAATTATTTTTATTGATGAAATTGATAAAATTGCAAGCAAACAGTCCGGTTCGTCTTCAGCTGATGTTTCTCGTGAAGGGGTTCAACGGGATATTTTACCGATTGTAGAAGGGTCAACCGTTGTAACAAAATATGGATCTGTTAAGACAGATCATGTGTTATTTATTGCAGCTGGGGCGTTTCATATGGCGAAACCCTCTGATTTGATTCCGGAATTACAAGGAAGATTTCCAATTCGTGTTGAGTTACAGAAACTAACAGTTGATGATTTTGTACGGATTTTACATGAGCCAGATAATGCTTTATTAAAACAGTATATAGCATTATTGGAAACAGAAGGTATACAAATTGAATTTTCTGACGATGCTATTGGTAAGATTGCGGAAGTAGCGTTTGAAGTCAACCAAAATACGGATAATATCGGGGCAAGACGTCTTCATACAATCATGGAACGTTTATTAGAAGATTTGTCGTTTGAAGCACCGGAGATTACCCTTGAGAAGATTACAATAACACCGCAATATGTAGAAGAGAAGTTAGGCTCTATTGCGCGTAATAAAGACTTAAGTCAATTTATTTTATAATTAATGATTGAGATGGATAGGCACTATTGGGAGGAACAATAAAGATGAACTTATTAAGTAAAACAAGAAAAATTAATGCAATGCTCCAAAAAGCAGCTGGTAAACCTGTGAATTTTAAAGAAATGGCCGACAGTTTAAGTGAAGTGATTGACGCGAATGTATTCGTTGTAAGTCGTCGAGGAAAATTATTAGGTATTTCTATTAGTCAAAAAATTGAAAATGAACGCTTAATAAAAATGTATGAAGAGAGACAATTCCCTGAACAATATACAAAGAATTTATTTAATATACAAGAAACTTCTCCTAATTTGACTATGGATAGTGAGTATACAGTTTTCCCTATTGAAAATAAAGATCTCTTCGCTAATGGATTAACAACGATTGTACCGATTATCGGTGGTGGTGAGCGTTTAGGTACATTAGTTCTGGCTCGTTTAGAAGAAAAATTTGAAGATGACGATTTAATTTTAGCGGAATATGGTGCAACGGTAGTAGGAATGGAAATCTTGCGTGAAAAAGCAGAAGAAATTGAAGAAGAGGCTCGCAGTAAAGCGGTTGTACAAATGGCAATCTCTTCACTATCTTATAGCGAATTAGAAGCAATTGAGCATATTTTTGAAGAATTAAAAGGGAATGAAGGGCTGTTAGTAGCATCTAAAATTGCTGACCGTGTCGGCATTACACGTTCCGTTATTGTAAATGCTCTTCGTAAGTTAGAAAGCGCTGGGGTTATTGAATCTCGCTCTTTAGGTATGAAGGGGACATATATTAAAGTATTGAATGATAAATTTTTACTTGAATTAGAGAAATTAAAAAATAGTTAATAGAAAAACAGCAGGAGAATAGGGTCTTGTAATGTCCTAAGTAAGGATATTACAAGGCTCTTTTTTTGATGTTAAACAACCCATGGGGTATTTTCTACGAAAGCGGCGGTCCAGCTTTGACAGCTTATGACCTCGAGAGGCTAAGCAGGTTATAGCTACAGTAGAGCATTTATCCCCTGTCTATATTCCTTATTTCCTCATAAGTTTGAGGCTGCAGGCTTGATTTTTCGTTAAGTGTTGGGTGAAAAGTTATAATGGAGAACAGTTTTGTTACATTAGTGTGACGTTTTTTGGGAAAATAGAGGAGAAAGTCACGTAAGTGTGATTTTTATCATTTTAATTATATTGTTATAACTACTACAATAGTAGAAATGCTTTATATAATGCGCGGGATATGTAAGATTGAAGCAGACGGTCGATGGTCATGATGAATGTAGACATTTGTCGATTTTTATCAAAAATAGGTGAATATTTCTAGTAGATATAGGTATCAATGTTTAAAAAGTATAAAAAATCTTAATAATTTTTGATTTCAATATACGGTATAATCGTTAATAGCTATAGATTTTTAACTATTATTTTCAAAAGAGGTTATTTTGAAATGAATTGAAGGGGAAAAAATAATCATTTCCAGACAAAAAAATAGTTCTAAAGTAACGGGCGCATAGAGTGATTTTCTTCTATTATTAGAGATGTGTTTTCGGAATAACTGGATTATTTGTCGAAATATGTAACAAAAAATCATTTTTTTGGGATTCGAGGTAAAATTTATCGACAAAATAGTACTTTAGTTTTGTGAAAATTCGATGATTTATTTACGGATTAGTCTTACAATGATTACTGAGAAGATGGTCGATATAGTACAAAAATAAAATACAATTGCCATAAGAAAGAGGTGAGGAATAGTATGGAATTATTTTCAAATACCTTTAGGAATCTTGAGAATTCTTTAGATTATTCAAGTATGAAGCAGAAAGTTATTTCGCAAAACATTGCTAATGTAGATACACCTAACTATAAGGCGAAGAATGTAACGACCAGTTCTTTTAAAGAAGCGTTGCAGGCCTCTATGGACAACTACCGTACGGATCAAAGGCATTTTGAGTTTAGTACAAAAAGCAATGGATCAGCGATTGTGACACAGCAAAATGTAACGTATAACAATAATGGCAACAGTGTTGATATTGATAAAGAAATGACTGCCTTAGCGACAAATCAAATTTATTATAATGCAGTAACAGACCGACTAAGCGGGAAATTTAGTTCATTACAAAATGTAATCAGAGGTGGTAAATAATGAGTATGTTTCACAGCATAAACACAACAGCCTCTGCTCTTACTAGTCAGCGCTTGAGAATGGATGTCATTTCTTCTAATATGGCGAATGCTGAAACGACTAGATCGCAGTATGTTGATGGTGAATGGCAACCATATAGTAGAAAAGCGGTAGTTCTTCAAAGTAAAGAGAATGAAAGCTTCTCAAACTTTTTACATACAGCTATGGGACAAACGAAAGGTGTGGGGGCTGGTGTACAGGTAACTAAAATTGTTGAGGATGAGACAACGCCTTTTAAACTTGTATATAATCCAGAGCACCCGGATGCGAATGCAGAAGGATATGTTGAAATGCCAAACGTAGACCCTCTTAGGGAAATGGTAGATTTAATGAGTGCTACACGCTCGTATGAGGCGAATGTAACAGTGTTGAACGCCTCAAAAGGGATGATGATGAAAGCACTAGAAATAGGGAAATAAATAGAATAGGGGGATGAGACAATGGCAGGACTTACTCTTTCTGCTGCCAATAACGTGGCCAATTTGCAAGAAGTGACTAATACAAAGAAAACAACACCATTTGAAGCACAGCAATCTTTTGGAGCAGCGTTGAAGGAATCAATCAATCAAGTGAATGAAGCACAGCTTTATTCTGATTCGTTAACGAATAAAATGGCGAATGGAGAAAACGTAGACTTACATAGCGTAATGATTGCATCACAAAAAGCAAGCATTTCATTATCAGCAACATTAGAGATTCGTAATAAAGTTGTTGAAGCATATCAGGAAATTATGAGAATGAATATTTAACGTTCATTTTAAAACCTCATTTTAAAATATAGTGCTAGGAGGAATGAAAATGTAAACCTCCTTTCATAAATTTATTAGACTAACCGGGGGATTAAAATGAATGATTCATTAGTGAGAATAAAAGAGAAAATAACGGAATACTGGAGTACCCGCACAAAAAAACAAAAAATTATTGGTATTAGTGCAGCAGTTTTGCTAGTTATCCTCATCGTCGTTGCTTCGATTTTAGCTACACGTACTACTCTTGTTCCTTTATATTCTAATTTGACTCCTTCAGAGACGGGTTCAATTAAAGAGAACTTAGATAGCAAAGGGATTGAAAATGCAATTTCGAACGATGGAACAACGATTAGTGTTCCGGAAGAAAGTGTAGATACTTTAAAAGTAGAGTTAGCTGCTGAAGGCATTCCTAGTTCAGGAAATATTGATTATTCTTTTTTTGGTGAAAATGCCGGGATTGGAATGACAGAAAATGAGTTTAATGTTGTAAAGCTAGATGCGATGCAATCAGAAATTGCTGGTCTTATTAAGAAAATCGATGGTGTTCAAGATGCTAGCGTAATGATTACATTGCCCGAACAAGGTGTTTTTGTTAGTGATACGAATGAAGAGGCATCTGCGTCCGTTGTGTTAACAACAAAGCCAGGTTATAAATTTGAAGAAAATCAAATTAATGCTCTCTATCATTTAGTGTCAAAAAGTGTTCCTAATCTGCCTACTAATAATATCGTCATTATGAACCAAAACTTTGAGTATTTTGACTTAGAAGATGAAAATAATTCTGTAGGAACTAAATTTGCTTCACAACAAGAAATTAAAAAAGAAATTGAACGAGATGTTCAAAGACAAGTGCAAAATATGCTTGGAACATTAATGGGAAGAGACAAAGTAGTCGTATCAGTTTCCACGGATATTGATTTTACTCAAGAAAATCGTGAAGAAAATTTAGTTGCTCCTGTTGATGAGGAGAATATGGAAGGGATTGCAATCTCGGCTCAAAGAATTAATGAAACCTATACGGGTGACGCAGCTGCAACAGGTGGAATTCCACAAGGTGAAGATACAGCAGATTCATTAGGTACATATGTTCAAGGTGGAACAAATGGGACTGGAGACTATGAGAAGGTAGAAGAAACTATTAATAATGAAGTAAACCGTATTAAAAAGGAAATAGTAGAAAGTCCGTATAAAGTACAGGACCTAGGCATCCAAGTGATGGTAGAGCCGCCTACACCGGATGATCCAACCTCTCTTTCACAAGATAGCATCGATGATATTACAAAAATTCTTGGAACAATTATTCGGACAACGGTAGCTAAAGATGAGAATGGGGAAGCGTTAACAGATGCAGAAATTGAAGAGAAAATTGCCATTTCTGTTCAACCGTTTAATGGAAAAGTGGGCGTAACGAATGCTCAAGAAAGTTCAGCGTTACCATTATGGGCTTATATTGTTGGAGCAGTATTATTGCTTGCTATTATCGTTCTGCTTATTTTATATATTCGTTCAAGAAAACAACAGGCGGCAGAGGAAGACGAAGAAGAAGAATTGTTGGAAGAAGCAGTTTATGAAATACCAGATTTATCTGAAGAACAAGATTCCGAAGCTTCTATTAAACGCAAGCAGCTGGAGAAAATGGCAAAAGAAAAACCAGAGGATTTTGCAAAATTATTAAGAAGTTGGATAGAGGAAGACTAGGAGGCGATGCAGATGACAGGAAAGAAGAAAAAAGGTGAATTGACAGGAAAACAAAAAGCAGCCATCCTGCTGATTTCCTTAGGTCCGGATGTTTCTGCATCGGTCTATAAACATCTTTCTGAAGAGGAAATTGAAAGGCTGACTCTTGAAATCTCTGGTGTAAGAAAAGTAGATTCAAAGGAAAAAGAAGAAGTATTAGAAGAGTTTCATAATATTGCCTTGGCGCAAGATTATATTTCTCAAGGCGGGATTGGTTATGCGAAACAAGTGCTTGAGAAAGCGTTAGGAGAAGATCAAGCAGCAGCGATTATAAATCGTCTTACTTCTTCACTGCAAGTACGTCCGTTTGATTTTGCTCGAAAAGCTGAACCTGGGCAAATTTTAAATTTTATTCAAAATGAGCATCCACAAACAATTGCTTTAATTCTATCGTATCTAGAATCGACACAAGCGGGTCAAATCTTATCGGAGCTGCCACAAGAAATGCAAGCAGATGTTGCTAAACGAATCGCTTTAATGGATAGTACATCACCAGAGATTATTAACGAAGTAGAACAAATTCTGGAGAGAAAACTATCGGCTACTGTGACGCAAGATTATACGCAAACAGGCGGTGTTGAAGCGGTTGTGGATGTCTTAAACGGTGTGGATCGTGCTACGGAACGAACGATTCTCGATGCACTTGAAATTCAAGATCCTGAATTGGCTGAGGAAATTAAGAAACGCATGTTTGTTTTCGAAGATATTGTTACGTTGGATGGAAGAGCGATTCAACGTGTTATTCGTGAATCTGATAATGAAGATTTAAAGCTTGCTCTTAAAGTGGCGAGTGAAGAAGTAAAAGAAATTGTATTCCGTAATATGTCTAAACGAATGGTGGAAACGTTCCAGGAAGAAATGGAGTATATGGGGCCTGTAAGATTACGGGATGTCGAAGAAGCACAATCCCGTATTGTTGCTGTTATTCGCCGCCTGGAAGAAGCAGGTGAGGTCGTCATCGCTCGTGGCGGAGGAGATGATATTATTGTCTAGGATTATTAAATCCTCTCAAGCGAAAGAACAAGTTGGAAAAACGATTAAAATCCGCCCGTTTCCTGTCATTCATTCAGAACATGAAGAACAGGCGGCGGTAATCGATGAAACAATGCTGCATGAATTGTTAGAACAAGCTGAACGACAAGCTGAATGGCTAGTTCAACAAGCAAATGAACAAGCAGTCGCGATTAAGAACGAGATCGAGCAAGCAAGGGTTTATTGGGAACAAGAAGAAAGACCGATGTACATGGAGCAAGCTCAAAAAGAGGGCTATCAGCAAGGAATAGAGGACGGGGTGCAAAAAGGATATAGGGAGAGGGCTGAAACAATCGCTTATGCCAAGGAAATTGTAGAGCTGTCTAAACAAGAATACAGCAAACAAATTGAAGCAGCAGAGCCTGTTATTTTAGAACTTGCGATGAAAGTGGCCGGTAAAATTATTGGATATGAATTAAAGGAGAATGAAGAGGCTTTTTTCTCGATGGTGAAACGGGCAATTAAAGAGGCGAGGGAGAATCGCGAAGTGCAACTTCATATACATCCGAGTCAGTATCCGTTCATTCTTTCTCATAAAGAGGAGCTTGAAGCAATCTTTCCGAAGAATACGGATTTATACGTCTATCCGAATGATGAATTGGCAGAAAGCAGCTGTATCATTGAATCTGAAAGTGGAAGAATCGATGCAAGTGTCGATAGTCAACTTCGAGAAATGAAAGATAAACTGATGAAATTATTAGAAGGGGAATCATGATGAAAGCGATTGACCTGATACCGATAATTGATGAACTTGATACTTTTAAGCACTATGGCCGTGTAAAACGGGTTGTAGGGTTAATGATTGAATCTCAAGGTCCTGAAAGTTCGATTGGGGATATTTGCTACATTCATACCGGTGTTCGTCAACATAAAAAGAGAATTTTAGCAGAAGTTGTCGGTTTCCGTGATGAAATGGTCATTCTTATGCCGTTTACAGCCGTCAATGATATTTCTCCAGGAGCAATTGTAGAAGGATGCGGCCGTACATTAGAAATTAAAGTGGGCAGCGGTTTAATCGGGAAAGTTGTGGATCCGCTTGGACAGCCGATTGATAGCTCACTTCTTCCGAAAGGACTTGCTTCTGTAGCGATTGATCAAGATCCACCGAACCCGATGAAGCGCCCACCTATCTCTGAGCCAATCGATGTAGGAGTTCGTATGATTGATAGTTTGCTAACCGTTGGGAAAGGGCAGCGTGTAGGAATCTTTGCAGGGAGCGGTGTTGGGAAAAGTACGCTTCTTGGGATGGTAGCGAGAAACACCACTGCTGATTTAAATGTCATTGCGTTAATTGGAGAGCGTGGTCGAGAGGTGCGTGAGTTTATCGAAAAAGACTTAGGTCCAGAAGGCTTAGCACGGTCTATCGTTGTTGTAGCAACAAGTGATCAACCAGCATTAATGCGTATTAAGGGGGCACTTGCTGCAACAGCGATTGCTGAGTATTTCCGCGATAAAGGCTTGGATGTCATGTTAATGATGGACTCTGTTACTCGGGTGGCAATGGCTCAGCGTGAGATTGGCCTAGCAGTGGGCGAACCGCCGACAACAAAGGGATATACACCATCTGTCTTTGCAATACTGCCGCGTCTTTTAGAAAGAACGGGTACGAATCAACTTGGAACGATTACTGCTTTTTATACGGTGCTTGTTGATGGGGATGACATGAATGAGCCGATTGCGGATGCCGTGCGCGGGATACTTGATGGGCACTTTGTATTGGACAGACAGCTAGCAAACAAAGGTCAGTTTCCAGCACTTAACGTATTGAAGAGTGTGAGTCGTGTTATGAATAATATCGTTGGTACCGAGCATAAGAAGGCAGCTGAGCAATTACGAGCGAATTTAGCAACGTATTTAGAATCAGAAGATTTAATTAATATTGGAGCGTATAAACGAGGTTCTTCGAAGACAATTGATGAGTCGATTAAACGCTATCCTGCTATTTTATCTTTTTTAAAGCAAGGGACGCATGAAAAAGCGACAAAGGAAGAAAGTATTGGCAACCTTATACAGTTGATGGGAAAAGGTGAATGAAAATGATCTACCAATATAAATTTGAAAAGATATTAACCATCAAGGAAAAGGAAAAAAGCGATGCGCGTGCGGCGTATAATGAAGCACTGAAAAACTTTGAACAGGTGGCTGAGAAGCTTTATAAATTGTTGAAGAAAAAAGAAGAATTGCTTGATTATCAGCAAGTAAAGTTGACTTCAGGTCTTTCTGTCCAAGAAATTCGTCACAACCAGCTTTTTATGGGGAATTTAGAGAAGTTAATCGAGCAATGTCAAAAAGATGTTATTCAAGCACGCTATAGGATGAATCTTCAACAAGAAAGATTGAAGGAAAAAAACATCGAAGTGAAAAAATATGAAAAAATAAAAGAAAAAGATTTTCAAAAATTCCTAGAGGTTGTGAAGGAAGCTGAAAATAAACAGATGGATGAGATTTCTATCCAGCAGTTTTTAAGCAAGGGATAGGGGGGACTAAAATGGCTCGAAAAGCTAAACAAAACATTGAAGACGTTGAATTAGAAGAAAAGAAATCGGGGAAAATTCAATGGTTTCTATTTGCTATCGTCATTCCTGTCATCTTTGCCATTTTGGTTACAATCATCGTCATGACTTACTATGGTGTAAATGTGTTTGAAAAAACGAAGGAGATTTCAGATAAGATTTCTACACAAGTTTTTCAAAATGATGAAAAACAAACAGAACAAACAACTGCAGACTATGATCAAAAAATTGTTGACCTTGAAGCAGAGATTAAAGACAAAGAGGCAGAAATTCAGTCTCTAGAGAGCATCATTGATAGTCGTGATAAAAACCTTCAAAAGGTAGAGGCCGAAAAAGAACAACTTCAAAAAGAAATCAATGAATTAAAGCAAGCTCAAACAACGAGTGATGTAGAAGCTAAAGAAATTGTGAAAACGTATGAAACGATGTCAGCTAAAAAAGCGGCGCCGATTATTACACAAATGAGTGACGATGATGCTATCCAGATTCTCACTAATTTGAAACCAGCGACTCTAGCCAAAGTATTAGAACAAATGGCTCCTGAAGATGCTGCCCGCCTAACGAAAAAATTACAATCACAGTCTTGATCAAAGGAGGTGAAAGAGAAGATGAATCCAGCTATGTTAGCGATGCTGCCGGCCGTTAACCATCCAACGCTATCAACAACTCAAACGTCTACATCTAGTTCAACAGGCAAATTTGGAGCGGTGTTAGAAAGTGCGCTGTCGACGGGACTGATAGCAGAGGAACCTGAGCTTGGACAGGAAATTCTTTCGGCCGATCAAATCGCTATTATTGAGGATGTACTTCATTTTTTAGGAATCGATAGTTTAGCAGAATTAGAGGGCGGTAGTGAAGTAGGAACTGAATTATTGCTTAATGAAAATTTAGATAATAATGATTCATTATTGCAATTGTTATTGAAGTTAAACAGTGAGGATGAAACTGCGGTGAAGGAGTTTCTAGCGAGTATTGTACAGATAAATGAACGTTCTGAAATGCCAGCAGAAGCTCAAGACATGAAAGAGATACTAAACGAAATCTTACCAGACATATACGCTGCATTAAACCAATTGGACTCTTTAGATATGAAAGGTTTAGCTAGTCTTGATTTAAATGGTACAGCAAACTTGTTGAAGCTTGCTAAACTTCAAGAGTTAGTAGCCTCATATCAAGACTTAACTCAAGATCAAGCTGAGATGTCAAAAGAAATCAAAGATCTGCTAGAATCGATTTCGGGCAAGCTGCAAAAATGGTTAAGTACGGAGTCGCCTAAAGCGGCGGCAGATACATCTTTTGCGGCTGTATTAGAAAACGGCACAAATAAGTCTTTGGATGTTGTAAAGCAGGCATATGTCCGATTCGTTACTTCGGATGGTGAAAGCTCTGAAGAAACGGTTAGTAATGGTTTAACATTAAAAACAGCAGAAGCGAATACGCAAAGTTCTTCCTTACCCTTTCAAATGACGAAGCTTGAACAGTTTGTCTTAAATACGAGTAAGAATGGTCAGGCTGTTGATGCTGAGCAATTCGTTAAATCTTTTGAAAATATTTTAAGTAAAGCGAATTTCTCAAAAGCAAATGGCGTCCAAAAATTGCTCATTCGCTTAAACCCAGAGCATTTAGGTTCACTTCGAATAGAATTGATTCAAAAAGAAGGAACGATGGCAGCGAAAATCTTAGCGACAACGGCTCAAGCAAAAGAACTGCTCGATCGTCAATTGCAAGGCTTAAAGCAAGCTTTCACAAATCAAAGTATTCAAGTGGAGAAAATTGAGATTTCTCAGCAAATGAGCACTCTTAACTCTGAACGCTTTACACAGCGAGATCCTGATGCGAATAAACAACAAGGGCAGCAATTGCAGCAAAATGAAAGTAAGCACGATGCAGAAAACGATTTTACTGATAGCTTTGCAGAAGCCTTATTAAATATAGAAGTATAGGTGAAGAATGATGACAACAATTGATACATCACTTTTACTATCCAATAATGTGAAAGAAAGAAAAGCGGGAGATAATCTCGGAAAAGATGATTTCTTAAAGCTATTTATTACCCAACTGCAAAATCAAGACCCAAGTAGTCCAATGGATAACAGTGAATTTATTGCGCAAATGGCCACGTTCTCGACAATGGAACAAATGATTAATATCGGTTCAAAGATTGATACATTGATTGAAAATAATAAGCAAAATGACTTGCTTAATTATAGTACATTTGTCGGTAAGGAAATTAAATGGCACTCGCTTGAAGAAAGTGAAAATAGTGAAGAAGCAACGGTTACAGAAGGAACGGGAGTCATCCAATCTGTTCAGTATAAAGGAGATAACGTATATTTCCTGCTTGAAGATGGCAAGAAACTAGAGCCGGGGAATATATCAGAAGTACATAGCGCTTCTTCATCTAATAGTCTTGTTACAGGCAGTGAATTAATTGGTAAGCAAGTGACTTGGAAAGATGAAGACGGCAAGGAAGTTTCGGCACTTGTTCAATCTGTGTTAATGAGTAATGGCAAGCTTCTCTATGAAGTTGATGATGAAAAAGGGACAAAACTTACAGGCGATCAATTAATTAAAATTGCGAGTAAGTAAAGGAGATTGTGATGAAACAATCAGGTTTTCGACCAATTACAACACAACCTCTTCCGATAAACAACATTTTCAAACAGCCATTGAATCGGCAAACAGCAAGCTTGCGATTAGTAAACACGCACAGTTGCGAATGAATTAACGAAACATTGAGATTGAAACAGAATTTCAAGAAGCGAGGAAAATGGGTGTGACTGAAGCACTTGTCGTAATGGATGAGGCAGCACTTGTCATTAGTGCGAAAAACAACACTGTTATTACCATCATGGATCATGAGGAAGCTGGCACCCAAATTTTCACGAATATTAACGATACGATTTTGTTAGATGAATAGGCTGGACCTTGCTATAAGGGAGCCTCGACTGCGCATGGACAGAAGCAGTCAATAATCGAAAGGGGAAATGAAAAGATGCTTCGTTCAATGTACTCTGGTATTAGTGGATTGAAAAATATGCAAACAAAACTAGATGTTATCGGGAATAACGTCGCCAACGTCAATACATATGGTTTCAAAAAAAGTCGTGTTACCTTTAGCGACACGATGAACCAAACGATTTCTGGGGCAAGTGCAGCGACAGCTAATAAAGGGGGAACAAATGCTAAGCAAGTCGGTCTAGGCTCCACAATTGCAACGATTGATACGATTCATACGCAGTCGAGCTTACAAAATACGAATCGTGACCTAGACGTTGCCATTTCAGGAGACGGCTACTTTGTTGTCAAAAGCGGTGACGCTGAGTTTTATACACGTGCTGGAAACTTCTATTTAGATGATAACGGAACACTTGTTAACTCGGATGGTTTGAAAGTACAAGCGTATAAAGTTGATGAAGAAGGAAATGTATCTAATGAATATGGCGATGTGGCCGTTAACGTAAATGCACTACTCCCTGCGACTGCAACAAACGAAATTAATTTTACAGAAAATTTATCATCAGATTCGGTAGATGGTTCTGTATTTACTCAACAAATAAAAGTAGTTGATGAGAAAGGAATTCCTCATGCAACAACTGTTTATTTTAAAAAAACATCTAGTAATAATTGGGATATTTTCATAAATCAAAATCCAGATGATCCAAAAGTTACTGCCAATAAAGTTCATTCTATAGCTTTTGATACGAATGGAAAAATAACAGATGCAACTAAGACGAAAGATTTAACAGAAATTAGTACGGGTAGAGAAGACGATACATCCACTACTGCAGTAGATGAAAGTAAATTAACAATAAAATTAAAGTTAGACTTTTCTGAGTTAACTCAAAATAAAGGTACAACGACAGCTTTAGTTCAGCCTAATGGTTATACTGAAGGGAAATTAGAAAGCTTTAATTTTGGATCTTCTGGGGAAATCAATGGCGTGTATTCAAACGGTTTAGTCAAAACGCTTGGTCAATTAGCCATCGCGAAATTCAGCAACTCATCTGGGTTAACAAAAGCAGCAGGGAATACATTTCAGGAGTCAATTAACTCGGGTACAGCAGATATTGGTGTTGCTGGAAATGGGCGTGGAACGCTTCGTTCAGGTTCTCTTGAAATGTCCAACGTTGACTTATCAGAAGAATTCACAGAAATGATCGTAGCGCAGCGTGCGTTCCAATCCAACACTCGTATTATCACAACATCCGATGAAATCCTGCAAGAGCTCGTTAATTTAAAACGATAAGTTAAGGGAGGGATGGAGCTTAAGAGTTACGGTTCTTTGGCTCCAATCATCATTATTAAAGTAACCCGATTGAATGGTAGAAGTTTTACGGTAAACGCCTTATATATAGAAGCAATTGAATCGTTGCCAGATACGACGATTACGTTTACGACGGGGAAGAAGATTGTTGTACGCGAGAAGGAAGAAGAAATCACACAAGCTATTATTCAATTTTACCGTGCTGTGAATGTTCTTGGACTTCGTCACGACGTGGAGGGTATAGGTTATGAAGAATAAAGTATTAACGATTATGTTAATTATGCTTGTTGCTATTTCTCTGTTAGGTGTATTGGCGGTTGTGGTGATTAATAAGATGAATGATGCGGGTGTGGCAAATGGAGAACCATCCATTGATGAAATTGTGGAGGCATCTGTTGAAATTCCAGAGATTACTACAAATCTTGCTGACAATGACTATATTAAAATTTCGTTTACAATTCAAACCGATGGAAAAAAAGCAAAAGAAGAGTTAGAAAAGCGAAATTTCCAAGCGAAGAATATTATTATTACGGAATTGTCAGAAGTAAAGACGAATGAACTAGCCGGGAAAGCAGGGAAAGAAAAGCTGCAGGAAGTCATTAAGAAAGAGTTAAATGAATTAATGCAAGAAGGACAAGTTGAACAGGTGTATATCACCTCCTCAATCCTTCAATAAGAAATCTTTTGGGCAAACGCTCAAGTGAGCAGTTTTGGAGGTGATGGCGATTGTCTGGTGAAATATTGTCACAAAGTGAAATTGATGCTTTGCTTTCAGCACTTTCTACAGGAGAAATGGATGCTGAGGAGCTGAAAAAAGAAGAAGTTGAGAAAAGAGTGAAAGTTTACGACTTTAAACGAGCGCTTCGCTTCTCAAAAGACCAAATTCGAAGTTTAACACGAATTCATGAAAATTTCGCGAGATTACTGACGACGTACTTTTCAGCACAGCTTCGAACGTATATTCATATAGCGGTGGCGTCTGTTGACCAACTCCCGTATGAAGAATTTGTTCGCTCGATTCCGAAAATGACGATTTTAAATGTCTATGAAGTGCCGCCGTTAGACGGGCGTATTATTCTAGAAGTCAACCCGAATATTGCTTATGCGATGATGGATCGCGTGCTTGGCGGGCGAGGCGAAAGCGTGAATAAGGTCGACAATTTAACGGAAATTGAAACGAAAATTATGACGAGTTTATTTGAAAAGGCATTTGAGAATTTGCAGGAGGCATGGTCTACAATCGTTGATATTGATCCGATCATGGCAGATTTTGAAGTGAATCCTCAGTTTTTACAACTTGTCTCACCTAATGATACGGTGATTGTTATTTCGTTAAATATTCAAGTAGGGGATACAACGGGCATGATTAATATGTGTATTCCGCATGTTGTATTAGAGCCAATTATACCGAATTTATCGGCGCATTATTGGATGCAGGCGTCACAAAAAGAACGAAGTCCAGAAGAAATGGCGATGCTTGAAAAAAGAATTACGCATTCAGATATGAGTATTGCTGCGGAATTAGGAGAAACGAGCATTACAATTCATGATTTTCTACAGCTAGATGTTGGCGATGTGATTGAGTTAAATCAACCGATTGATGCACCTTTAACTGTGAAGATCGGGGATGTACCGAAATTCTACGGACAACCAGGTAAGGTAGGCAAAAAGCTAGCCATTCAGATTCTTGATATTTTGAAGGGGGGAGACGAAGATGGTAAGTGATGAGATGCTTTCTCAAGATGAGATTGATGCTCTGTTAAGAGGTGATACAGAGGATGACGTAAGTGAGGTGAGATCTCCCCTTAACGTAGAAGATTATTTATCGTCGATGGAACAGGATGCACTTGGTGAAGTTGGAAATATTTCTTTTGGAAGTTCAGCAACCGCTCTATCCACTTTATTAAATCAAAAGGTAGATATTACAACACCGACTGTTACATTAATTGAAAAAAGTAAATTAGCTGCTGAGTTTCCACATCCATATGTGACGATTCAAGTGGAGTATACGGAAGGATTTTCTGGGGTTAATGTTCTAGTCATTAAACAAAGTGATGCTGCAATTATTGCAGATTTAATGCTGGGTGGTAATGGGTTAAACCCAAGTAGTGATCTTGGAGAAATTCAATTAAGTGCTGTACAAGAGGCGATGAACCAAATGATGGGTTCAGCAGCTACTTCGATGTCGACCATTTTTAGTAAGAGAGTTGATATTTCACCGCCAAGCATTGACTTACTTGATATGGTCAACGGGGAAGGGGAAAAGTCGATTCCTAATGAAGACCCGCTCGTCAAAATTTCGTTTCGATTACGTGTCGGTGAGCTAATTGATTCTAATATTATGCAGCTTTTACCGCTGCCTTTTGCAAAAGGGCTAGTCGATGAACTGATGGGGGGGACAGGTCTAGACCCTGAGCTGCCAGCACCGGCTCAAGTCCAGCCGCCGCAAGTTCAAGTCTCTCAAGCGGCTGAACAAGCAGCAGCAGTGCAGCAGCCAGTATATGAACAACCAATTCAACAGGTTCAGCAAGCTCAACCAGCTTATCAAATGCAGCAACCAGTACAAATGGCGAGTTCCCCGCAGTATTTTGGTGCAGGTACAGCGGTGCCAAGTCAACCAGTGAATGTTCAACCAGCAAACTTTACAAGCTTTCAGCCATATCAGCTTCAAGAGGCAGAAGCAAAAAATTTAAATATGTTAATGGATATTCCGCTTCAAGTAACCGTTGAATTAGGTCGAACTAAACAATCGGTTAAAGACATTTTGGAATTAGCATCTGGTTCAATTATTGAGCTGGATAAATTAGCCGGGGAACCGGTTGATATTCTTGTGAACAGCCGCCTAATTGCCAAAGGTGAAGTGGTTGTTATTGATGAAAACTTTGGTGTTCGTGTGACAGACATTGTCAGTCAAAACGATCGACTACAAAAATTAAGATAATTTCAGGGGGTATACAGGATATGGCACATAAAATTTTAATTGTTGATGATGCAGCATTTATGAGAATGATGATTAAGGATATTCTTGTGAAAAATGGATTTGAAATTGTTGGGGAAGCAGCTGATGGAGCACAAGCGGTACAACTGTTTCAAGACACACAGCCTGATTTAGTAACAATGGATATTACAATGCCGGAAATGGATGGTATTACAGCGCTTAAAGAAATTAAAAAAGTTAATCCGCAAGCCAAAGTAATTATGTGTTCGGCAATGGGACAGCAAGCGATGGTTATTGATGCGATTCAAGCGGGTGCAAAAGATTTTATCGTCAAGCCATTTCAGGCAGATCGCGTGTTAGAAGCCATTAATAAAGCATTAAGCTAATAAAGTAAGAGGGTGTCATTCACTTGTTTTCTGTAAAAAAAATATGTCAAGTTTTGTTCGCCCTTGGCATTGTTTGTTTTTTTCAAACAATGCCTGTTCATGCAGAAAACCTTGATCAATCAGTGAAGGATATGTATGAGCAGCCTGAATCATCCAAAGCGGAAAATGCTGTGAAAGATGATTCAACAACCGAAGGGAAAGCTGCATCCTCTAGCGGTGTCGGGCTTTCTTTCTCGGACTTTTTCCGGATGATATTTGCGATGCTTTTTGTTGTAGCTTTGCTTTATATTGTTCTGCGGTTCATTAGTAAAAAGTCAAAGACGTATCAACAAGCCAATTTTATCGAAAATCTAGGTGGCACAAACTTAGGCAATAATCGCTCCGTTCAAATTGTGAAAGTGGGAGAGCGCGTGCTCCTTGTCGGAGTCGGCGAAAATATTCAACTGTTAACAGAAATTGAAGATGAAGAAGAGCGCCGGCAATTACTAGAAGCCTATAATCAAAAATATGAACAAATGATGCAGCCCACTGATTTTGTAATGAAGTTAAAAAAGAAATGGACAAAATCAGCGGTGAGCCGAGAGTCATTTTCAAGTGAATTAAAAAATCAGTTAGATGAAATGAAACAAAGTCGAAAGCAGCTAATGGATAAGCTTGATCAGAAAGGAAGAGACGATAAATGAGTGAGTTTATGGAGTTTTTCAATACTAGTAATCCCGCTAATGTCTCTACTTCTGTCAAGCTCCTTTTAATGCTGACAGTTTTATCTCTTGCTCCGAGTATTTTAATTTTAATGACTTGTTTTACAAGAATTATTATTGTGCTGGGATTTGTACGAACGTCTCTTGCAACACAGCAAATGCCGCCGACTCAAGTGTTGATTGGTCTTGCCATGTTTATGTCTTTCTTCATTATGGCTCCGACATTTCAAGAGGTGAATAAACAAGCACTTACCCCTCTATTTGAAGAAAAGATTACGTTAGAGGAAGCGTATGAGAAAGCGTCAATCCCATTTAAAGAATTTATGAGCGAGCATACGAGACAAAAGGACCTTGCGCTTTTTCTTGATTATGCCCAAATGGACCCGCCAAAGTCTATTCAAGATATTCCATTGACAGCACTAGTACCTGCTTTTGCGATTAGTGAAATGAAGACGGCTTTTCAAATTGGATTTATGATTTTTATACCATTTCTTGTAATTGATATGATTATTGCCAGTGTTTTAATGTCGATGGGGATGATGATGTTACCGCCGGTCATGATTTCATTACCATTTAAGATTCTTCTCTTTGTGCTAGTAGATGGATGGTACTTAGTAGTGAAATCTTTATTACAAAGTTTTTAAGCAGGTGAAGAACGTTGAGTGCAGATTTTATTATTGATGTAGCGGAACGAGGAATTTATACGATCTTGATTGTATCGGGGCCATTGTTATTAATTGCGCTAGGCGTTGGTTTAGCGATTAGTATTTTTCAGGCGACGACGCAAATTCAAGAACAAACACTTGCCTTTGTTCCAAAGATTGTTGCCGTTCTTATTGGCATTGTTTTTTTAGCACCGTGGATGATTAGCCATTTAATTTCATATACCGCGGAAATACTTGGAAACTTGAATCGTTTTGTAGGTTAGGGTATGTCAGAAATTCTACCCTACTTTCCCGCCTTTTTATTAATCTTTGTTCGTGTAACTACCTTTTTTGTTGTCCTGCCAATCTTCTCGCATCGATCGCTTCCGATGATGCATCGAATCGGATTTGGTTTTTTCCTTGCTTGGATTATGTATTACACGATTGAAGCTCCTGTATTGGAGATAGATTTGACTTATTACTTTTTGATTTTGAAGGAAGTGCTCGTCGGTCTGTTTATTGGCTTTGTCGCGTATATGATGATGTCAGCGATTCAAATTGCTGGGGGATTTATTGACTTTCAAATGGGGTTTGCGATGGCAAATGTTATTGACCCGCAAACAGGAGCACAAAGTCCGCTAATGGGACAATATTTATATACCATTGCTTTATTGTTTTTATTAAGTACAAATGGTCATCATTTGTTGCTTGACGGTATTTTTTACAGCTATCAATTTATTCCGATTGATCAAGTATATGTACCATTTGGAAATGAATCCATTATTGAATATTTAGCAAAGGCGTTTAGCCAATCCTTTGTGATTGCTTTGCAAATGTCGATTCCTGTTGTAGGAAGTGTTTTTTTAGTGGATGTGGCACTTGGAATTTTGGCGCGTACAGTTCCACAGCTTAATGTATTTGTTGTTGGAATTCCAGTCAAAATTGTGGCGGGTTTTATCGTACTTTTTGTTGTCATTGGAGCGATGATGCATGTTGTCACTAATTTATTTGAACTGATACTTATTGCCATGCGAAATTTGATGGAACTGATCGGAGGCAGGTAAGATGAATGAACTTCGGTTGGACTTGCAATTTTTCGCAGGGGAAAAAACAGAAAAAGCAACACCGAAAAAAAGGCAGGATTCTAGAAAAAAAGGGCAAGTAGCTAAAAGTCAAGATATGAATACCGCCATAAATTTACTCGCGGTGTTTGGAGTGCTTGTTATTACGGGACCATTCATGTATGAACAGATTTTCGGCCTTATGCGAGAGTTTCTGCAAAATATGATGTTAGAAAGCGTGACAGAAGAAAATATTCAGGTGATGGTGTACGAAATATTGAAGATGATGGTCTTGACCCTTGCGCCTGTTTTTGTTACCGCTATGATTGCCGGGATGCTCGCGAATATCATGCAAGTTGGGTTTATGTTCTCAACAGAAACGATTCAATTTAAACTAGAAAAATTAGATCCGATTAAAGGATTTAAACGAATCGTCTCTATGCGAGCCATGGTGGAGTTATTAAAATCTATCTTGAAAATTTCGATTGTCGGCTTTATCGCTTTTTTTGTGTTATGGAACCGTATGGATGAAGTAATGGTGCTTTCGCATATTCCCGTTAGCGATGCGCTTGTTTTGTTAGCAGATATTACGATTAAAATGGGACTATACGCCGCGGTTGCATTGTTTTGTATTGCAATCCTTGATTATTTATATCAGAAATATGACTTTGAAAAAAACATTAGAATGTCCAAGCAGGATATTAAAGATGAACATAAAAATTCTGAAGGGGACCCGCTCATCAAGTCTAAAATTAAGCAAAAGCAACGGCAAATGGCGATGCAGCGTATGATGCAAGAAGTACCAAATGCTGATGTGGTTATTACAAATCCAACACATTTTGCGATTGCTTTAAAATATGATGAACAAAAATCAGATGCTCCTCTTGTTGTAGCAAAAGGTGTTGATTTTGTCGCTCAGAAGATTAAATATATTGCAAAAGAAAATGATGTCATAATGGTTGAAAATCGCCCGTTAGCGCGAGCCTTATATGATCAAACAGAAGTCGGACAAGCGATACCCGAAGAGTTTTTTAAAGCAATAGCAGAAATACTTGCCTTCGTTTATAAAACGAAGGGGAAGATATAGTGCCTCAAAGTAGCTAGTTAGGAGAGAAGAAAATGAAAGCGCGAGATTTAGTTGTTCTTATATCGGTTATCATGATTGTAGTCATGTTAATTATTCCTTTACCAACATGGTTGTTAAGTATCTTATTATTAATAAATATTTCTCTTGCGTTGTCGGTTCTTCTCATTACGATGAATATTAAAGAACCGCTAGAGTTTTCTGTTTTTCCGACTCTACTTTTATTATTGACGTTGTTTCGATTAGGACTGAATGTTTCTACAACTCGTGCAATTTTAACGCATGGTGATGCAGGTGGGGTTGTAGAAACATTTGGATCGTTCGTTGTGGGTGGAAATGTGCTTGTCGGTTTAGTCGTCTTTATTATTTTAGTCATCATTAACTTTATCGTTATTACAAAAGGTTCGGAGCGTGTTTCAGAAGTAGCTGCTCGCTTTACATTGGATGCAATGCCAGGTAAGCAAATGGCGATTGATGCAGATTTAAATGCTGGAATGATTTCAGAGGGAGAAGCACGTGTAAGACGTGAAAAAATTAGTAGTGAAGCAGACTTTTATGGTTCCATGGACGGTGCGAGTAAATTCGTTAAAGGGGATGCCATTGCTGGAATTATTATCGTCATTATCAACTTAATCTTCGGGATTATGATTGGGATGTTGCAGTTAGGGTATTCGTTTGGTGATGCAGCGGCACATTTTTCGATGTTAACGATTGGGGACGGAATTGTCAGCCAAGTTCCGGCTTTATTAATTTCAACAGCAACCGGGATTGTTGTGACACGGGCTGCGTCTAATGGTAATTTAAGTACCGATATCACATCGCAGTTGTTTCAATATCCGAAAATGTTGTATGTCACAGCTGGTACTATGTTTTGCTTAGGTTTATTTACGCCTATTTCGAATCTGTTTACGATTCCAATTGCTGCTGCGCTAGCAATTGGAGCTTATATGATGGCAAAAGCGCCGAAACAAGATAAAGAGGATTTACAAGAGCTTGAAGAAGAAATAGAAACCGATGAAATGAAAAGTCCAGAGAGCGTTGTCAATTTATTAAGCGTCGATCCAATCGAATTTGAATTTGGATATGGATTAATCCCGCTCGCTGATACAAATCAAGGTGGGGATTTATTAGATCGAGTCGTGATGATTCGCCGGCAGCTTGCCATTGAAATGGGACTTGTCATTCCTGTTGTGCGGATTCGCGATAATATTCAATTAAACCCAAATGAGTATCGCTTGAAAATTAAAGGAAATGAGATGGCAAGGGGCGAGCTTCTGTTAAATCATTACTTAGCGATGAGCCCGGGTATTGAAGATGATTCGATTGAAGGGATTGATACGGTGGAACCGTCCTTTGGGCTGCCAGCTAAATGGATCGCCGAAGACATGAAAGAACATGCGGAAATGATGGGGTATACCGTTGTTGATCCACCGAGCGTTGTATCAACTCATCTAACAGAAATTATTAAAGCTAATGCTCATGAGTTACTTGGCCGTCAAGAGACGAAACAGTTAATTGAGCATTTGCGTGAAACGGCACCAATCCTCGTCGAAGAAGTGACACCAAGTCCGCTGGCGATTGGTGAGGTTCAGAAAGTGTTAGCCAAATTATTAAAAGAAAAAGTATCTATTCGAAATTTACCTATTATCTTCGAAACACTTGCGGATTATGGGAAAATGTCGTCTGATACGGACCTGCTCACCGAATATGTACGTCAAAACTTAGCAAGACAGATTACGAATACGTTAGTTGGGGGAGAACAGCGCCTTCAGGTTATTACTGTATCTGGAAAGGTAGAGAAAATCATTGCCGATGCTGTTCAACAAACGGAGCATGGGAACTATTTATCGTTAGACCCAAATAACTCTCAACTTATTTTAGAAATGCTTGCAACTAAACTAGAAGAGTTGGCTTTAATGGAGCAGCAACCTATTGTACTTTGTTCACCAGCTGTTCGGATGTATGTGCGCCAATTAACAGAGCGTTATTTCCCGAATGTGCCGATTATTTCCTATAATGAGTTAGAAGCTAGCGTTGAAGTACAAAGTGTAGGGGTGGTGGATGTAGCGTGAAGGTAAAGAAGTATACAGCGGAATCGATGACGGAAGCGATGAAATTTGTTCGTGAAGAATTAGGTACAGATGCGGTTATTTTAAGCTCGAAACCGATATATATTGGCGGATTTTTAGGCTTGTTTAAAAAACGGCGTATTGAAGTTGTAGCGGCTATCGATTCAACAGCAGAATCCAATCAGATGGTTGTCAAGCAAAAACCTAAGAAAGTAAAGCCGGCATCGGTACTTGAACAATTGCCGAAGCCAGTTTCAAGTGAACCTATAAAGAAAGACCTGGAAACACCGAACTCGGATTTGTTAAAAGAAATTGCTGATTTAAAAGGAATGATTGAGGGATTACGTTCTACAGGAATGGCGGAAATTCACTATCCAGAGCTGTTAGAGCCGGCCCATGCTGTTTTAGTGAAGCAAGGAATTGCTGCATCCATTCGTATGCAAGTAATGGATGTTTTAGTTGCGAAGTGGCGTACGGTGAAACATGAGGTCACACAAGAAGAAGTGCAGGATTGGCTAAAATCTGCTTTAGCTGAGCAAATTGAATGGATTTCCAAAGAAGAGCTTGCTTTTCAAAAGAAATATATTAATGTTGTCGGTCCAACTGGAGTAGGCAAGACGACAACGCTTGCTAAAGTTGCCGCTCAAACGGTATTAAAAGAGCGTAAGAAGGTGGCCTTTATTACGACGGACACCTACCGAATTGCGGCGATTGATCAATTGAAAACTTATGCAAAAATTTTAAATGTGCCGATAGAGGTGGCTTATAATTTAGACGATTTTAAACGAGCAGCCGAGCGTTTTGCACACTATGATTTAGTATTTATTGATACGGCAGGAAGGAATTTTCGAAATGCTCAATATGTAAAGGACTTAGGGGACATTATTGATTTTACAGAGGAGATGGAAACGTATCTTGTGCTCAGCTTAACGTCTAAGCAAAGAGATATGGAAGATATTTATCGTCAATTTTCTACAATCCCTTTGAAACATATTATTTTTACGAAAGCGGATGAAACAGCGACATATGGAGCAATGATTAATATGATGCAACAATATCAATTAGCGCCTGCGTATATTACAAATGGGCAAAATGTACCGGATGATTTGATGAAGGCCACCTCTGTTAATATATTGAACTTACTATTTGGAGTTAAAGATGATGAAAGATCAAGCTGAAAATTTACGTCAGCAATTAGAGGACTATCAAAAGAAATCTATGGCGAAGACGCTCGCAGTCATTAGTGGAAAAGGCGGAGTAGGGAAGTCGAATTTTTCGTTAAATTTCGCCATCGCTTTAGCGAAAAAAGGAAAAAGAGTTCTTCTGTTTGATATGGACATTGGTATGGGGAATATTGATATTTTAATTGGCAGACATTCGACATACAGCATTGTTGATTTTTTTGATCGAGGCCTTTCACTAGTCGATATTATGACAGCGGGACCGGAACAAATCTCAATTATTACAGGCGGTACAGGCTTAACGAATTTATTTTCACTTAGTGAAGTAAATTTTTCAAGGTTTATGGAAGAATTTAATGAATTATTGAATCAGTATGATTACATTTTGTTTGATATGGGTGCTGGAATTACGGAGGACTCAGTTAAGTTTCTCTTATGTGTAGATGAGTTAATCGTCATTTGTACACCAGAGCCGACAGCGGTTATGGATGCATACTCCGTTATGAAGTATTTACATTCTGTTAACCCAGAACTGCCATTTCTGCTCGTTTGCAATCGCGTATTGACGATAAAAGAGGGACAGGAGACGATTACGCGTATTCAAAATGCACTGCGAAAGTTTTTGCGAAAAGAAGCAATTGTGTTAGGATGTCTCCCAGAGAATCGGACGGTATCGAATGCTGTATCAAGGCAAGTCCCTTTTATTGAGTACGATTCAGGATCAGACGTTTCAAAAGCTTTAATGAATCTTGTCCTCAGATATAACAATCATTCTTTTCACGAAGAGTGGACGTTGCCCAAAAGTAACTTTCTTCAAAATATGAAGCGATATTTTCTTGGAAGGTAGGCGGCTGATATGAAAAAAATAAAGGTTTTGGTTGTAGATGATTCAGCGTTCATGCGGAAGTTAATTGCGGAGTTTCTAACGGAAGATAGCAGGCTCGAAGTAGTCGGAAGTGCAAGAAATGGACAGGATGCTATTAGTAAAATTCAATTGTTACGACCTGATGTTGTAACGTTGGATGTAGAAATGCCTATTATGAATGGCCTAGAAGCTTTAGAGAAAATTATGAAGGATTGTCCGACGCCTGTTGTCATGTTGTCGAGTACAACGAAAGAGGGAGCGGAAAATACACTCATGGCGATGCAAAATGGGGCGTTTGATTTTATCGCTAAGCCGTCAGGGGCAATTTCACTAGATTTATATAAGGTGAAGCAGGAAATCATAGATAAAGTAGTTGCTGCGAGCTGGGCAAATGTTCACAAATTACAAAAAAATGCAGGAGAAATAGAAAGAAATCTATCTGGATGTAAGAAATATAGTAAAATAGAATCAGAAGTATCTATCGTTTCGAGTAATGCTATAAGAGATAGGGGCTATAGAAGTAAAAAAATTGTTTTAATTGGTACTTCTACTGGAGGACCGAGAGCGTTACAAACCGTATTGACTAATCTTCCACAGTCCATTAATGCACCGATTTTAGTTGTTCAGCATATGCCGCCGGGGTTTACGAAATCTTTAGCAGAACGTTTAGATTCACTTTGTCATATCTATGTGAAAGAAGCGGAAGATGGTGAGTTGATTCAAAAAGGAACCGCGTATATTGCTCCAGGTGGGTTCCATCTGAAAGTGCGAAAGATTGGTACAGGTTTAGCGATTGTATTGGAACAATCTGAACCTCGTAACGGTCATCGTCCTTCTGTAGATGTTATGTTTGAGTCAGTGGCGAATGAGCTAATAGATTTTACGAAAACAACTGTCATTATGACCGGTATGGGAAGCGATGGGGCAAATGGTTTAATTGAATTGAAGAGAAAAGGGCAAGTGAAAGCTATTGCAGAGTCCCAAGAAACATCTATTGTATTTGGCATGCCAAAGGCAGCTATAGCCACTCATTTAATAGATACTGTAGAAAATGTAGAGAATATCGCCAAAACAATTGTAAAGTATTGCGAGTCTTAGGAGGTGCAGAGTTTATGGATATGAATCAGTATTTAGAAGTATTTATTGAGGAAAGTAAAGAACATCTTCAAATGTGTAGTGAGCAGTTATTAGAGCTTGAAAAAAATCCAAATGATTTATCCATTGTAAACGATATTTTCCGTGCAGCTCATACATTAAAAGGGATGTCTGCGACAATGGGGTATGAAGACTTAGCTAATTTGACACATAAGATGGAAAATGTATTAGATGCTATTCGCAATGAGCAGATTACATTACAGCCTGAAACGTTTGATACATTATTTCTAGCTGTTGATGATTTAGAAGCGATGGTCTATTCCATTGCAGAAGGTGGAGAAGGGAAGCGAGATGTGAAGGATGTTGTGGAAAAACTACTTCTTATCGAAAAAGGTGAACCTCTTATCCCAACAGCAGCTAGTGAAGTTGCGGCAGCAAGTGCTGTACTTGAGCCGGAAATCATGAATAGTGAATACGATGAATTTGAACTAACGGTTTTGCAGCAGTCTCAGGATCAGGGTTTTAATAGCTATGAATTAAAGATTAGTTTACGAGAAGATTGTTTATTAAAAGCAGCGCGCGTGTTTATGGTGTTTGAAGTATTAGAGAAAATCGGTGAGGTTATTAAATCAAATCCACCGGTTGAACAGCTAGAGGAAGAACAATTCGATCATAGTTTTTCTGTCACAATTGTAACGAAGGAATCTGTTGAGGATGTTCAGAAGAAAGTAATGAAAGTTTCTGAAGTAGATAGGGTTCAAGTACATACGATTGATTTCGAGCATTTGCGAACGCCGGTTCCTGTAGAGGAACAAGAGCCAGTTGTGACAACAGTTGCAACAGAACAAACGAAAAAAGAAGAGAAAAAGCAAGCGCCTGTTAAATCCAATTCAAGTAAAACGATTCGGGTAAATATTGAACGCTTAGATATTTTAATGAATTTATTTGAGGAATTAGTCATTGACCGAGGCAGATTAGACCAAATCTCGCGTGATTTAGATAATCAAGAGCTTCATGAAACTGTAGAAAGAATGTCACGTGTGACAAGTGACTTGCAAACCATTGTGTTAAATATGCGAATGGTCCCAGTTGAAACGGTTTTTAACCGGTTTCCAAAAATGGTTCGTCAGTTAGCACGTGATTTAAATAAACAAGTAGATTTACAGATTGTTGGTGCTGAAACAGAGTTGGATCGTACGGTCATTGATGAAATTGGTGACCCGCTCGTGCATTTATTGAGAAATGCGATGGATCATGGAATTGAAAGACCTGAAGTGCGTTTAGCAAATGGGAAGCCGGAGGAAGGGAAGATTCTTCTGAAAGCGTACCATAGTGGAAACCATGTTTTCATCGAAATTGAAGATGATGGAGCAGGAATTAATAGAGAGCGTGTATTGAATAAAGCTATTGCAAACGGAATTCTTTCAAAAGAAGCAGCAGCCACTCTTACAGATAAGCAAGTGTATGAATTAATTTTAGCTTCAGGTTTCTCCACTGCTGAAAAAATTTCTGATGTATCTGGACGCGGTGTTGGTTTAGATGTAGTGAAAAATACGATTGAGTCTCTTGGTGGAAATGTGACGATTGATTCTAAAGAAGGGGCAGGTTCTGTTTTTTTAATTCAGCTTCCGCTCACACTTTCCATTATTTCGGTCATGCTTGTTGAGATTCAAAAAGAAAAATATGCGATTCCACTTTCTTCTATTATAGAGACAGCCATTATTAAAAAAGAAGATATTATGAATGCGCACAATCAGCAAGTTATTGATTTTAGAGGAAAAGTTCTTCCGCTTCTATTCTTGAAGGATATTTTTGAAGTACCTGAGTTCGGTAAAGAGGACGAGTTCTTATCGGTTGTTATTGTTAGAAAAGGCGATAAGATGGCTGGTTTAGTCGTAGATTCATTCATTGGCCAACTTGAGGTTGTCTTAAAATCGTTAGGAGATTATTTAAACACGGCTTTTGCGATTTCAGGAGCAACGATTTTAGGGGATGGACAAGTTGCGTTAATTATTGATTGTAATGCGCTTATTAATTAACGCTTAAAAGGTTTCTCTCACACTTAACGGGCAGTAAGACCTCAACTTTAAGCTGTATGAAGAAACAAAGAAGATGGGGGATAACTGTCCGTAAAGGTCCGATTAGTTGAACTTTATTTCCTGCTATGGAGCTTTGTTCAAACATACATAAGTTTAGAAGAAAAGGAGGAGAAGAGCATGACAGCAGTGTCCACGGAGCAAGAGATGAAGATTATTGTATTCCAAATTAAAGACAAAGAATATGCCTTGCCAGTTGAGCGTGTAAGAGGGATTGAAAAGCTCCTACATATTACGAGAGTACCTAAAACATTGCCATTTATTAAAGGTGTCATTAATTTACGAGGTGTGATTACGCCAATCATTGATTTAAGAATTCGTTTTGGTTTTGATGAAGTTGTTTATAACGAATCTACAAGAATTATCATTGTAGTGATTGAGGGGATGGAAGTGGGATTAATCGTGGATTCAGCCAATGATGTAATGGATATTCCTATTGCTAGTATTGAACCTCAGCCTGAAGTGGTTGGCCATCGTATAGATGAGTATATTAGCGGTGTTGCTAAAATTGATAAACGGTTATTAATCCTGGTGAACCTAGAGAAGACCCTTTCATTAGATACACTTCAAGAATCTATGAGAAAAGAAGGCTAAAACATGTCTTTTATTGAGAAGATTAATAGTTTGCATCTCGATGTATTGAAAGAGATTGGGAATATTGGAGCAGCTCATGCAGCAACCGCCCTTTCTGGAATCTTGAATCAAAAAATTGAGATGAGCGTTCCTAATGTACGGATTGTTTCTTTCGATCAAATGATGGAATTGGCAGGCGGTCCGGAAAATGTAGTTGCGAGCGTATTTTTAAGGCTTGAGGGGGATGTGACTGGAAGCATGTTCTTTATTCTATCCCTGCCAGCTGCTACTTATTTTATTCAACGGATGATTGGGAATGATTCATTCGTTTTTGAATCAGAGTCCCCCCACTCAGAAATGTCATTGTCTTGTTTGCAGGAGTTAGGAAATATTTTATCCGGTTCTTATTTATCTTCGCTGTCTGACTTTACTAATTTACATCTCTATCCATCTGTACCATCGCTTACGATTGACATGGTTGGTGCAACGATTAGCTTTGGGTTATTGGAGCTTTCGCAAGTAAGTGATTATGCGATTGTGATTGATACGGTTCTTGAGAAGGAAGGGGATGAATCAGGTGCGATGAATGGACATTTCTTTTTATTACCTGATCCAGATTCTTTTGAAGTTATTTTTAACTCATTAGGAGTGGCGACAGATGGTTGAGCTGAGAGATCCCCATATTGTGAAAGTTGGAATAGCGGATATGAATATTGTTAAATCTCCATCATTGATACGAACATCAGGTTTAGGTTCATGTGTAGGCGTTATTGTTTATGATGAAAAGAAAGAACTAGCTGGACTAGCCCATGTGATGCTACCGGATTCATCTCTTGCTAAATCTGGCAGCATCAATACGGCTAAGTTTGCTGACACAGCGATTAAAGAGTTAGTCAATCGACTTGTAATACAGGGTGCGAGAGCTTCGGTATTAAAAGCAAAAATGGCTGGCGGTGCACAAATGTTTCAATTCTTCTCCGGTGGAGATATGATGCGAATCGGGCCCAGAAATGTAGAGGCTGTTCGAAGGGGATTAGCTAATTTAAATATTCCAATTGTAGCAGAAGATGTCGGGGGGAATAGCGGACGAACGATTGAATTTAATCCCAAAACTTGTGTACTTACTATTCGCACCGTTAATAAAGGTATGAGAAATATATAATGATAGATTAAATCACTTTTCAGTGGATTAGGTAAAGGGCTAGTTGAAAAAAGCTTCAAAAAGTAACTTTCTCTGGCCTTATATTAAAAAGATGTTAGGAGGAATCCCATGTCTCAGCTGACTATCGGAGAAGAGCAGTTATGTTGGAAAAATTGGATTGACTGTCGCGATCCACAAGCGGGAAATACATTAGTGGAAAAATATCTTCCGCTTGTTTCTTATCATGTGCAGCGCATCTCTGTCAATCTGCCAAAAAATGTTAGTCGTGATGATATAAGAAGTTTAGGGATGATGGGGTTGTTTGATGCGTTAGAACGTTTTGACCCAGAGCGAGACTTTAAATTTGATACATATGCTTCTTTTCGCGTTCGAGGGGCCATTCTTGATGGTTTAAGAAAAGAAGACTGGCTTCCGCGCAGTGCAAGGGAAAAATCAAAAAAAATTGAAGCGACTATCGAAAAACTAGAGCAAAAGCTAATGAGGAATGTTACGCCAGCAGAAGTTGCTGCAGAGCTGAATATTTCAGAAGATGATGTATATGCCGCATTAAATGAAAATTTCTTTGCTAATGTGTTGTCTATAGATGAGCACCCACAGGATCAAGAAGAAAAAGAAAGTGCTAGTTTTCATATAAAAGATGAGCATGCAAGGCTTCCTGAAGAATATTTGTTACAAGAAGAATTGTATGTAGAATTATCTAGGATGATTGAAACATTAAATGCGAAGGAGCAGCTTGTTCTACAACTTTTTTATAAAGAAGAACTCACTTTAACCGAAATCGGCCAAGTAATGGGGTTATCCACCTCAAGAATTTCACAAATTCATTCAAGGTCCATTTATAAATTGCGCAATGTGATGCAAGGTGTAAAGCACGAGTAATAGGACCATTTTTAAAGCAAAATAAAAAGAAAAAGAGAAAAAACTACCGGACAAAGTCGGCCTTATCCTTACCAAGGGCAAGCGATGGACGATTCTGGTTAAGAGGGATTCTATGTCAGTATTATTCATGTTTATACTCTTTCTTTTGAATATTTTTACGATATTTGCCATTATTGTTTTATTTGTACGTCAAAATCGTTTTTATCAAGCGGAAAAAAATCAAAAGGCTGTTATTGCAGAAATGGAAGAGTTAATGACAGGTTATATTATAGAAATGAAAGAAGAAAACGAAGCTTTGCTAGAGAAGCTTATGCAAAAGGGATTGACAGAAGCTAAGGGAAACAAAGAACAACAAATAGAGTTGTCTCATGCGGCACCTGCCGTTGTCATTGAAAAGTCTGAGGAGGCAGCGGTACATACGATAAAGCATAAAGCAGTAGCTGCTTATACAAATCCATCACTTAAACAAGAGGATAGAGAATTCGATTTGCCGATTCCTAAGAATGATCGTTTAGAGCTATCAACTGAATCGAAAGAGAAGGAGATGGATAAGCGGAACGAAAGTGTGCATCCAAGCTTTTCTGATACGTTACAAACGTCGCTAAATGGGCAGGCTCTCCCCTTAGAACCAACTCTTCATGAACAGGCGCTTGTGCTTTTAGAACAAGGTTTATCAGTTGAAGAAATTGCAAAATCCTTAAAGCGAGGAACAACTGAAATTGAACTTTTACTAAAGTTTCAACTTAAATGAATAGATAGTGCTTGATTGTGTTTTACATGTATGCTATATTATGAAATGGTGTTAATACACACGCTTTGCGATTCAAACAGATGGTGCTGTTCATAACAGTTTCTGTAGGAAAATGACCGAAGCGGAGGAAAAACAAAACCATTTAGGAGGAAATTATAATGTCAGTTATTTCAATGAAACAATTGCTTGAAGCTGGTGTACACTTCGGGCACCAAACACGCCGTTGGAACCCAAAAATGAAGAAATATATCTTCACGGAGCGTAACGGAATTTACATCATCGACTTACAAAAAACAGTGAAAAAGGTTGAAGAAGCTTACAACTTCGTTAAAGAAATCGCAGCTAACGGAGGAACTGTTCTTTTCGTAGGTACGAAAAAACAAGCTCAAGAATCAGTTAAAGAAGAAGCGATTCGTTCAGGTCAATTCTATGTAAACCAACGCTGGTTAGGTGGAACTTTAACAAACTTTGAAACAATTCAAAAGCGTATTAAACGTCTTAAAGACATCGAAAAAATGGAAGCAGATGGCGTTTTCGACGTACTTCCTAAAAAAGAAGTTATCCAACTTAAAAAAGAGTGGGATCGCTTAGAAAAATTCTTAGGCGGTATTAAAGAAATGAAGTCTATTCCAGACGCAATCTTTGTTATCGACCCACGTAAAGAGCGTATTGCTGTAGCTGAAGCACATAAATTAAACATTCCACTTGTTGGTATTGTTGATACAAACTGTGATCCAGACGAAATCGATGTAGTTATTCCTGCGAATGACGATGCGATTCGCGCTGTTAAGTTATTAACAGGTAAAATGGCAGATGCTATTTTAGAAGCTAAGCAAGGCGAAGAAACAGCAATTGAAACAGAAACTACAACTGCTTAATTGAGCCACAAAAAAGGTGATAAGAGGATAATGCCTTTTATCCCTTTTTTTTGCAAAATTATCGCCTACATAAAATTATGTAGTTTTTGGCAAAATAATAACAAATTGAATAAAATGTATCCGTACTGAGGAGGAGTAATAATATGGCAATCACTGCACAGTTAGTTAAAGAATTGCGCGAAAAAACAGGCGCTGGTATGATGGACTGCAAAAAGGCACTTGTAGAAACAGATGGAGATATGGAAAAAGCGATTGATTTCCTACGCGAAAAAGGAATTGCGAAAGCAGCGAAAAAAGGTGATCGTATTGCAGCGGAAGGATTAACTTCTATCCTTGTTGAAGGAAACAAAGCAGTAATCCTTGAAGTGAACTCTGAAACAGACTTCGTTGCGAAAAACGAAGGGTTCCAAACGCTTGTAAAAGAGCTTGCAAATCACATTCTTGTTAATAATCCTGAATCTGTTGAAGCAGCACTTGAGCAAACAATGGAAAATGGTGCAAAAGTTGCAGATCATATCAATGCTGCAATTGCTACAATCGGAGAAAAATTATCTTTACGTCGTTTCGAAGTAGTAACAAAAACAGATAGCGATGCTTTCGGTGCATACCTTCACATGGGTGGACGTATCTCTGTACTTTCTGTTCTTGAAGGAACAACTGATGAAGAAGCAGCGAAAGACGTGTCTATGCATATCGCAGCAATCAATCCTAAATATGTTTCTCGCGACCAAGTGGATTCTAGCGAATTAGAACGTGAGCGTGAAGTTTTAACACAACAAGCGCTTAACGAAGGTAAACCAGAAAAAATCGTTGCTAAAATGGTAGAAGGTCGTATTAACAAATTCTACGAAGAAATCTGTGTAAATGAACAAGCATTTGTTAAAAATCCAGATGTTAAAGTAGGTCAATTTGTTGAATCAAAAGGCGGAAAAATTCAATCATTCATTCGTTTCGAAGTAGGCGAAGGGATTGAAAAACGCGAAGATAACTTCGCTGAAGAAGTAATGGCGCAAGTGAAAAAAGACTAATTGTAACAAAAATGATTGAATAGGGGACACTATGGTGTTCCCTATTTTTGAACCGTCATGATTAAGCTGATTATGCTTTCGTGATGTTAGGCGTAAGCGGCTGGTTTTGATCGGGCCGGTTGTGCTTTTCAAAAGAAGATTACATAGTTGGAGGTTCTTATGAGTAACGCGAAATATGAACGTGTCGTTTTAAAGTTAAGTGGTGAAGCATTAGCCGGTGAAGATGGCTTTGGTATTAATCCTAAAGTGATTAAGTCTATTGCCGAGCAAGTAAAAGAAGTAGCGGATTTAGACGTAGAAGTAGCCGTTGTTGTTGGAGGCGGTAATATTTGGCGTGGAAAAATCGGAAGTGAAATGGGCATGGACCGTGCGAATGCCGACTATATGGGAATGCTGGCAACAGTTATGAATTCGTTAGCTTTACAAGATAGTTTAGAGCAGCTTGGAATTGAAACGCGCGTCCAAACGTCTATTGAAATGAGACAAGTAGCCGAGCCTTATATTCGCAGAAAAGCGATTCGTCATCTGGAAAAGAAAAGAGTTGTTATTTTTGCAGCAGGTACAGGAAATCCGTACTTCTCTACTGATACAACGGCAGCACTTAGAGCAGCTGAAATTGAGGCAGATGTTATTTTAATGGCGAAGAATAACGTAGATGGTGTTTACAATGCTGACCCAGTGAAAAATGCAAATGCTGTGAAATATGATGAACTTTCTTATTTAGATGTGCTAAAAGAAGGTTTAGAAGTTATGGATTCAACGGCATCATCGCTTTGTATGGATAACGACATTCCATTAATTGTCTTCTCAATCATGGAAAAAGGTAATATTAAACGCGCTGTATTAGGTGAAACTTTAGGAACAATCGTAAGGGGGAAATAAGATGCCAAAACAAGTCATTTCAAATGCAAAAACGAAAATGGAAAAAGCGATTAGTGCATATACAAGAGAATTAGCTACAATCCGTGCGGGCCGTGCTAATGCTTCTTTACTTGACAAAGTTTTCGTTGATTATTATGGTGCACCGACACCAATTAACCAATTGGCGGGTATTTCAGTTCCAGAAGCAAGGCTTTTAGTTATTCAACCGTATGATAAAACTATTTTGGGTGAAATTGAAAAAGCGATTTTAAAATCAGATTTAGGATTAAACCCTACAAATGATGGTTCATTAATTAGGATTGCTATTCCTGCCTTAACAGAGGAGCGCCGTAAAGAGCTTGTAAAAGTTGTGAAGAAGGAAGCGGAAGAAGCGAAAATTGCTATTCGTAACATTCGTCGCGATGGAAATGATGACCTGAAAAAGCTTGAGAAAAACGGTGAAATTACGGAAGACGATTTACGTGGGTATGCAGATGATATCCAAAAAATGACGGATCAACATATTAGCAAAATTGATGATATTACGAAAGATAAAGAACAAGAAATTTTAGCTGTATAATCGAGGTAAATGCTTATTCTTAGATAAGTGTATTGAGAAAAAGAGCCTAATCCATAAAACATGTTATGCAATAACAGCGGTTAAGAACCTTTTTTATGATCTTACGAAATGTTGCTGCATACATGAGGGTGGAGAAGGCTCTTTTTATTTGAAGGAGTTACATATTTCGGGTGAAAAGAATAGAGGTAATGGGTCTATTTTTAATTAGGGAATGAGTCTTTTTTTATGATAATAATAGGAGTTCTTTGCTTTTTTTGATATGATTAAGTAAATTCTTTTGCTTTTTAAAAAGAATGTTTTTCGCATATTAACGTTTTGTTTAGTATAATAATCTAGATGTTGCGGTTATAAAGTGTATTTATTGGGGGACTAGAATATGTATTCAATATGGAAGCGTTTCGTTAAGAAGAATGCTTCTTCCGATTTAACAGATCGAATTCAGCGTATAAGAGAGTTTGGAGTTCCTCAGCATATTGCAATCATTATGGATGGGAACGGACGTTGGGCCAAAAAAAGAGCACTTCCTCGTGTGGCTGGTCATCATGAAGGAATGAAAGTCGTTCGGAAGATTACGAGAATGGCTAATCAATTAGGGGTTAGTGCGTTAACCGTTTATGCGTTTTCTACAGAGAATTGGAAACGACCAAAGACCGAAGTAGAGTACTTGATGAAATTGCCTGAAGAATTTCTAGGTTCGTTTTTGCCGGAGTTGATTCGAGAAAATGTAAGAGTGGAGATGATTGGTGATTTCACTACTCTTCCGGCCCATACTCGGCGCGCGGTTCAAAGGGCAATGGATGATACGAAAGATAACGATGGCTTAGTTTTAAATTTTGCCTTAAATTATGGCAGCCGCGCTGAAATTGTAAAGGGCGTGAATAATGTCTTAAAAGATGCACAAAAGGGTATATTAAAGGGTGACATTTCAGAGGATGTCTTTTCTCGTTATTTAATGACAGGCACTTTGCCAGATCCGGATTTATTAATTCGGACAAGTGGTGAAATTCGTTTGAGTAATTTTATGTTATGGCAGTTGGCTTATACGGAACTATGGTTTACTGAAGTATTATGGCCGGATTTTAATGAAACACATTTGCTTGAAGCGATTGAAGTGTATCAAAAGCGTGCGCGGAGATACGGTGGCGTGTAATCTAGAAGGTGAGGATTAATAGAGGTATGAAGCAACGAATAATTACAGCAATCATTGCAGCGGCCATTTTTGTTCCGCTTGTGATTGTTGGGAAGTTGCCATTTTTGCTGTTAGTGTATGCAATGGCTACAATTGGATTATATGAATTATTAAGAATGAAGAATTTGCACAAACTTTCCTTTGTGTCAGTTATCTCGTATGTATTATTGTGGATTATATTATTGCCGCAAGAGTATACAAATTTTTTAACAAACAATGACTATGATAAAACTCAAATCATGTTAATCGGTGGGCTATTATTTTTAATTTTTTCTGTTGTGTCGAAAAATCGCTTTACATTTGATGAGGCTGGATTTTTATTATTAGCGATCGTATACGTGGGCATCGGTTTTTATTTTATGTATGTGACGCGTGAAGCTAAGTTAGTATACATCTTCTATGCATTGTTCACGATTTGGGCAACGGACTCAGGTGCTTACTTTGTCGGTAAAGCGATTGGTAAGAGGAAGTTGTGGCCGGAAATCAGTCCGAATAAGACGATTGAAGGATTTTTCGGCGGTTTGGTGTTCGGTCTCATTATTGGGATAGGTTTTTATTTATTTACATCTTTTGAGGATTCATTAGTTAAAGTGTTGTTAATGAGTCTCATGATCTCTGTATTTGGTCAATTAGGCGATCTTGTTCAATCCGCTTATAAGCGCCATTATGGTGTAAAGGATGCAGGGAAGCTGCTGCCAGGACATGGTGGAATTTTAGACCGAATGGATAGTTTAATATTTATTTTGCCAATTCTACATTTATTTCATATTTGGTAATAAAGATATAAATAAGCGTGTGTCTAGTAGTCGTTAGGAGTGGAATGGGAATTGAAGTATATTAGTTTGTTAGGGGCAACAGGATCGATTGGACAACAAACAATCGATGTTGTACGAAATCATCCCGAACAATTTAGTTTAGTTGCGTTATCAGCGGGAAGAAACATAGATTTAGTAAGAACATACATAAACGAATTTAAGCCAGAGCTTGTATCTGTACACACAAAAGAAGACTGTGATACGTTAAAGAGTGAATTTGGTCATGAACACATGACCTTCATGTATGGAGAAGAAGGACTTGTCGCCGTAGCAATTTATGAGAAGGCTTCTATTTTGGTGAATGCTGTAATTGGCAGCGTGGGCCTTGGTCCAACACTTCAAGCGATTGAGGCGGGTAAAGACATTGCTCTCGCTAATAAAGAAACACTGGTGACAGCAGGGCATCTTGTTATGAATGCTGTCAGACAAGCCGGCGTACAGCTCCTTCCGGTAGATAGCGAGCATTCAGCTATTTTTCAAGCATTGCAAGGGGAGCAGGAGAAGAATATTGAGCGTCTTGTCATTACAGCCTCTGGCGGCAGCTTTCGCGATCGGACGCGTGAACAGTTAGTTGGGGTAACAGTAGAAGAAGCGCTGAATCATCCGAATTGGTCAATGGGAGCCAAGATTACAATCGATTCGGCATCGATGATGAATAAAGGGCTAGAAGTCATTGAAGCGCATTGGCTATTTGATCTACCATATGAACAAATTGATGTACTATTGCACCGGGAAAGTGTGATTCATTCGATGGTTGAATTTCATGATTCAAGTGTCATGGCACAGCTCGGTACACCAGATATGCGTGTTCCAATTCAATATGCACTCACATATCCAGATCGATTGCCGCTTGTTGGAAGAAAACGATTAAATTTAGCCGATTTCAGTAAGCTGCATTTTGCGGAAATGGACTTTGATCGATATCCTTGTTTGCGATATGCCTATGACGCCGGTAAAATGGGCGGCACAATGCCAACGGTGTTAAATGCAGCCAATGAAGCCGCTGTAGCTGTTTTTCTAGCTGGACAAATATCCTTTTTAGATATTGAGATGTTGATTGAACAAGCGATGAATCGTCATCAAGTTATTGCTCATCCGGATTTAACAACGATTCAAGAAGTCGATCAAGAAACAAGACAGTTGATTCATACATTATTATTGAAAAAGAGGTGATGGGCTTTGCAAACAGTAGAAACTCTTTTGGCGTTTATCGTTATCTTTGGAGCGCTTGTTTTTTTTCATGAGTTAGGGCATTTAGTGTTTGCTAAACGTGCTGGTATTTTATGTCGTGAATTTGCCATTGGAATGGGTCCAAAGGTGTTTACGTATAAAAAGAATGAAACGCAATATACTATTCGTTTATTGCCGCTTGGTGGCTATGTTCGAATGGCTGGTGAAGATGCGGATAACGTGGACCTTAAGCCGGGTTATCGTGTTGGATTAGTAATGGATGAAGAAGAAAATGTTACAAAAATTATTTTAAATAATAAAGATAAATACCCAGATATTCGTTTAGTGGAAGTAGAACGAGTGGATCTTGACCATAAACTGTTTTTAACGGGATTTGAGGAGGGAGATGAAGAGACACTTAAATCATTTTCGATTCATCCTCAGGCTGTTATTGTAGAAAATGGAGTAGAAAATCAAATTGCGCCATATGATCGTCAATTTCCTTCTAAATCACTTGGTCACCGTGCTATGACGATTTTTGCTGGGCCGATGATGAACTTTGTGTTGGCGTTTTTTATCTTCCTTATTATTGGCTTGTTTCAAGGGGTGGAAGTGGATGAAGCTAAGCTTGGTAAGTTAACGGAAGATGGACCGGCCCTTACATCAGGCTTGCAAACAGGAGATCGCGTTGAATCAGTGAATGGGGCGGAAGTTTCATCATGGACAGATGTGCAAGAAAATATTCAAAGTAATCCTGGGAAAGAAATTGAATTTGTTGTCGTTCGTGATGGTGAAACATTAACTGTTCCGGTTGTGCCTAAAGAAATCGAAAGAGAAGGTAAAACGATTGGTATTATTGGTGTGTATCCGCCGGTTGAAAAAGATATTTTAAAATCAATTCAATATGGCTTTACACAAACATATTTTTGGACAAAGCAAATTTTTATCATTCTTGGTGACCTTGTAACAGGCGGCTTTACGATTGATAGTTTGTCTGGTCCAGTTGGCATTTATAAATCGACAGAAGAAGTGGCGCAACAAGGAATATTTGTTTTAATGAAATGGGCAGCACTTCTTAGTATTAACCTTGGAATTATGAATCTTCTCCCATTGCCGGCTTTAGACGGTGGACGACTTTTATTCTTCCTAGTAGAGTTTTTACGAGGAAAACCAGTTGATCGTCAAAAAGAAGGGCTTGTACATGTCATTGGTTTTGCTTTATTGATGCTGTTAATGATTGTTGTAACATGGAATGATATTCAGCGCTTTTTCATAGAATGAATGAAATCAGCAGAAGATTTTCTGCTGATTTTTTTGTGTTGTTATGACTAGGCCGAAAGATTTCTGAAACCTTGATTTCAAGCAAAATGGGCCCTTAATTGTTTTATCAAAAAATAGTTTACTACAGCTATTTCGCCTTCCTCAGCAGGGAGAGGCGTATCGTGAAGTAGGAGAGAAAGTTTAATTTCTTAAAAGAAGTAAAGCATAAGGAATGGATATCGGCTTTTCCATTAGGAGCGACAAGTCGTATTTTTCTAAAAATAGTTTGTTTTCCTCCTAAATCGTACGGTATAATCTTATTTGATGATAAGAACTGTTTTCTTTTCAGCGCTCGATTTTAAGAAGCGCTTTGTTTGGTTGAAGGAAAAAAGGTGGAGCTGTGCTAAACTTAATAAGTGCTGCAATCTTATTGGGTGAGTGGAAATGCTTCTGCTATATATTCCTTCATAAATAAATGGTGGCTTTAAAACGCCATATTCGTTTTGTATAAATGTGTATTTGAAGAGGTGCAAAGATGAAGCAAAGTATGACATTAATTCCTACATTGAGAGAAGTTCCTGCTGATGCCGAAATTAAGAGCCATCAGTTGTTACTGCGTGCAGGATATATGAGACAAAATTCAAGTGGTGTGTACAGCTTTATGCCGCTTGGGAAAAAAGTATTACAAAAAGTAGAAGCGATTGTTCGTGAAGAAATGGATAATGCGGGTGCAGTTGAACTATTAATGCCAGCTCTTCAACAAGCTGAGTTTTGGCAAGAGTCTGGTCGTTGGTATACATACGGGCCAGAGCTAATGCGTTTAAAGGATCGAAATAATCGTGAGTTTGCACTAGGAGCGACACATGAAGAAGTCATTACGAGCTTAATTCGTGATGAAGTAAAATCATATAAACGTTTACCATTGACTTTATATCAAATTCAAACGAAATTCCGTGATGAAAAACGTCCTCGTTTTGGATTATTGCGTGGCCGTGAATTTATTATGAAAGATGCGTATTCTTTCCATGCAAGTCAAGAAAGCTTGGATGAAGTATATAGCCGATTATATCAAGCGTATTCGAATGTATTCGCTCGCTGCGGATTAAATTTCCGTGCAGTTATTGCGGATTCAGGTGCGATGGGAGGAAAAGACACTCATGAATTCATGGTTCTTTCCGACATTGGAGAAGACACGATTGCTTATTCAGATAGCTCTGATTATGCGGCCAATGTAGAAATGGCGCCGGTTATTACGAAATATGAAAAATCTGAAGAAGCAGAAGCAGCGCTTGAGAAAGTGCATACACCTGGACAAAAATCGATTGAAGAAGTATCGGCATTTTTAGATACTGACGCAGCCAAATGCATTAAAACATTACTGTTCCAAGTCGATGATAAACAGGTTGTTGTGTTAGTTCGCGGCGATCATGAAGTTAATGATATTAAATTGAAAAATTACTATAATGCTTCTGTTGTGGAGCTTGCTGAGCCAGAGGCTACGAAAGAAGTTCTTGGCTGTGCAGTTGGTTCACTTGGTCCAATCGGTGTAAGCGATGGTATAGAGGTTATTGCGGATGCAGCTGTGGAGACAATTGTTAATGGAGTCACAGGTGCGAACGAAGAAGATTATCACTATATCAATGTGAATCCAGGCCGTGATTTTACTGTAACGGCTTATGTGGACCTTCGTTTTATTCAAGAAGGAGATCTTTCTCCAGACGGAAACGGTACCATTCAATTTGCCAAAGGAATTGAGGTTGGTCATGTCTTTAAGCTTGGTACGCGATACTCTGAAGCAATGAATGCTGTATATCTTGATGAAAATGGACGTACACAACCAATGATTATGGGTTGTTACGGGATTGGAGTATCTCGAACGGTTGCCGCGATTGCGGAACAATTTAACGACGAGAAAGGCTTAGTTTGGCCGGGAAATATTGCTCCGTATCAAGTTCATTTAATCCCAGTGAATATGAAAGATGAAACACAAGCGACTGTTGGAGAAGAGTTATATAGCGAACTAAAAGCTGCAGGTTTTGATGTATTAATGGACGACCGTCAAGAACGTGCTGGTGTAAAATTTGCTGACTCTGATTTAATTGGACTTCCAATTCGTGTAACGGTTGGTAAAAAAGCAGCAGAAGGTATTTTGGAAGTGAAAATTCGTAAGTCAGGCGAAGTAGTAGAAGTTACTCGCTCTGAATTAGCGGCGAAAATTAGAGAGCTATTAGGTTAATGTAATCATATAGACACGAAAGACATCATTCATATGAATGGTGTCTTTTGTTTGTCTGTTTCTAATCCATACAATGTGTTCGAGTATGGTATAATAACCTCTGTTCAAAAAGGATTTCTAAGAAAAATTTAAGATAAGGAGAGAGAGAATGGATCAAAATAGCGGTCGAGAAAGATTTCAACTCTTGCTCCAGCAACTAGGTTTAACGGACGATGCGTTCGTTCAATTTTTTAATGGGGCTGAAATTGAAAAGTTATCGATTGAGCGACAATCGAAAACGTGGCATTTTCTGTTTAAGCTTCAACAACTAATACCATCTAGCGTGCATATGCGCCTTCGAACACAGTTAACGAGTACTTTTGCTCAGATTGCCAATGTATCCTTTTCACTTAACGTTGTAAATCCACAGATGAGTGAAGAATTAGTTAAGGACTACTGGAGGCAGTGTTTAGGGGAGCTTGAGGGCATGTCTCCTGCATTATTATCTCTTTTACAGGGACAGGAGCCAAAGGTTGTTGGTCATCGTCTTATGGTGAATGCCCGCAATGCGGCAGAAGCGGGACAATTGAAGCAAAAATATTCGCGTTTTATTTCAGATATTTATCAATCTTACGGTTTTCCGACGCTATCATTGGATGCAGAAGTTCTGCCTGAAGAGAGCGGAGAAGATTATCAACAGTTTCTTGAAGAGAAACAAAAAGAAGATGAAGCCAAAGCATTTGCTGCACTCGTTGAAATGCAGAAGAAAGCATCAGAACAAGCAGTGGATGACAGTGTGTATGAAGGACCTGTTAAAATCGGTTATACGATTAAGGAAGATGCAGATTTCCGTCGCATTGAGGAAATTATTGACGAAGAACGCCGAATTGCGATTGAAGGATTTGTGTTTGATGCTGAAGTGAAGGAGCTTCGCAGTGGTCGTAGTTTGTTGACGTTTAAAGTGACGGACTATACAAGTTCTATCCTTGTTAAAGTGTTTTCGCGCGATAAAGAAGATGCGGTTATGCTTTCTCGTGTAAAAAAAGGAATGTGGGTACGTGCTCAAGGAAGCATTCAGAACGATACATTCGTTCGTGACCTTGTAATGATTGCCAATGATATTAATGAAATTTCGAAAATAGGTCGCCAAGATACAGCTCCAGAAGGAGAAAAACGAGTAGAGCTTCATTTGCACACACCGATGAGTCAAATGGATGCCGTTACTCCGACTTCCGCACTTGTTGCTCAAGCAGCGAAGTGGGGCCATAAGGCGGTGGCTATTACGGACCATGCAGTTGCTCAGTCCTTCCCAGAAGCGTATAGTGCCGGCAAAAAGAATGGGATAAAAATTTTATACGGTGTTGAAGCAAACCTGGTTGATGATGGTGTGCCGATTGCATATAACGAAGCCAATCGAGTGTTAGCTGATGATACGTATGTTGTGTTTGACGTAGAGACGACGGGGCTTTCCGCTGTTTATGACACGATTATTGAACTTGCAGCAGTCAAAATTAAAGAAGGAGAAATTATTGATCGATTTGAATCCTTTGCAAACCCGCATCACCCGTTATCAGCAACGACAATTGAACTGACGGGGATTACCGATGATTTAGTCGAAAATGCTCCTGACGTTCCAGAGGTGTTAGAAAAGTTTCGTGAGTGGACAGGCGATAGTATTTTAGTTGCGCACAATGCCTCTTTTGATATGGGATTTTTAAATATTGGTTACAAACAAATGGGACACCCGAAGGCGAGTAACCCAGTTATTGATACGCTGGAACTTGGTCGCTTTTTATATCCCGAATTTAAAAATCATCGTTTGAATACGTTATGTAAAAAGTTTGATATCGAATTAACCCAGCATCATCGTGCGATTTATGATGCTGAGGCAACAGGGTATTTATTGTTAAAAATGCTCAAAGATGCAGCTGAAAAAGGAATCACTCATCATCAGCAGTTCAACGATAATATGGGAAAAGGGAATGCTTATCAACGTTCACGCCCATATCATTGTACATTGTTTGCTCAAACACAAGATGGTTTGAAAAACTTATTTAAGCTGATTTCCCTTGCGCATGTAAATTATTTTTATCGTGTGCCGCGTATTCCTCGTTCGCAGTTACGAAAGTATCGCGAAGGTATTTTAGTCGGATCCGGCTGTGATAAAGGTGAAGTATTTGAAGGGATGATGCAAAAAGGTTTTGAGGAAGTTGAGGAGCTCGCCGAGTTTTACGATTATTTGGAAGTACATCCTAAGGAAGTATATCAGCATTTACTAGAGATGGAGTATGTACGTGATGAAAAATCACTTGAGGCGATTATTTCTAATATTGTGAAGCTGGGAGAAAAACTAAATAAGCCCGTTGTTGCAACAGGAAATGTTCATTACTTAAATCCAAATGATAAAATTTATCGCAAAATATTAATTGGTTCACAAGGTGGAGCAAATCCATTGAATCGCCATAAACTTCCAGATGTTCATTTTCGTACGACAGATGAAATGCTTAAAGCATTTCAGTTTTTAGGTAAAGAGAAGGCAAAAGAAATTGTTGTGACAAATACGAATCAAATTGCTGATATGATTGAAGAAGTGAAGCCGATTAAAGATGATTTGTATACGCCAAAAATTGAAGGCGCTGATGAAGAAATGCGCGAGATGAGTTATGGCATGGCGAAGAAGATTTACGGTGAAGATTTGCCTGAAATCGTAGAGGCACGACTTGAAAAAGAATTAAAAAGTATTATCGGACACGGCTTTGCGGTTATTTATTTAATTTCGCATAAATTGGTGAAAAAATCACTCGATGATGGATACTTAGTTGGTTCGCGTGGTTCCGTTGGTTCATCGTTTGTTGCGACAATGACAGAAATTACAGAAGTGAATCCATTGCCGCCGCATTATGTGTGTCCAAATTGTAAAAAATCAGAGTTCTTTGATGATGGTTCAGTCGGTTCGGGCTTTGACTTACCAGATAAAGATTGCCCAGCGTGCGGCACGCGATATAAAAAAGATGGACATGATATTCCGTTTGAAACATTCCTTGGCTTTAAAGGGGATAAGGTTCCGGATATTGATTTGAATTTCAGCGGTGAATATCAGCCGCGTGCTCATAACTATACGAAAGTACTGTTCGGTGAGGAATATGTCTATCGTGCTGGAACGATTGGTACGGTAGCAGAGAAAACGGCTTATGGATATGTGAAAGGGTATGCAGCAGATCATAATTTCCATTATCGAGGTGCGGAAGTAGATCGTCTTGTTTCCGGCTGTACCGGCGTAAAACGAACGACAGGCCAGCATCCAGGGGGAATCATCGTTGTTCCAGATTATATGGATATTTACGATTTCACGCCGATTCAATTCCCAGCTGATGATCGAAATTCTGAATGGAAAACAACGCATTTTGATTTCCATTCGATTCATGATAATATTCTGAAGCTCGATATACTCGGGCACGATGATCCGACCGTCATTCGGATGCTGCAAGACTTAAGCGGTATCGACCCCAAAACGATTCCAACCGATGATCCGGTTGTAATGAAAATTTTCAGTAGTCCAGAGTCATTAGGCGTGACAGAAGAACAGATTATGTGTAAAACAGGAACGCTTGGTATTCCGGAATTTGGAACAAGGTTCGTGCGTCAAATGTTAGAAGATACGAAGCCGACGACTTTCTCAGAACTTGTACAAATCTCTGGATTGTCGCACGGTACAGACGTATATCTCGGCAACGCGCAAGACTTGATTCATAATAAAACGTGTACGCTAAGCGAAGTAATTGGTTGTCGTGATGATATTATGGTGTATTTAATTTATCAAGGCTTAGACCCATCACTTGCGTTTAAAATTATGGAATCAGTAAGGAAAGGGAAAGGGCTATCAGAGGAATTTGAAGCCGAAATGCGTAAGAACGAAGTCCCGGAATGGTATATTGATTCTTGTAAAAAAATCAAGTATATGTTCCCTAAAGCCCATGCTGCGGCGTATGTATTAATGGCGGTCCGGATTGCTTATTTTAAAGTCCATTTGCCTCTGCTTTATTATGCTGCGTATTTCACGGTTCGAGCTGAGGATTTTGAAATTGAAGCGATGACACGTGGTTCGCAAGCCATTCGTTCAAAAATTGAAGAAATTAACGACAAAGGGCTGGATGCATCCACAAAAGAAAAAAATACGTTGACGGTGTTAGAATTAGCACTCGAAATGTGTGAGCGTGGTTTTTCATTTGCTAAAGTAGATTTATATAAATCGAGTGCGGATGAATTTATTATTGAAGGCAATTCATTAATTCCGCCATTCAACTCGATTCCAGGTCTTGGGACGAATGCGGCAATCAATATTGTGCGTGCTCGTGAGGAAGGGGAATTCCTTTCAAAAGAAGATTTGCAACAACGAGGGAAAGTTTCAAAAACGATTCTTGAATATCTTGATAAACAAGGTTGTTTAGAATCGCTGCCTGACCAAAATCAGTTATCATTGTTTTGATACAGCTTGATAAGAGGCTTTAAAAAACTTGTTAATTTGCATAAATTACTGAATTGTGGTATATTTTTAGTGGAAATACTAAGAGGAACCAATGGAAAGAGTGGGGAAACCCACTCTTTCGTGTTTGTATTGACCCATTATTGGAATAATCCATTACCAAGCGCGTAAGCCACATGTTTGGAGGAAACAAATTGAGTAAAAAGGTAACCGAAGTAGTAGAAGAACTTGTCACACCAATTCTTGAGGATTTACAACTTGAATTAGTCGAAGTAGAGTATGTTAAGGAAGGAAGCTGGTTCCTTCGTGTCTACATTGATAAAGAAACAGGCGTAGATATTGAGGATTGTGGAACTGTCAGTGAAAAATTAAGTGAAAAGCTTGATGAGGTTGATCCTATTCCACAAAATTATTTTCTCGAAGTTTCATCACCGGGTGCTGAAAGACCTTTGAAAAAAGACAAAGATTTTCAAAAAGCAATCGGTAAAAATGTGTACATAAAAACATACGAACCTATTTTAAATGAAAAAGAATTTGAGGGCACGCTTACTGCGTTTGACGGTCAAGAAGTTACGCTAGAGATCAAGATTAAGACAAGAAAGAAAACGGTTGTCATTCCGTATGACAAAGTAGCCAAAGCAAGATTAGCCATTAGCTTCTCTTAATATGTATATTTTATTATTAAAATCCGTAAGGGGGACCAACCATGAGCAGTGAGTTATTGGATGCTCTCTATATTTTAGAAAAAGAAAAAGGAATCTCAAGAGAGGTATTACTTGAAGCTATTGAGGCAGCGCTGATTTCAGCATATCGTCGCAATTTCAATCAGGCACAAAATGTGCGAATTGATTTAAATCTTGGAAAAGGAACAATGCGTGTGTTTGCGCGTAAAGACGTAGTGGATGAAGTATTTGATTCACGCCTTGAAATTTCCTTAGAAGAAGCAAAAAAAATCAATCCGAATTACCAACTTGAAGATGTAGTAGAGATGGAAGTTACACCGAAAGACTTCGGACGTATTGCGGCTCAAACAGCGAAGCAAGTTGTAACACAAAGAGTACGTGAAGCAGAACGCGGCATCATCTATTCAGAGTTTATTGATAGAGAAGAAGATATTATGACGGGAATTGTACAGCGTCAAGATTCTCGTTTTATTTATGTGAGTCTTGGGAAGATTGAGGCGTTGCTTCCGGTCAATGAGCAAATGCCAAACGAACAGTATAAGCCGCACGACCGCATTAAAGTATTTATTACAAAAGTAGAAAAAACATCAAAAGGACCGCAAATCTTTGTATCACGTTCACACCCAGGTCTGTTAAAGCGCTTGTTTGAAATCGAAGTTCCTGAAATCTTTGACGGAACAGTAGAAATTAAATCAGTGGCTCGTGAAGCGGGGGATCGTTCGAAAATCTCTGTGCATGCTGATAATGAAGAAGTTGATCCAGTTGGTTCATGTGTTGGTCAAAAGGGACAACGCGTTCAAGCGATTGTCAATGAACTAAAAGGTGAAAAAATTGATATTGTTAAATGGTCAGAAGATCCGGTTGTTTTCGTTGCCAATGCGTTAAGTCCTTCTAAAGTACTTGAGGTTATTGTCAATGAAGAAGAGAAGGCGACAACGGTTATTGTACCAGACTATCAATTATCGCTTGCGATTGGTAAACGCGGTCAAAATGCTCGTTTAGCAGCAAAGCTAACTGGCTGGAAAATCGATATTAAGAGTGAAACAGAAGCGCGCGAAGCTGGCATTTATCCGGTTGAGGAGCAAGAATTTTTGTTAAACCGAGATAGCTATGTGGAAGATGAAGAAGATTTTATTGAGGATAATGAGTAAGTAAGGGGTGAGCGAATTTGAAAGCCCGAAAAAAAATTCCTATGCGTAAATGTGTGGCAACTGGCGAAATGAAGCCGAAAAAAGAGCTTATTCGAATCGTTCGCTCAAAAGAAGGAGAAGTAAGTATTGATTTGACTGGTAAGCAATCAGGTCGTGGTGCTTATTTAACACTTGATCGTGATGTTATTGAGTTAGCTAAGAAGAAGAACGTCTTAGCTAACCAATTCAGCGTTCAAATTGATCCTTCTTTATATGAACAATTGCTTGAACTAGTGGATAAGGAGAAACACTAACCATCATGACTCAACAACAATGGATGTCTCTATTAGGTTTGGCCAATCGAGCGCGTAAACTAATTTCTGGTGAGGAATTAGTCGTCAAAGAGGTTAGAAGCGGAAAAGCAAAGCTTGTCCTTTTGGCAAGTGATGCTTCTAAAAATACAGAAAAAAAAATATCTGATAAGTGCGCATATTATCAGGTTCCTTTAAAAAGAGTCGAGAACAGGTCTTTGCTTGGTCAAGCGATTGGCAAAGAAGCGAGAGTTGTCGTCGCGGTACTGGATGAAGGTTTTGCACAAAAACTCCGAACGCTGCTCGATTAAATTTTACGGGGGTGAACGTATGACTAAAGTGCGTGTACATGAATATGCAAAGCAAAAAAATGTTTCAAGCAAGGATATTATTGAAAAACTTAAAGAAATGAATATAGAGGTAACAAATCATATGACAGCATTAGACGATTCTACTGTACAAAAATTAAATGAATCATTACAACCAAAACAAGAACAAGAAGTACCAAAAACAAGCTCAACTGTTGAACAGTATGAAGCAGAAGCTGATGCGAAAAGCACAGTGAATAAAGAAAAAGTAAAGAAAAAACCTGTTGCTGGGCCTGGAGCGAAAAAACCTGGTCAAGGACAGTTTAATAATAAAGGGAAAAACAATCGAAACAAAAATAAACAAAGACCGCAGCAAACACAACAAGCGCCGGCTCCAAAGCGTAAGGAAAAAGAGCTTCCATCTAAAATTACGTTTTATGAGTCATTGACGGTACAGGAGCTTGCGAAAAAACTTCATCGCGAACCATCTGAAATTATTAAAAAATTATTTATGCTTGGCGTTATGGCAACAATCAACCAAACATTGGATAAAGATGCAATCGAATTAATTGCAGCGGAATACGGTGTTGAAGTAGAAGAAGAAATTCGTGTGGATTTAACAGATCTTGAGTCACTAGTAACAGAGGATGAGGAAGCAGATTTACAAGAGCGTCCAGCGGTTGTTACAATCATGGGACATGTTGACCACGGTAAAACAACATTGCTTGATTCGATTCGTAAAACAAAAGTAACAGAAGGCGAAGCGGGTGGAATCACGCAGCATATCGGTGCTTATCAAGTTAACGTAAACGATAAGAAAATTACGTTCCTTGATACACCTGGTCACGCAGCTTTTACAACGATGCGTGCACGTGGTGCTCAAGTTACGGATATTACAATTATTGTTGTAGCAGCAGATGATGGTGTTATGCCGCAAACGGTTGAAGCGATTAGCCATGCGAAAGCAGCGGAAGTACCAATTATCGTGGCTGTGAACAAAATGGATAAACCAGCTGCAAATCCTGACCGTGTTATGCAAGAATTAACCGAGCACGGTTTAGTGCCTGAAGATTGGGGCGGCGATACGATTTTCGTACCAATTTCTGCGAAACAAGGCGATGGAATCGACAGTTTGCTTGAAATGATTCTGTTAGTAAGTGAAGTAGAAGAATATAAAGCAAATCCAACTCGCAGAGCAAACGGAACAGTTATCGAGGCGCAACTTGATAAAGGGCGTGGATCTGTAGCGACTCTTCTTGTTCAAAATGGAACATTAAAAATCGGAGATCCAATCGTTGTCGGGAACACATTTGGTCGTGTTCGTGCGATGGTAAATGATCTTGGTCGACGTGTAAAAGAAGCAGGTCCATCAACACCTGTTGAAATTACAGGGTTAAACGAAGTACCGCAAGCTGGTGATCGTTTTATCGTCTTTGAAGATGAAAAAACAGCTCGTCAAGTTGGGGAAACTCGTGCGCAAAGACAGCTTGTTTCACAACGTAATGAAGGATCTCGCGTAACGCTAGACACATTATTTGAACAAATGAAACAAGGCGACATTAAGGAATTAAATATTATTTTGAAAGCAGACGTACAAGGTTCTGCAGAAGCATTAGCAGCATCTCTTCAAAAAATTGAAGTAGAGGGCGCAAAAGTGAAAATCATTCACTCTGGTGTTGGAGCAATTACGGAATCTGATATTATTTTAGCGACAGCTTCAAATGCTATCGTAATTGGTTTTAACGTACGTCCGGATGTAAATGCAAAACGTGCAGCAGAATCAGAAAATGTAGATGTTCGTCTGCACCGTATTATTTATAAAGTAATCGAAGAAATCGAATCAGCGATGAAAGGGATGCTTGATCCTGAATTTGAAGAAAAAATTATCGGTCAAGCGGAGGTACGTACGACATTTAAAGTATCGAAAATTGGTACAATCGCTGGTTCGTACGTTATCGAAGGAAAAATTACTCGCGATAGCGGTGTGCGCTTAATTCGTGAAGGTGTTGTTGTCTTCGAAGGCGAAATCGATGCACTAAAACGTTTTAAAGACGACGTTAAAGAAGTCGCAACAAACTATGAATGTGGAATCACGATTAAAAACTACAATGACATTAAAGAAGGCGATATCATTGAAGCATACGTGATGGAAGAGATTGAACGTAAATGATCGTTGGTGCAGTCCTTTGTGAATGTATCATTTATGATGCGCATTCTTTGAAAGAAAAAAGAGCGGTCCTTCAAAGGGTGATGTCACGCTTGAAACAGAAATATAATATTTCTGTTTCTGAAACGGACTATCAAGATTTATGGCAACGAACGAAGCTGGCAATTGTTACCGTATCGTCTTCTAGAAAGGCTACGGAACGAGAATTGCAAAATGCGCTTCAGTTTCTTGATTCATTTCCTGAAATCGAGCGCACAATAACAGATATAGAATGGCTTTAAGCTAGCGAGGTGAATAGAATGAGTCTTCGTTCAAATCGTATCGGTGAACAAATGAAGAAAGAGCTAAGTGATATTATCGGTCGCAAATTGAAAGACCCAAGAGTTGGTTTTGTCACAGTGACTGATGTAGCTGTTACAGGCGATCTTCAACAAGCAACGGTGTATATTTCCGTGCTAGGTGATGCAAAGCAAAGGGAAGATACGCTTAAAGGCTTGGAAAAAGCAAAAGGATTTATGCGTTCCGAAGTAGGTCAAAGAATTCGTTTACGCAAAACACCGGAGTTGTTCTTTGAATTCGATGAATCCATTGATTATGGAAATCGAATTGAAACATTGATTTCGCAAATCAATGCCGAGAATAAACCCGCTGTAAGGGATGAGGAATAATCAAGTGTTGAAATCGAGGCCGACTCATGCATGATGGAGTCGGCTTTTTTTAATAACAGTGTTACTGAAAAACAATAACAAAATGGTTCAACATAGATTACGGAAAAAAGAGGTGACAGAAAAGATGGATGGGATTTTGCCATTGTTCAAGCCAAAAGGGCTGACTTCTCATGATTGTGTATTTAAACTAAGAAAAATTTTGAAAACGAAGAAGGTTGGGCATACCGGAACACTCGACCCAGATGTAACAGGAGTACTCCCAATTTGTATTGGTCGTGCGACGAAGGTGGCTGAATACTTAACGGAAGCAGGCAAGGCCTATGAAGGAGAAGTTACGTTAGGCTTTTCAACAACAACTGAAGATGCGAGCGGAGACCGAGTTACTGAAAAAACAGTGACGGAAACTTTTACTCGCGAGCAAATTTTGGAGGTGTTACAATCTTTAACCGGAGTGATTCAACAAACGCCGCCAATGTTTTCTGCTGTAAAAGTAAACGGCAAAAAACTTTATGAATATGCGCGCGCTGGTATTGAAGTAGAACGTCCAACAAGAAATGTAACGATTTATGAGCTGGAGCTTTTAGACGATCGAAAAGAATTTATCGGTGAGACAATTTCTTTTCGTTTCCGAGTAAGATGCTCTAAAGGGACGTATATTCGTACACTGGCTGTCATGATTGGCGAGAGATTAGGGTATCCGGCCCATATGTCGGATTTAATCAGAATTGAGTCAGCAGGCTTTACACTTGAAGAGTGCAAAACGTTAGAGCAAATTCAAGAATTGATGGAATTGGGGCAATCAGCTGCGTTTTTACGACCACTTGAACAAGGTTTGTTTCATTTGCCGAAATTTCAGATTAATGATAAAGTATCAAAGAAAGTATTAAATGGAGCTGTGTTAGCTCAGCCAGAAGAATTAGCTATAGAAAAGGGTGAACCTTTTGTCATGATGGATCAAAATGGAAGGGCACTAGCTATTTATCAGGTTCATCCAACAAAAGAAAAGCTCATTAAACCTATTAAAGTTTTGGCACTAGAATTATAGACCGTTCTGCCGTTGGAAAGAGGAGATTGAAAGGTGAAAGTGATTGCGATAACGCACCCTCATCAGTTTACCCAGGATCATTTTCCTGAGCTTGTGATGGCACTCGGATTTTTTGATGGGGTACATAAAGGTCATCAAACTGTGATTAAGAATGCAAAAGAAATAGCGGACAGCACACACCGTAAATCGGCGGTGATGACATTCGATCCTCATCCGTCCGCGGTGTTAGGAACCACAACCGATACAATTCGTTATATTACGCCTTTAGAGGATAAAATAGCGATTATTGAATCGTTAGGGATTGATTATTTATTTATTGTTCATTTTAGTAAAGAATTTGCCGCCGTGTCGCCTGAACAGTTTGTTGATCAATATTTAGTTGGTTTACATGTTGGGCATGTAGTGGCAGGGTTTGATTATTCTTATGGTCATTTTGGTAAAGGCAATATGGAAACATTGCCTCTTTATGCGAAAGGCCGTTTTACTCAAACAGTTGTTGAAAAACAAACGCTTGAAGATGAGAAAGTAAGTTCATCAAGAATTCGCAAAACGTTAGCTGAAGGAAATTTTACAGAATTCTATCATCTTGTTCGTCGTCATTATGTAACAAAAGGTTATGTTATTCATGGTGAAAAGCGCGGTCGTAAGCTTGGGTTTCCAACAGCTAATATTGAAGTAAGCGATGTGTATATATTCCCAGCTACAGGCGTATATGCAGTGCGAATTCAAATTGAAGGCAAGTGGTATAAAGGTGTTTGTAATGTAGGCTATAAACCAACTTTTCATGACCAACAGCCAAAGTTTCCGTCTGTTGAGGTGCATGTACTGGGCTTTGACCGAAACATTTATGGGTCTGCAGTGGTTGTAGAATGGCATAAGAGATTGCGCAGTGAGCAAAAGTTTTCAGGGCTTGAAGAATTGGTAAGCCAAATTGAAATCGATAAACAACAGGCTGAAAAGTATTTTCAAAGTATGAATAATTAAATTTCCTGACTTGCATTTCAGTTAAAAAAGCGGTATTCTATTACATGTATGAAAAATAACCATTGCTTGGCTAGGCGACACTCCGACGCTAGACTAGGTAATTGGTGATTCTACAGAATTTAGGAGGAAAAAAACATGGCTATTACACAAGAACGTAAAAACGAACTAATCGCTGAGTTCAGAACTCACGACACTGACACTGGATCTCCAGAGGTTCAAATCGCAGTACTTACAGAGGAAATCAACAACTTGAATGACCACTTACGTACTCACAAGAAAGATCACCACTCACGTCGCGGTCTTTTAAAAATGGTAGGTAGACGTCGTAACCTTTTAACTTACCTTCGTAATAAAGACGTTACTCGTTACCGTACTCTAATTAACAAATTAGGTTTACGTCGATAATTGTTTGTAAGAAAGCGGGAAATTTCCCGCTTTTTTGGTGTAAATCAATCGGAATAATCGGTATGATTTCAGACGTCTATTTTGATTTTTTTCAATTTATACATATATTACTTGCAATGTTTTTAATATTTCGTTGATTTTGCTGTTAATGCTTGTTTTTTTCGTGCATAATAGGAATAGTTTGGTTCTAATATGATTTATGAAATTTTAACATATATGATGTGTTTTATACAGGTTTGGTAGGTGTACTAGACCTCTAAGTGAAGAGTTAGAGAGGGGTTTAATTTAAGATGGGACAGGAAAAACATACGTATTCATTTGACTGGGCCGGTCGCAATTTAACGGTTGAAATCGGTCAGTTAGCTAAACAAGCAAACGGAGCTGTTTTAGTCCGTTATGGCGATACAGCAGTATTAAGTACAGTAACTGCTTCTAAAGAGCCAAAAAATGTCGACTTTTTTCCGTTGACTGTAAACTATGAAGAGAAATTGTATGCTGTTGGGAAAATTCCCGGTGGCTTTATTAAACGTGAAGGACGTCCAAGTGAGAGAGCGATTTTAGCTAGCCGCCTTATTGACCGTCCAATCCGTCCGATGTTTCCAGATGGATTCCGTAATGATGTTCAATGTATTAGTATGGTTATGAGTGTAGAGCAAGATTGTTCTTCAGAAATGGCTGCGATGTTCGGTTCATCACTTGCACTTTCAGTATCAGACATTCCGTTTAACGGTCCTATTGCTGGTGTTGTTGTTGGCCGCATTGATGGACAATTCGTTGTGAATCCAACCGTTGCTCAAATGGAACAAAGCGATATCGATTTAACGGTAGCAGGTAATAAAGATGCGATTAACATGGTGGAAGCTGGTGCTAAAGAAGTACCAGAAGAAACAATGTTAGAAGCGATTATGTTTGGTCATGAGGAAATTAAGAAATTAATTGCCTTCCAAGAAAAAATTGCTGCTGAAATTGGTAAAGAAAAGATGGAAGTAACGCTGTATCAAGTGAATGAGGAGCTTGAAGCAGAAATAAAAACAATGTGCTTAGCGGATTTAAATAAAGCTGTTCAAGTACAAGAAAAGCATGCTCGTGAAAATGCAATTACTGAAGTGAAAAATCATGTTCTTGCGCAGTATGAAGAGCAAGAAGCAGATGAAGAGAAAGTGAAGCAAGTAAAAGAAATTTTAAATAAATTAGTAAAAGCAGAAGTACGTCGTTTAATTACAGAAGAAAAAGTACGTCCTGACGGTCGTAACCCAGATGAGATTCGACCACTTTCTTCAGAAGTTGGCTTATTAGCGCGTACACATGGATCCGGTCTCTTTACGCGCGGACAAACTCAAGCGCTTTCTATTTGTACATTAGGTGCGCTTGGAGATGTGCAAATTTTAGATGGTCTTGGGACAGAAGAATCAAAACGTTTTATGCATCATTATAACTTCCCTCATTTCAGCGTAGGGGAAACAGGACCAATTCGTGCTCCTGGTCGTCGTGAAATCGGTCACGGTGCACTTGGTGAACGAGCACTTGAGCCAATTATCCCAAGTGAAAAAGATTTCCCATACACAGTTCGTCTTGTATCAGAAGTACTTGAATCCAATGGTTCAACGTCACAAGCAAGTATTTGTGCAAGTACGTTAGCGATGATGGATGCAGGTGTGCCAATTAAAGCACCGGTAGCTGGTATCGCTATGGGTCTTGTTAAATCTGGTGAGTACTATACGATTTTAACAGACATTCAAGGGATGGAAGATCATCTAGGAGACATGGACTTTAAAGTAGCAGGAACAGCGAAGGGTGTTACCGCACTTCAAATGGATATTAAAATTGATGGTTTATCTCGTGAGATTTTAGAAGAAGCCTTGCAGCAAGCAAAACGAGGCCGCATGCATATTCTTGATTCAATGCTAGCAACACTGAGTGAACCGCGCGTTGAGCTTTCACGCTATGCGCCAAAAATCTTAACAATGTCTATTAATCCAGATAAAATTCGCGATGTCATTGGACCAAGCGGAAAACAAATCAATAAAATTATCGAAGAAACAGGCGTGAAGATTGATATTGAGCAAGATGGTACAGTATTCATTTCCTCTACAGAGCAAGAAATGAATTCAAAAGCGAAGAAAATTATTGAAGATATTGTTCGTGAAGTGGCTGTCGGTGAACAATACCTAGGAAAAGTAAAGCGTATTGAGAAATTTGGTGCGTTTGTTGAAATCTTTAATGGAAAAGATGGTTTAGTTCACATTTCAGAGCTTGCTGAAGAACGAGTAGGCAAAGTAGAAGATGTGGTGAAAATTGGCGATGAAATTTTAGTAAAAGTTACTGAAATTGATAAGCAAGGCCGAGTAAATCTTTCTCGAAAAGCGGTTTTAAAAGAGCAAAAAGAAGCGGCGAATCCAGCTCAATCTTAAGCAAGAACGAAGGCATGTGGTTTCGATTGGAACGCACATGCCTTTTTTTCGTCTATGGCTATATTAATCAACAATGACATTTAACAACACTCTGTGTATAAAGGATGTTTACTTCAAGAGTAATTTCCCTGCTTTCTTAGCAGACGGATTAAGGCATCTACGCTTTTCGGTATTGTCTAGTTTCGATGCCTAGCTCGCTGTGAAAAAGATGATTATTCTCGCATAGGCAAAGAGCGCCTTCCTGAGTCACTCCCTATTTTCTTCACGAGCTGACCAAGGCATCTAACGTTTTTCGGTATACCTTGTCTTCTTTTTTCATACATTTTTGTATGAAGGGGGCAAAAAAATGAATAATAAGTGGAAGCAGATAGTTGCGATAAGTGCCATTGCAGGTATATCATGGTTATTAGTGCAAAATCCATATACAAATGATTATTTTACTCGATTAACAGATAAGTCGATTGCAACGAGTATGCAGGAAGATGAGCTTTTGTTTGCGATTAAATCGTCGGTTAAAAAGTATGAGATTGAGCCACAAGATGCACGAATCGATTCGGTTTGGAAAGCTGTACCAGGATATAATGGGGTGAAAATTGATGTACAAGCATCCTATGAAGCCATGAAGAAAAAGGGAAGCTTTGATGAACGTAAACTTGTTTATAGACAAGTAGCCCCAAAGAAGCATTTACATGAACTTAAGCCATCACCGCTTTATAGAGCTCATCCAGATAAACCGGTTGTTTCATTCTTAATTAATGTGGCTTGGGGAAATGAATATTTACAGGATATGCTTTCTGTTTTAAAAGAGCATCATGTCAAGGCTACTTTCTTTCTAGAAGGAAGATGGACAAAAAACAATCCTGAACTCGCGAAGATGATCAAAGAGGGTGGACATGAAATAGGAAATCATTCGTATACACATCCCAATATGCAAACTCTGTCTACCCAAGCAACGCGTGAAGAGATTCGAAAAACGAGTGAAGTGATTGAAGCTGTGACAGGAGTGCGAAGTACATGGTTTGCGCCACCAAGTGGAAGCTTTCGCGATGAAACGGTTAGCCTCGCGGCAGATTTAGGCATGGGAACAGTTATGTGGAGCGTCGATACGATTGATTGGCAGAAGCCTAGCCCGGAAGTCCTGCAGCAAAGGGTGTTATCCAAGGTTCATCCTGGTGCCTTTATTTTAATGCATCCAACAGAGTCAACAGCGAAATCATTGGAAACATTAATTGTGAATATTCAAAAGAAAGATTTACATGTTGTGACTGTTTCAGAAGCGGTCGATGAAAAACGAATCCTTCCTTATAAGTGATTCGTATGGGCAGCATAGATTAGGAGGAATGTTTGTTGATAAAGAAATATACTTGTCAAAATGGTGTAAGAATTATTGTAGAGCAAATACCAACAGTTCGTTCAGCGGCCATTGGTGTTTGGGTGAAAACAGGATCCCGTAATGAAACAAAGGAACTGAATGGAATTTCGCATTTTCTTGAGCATATGTTTTTTAAAGGAACTACGACGAGAAGTGCACGTGAAATTGCCGAATCATTTGACAGCATCGGCGGGCAAGTGAATGCATTTACGTCAAAAGAATATACATGCTACTATGCTAAGGTACTTGATAATCATGCAAGCCATGCTCTTGAAGTACTTTCTGACATGTTCTTTAACTCTACATTTGATTCTGAAGAGTTAGAGAAAGAGAAAAATGTTGTGTACGAAGAAATTAAAATGTATGAAGATGCACCAGATGATATTGTACATGATCTATTAAGTCAAGCGGTATATGAAAAGCATTCATTAGGCTTTCCAATTCTAGGTACGGAAGAAACGCTTTCTACTTTTACAAGTGAAACGCTTAAACAATATGTGCATGATATGTATACACCAAATAAAGTTGTAATTTCTATTGCGGGGAATGTAGATGAAACGTTTATTAAGGAAGTAGAGAGCTATTTTGGTTCTTTTGAACGAGGACAAGAGCATTCAACAATCGTGAAGCCGCATTTTCATCAAAACCAATTGATTCGTAAAAAAGAAACAGAGCAAGCGCATTTATGTCTCGGGTTTAACGGGTTGAAAATTGGTGATGAAGATATGTATAACCTGACTATTTTAAATAATATTCTGGGCGGCAGCATGAGCAGCCGTTTATTCCAAGACGTACGTGAAGAGCGCGGTTTAGCTTATTCTGTTTACTCTTATCACTCTAGCTATCAAGATAGCGGAATTGTGACGATTTATGGCGGTACGGGAGCGAATCAGTTAGATAGTTTGTATGAAACGATTCAACAAACGCTCGCTACATTAAAACGCGATGGAATTACAGATAAAGAATTAAACAATAGTAAAGAACAGTTAAAGGGAAGCTTAATGTTAAGTTTAGAGAGCACGAACAGTCGAATGAGCCGCAATGGTAAAAATGAATTGATGTTAGGAAAACATCGTTCGTTAGATGATATTATTGTTAAAATTGATGAAGTAACAAAAGAACGTGTCTTTGAACTAGCTAACAGTATTTTTACAGAGCATTCGCTATCTTTAGTAAGTCCATTAGAAAATTGGAAAAATTAATCCTACTCTGCCTTTCTTCCATAGAAAGGCAGTTTTTTTAGGAAGACTATGTTATTTAACAGGACTGTAGGAAAGAAAAGCGCTTCTAATGATTGGATAAGCAGGATATATATGAATATACGTGTCAAAAAGGGGGAGTAGCATGAGGTTAAGTGAGTTAGGCGGAAAAGAAATTGTTGATGTGAATCGGGCTGAACGATTAGGCGTTCTTGGACAAACGGATTTAGAATTTGATGAAAGTGGACAAATAACGGCTTTGATTATCCCTTCCGTTAAATGGTTTGGGCTGATGAAAAGCGGACAGGAGATTCGCGTTCCATGGTCTGATATTAAAAAGGTTGGAGCGGATATGGTTATTATTGATTTTCAAGAAAATATGCCTGAGCATTAGTTATGATGAAAAACCGCGTAAAATCGCGGTTTTTTTGCTGTGTAGGAAAGAGCCTATTTTACTTTTCGAAAATCATTCACCGTTTTAGGCAGAGGTACATAAGATGGGAGAGTATTAAACGTATTTTGATAAATAACTCAGCCGGGTAGCTCGCTAGTTGGCAAGTTTTGAACAAAAGAAGGTGACGGTTGAATGCTCACAGGTATGCAGATTGCTGTGATTGGTGGGGATGCGCGTCAGCTTGAAGTTGTACGAAAACTGACAGAGCTTGATGCAAAGTTATTATTGGTAGGATTTGAACAGCTAGATCACGCATTCACAGGTGCAGTAAAAGAAAAAATGGAAGATGTAAATTTTGGAGAAATAGATTCGGTCATTCTACCAGTACGTGGAACAGATGGAGACGGAAAAGTAGAGACGATTTTTTCTAACGAAGACGTGGTTTTAACGGAAGCAATCATAAAAAGGACCCCCCCGCATTGCACATTTTATACAGGGATTAGTAACGCTTATTTAGATAGAATTTTGCAGGCAGCCAATCGTAAGCAAGTATCTTTATTTGAAAGAGATGATGTAGCAATCTATAATTCCATTCCCACAGTTGAAGGTACGATTATGATGGCGATTCAACATACGGATTTTACGATTCATGGGTCTTCCGTTGCAGTACTTGGTCTTGGGCGTGTTGGTATGAGCGTAGCGAGAGCCTTTCAGGCACTTGGGGCTAAAGTGATGGTTGGTGCGAGAAAAAGTGAGGATCTTGCGAGAATTACAGAAATGGCATTAAAGCCGTTTCAATTAAGCAAGCTTGCTGAGGAAATAAAAACAGCGGATATCGTCATTAATACGATCCCATTCCCTATTCTTACAGCTAACGTCCTTGCGAATATGCCCGTGCATACGTTAATTATTGATCTTGCTTCTAAGCCAGGAGGAACTGATTTTCGTTTTGCTGAAAAACGAGGTATAAAAGCATTGCTCGCTCCTAGCTTACCAGGTATTGTTGCACCGAAAACGGCAGGACAAATATTGGCAAATGCACTTGGTCAATTAATTCAAGAAGATTTGAAAGAACGAAAGGGGAAGAAATAGATGAGTCTCCAAGGAAAGAGAATCGGTTTTGGTTTAACTGGTTCGCATTGTACCTATGATAGTGTATTTCCAGAAATTGAAAAATTAGTCAATGAGGGAGTGGAAGTGATTCCGATTGTTACATCGACTGTGAAACATACGGAAACTCGCTTCGGTCGTGGAGAAGATTGGGTGGAAAGAATAGAAAAATTGACGGGACATCATGTTGTTGATACAATCGTCAAAGCGGAGCCGCTAGGACCAAAATTGCCACTCGATTGTATGGTGATTGCTCCGCTTACCGGGAATTCGATGAGTAAGCTTGCTAATGCTTTAACCGATTCACCGGTATTAATGGCAGCGAAAGCAACAATGCGCAATCATCGTCCAGTTGTCGTTGCAATTTCAACGAACGATGCGTTAGGTTTAAATGGGGTTAATTTAATGAGATTGATGGCGGCGAAAGATTTGTATTTTGTTCCATATGGTCAAGATGATCCATACAAGAAGCCTAATTCGATGGTCGCTCGAATGAGTATGATTCGAGATACAATTATTGCTGCCCTAAAGGGTGAGCAACTGCAGCCTGTGATTGTCGAAAGATTTAAAGACTTAACGTAAAAAAATCACCCCTCTTGACAGAATATTTTGTAAAAGTTTGTTTCTTTGGAATGTTCATATGTTAAAATAGATGATATTCTAAAATAGAAGTAATTAAAAAACTAACAATCATTTTTAATGGATTTGAAAAGGGGTATTAATAAATGACTGAGACACAAGGATTGCATATTGCAGTTGTAGGAGCGACTGGAGCTGTAGGTCAGCAAATGATTTCAACATTAGAAAAAAGAAACTTGCCGATTAAGAAGATTATTTTCTTATCATCAGCTCGTTCTGCTGGTGCAAAACTATCATTTAAGGGCGAGGAAGTCATCGTTCAAGAAGCGAAACCAGAAAGTTTTGAAGGTATCGATATCGCTTTATTTAGCGCGGGCGGTAGCGTGTCTAAGGAACTTGCTCCAGAAGCTGTTAAACGCGGTGCAATTGTCGTTGACAACACGAGTGCTTTTCGAATGGATGAGAATGTGCCACTAGTCGTACCTGAAGTTAATGAAGAAGACTTAAAGAAACACAATGGGATTATTGCAAATCCGAACTGTTCGACAATTCAAATGGTCGTAGCACTTGAGCCAATTCGTCAAGCATATGGCTTATCTAAAGTTCTTGTATCGACATATCAAGCAGTGTCTGGTGCAGGTGCAGCTGCGATTGCGGAAATGAAAGATCAAGCTCGCGATTTGTTAGATAATAAAGAAATCGAACCGAAAATTTTACCGGTTGGTGGAGATAAAAAGCATTATCAAATTGCTTTCAACGTTATTCCACAAATTGATAAATTCCAAGATAATGGCTTTACATTTGAAGAAATGAAAATGATCAATGAAACGAAGAAAATTATGCATATGCCAGAGTTAGCTGTAGCAGCTACATGCGTACGTCTTCCAGTTGAAACAGGTCATTCTGAATCTGTTTATATTGAAGTAGATCAAGCCGGTGTAACGGTTGATCAAATTAAGGATTTATTGAGCTCAGCACCAGGTGTTGTATTAGAAGATAACCCAAGTAAACAAATTTACCCAATGCCAGCAGCTGCTGTAGGTAAAAATGACGTCTTTGTTGGTCGTATCCGCAAAGATTTGGATGAAGATAAGGGCTTCCATTTATGGGTTGTTTCCGATAACCTATTAAAGGGTGCCGCTTGGAACTCTGTTCAAATTGCTGAAAGTCTTTTAAAATTAGGTCTAGTAACAGTTAAATAATAGGTACTCGATGTTATAAGAGTTTTAGTCAGCTTTCCGATTAGGAAAGCTGGCTTATATTTGAGGTGTGTAGATATGAAAATCATCGTACAGAAATTCGGTGGAACTTCTGTTCGGAACGAAGAAAGTCGATTACAAGCGAAGCGTCACATTGAGCAATCGCTGCAAGCGGGCTACAAAGTGGTTGTTGTAGTATCTGCAATGGGAAGAAAAGGCGAACCGTATGCTACGGATACTTTGTTATCACTTGTCAATGGTATAAATAGTTCTCTGTCAAAGAGAGAGCAAGATTTACTTATGTCAGTAGGGGAAACGATTTCATCTGTCGTTTTTACCAATATGCTATTAGAAAGTGGAATTAAAGCAATTGCTTATACGGGGGCTCAGGCAGGCTTTATAACAAATAATGACCACTCTAATGCGAAGATTATAGAGATGAAATGTGAGAGGCTGTTGAAAGAGCTAGAGTTCAATGATGTTGTCGTTGTTGCTGGTTTTCAAGGTGCAGCTAAAAATGGAGATATAACAACAATTGGGCGTGGTGGAAGTGATACGTCAGCAGCAGCGCTTGGTGCGGCCTTACAAGCTGATTTCGTTGATATTTTTACTGATGTTGAAGGAATTATGACAGCAGATCCTCGTATTGCAGAAAGTGCCCGTCCGTTATCGGTCGTATCGTATACAGAAGTATGTAATATGGCGTATCAAGGTGCTAAAGTTATTCATCCACGTGCAGTGGAAATTGCTATGCAGGCCAAGGTACCGATCCGTATTCGTTCCACATATAGCGAGGGACTTGGAACGCTTGTGACAAGTGTAAACAAAGGAAACGAGGGAAGCGATATTCGCGAGAGACTTGTTACAGGAATTGCTCATGTTGCGAAGATTAGCCAAATTAAAGTTCAAGCCAAAAAGGATCAATACAATCTGCAGGCCGAAGTTTTTAAGGCAATGGCAAATGCGTCAATTTCTGTTGATTTTATTAACATCTCACCAAACGGTGTCGTTTATACAATTACAGAAGATACAACAAACCATGCTGTTTCTATTTTAAAAGAATTAGGGTATGAGCCAATTGTGGAAAGAAATTGTGCTAAAGTATCAGTTGTTGGTGCTGGGATTAATGGTGTACCGGGAGTCGCTGCGAAAATTGTTACAGCCTTATCTAGTAAAGAGATTGGAATTCTTCAATCAGCAGATAGCCACACAACAATCTGGGTATTGGTTAAAGAAGAGGATTTAGTTGAAGCGGTTAACGCTCTCCATGATGCATTTCAATTGCATCTAGATGGAATTGAATCAATATAAGATAAAAGTGTGGATAAACGGAGAGGTGTTAGTAGATGGTATTTGGTAAAGTAGTAACAGCAATGGTCACCCCTTTTGATATTAAAGGAAATGTTGATTTTCAAAAAACAACTACGTTGGTTAATTACTTACTTAATAATGGCACAGATGCGCTCGTTCTTTCAGGTACTACAGGTGAGTCGCCAACGCTTTCTTCTGAAGAGAAAATTGCATTGTTACGTCATGTTGTAGAAGTCGCTGATAAGCGTGTACCAATTATTATAGGAACAGGGAGCAATAATACGTATGCATCGATTGAACTGACCAAAAAAGCAGAACAAAATGGTGCAGATGCGATTATGCTTGTAGCACCCTACTATAATAAAACAAATCAAGAAGGGCTATATCAGCATTTTAAAGCAATTGCTGAGAGTACAAAACTTCCAGTGATGCTATATAATATTCCGGGAAGATCGGCTGTCAATATTGCTCCAGAAACAATTATTCGTCTATCGGAAATTCCAAACATTGTAGCTGTTAAAGAAGCGAGCGGTGATTTAAATGCTATGACGCAAATTATTGCGGAAACAGCTGAGGATTTTGCGTTGTACAGCGGAGATGACGGATTAACGTTGCCGGTTCTTTCAATTGGAGGAGTGGGAGTTGTTTCCGTTGCCTCTCATGTAATTGGTAAGGAGATGCAGCAAATGGTTGATGCTTTCTTAACAGGTAATCTGCAAGAGGCAGCAAAGCTGCATCAAAAGCTTCTTCCGATTATTAAAGGCTTATTCTCTGCACCTAGCCCAGCTCCGGTTAAAACAGCTTTACAACTGGTAGGAATAGATGTTGGTTCAGTCCGTCTTCCAATTGTTCCTCTAACAGAGCAAGAACGAAGTGTATTGGCGAATCTTTTAGGTAAATAAGTATATCTTCTATTCTTAGTATGTAATAAGCGAGCTAATTACGCTATTCTAAAAACAAGTCAATCTATAGATTGGCTTGTTTTTTATTTATGGTTATGTTAAATGATATTGTTGATTCAGGCAGTTATATCACATAATCATTTTGAAAAATTTTTTTAAAAAGGTGAATAATTCCTTTCCTGAATATAAAATAACGATTATACTTGAACATATGTGTTTATTCAAAGGTATTATTAGATTCTCGTATCTATAAGTTTGTTTCCTACATAATAGAAGATTTAATAAAGAATCATAATCGTTAAAATAAAGTGAAACTTCTGGGGAGAGATTGCCATCTCTTGTCTCCGATTCTTTTGATCTGATTTATTTTTTAGGCTCTACAATGAAATAGCTGTGGATAACTATTATTTCATTCATTTATGTGTCTAATATTTTGTATGGCTGTTTGTTAATGAATATTGTTGATTTATCCGATTTAAAAAAATATTTTTTTAGTAAGGGATTTTACTGTCCAGGTATGCGGGCTGCATAAGACATAGCACAAGCTTTGACAAAGGAATATGTTTGAGAAAATGATATGTGTTGTTAAGCTTTTTGGACATCAGGTATAATGGAAGGTAATAGATTTATGAACGGTGCAACGCTAAGGAGGTACTCTGTTGGGTAAAGATTATAAAGGAATTAAAATCATTTCTCTTGGTGGACAAGGGGAATTAGGTAAAAATATGTACGTAATTGAAGTAAATGAGGACTTGTATATTCTAGATGCAGGATTAATGCTGCCTGAAGGTGAAATGCTTGGGATTGATGCGGTTATTCCAGATATCTCTTATTTACAAGAGAACAAAGAAAGGATTCAAGGTATATTTATTAGCCATGGTCATGAAGATCATATTGGGGCTCTTTCCTATGTATTAAAATATATACGTGTTCCCGTTTATGGAACGAAACTGACGCTTGCGTTAGTTAAATTGAAGCTGAAGGAAGATGGATTTAACGGTAGAGCAGAGTTGATAGAAATTGATTCTGATTCGGTGCTAAGTTTCCCAGAAACAGCGATTTCGTTTTTCCGTACAAATCATAGTATTCCTGATTCGCTTGGTATTGTCGTTCATACTCGTGAAGGGGCCATCGTGTATACAGGGGACTTTAAGTTTGATCAAGCTGCAAAGGGCTTTTATCAACCGGAAATCGGCAAAATGGTCAGCCTGGGTGAAGAAGGTGTCTTATGTTTATTATCTGATAGTACGGGTGCAGGGAAACCTGGTTATACGACATCAGAAGCAATTGTAGCAAGAGATATGACAGAAGCGTTTCTGACAGCAGAAGGCAGAATTATTGCGGCTTGCTTCGCTTCTAATATTAATCGTATTCAACATGTGCTTAATGCAGCTGCTGCAAGCGGGCGAAAAGTAGCGCTTGTTGGAAAAAGCCTACAAAAGGTATACGACATTGCTTTGAACCTTGGGTATTTACAAGTGGATGAAGAAATGATTATTTCTGTCAATGATGTTCAAAATTTTGAAGAGCGTGAAGTTGTTATACTTGTGACAGGTCATCAAGGAGAACCGATTACAGCTATACAAAAAATGGCGAAGCAAACACATAAGCAAGTCATGATTAAAGAAGGAGATACTGTGTTAATCGCAGCTTCCCCGCTTAAAGGCGGAGAACTTATTTTGGCGAAAACGATTGATTTACTATATCGTGTCGGTGCGCGTGTCGTATCCAATCGCTATCAAGTGCATGTCACAGGTCACGGTGCTCAAGAAGAGTTAAAAATGATGATTAACTTCATGCAGCCAAAATATCTTATTCCGGTTCACGGTGAGTTTCGTCACTTATATGCCCATGAGAAAATTGGTCGTGCAGCAGGTATGGAAGCAGAGCAGATCATGATTGCCGAGAAAGGTGATGTCATAGAAGTAACAGCTGATAAGATTCGTCTATCTGGCAAGGTTTCAGCAGGGAATATTTTAATTGATGGAAGCGGCGTTGGGGATGTCGGTAATATCGTGCTGCGTGATCGTCGCTTGTTATCACAGGATGGAATCTTAATTGTCGTTGTTACGCTCAATCGTCAAGACAAAAGTATCACAGCAGGTCCGGAGATTATTTCTAGAGGATTTGTTTATGTACGAGAATCGGAGAAGCTAATGGAAGAAGCAACGGCCATTGTACGTGATATTGTTCAAAAAAATGGAGTACGCCAGCCTTTCGATTGGTCCACGCTTAAGCAGGAAATGCGTGATTCTTTAAATCAATATCTTTATGAAAAAACGAAAAGACGTCCGATGATTTTACCAATTATTATGGAAATTTAATTTATGCTCCCCTTGACTTGTAGTTAAGGGGAGTTTTGTGTGTTAAAAGATAACGAAATAAATGGATATTTTAAGAACTGCGCACCTCTTTTTGAATGAAGTTTTACTTCTGAGACATACTACATGTATACGTTTTTTGAAGAAAGGGGTAGGGAAAAGTGGATAATCCATCGTTACCGAATGAAGGAGAAGAACGTGAGGAAGGGAAGAACTCGACCTTAATGGAAAAAATCCAGCAGTTAGGCACAACAAATGTGCCTCAAATGTCGCAGGATTCCAAAATTCATTGTTTAACCATTATTGGACAAATCGAAGGGCATATGCAACTGCCTCCTCAAAATAAAACAACAAAATATGAGCATGTCATTCCACAAATTGTGGCTATTGAACAAAATCCGAATATTGAAGGTTTGCTTGTCATTTTAAATACGGTAGGCGGAGATGTAGAGGCAGGATTAGCGATTGCTGAGATGCTTGCATCATTATCGAAGCCAAGCGTCTCGATTGTATTAGGCGGCGGACATTCCATTGGTGTTCCGATTGCTGTATCATGTGACTACTCGTATATTGCGGAAACGGCTACGATGACGATTCACCCGATTCGCTTAACAGGGCTTGTTATTGGTGTACCACAAACCTTTGAATATTTGGACAAAATGCAAGAGCGTGTCATTAATTTTGTTACGAAACATTCAGAAGTGACAGAAGAGAGCTTTAAAGAATTGATGTTTGCCAAAGGAAATTTAACGCGAGATATTGGGACAAATGTTGTCGGTAATGAAGCAGTGAATATCGGGATGATTAATGAAGTCGGCGGTGTTGGTCAAGCGATGAAAAAGCTAAACGAATTGATTAGCGCAAACAAGCATGAACCAGGTGGAGAGGAAGGGCTCTTACAATGACGCTTTATACAATTATACCTCCTGAGCATGTTCATCCCCATCAGCATGAAGCATTGACTGCCTATTTTGAAATCATGTACAATGGCATTCCTGTGATGGTGGAGCATGACGGAGGAACAATGCTTCGGATTGATCGAATTTTAAGTACAGATCCTGCTCATTTTTTACAAGAAAGTGTTCAACCAGGTCAGTCTATTCCTCTTTTTGAAATGCTAAACAATTAGAAATAATGACCAACAAAGCGAAATTATGATATACTAAAAGTAAACAAGAAACTGAGCAGCCAAGTAGGCTGCTCTATTTTTTCAAGGAGCTATCTGTTAGGAAAAATAGGTGATATTATGGCAAAGAAAAAAACCAGAAATAAGAAGACGACAGAGAAATTAAAAACAACGATGAAATATGAATTGATTGGTTTGATTATACTTGGTCTCTCTGCGATTGCAATTGCTAAGCTTGGAGCAGTAGGCCACGCTATCGTATCATTTGTTCGTTTTTTTATGGGTGAGTGGTATATCTTATTGCTGATTGGAAGTATTATTATTGGGTTTTATTTGATGATTAAGCGAGAAATTCCTTATTTTTTTAAGCGACAACTTGTTGGTTTATACTTTATTATTGCAAGTATTTTACTATTAAGTCATGTGACATTATTTCAATTATTGGCAGAAGGCGGGCCATTTAAAAAGCCAAGTGTTATTTTGAATACCTGGGAGTTATTTTGGATGGAAGTGTCAAAGGCATCGAGTACAGAGGAACTTGGCGGTGGTATGATTGGTGCTTTATTATTTGCGACTTCTTATTTTCTTTTTGATGCTGCAGGTTCTAAAATTATTTCCTTTATCTTTATCGTAATTGGAATGATTTTGCTAACGGGAAAAACTTTAGGAGATACACTCGGGACTTTTTTTACGGCCGTTACAAGTTTTTTAGTGAAACAATGGAAGGCTTTTACGGAGGATTTAAAAGCGTGGGGAAATGAAAGAAAAGAAAAGAAAAAGAAGACACCACCAAAACAGAAAAAGGAAAAAGAAGTGGAACCTGAAGTAGAGTCACCGTTAGTTGTTGAGTCTGTACAACCAGTTGAACCGATTATTTCAAGCTTTACAGATACAGCATACGAACGAGAAGAGGCCATTTCAGTGGAGATAGTACAGAAAACCGAGCAGGTTGAAGAAGAAACGGAGCCGGATGATGATGTTCCGCCTATAAACTTTACTGAGGTAGAGAATAAAGAATATGTATTACCACCGCTTTCTTTATTGAAGCAGCCGAAAAAGACGGATCAAAGCGGTGAGTATCAATTAATTCATGAAAATGCAGCGAAGCTAGAGCGAACATTTGATAGTTTTGGTGTGAAAGCCCGGGTAACACAAGTGTATTTAGGGCCGGCTGTAACGAAATATGAAGTACATCCAGATGTCGGTGTAAAAGTAAGTAAAATTGTGAGTTTATCGGATGATTTGGCGCTTGCATTAGCAGCCAAAGATATTCGAATTGAAGCGCCTATTCCAGGAAAGTCGGCGATTGGGATTGAAGTGCCTAATTCAGAAATTGCAATGGTGTCTCTTCGCGAAGTATTAGAAGCAAAGGAAGTTGATAAACCTGACTCTAAGCTGCAAATTGGGTTAGGACGTAATATTTCCGGCGAAGCTGTGAAAGCCGAATTAAATAAAATGCCGCATTTGCTTGTGGCCGGGGCAACAGGAAGCGGAAAATCGGTTTGTATTAACGGAATTATTACAAGCATTTTGATGCGTGCTAAACCACATGAAGTAAAAATGATGATGATTGACCCGAAAATGGTGGAGCTAAACGTTTATAATGGCATTCCGCATTTATTAGCACCTGTCGTGACGAATCCAAAAAAAGCCGCGCAGGCATTGCAAAAAGTCGTGAGTGAAATGGAACGGCGTTATGAGCTATTTTCGCATACAGGAACGCGTAATATTGAAGGATATAATGATTATGTTAATCGCTATAATATCGAGGAAGAAGACAAGCAGCCGCTGCTTCCATTTATCGTCGTCATTGTCGATGAGCTTGCAGACTTAATGATGGTAGCGTCTAATGATGTCGAGGATGCGATTACACGTCTCGCTCAAATGGCTCGTGCAGCGGGGATTCATTTAATTATTGCGACACAGCGCCCTTCTGTAGATGTCATAACGGGTGTTATTAAAGCAAATATTCCATCGCGTATTGCTTTTAGTGTATCTTCAGCAACCGACTCGCGTACGATTTTAGATATGGGAGGGGCAGAAAAGCTATTAGGTCGCGGTGATATGCTCTTTTTACCAGTGGGGGCATCAAAGCCCGTTCGTGTTCAAGGGGCGTTCCTTTCTGATCAAGAGGTGGAAGATACGGTTAACTACGTAATTGCTCAACAAAAAGCACAATATAACGAAGAAATGATTCCAGATGACCTCCCTGAACGGAGTGCTGGCGACGTTGCCGATGATTTATATGACGAAGCAGTTTCTTTAATTATAGAAATGCAAACAGCCTCTGTATCGATGTTACAGCGCCGTTTTCGCATTGGTTATACACGGGCAGCACGCCTTATTGATGAGATGGAAGCGAGAGGAATTGTTGGTCCATATGAAGGCAGTAAACCTCGAGTTGTTCTTATTGGCAAAGACGATCATGAAGCACACTCATCATAAAACGAAAAGACCGGGCATTTTGCCCGGTCTTTTCGTTTTATTCTGCTTCTTCCATATGTTCCTTACAGAAGGTGAGTAACATATGAAGCTCCTCTTCTTCTAAATCAAAATCAAGAACTTCTTCATTTGCTTTTGCGATGATGTTGTATTGTTTAATCGTTTGTTCTTCTCCATCTACAACATAAATTAAGCGGATTGATAAACCGCCCTCTGTATAGAGTTCATCATCTTCTGGTACTTCAATATCCAAGACATATTCAAAGCGTTCTCCTGTTAAGATGCCAAATGGATCTTTTAATTTTTCGACACTATATTCTGTAATGGTAATCATATATTTATCCCTCCAAAATAGATACGTATTATTATACCGTAAAACTAAGAATTGAAAAGAAAGTAACGTATAAAGTAAAAGGCTATTTATTTATTTTGAGAAAAATGGTATATTATTATCCAATAATAGGACTAATTTACATTATATGTATCATACTCCTGTCCTTACTTTTGAAGAGCGGGTGTGAGTAATTAGTCACTTTAAGAGAAAAATGAAATGTTTGTATGATATGACTTCAGTTTACATAATGTGTGATGTGTACAACTTTTCATTTCTTCAATACCGCACTAATTTTACCCTATGGAAAACAGGAGCATCATCGAACATTCCTATTAAAAACTTATACAAATATAGGAGGGGGAAGGTTGAAAAAGCGTAAATTTGGTTTAGCTCTTTCACTAATTTTAGCAGCGGGAACAATGTTAGGTGCATGTGGCAATGCAGAAAAAGATGATGCAAAAGACGATGGAGCGGATAAAAAAGAAAACTTTACTGTAGCGATGGTTACCGATATTGGTGGTGTGGATGACAAATCATTTAACCAATCAGCATGGGAAGGTCTCCAAAGTTTTGGTGAAGAAAATGGTTTGGAAAAAGGCAAAGATGGTTATAACTATCTTCAATCAAAATCAGATGCTGACTATACAACGAATCTAAATACACTTGTTCGTGAAGATTATAATGTTATTTTCGCGATTGGTTATGCTTTAGCAGAATCAGTTGCAGACGTAGCTGATCAACGCCCAGAAGCTCAATTTGCTATTGTTGATTCAGTTGTCGAGAAAGATAATGTAGCAAGTATTACGTTTAAAGAGCACCAGGGCTCATTTTTAGTAGGTGTGATTGCAGGCTTACAAACGAAAACAAATAAAGTTGGTTTCGTCGGTGGTGTGGAAGGTGAATTAATTAAGAAGTTTGAAGTAGGTTTCATTGCAGGCGTTAAATCTGTTAATCCTAAAGCGGAAGTTGTTTCTAAATATGCAGGTAGCTTCGGTGACGCTGCAAAAGGTAAATCAATCGCAAGCAGCATGTATGCTTCTGGCGCTGATATTATTTATCATGCTGCGGGCGGGACAGGAAACGGTGTATTTGCAGAAGCAAAGGATTTAAAGCAAAAAGACCCGTCAAAAGAAATTTATGTAATTGGTGTCGATCGTGATCAACATGAGGAAGGTGCTGTAACAGTTGATGGAAAAGAATACAATGTAACCTTAACTTCTATGGTTAAGCGTGTTGACGTAGCCGTGAAAGACCTTGCAACAAAAGCTAAAGCTGGTGAATTCCCAGGAGGTCAAATTATCGAGTATGGTATGGAAGAAGACGGTATTAAAATTTCTGACTCTAAAGAGAATATAAGCGAAGAAACTCTTAAAGAAGTTGAAAAGTGGACAGAGAAAATCAAGTCTGGTGAACAAAAAGTTCCGACAACGGATGAAGAATTAAAAGCAATGAAGTTTTAATAGAGAGAGAAGGTGAGAAGGCAATTATCTGCCTTCTCTTTCCTTCTTTCTTTAAAAGATAGGTTATGTTATAGAACGCTGTGGATTTTTGGCTTATTTTAAGCTCTGACTCTATGAAATGAACTACCTATATCAACAAGGTTGTCTAACACAGCGACAAGATAAGAGGGTATAACTTTTTCGACCTGCTTTAGTGTTTAGCTTCAGGCGCCTTGCACTTTTCTTCATTAGTATTCTATACATAAATGGAAAACCTGAATGAAAGGCTATAATCAAGCTTTAAATACTATCAAATACTATTGAGAATGGTAGAGGATTATAGTTTTCCATTTGGTTCTTTCGACCAATAAAAGGGTTACTATGGGGACGATTAGGAGAGGAGCAACAATCGCTTAATCGGAGAATTGTATCTCATTTTTTAATAGGAGTGAATGTACATGGAATATGTAATTGAGATGCTTAATATCCGGAAAGAATTCCCTGGAGTTGTAGCAAATGATAATGTCACCCTGCAATTAAAAAAAGGGGAAATTCATGCCTTATTAGGTGAAAATGGTGCGGGAAAGTCAACATTAATGAACGTACTGTTTGGCTTATACCAGCCTGAGCAAGGAGAAATTCGGGTCAAAGGAAAACCTGTTCATATTACAAGTCCAAATGTCGCTAACGATTTAGGAATCGGGATGGTTCATCAGCATTTTATGTTGGTCGATCCTTTTACTGTAACGGAAAATATTATTCTCGGTAAGGAACCAGCAAACGCGGGAAAAATTAATTTAAAGGATGCTAGTAAAAAGGTGCGTGAACTTTCAGTAAAGTATCATTTAAGCGTCGACCCTGATGCGAAAATTGCTGATATTTCCGTAGGGATGCAACAACGGGTCGAGATTTTGAAAACACTATATCGTGGTGCAGATATTTTAATTTTTGATGAACCAACTGCTGTATTAACTCCGCAAGAGATCAAAGAATTAATCGCTATTATGAAAGCACTAATTAAAGAGGGAAAATCTATTATTTTAATTACACATAAACTTAAAGAAATTATGGAAGTTTGTGATCGTGTAACGGTTATTCGAAAAGGACGAGGAATCGATACGTTGGATGTAAGGGATACCAATCCGAATGAACTGGCGAGCCTTATGGTGGGGCGTGATGTCGTTTTCAAAACAGAAAAAATAGAGGCGAAACCAACAGATATTGTTTTAGAAGTAAAGAACATTGAAGTGAAAGATTCTCGTGGCATTTCAGCGGTTAAGAATTTAAGTCTTTCTGTTCGAGCAGGCGAGATTATTGGAATTGCAGGGGTCGATGGTAATGGCCAGTCAGAGTTAATTGAAGCGTTAACAGGCTTGAGGAAGATAAGCGCTGGTACGATTAAGCTAAACGGAAAAGAGATTCAAAATCAAAGGCCGCGTAAGGTAACTGAAGCAGGTGTTGGGCATATTCCAGAAGATCGTCATAAGCACGGATTAGTGCTGGACTATAGTATCGGGGAAAATATCGTTTTGCAAACTTATTATCAAGAGCCTTACTCTAAAAAAGGCGTATTAAACTCGAAGAAAATTTTTGAAAAAGCACGAAAAATTATTAAAGAATATGATGTGCGGACACCGAGTGAATATACGCTAGCTCGCTCTCTTTCTGGTGGAAATCAGCAAAAAGCGATTATCGGTCGTGAAGTCGATCGTAATCCAGATTTACTTATAGCAGCTCAACCAACCCGTGGACTAGATGTTGGTGCGATTGAATTCATTCATAAGCGTCTTATTGAACAGCGTGATACTGGTAAAGCGATCCTCCTAATTTCATTTGAATTAGATGAGATTATGAATGTTAGTGATAAGATTGCAGTCATTTACGAAGGAGAAATCGTGGCCATCGTCGACCCTAAAAAAGCGACAGAGCAAGAACTAGGGTTATTAATGGCTGGAAGTAAACGTACGGAAGCAGGTGACAAATCGGATGTCTAAATATTTGTCCAAATTAACTATTCCACTACTTGCAGTCGTGCTAGGATTAATTGCTGGTGCCATCATCATGCTTATTAGCGGTTATGACCCAATCGCAGGCTACGGTGTGATGCTTGATGGTATTATTGGCGAGCAATACTATATCGGTGAATCGTTACGAACGATCATTACGTATGCTTTAGCTGGTCTGGCGGTAGCATTTGCCTTTCGAACGGGACTATTTAATATCGGAGTAGAAGGCCAATTAATTGTCGGTTGGCTCGCCGCTGTTTGGGTCGGAGTTGCTTTCGAATTACCCAAGTTCATTCATTTGCCGCTAGCGATTGTAGCTGGTGCGTTAGCAGGAGCGCTTTGGGCGTTTATTCCAGGGTATTTAAAAGCGAAATTTAGAGTACATGAAGTCATCGTGTCCATTATGTTAAATTATACTGCACTTTATGTGACCAACTATTTAATTAACGATATTTTGACTGATAAAAAGGATAGAACAGAAAGAATTGCGGATTCCGCTTCACTTAGTTCTCCTTTCTTACAATCGCTTACAGACTATTCACGATTGCACTGGGGGATTGTGATTGCCATCATTTGCATCATCATTATGTGGTTTATTCTTGAAAAAACAAAAATGGGTTTTGAATTAAAGGCGGTTGGCTTCAACCAAAATGCTTCTGAATATGCTGGGATGAGCGTAAATAAGAATATTATTCTTTCTATGGTGATTTCTGGTGTATTTGCAGGTCTTGCAGGTGTCATGGAAGGATTAGGTACATTCGGTTATGCAGCGATTAAAGGTGGTTTTACAGGCATGGGCTTTGATGGAATTGCGGTTGCATTACTTGGTGCAAATACAGCGATTGGTGTTGCTTTAGCAGCGATACTATTTGGCGGCTTGAAGGCAGGAGCGTTAAATATGCCGTTGCAAATCGGGATTCCAAGTGAGATTGTGGATATTATTATTGCGTTAATTATTTTCTTCGTGGCGGCTAGCTATTTCATTCGATGGCTTGCTCAACGCTTTAACAAGAAAGGAGTGAAATAAGTGGACTTTTATCAAGTGTTATTAATCATTATTCCGTCAATGATTGCCTACGCTGCCCCGCTTATTTTCACTGCACTTGGTGGGGTATTCTCGGAGCGCTCTGGTGTTATTAATATTGGTTTAGAAGGTTTGATGGTTATCGGAGCATTTACAGGCATTGTGTTTAACTTAACATATGCAGATGTATTTGGAAACTGGACACCTTGGATTTCTGTCCTTGTTGCGATGGCGGCAGGGGTGTTATTTTCACTGCTGCTTGCTGTAGCTACCATTACATTCCGAGCTGATCAAACGGTTAGCGGGGTGGCATTAAACTTGTTAGCTGTCGGTTTAACGATATTTCTTGTGAAAAAGATTTATGATAAAGGACAAACAGATTTTATTTCTGAAACATTTGCCCGAATTGATATCCCATTATTAAGTGATATTCCATTTATTGGACCGGTTTTCTTCTCTAATAGTTATTATATTGCGTATATCGCGATTTTAGTTTCGTTTATCGTTTGGTATATTTTATACAAAACTCCATTTGGTCTACGCATACGTGCAGTTGGTGAACATCCAATGGCTGCTGATACGATGGGCGTTAATGTATTCAAAATTCGTTACGCAGGAGTGTTAATTTCCGGTGCTTTTGCTGGAGTTGGCGGTGCTATTCATGCGACGATTTTTGCAAATGATTTCAGCCATGCGACAATTAATGGTCAAGGTTTCATGGCGATTGCTGCGATGATTTTTGGAAAGTGGCATCCTGTTGGGGCAATGGGTGCAGCTTTATTCTTTGGGTTGGCACAAAGCTTAAGCATTGTCGGGTCAAGCCTGCCCCTCTTTAAAGATATTCCATCTGTATATTTATTAATTGCTCCTTACGTGCTTACCATTATTGCTCTGACAGGATTCATTGGTCGTGCCGATGCGCCTAAAGCATCTGGGCAGCCGTATATTAAAGGGGAACGCTAATGTATAACAAGAAACCGGCCGAGCTGTGTCAGCTAGCTGGTTTCTTTGTTATTGGCGCCGTTAAATAACAGTGTCTTATTACAAAGACTTAAAAAAGTAGTTGGAACTTGCATGATTTTTCTTTTCGCATGTATATTTTAATGTAGAAGTAAATGTTTAAAAGGCTTATAACATACAAACAATAAGTATATCGGTTTTATACATATTAAGGAGGATGATCATGGCGATTGCTTCTGAAACAATCAAGCACAAAAGCGGTTACAAGCTCCATATTGTTCGTACTACTAAATATAAAACGAATACACTGGTATTCAAAATGAAAGCGCCACTAACGAAAGAAACGGTGACATATCGGGCGCTATTTCCGCATGTTTTACAAAGTAATACAAGTAAATATCCGACAACACCTGAGCTTCGATCTTATTTAGATGATTTGTACGGAGCTGGACTTTATGTGGATGTGACAAAAAAAGGAGAATACCACATTATTAGTTTCACCATTGATATCGTAAATGAGAAGTTTTTAAGTGATACTACGCCGCTTTTAGAGAAGGCTTTTTCGCTTTTGTCTGAAGTTCTTTTTCATCCAAAAGTTGAAGAGATGGCTTTTGATTCAGCAACTGTAACAAATGAAAAACGAGCATTAAAGCAACGAATTCAATCCGTTTTTGATGATAAAATGCGCTACTCGTCGAAGCGTCTTGTCGAAGAAATGTGTGCAAATGAACCTTATGCGCTAGAAGCAAATGGCCGTTTGGAAGAATTGGAGCAAATTACGCCAATGTCTCTTTACGATTATTATCAAAAAGCGCTGAATGAAGATGAAATTGACTTATATGTAATAGGTGATCTTTCAGAGGACGAAGTAGATGGATTAGCGAGTCAGTATATCTCGCTTTCTGACCGTAAACCAGTTGTGTTGTCGAGACAGGCTAATGCTTCGATTGAGGATGAAAAGGAAGTAATTGAAAAAATCGATGTAAAGCAAGGAAAATTAAATATCGGTTATCGGACGAATATTTTATATGGAGACCCTCAGTATTTTGCCTTGCAGCTATTTAACGGTCTTTTTGGTGGTTTTTCTCACTCCAAATTATTTATCAATGTGCGTGAAAAGGCCAGTCTCGCTTATTATGCAGCGTCTAGGGTAGAAAGTCATAAAGGCTTATTAATGGTCATGTCAGGAATTGAAAATGAGAACTATAAGCAGGCTGTTGACATTATTAAAGAACAGTTTGAGGCGATGAAGCAAGGGGATTTTACAGAAGAAGAACTATTGCAAACGAAGGCAGTTGTGAAAAACCAAGTATTAGAAACGGTGGATGTTGCACGAGGTTTGGTCGAGCTTTTATATCATAATGTGCTGGCGAATCAGTCTATTTCTCTCGATGAATGGATAGGAAAGACGGAACAAGTTACAAAAGAGGAAGTCATGAAAGTTGCTAACCAGATGAAGTTAGATACGATTTATTTCTTAACGGGAACGGAGGTGCAACGCTGATGGAGAAGATTCTTTTTAATCAGTTACAAGAAGAGTTGTATTACGAAAAATTAACGAATGGTTTAGATGTGTATATTTTACCGAAACAGGGGTTTAATAAATCGTTTGCGACGTTTACGACAAAGTATGGCTCAGTTGATAACCATTTTAAATCTTTACAGAAACAGGAATTTATTCAAGTGCCTGATGGCATTGCCCATTTTTTAGAGCACAAGCTATTTGAGAAGGAAGATGGAGATGTTTTTCAACAATTTAGTAAGCAGGGAGCTTCGGCCAATGCGTTTACCTCTTTTACTAGAACGGCTTATCTTTTCTCAAGCACAGATGAATTTCAATCGAATTTAACGACCTTGATTGATTTTGTTCAAGATCCCTATTTTTCTGAGAAAACGGTTGAAAAAGAAAAAGGAATTATTGGTCAAGAAATTAATATGTATGATGATAATCCAGATTGGCGACTATATTTCGGTACAATTGCAAATATGTACCATCATCATCCGGTTAAAATTGATATTGCCGGTACGGTTGAATCGATTGCGAAGATTGATAAAGATATGTTATATGAGTGTTATCATACTTTTTATCATCCAAGCAATATGCTATTGTTTATTGTTGGTCCTGTTGAAGTGGAATCGATTATGGAGCAAATTCGTCAAAATCAGAACAGTAAGAAGTACGAGGCTGGAGCAGAAATTGAACGAAAGTTTGAGCCGGAGCCGGATTCCGTTGCTAAGAAGATGGAACGTTTGAGCATGAATGTACAAACACCAAAAGTGATGCTTGGCATTAAAGCTGCAAATGTACAGCAAAGCGGGAAGGAACTTTTGAAGCGAGAGCTCGCAACGAATATTTATTTAGAAATGTTATTTGGGAAAAGTTCTCCCCTTCATGAAAATTTGTACACAAAAGGGTATATCGATCAAAGTTTTTCATATGATTATACACAAGAACAAGGCTTTGGCTTTGCTTTAATTGGCGGTGATAGTGCGAAGCCGGACGAATTAGCTGAGCAGCTGCTTCGTATCTTACAGCAATCGAAGACAGGAACAGGGTTAACAGAGGAGAGCTTGCAGCGAACGGTTAAGAAAAAAATTGGCTCTTTTCTACGTTCACTGAATTCCCCGGAGTATATTGCCAACCAATTTACAAGGTATGCGTTTAATGACATGAATTTGTTTGATGTTGTAAGTGAATTAGAGCAGCTAACTTTCACAGACATTAAACATATCGCTAATGAATTAGTGACAGATGATCGAATTACGGTATGTCAAGTCGTTCCTAAATAAAGTGAAACTTCCATCAGTGGGGGTTTTTCTTCATCCCCCACTGATGGTTAGTCACGTTCTACGGTCACTAAGATTTCCGCTTCGCTTCAATCAAATGACCGTATGAACCTGATTGGTTCAACTATACCTTTGAAAATCGCAAAGGTAAGTTTCACTGTATCTCACCAATCGGACCTTTACGGGCAGTTGTCCCCCATCTATCTTCCTTGTTCATTTTGAATCTTGAGGTGAGGGTCTTACTGCCCGTTAAGAGTGAGATAAAAAGTTAGGTTAGTAATTCATCGATTAGGGCTCGTTTTATGCGAAACTTTAGGCTTGGAATGAGCTCCTAATCGACCACGCTAAAAAGAGGAGCCAATGTAAAAAGAAATAAAAAGGGGGCGCAAGTTGTGGAGAAACGCTTTGCCCTTATTACGGGAGCGAGCGGCGGAATTGGCAGTCAAATTGCTTTAAAACTCGCCGAGGAGAACTATTCACTTTATTTACATTACAATGCAAATGAAGAAGCGATTCAAAACTTGATGAGACAGCTTCAACCATTTGATATCGAAGTAATTCCGATTCAAGCAGATCTCTCGACAAAGGAAGGCTATAAACAGCTTGTTCGAAATATTTTTGCTCTTCATGCTATTGTATTGAATAGTGGAAATAGCTATTACGGACTGATTTCTGATATGGATGAGCAAGTGGTTAGTGAGATGGTTCAACTGCATGTGACAAGCCCGTTTCAATTAACGAAAGAGTTATTGCCAAAGCTCATGTATCAAGAAAAAGCTGCAATTGTTGCAGTGACGTCGATTTGGGGACAAACAGGGGCTTCCTGTGAAGTACTATATTCGATGCTAAAAGGCGGGCAAAATGCGTTTATTAAAGCGCTTAGTAAAGAGGTTGCATTAAATGATATTCGCGTTAACGCGGTAGCTCCTGGTGCGGTTTCAACGGCCATGTTGCAATCTTTTAGTGCCGAAGATCTTGAATTAATTAAAGGGGATATTCCGATGGGGCGTATGGGGAACCCAGAAGAAGTTGCTGAAGCCGTAGCGTTTCTATTGTCGGATAAAGCGGCTTATATTACTGGTCAAGTTCTTGGAGTAAATGGCGGTTGGTATACGTAATAATTTTTCCTAAATGATGTATAAACCCTTCGTCTTTGTTACAAAATATCATTGTACTATTACGAAGGAGGGTGACTTTCAATGTCTGTTTTAGATAATTGGGATCAATGGAAAAACTTCTTAGGGGACCGATTACATCAAGGACAAGGTCAAGGTTTAGAACAGAGTGCAATTTCGAATTTAGCTTATGAAATTGGAGATTACTTAGCGACACAAGTAGATCCAAAAAATGAGCAAGAAAGAGTGTTATCGGATCTTTGGTCTGTAGCTAGTGAAGAAGAACGACATGCCATTGCAAGTGTAATGGTTAAACTCGTTGAAAACAACGGTACATCAAAATAAAACATATAGTAAAAACCCTGTTTATGTAGCAGGGTTTTTTCTATTTTTATAAACGTGTGCTAAATAAAAAGTGCATGCTTCAATGAAGAATATTTAGATTCAGAAAATACGTTGACTTTTGCAAGGTTTTCCCTTTCAACTTCTATTGAAATGCTATATCATAGAAGGTATACAAAGAGGATGGTGTTCGTTCGAAAAAGTTTTAAATAAATAGAAGTGCGTATATAAGTGGTAAAAAAGAAATGTAAGGATTAACTATTTTTTATGCTCTGTTAAATAATGTTGTTGATTTTTGATATGTGAAACAACCCTATTTTTTAACATAGCTTTTTAAAACAGGACAACAATGATTATTCAAAAGTGTAAGGAAACCTTTGATACAAATAGATTTGTTAAAAGAGTTTTATTAGTTAACATCAACAGCGTCATATACCATATCCATAAAAATAAAAAGCAAAAAGCGAGGTGAAGCCTGCTATTGAAGTATGGATAAACAACTCTTCCAAACATTCAGGAGGAAATCTGCTTAGCAATGTCTCCGCTTAAGTATGCGAAAAGAGTTTATCTATTCTTTTAGTAGCAGTGTATCGTGGAAACAACTGAATGGTACTTTGAATACGAAATCCAAAAAAACCGCCCGGGGTTATTAGGAGATATTTCGTCGTTATTAGGTATGCTTTCGATTAACATCATTACGATAAATGGCGTTGATGAAGGCAAACGTGGTATGTTACTCGTAGCGAAGGAGCGCAGAAATATAGAGAGATTTGAATCAATCCTTCAAACGATGGATACGATAAAGTTGATTAAGTTAAGAGAACCTAAATTGCGTGATCGACTCGCTGTACGGCATGGAAGATATATTCAACGTGATGCGGATGAGAAGAATACCTTTCGCTTTGTGCGTGATGAGTTAGGGTTGCTTGTCGATTTTATGGCAGAATTATTTAAAAAAGAAGGTCATAAACTGATAGGAATTCGAGGGATGCCTCGTGTAGGGAAAACTGAATCAATTGTGGCTGCGAGCGTTTGTGCTAATAAACGGTGGTTATTTGTGTCATCGACGCTTTTAAAACAAACCATTCGGAGTCAATTAATTGAAGATGAATACCACAATGACAACTTATTTATTTTAGATGGAATTGTATCTACTCGCCGAGCAAATGAGCGTCATTGGCAGCTTGTACGTGAAATTATGAGATTGGATGCGGTTAAAGTAATTGAGCATCCAGATGTTTTTGTCCAAAATACAGAGTATACGCTCGAGGATTTTGACTACATCATTGAATTGCGAAATAATCCTGAAGAAGAAATTAAATATGATGTAGTTGACCAAAATGACCATTTTTCGACATCGGAATTTGGCGGTTTTGATTTTTAAAATGGAAGGTGTTTTAGTTGACAGAACTAGGTAATAGATTGAAGGAAGCGAGAGAAGCTAAAGGGCTCAGCTTAGATGATTTGCAAGAAATAACGAAGATTCAAAAGCGCTATCTCGTTGGAATAGAAGAAGGCAATTATGAAATGATGCCCGGCAAGTTCTATGTGCGCGCTTTTATTAAACAATATTGTGAAGCGGTCGGCTTAGATTCAGAAGAAATTTTCGAACAATATAAAAGTAATGTTCCCGTTACACACCAAGAGGAACTACCTGAGCTTTCGAGAGTTCAAACACGAAAAACGGTTTCAGCAAGCCAGTCTAAAATCATCGACATGCTTCCAAAGATTTTGGGCGGTGTAGTAGTGATTGGAGTCGCTGTGCTTATTTATGTATGGGTGTCTAATGCTATGGGCGATTCCAAAAATGAACAAGCGGAGGATACTAAGCAATCGGAAAACGTTGGTTTTAATGAAAGTGAAGAATTCTCTAAAGAAAAAGAACCAAAAGAGACAGATACGCATAAAGAAGCTGCAAAACCGAATGAAGAAGAGAAAGATGAGCCTATAGCAGAGGAAGTAGAGCAAGAATTAAAGGTTATTAACTCTAGCGGTAAAAATAGCACATATGAATTAAAGAATACAGACGCATTTACGGTTAAGCTTGTTTCCTCAGGTGAACCTTGGGTCGGTATAACAAACGGTAATGGAAGTTATTTATATCAAGGAACACTGAAAGTAGATGAAGAGAAAGAATTAGATGTGAAGGATGAGTCTGTTGTTATCCTGAACTTAGGAAGAGCACAAGATGTTGAAATTTATGTGAATAACGAGAAACTAGAATATGCTATTTCTCCAACAGAAGTGCTCAGTCAAAAGATTACGATTCAATTTACGAAAGCTGATTCGTCATCTACTCAATAACGAGCACTATAAAAGAACAACTGTAGGAAAGCGCATATTTTGGAGGTTTGACATTGAATTTACCTAATAAGATTACACTATCTCGTATTTTTTTAATTCCTATTTTTTTAATTATTATGCTTGTTCCTTTTTCTTGGGGAGATCTTTCATTTGGAGATTATTCATTGCCTGTTACTCATTTTGTTGGAGCGTTATTGTTTATTATTGCTTCGACAACAGATTGGATTGATGGGTACTATGCGCGGAAATATAATATGGTTACCAATTTAGGGAAGTTTTTGGATCCACTTGCGGATAAGCTATTAGTTTCGGCTGCTTTAATTGTGTTAGTTGATTTAGATTTAATGTATGGTCAGGCTTGGATTGCCATCGTTATTATTAGTCGCGAATTTGCGGTCACTGGACTGCGTCTCGTGCTGGCAGGAACAGGTGAAGTTGTAGCAGCTAATCAGCTTGGGAAAATTAAAACGTGGGCACAGATTGTAGCTATTTCCGCATTATTACTTCATAATTTGCCTTTTGCTATGATATCCCTTCCATTTGCTAATATTGCGCTATGGATTGCTTTAATTTTCACAATTTGGTCAGGTTATGATTATTTTGCTAAAAATAAAGATGTATTTGTAAACTCTAAGTAATAAGAGTGGGGAGAGGATATTGGAATGGATGCAGAAATTATTGCTGTTGGTTCCGAGCTATTACTAGGGCAAATTGTGAATACAAATGGTCGTTTTTTATCACAGCAGTTTGCTGAAATGGGGATTAATGTTTTTTATCATACGGTCGTTGGCGATAATGATCGTCGCTTGCAGCAAGCTATTGAATTAGCTGAGTCCCGTGCTGATTTAATTGTATTTACAGGTGGGCTTGGTCCGACGAAAGATGATTTAACGAAAGAAACAATCGCCCGTCATTTAGGGAAACAGCTCGTGTTTGATGAGGAAGCTCTTCGTTCTATTGAAGATTATTTCAGTAAAAAGGGTCGGATAATGACAGAAAATAATAAAAAGCAAGCCCTTGTTTTAGAAGGCTGTCATGTCCTAAGAAATGATCATGGAATGGCGCCAGGAATGGTGTTAACTCAAGCGGGCATTACATACATGTTATTACCTGGTCCTCCAAAAGAGATGGAACCGATGTTTTTAAGCTACGGCTATCAACAATTACAAAATAGACTTCAAAGTAAGGAGCGAATTGAATCAAAGGTTCTTCGCTTTTACGGCATAGGAGAAGCGTTATTAGAAACAGAAATTGAGGACTTGTTAGAGAATCAAACAAATCCAACGATTGCACCGTTAGCGGCAGACGGTGAAGTGACATTACGGATTACTTCTAAAGATGAATCAAAGGAAAAGTGCGAAGCCCTTATTTCACAAGTGGAAGCTGAAATTCTCCGCCGTGTTGGTCAATTTTATTATGGCAGCGATCAAACGTCGCTTATTCAAGAATTAGTAAAAGAGTTAACAAAGCGTGATATGACCATTGCTGTTGCCGAAAGCTTAACAGGTGGGATGTTTCAAGAACAATTAACGACCATTCCTGGTGTTAGCGCAATATTTAAAGGCGGCGTTGTTAGCTATGCAACTGCAGTAAAAGCAAAAATGCTTCATGTAAGTGAAGCGACGATTGCAAACTATGGTGTTGTTAGCGAACAATGTGCCCTTGAAATGGCAGCTAATATACGTACGGAGCTGGAGAGCGATGTCGGAATTAGCTTCACTGGTGTAGCAGGGCCAGAGGAACAGGAGGGTAAACCAGCCGGTACAGTTTTCATTGGTATCTCGTATCGAGATGGTCGTTCTCATGTTCAATCTTTAAACCTTTCTGGAAGTAGGGCACAAAATAGGATTCGGACTGTCAAATATGGCTGTCATTATTTATTAAGAGATATACAGCAAATGTAGTTGAAACAGGGCTTCTTTTGAAGCTCTGTTTTTCTATGCAGGCCAAGGTTTATTATGTGAAGCTTTTTTGAACATTCTTTTTAGATGAAATTTGATTCTTACATGTATTTATGCTTTAAATAGAGACTTATGAGATAGATTTGATGTTTTTATTGGAAAAATAGCCAAGTAAAAAAACGAATAAATGTTCGTCTTTTTACTTGGCAAATGATCGAAAACAGTATATAGTAGAGATAGGTTTTGAGACAAGTTTCATACCGTTTTATGTTACCGTTTAGAATAATGATAATCATAGATTGATTAATTTGAATATATAAGGAGGCAATACAATGAGTGATCGTCAAGCCGCATTAGAAATGGCGTTAAAGCAGATTGAAAAACAATTCGGAAAAGGTTCTATTATGAAAATGGGAGAACAAACAGACCGAAAGATTTCTACTATTTCAAGTGGTTCTCTTGCTTTGGATGTAGCCCTTGGAGTAGGCGGGTATCCACGTGGCAGAATTATTGAAATTTATGGACCAGAAAGTTCAGGTAAAACAACAGTGGCTCTTCATGCCATTGCAGAGGTACAAGCTAATGGAGGCACAGCTGCGTTTATTGATGCCGAGCATGCGCTCGATCCAGATTATTCACAGAAGCTGGGTGTAAATATTGATGAGTTGCTGTTATCTCAACCAGATACAGGGGAGCAAGGACTTGAAATCGCGGAAGCATTAGTACGAAGTGGTGCAGTCGATATTATTGTTATTGATTCGGTTGCTGCATTGGTACCAAAAGCAGAAATCGAAGGAGAAATGGGTGACTCTCACGTAGGTCTTCAAGCGCGTCTTATGTCGCAAGCGCTTAGAAAATTATCCGGGGCGATTAATAAATCGAATACGATTGCTATCTTTATTAACCAAATCCGTGAAAAAGTCGGTATTATGTTCGGAAACCCTGAAACAACTCCAGGTGGACGTGCGCTTAAGTTTTACTCAACTGTTCGTCTTGAAGTACGTCGTGCTGAGCAATTAAAACAAGGGAATGACGTAGTTGGAAATAAAACAAAAGTAAAAGTTGTGAAAAATAAAGTAGCTCCTCCATTCCGTCAAGCGGAAGTTGACATTATGTATGGAGAAGGGATTTCACGTGAAGGTGAAATTATTGATATGGGGTCTGACTTGGATATCGTACAAAAAAGTGGCTCATGGTATTCTTATAATGATGAGCGTCTTGGACAAGGCCGTGAAAACGCGAAGCTTTTCTTAAAAGAAAATAAAGATGTTGCAAAAGAAATTGCTCAAAAAATTCGCGATCATTACAATTTAGACGGAGAACATGTACTGCCAGAAGGAGCAGATGATGAGGAGCTGCTACCTGAACTTCTTGATTAATCAATGAACCGAAAAACAGATCTTAGCCCTTGGGCTAAGGTCTGTTTTAGTTAATCTATAAGGTATAGGTGTATGAATGTTTTATTTAGTGGATTTTTGAAGAATAATCCGTTCGCATAAGGGTACGGCACTTGACAATAAAAATCCACAACTATACAATTAATATGTATATTTTACATTTTTTCAAACTAAAATTTTGAAAATTAAGCGCTGTATATTGAACGTATGTACAATGTATTTGCCGACAGTTCAACTTTATTAGGAAAAAAGTTCGTAGCAAGGGGAGGTGAAATGATGGAACCCATGACAATCATCTTCACTTTGCTTGGCCTAGTCGTCGGTGCAGTTGTTGGCTATTTTGTTCATAAGTCAAAGTTTGACAACAAAATAGCAGGGGCAAGGGGCTCTGCTGAACAGATTGTAGAGGATGCAAAACGGGAAGCAGAGGCTCTGAAGAAAGAAGCCTTATTGGAAGCAAAAGATGAAATTCATAAAATTCGTACCGATTCTGATCGTGAAGTACGTGAAAGAAGAAACGAATTACAAAAACAAGAAAATCGATTATTGCAAAAAGAAGAGAATTTAGATCGTAAAGACGAAGCGTTAGATAAACGTGAAGTTCTTTTAGAGAAGAAAGAAGATTCTCTTAACCAAAGACAACAGCATATTGAAGAGATGGAAAGCAAAGTGGACGAGATGGTTCGTAAGCAGCAAACAGAGATTGAACGCATTTCAAGCTTAACTCGTGAGGAAGCAAGAACGATTATTATTGATCGTATGGAGCAGGAGCTCGCTCACGATATTGCGCTTATGGTTAAAGAGAGTGAAACCCGAGCTAAAGAAGAAGCAGACAAGAAAGCGAAAGATATTTTATCTTTAGCAATCCAACGTTGTGCAGCTGACCATGTTGCTGAAACAACGGTGTCTGTTGTTACTCTTCCAAATGATGAAATGAAGGGACGGATTATCGGACGTGAAGGCCGAAATATCCGAACACTTGAAACGCTAACTGGAATTGATCTTATTATTGATGATACCCCAGAGGCAGTTATTTTATCAGGGTTCGATCCAATTAGACGAGAAACAGCTCGCCTAGCTTTAGAGAAATTAGTCCAAGATGGGCGAATTCATCCGGCTCGAATTGAGGAAATGGTGGATAAAGCAAGACGTGAGGTGGATGAACACATTCGCGAAATTGGTGAACAAACTACTTTTGAAGTAGGCGTTCACGGGCTCCATCCAGACCTTATTAAAATTCTAGGTCGTTTGAAATTCCGTACTAGTTATGGACAAAACGTGTTAAAACATTCGATTGAAGTTGCACAACTTTCAGGTTTACTTGCCGCAGAGCTAGGGGAAGATGAGGTGCTTGCTCGCCGTGCTGGATTGCTTCATGATATTGGTAAAGCTATTGATCATGAAGTAGAAGGTAGTCATGTTGAAATTGGTGTCGAATTAGGGACGAAGTATAAAGAACATCCAGTCGTCATTAATAGCATCGCTTCTCATCATGGAGATACAGAACCGACTTCAGTTATTGCTGTACTTGTGGCTGCAGCGGATGCTTTATCTGCAGCAAGACCAGGTGCTCGCAGTGAAACACTTGAAAATTATATTCGTCGTCTGGAGAAATTAGAAGAAATTTCTGAATCCTATGATGGTGTTGAGAAATCTTTTGCGATTCAAGCTGGACGCGAAGTGCGTATTCTTGTGAAACCTGAACAGATTGATGATTTAGCTGCTCATCGACTTGCACGTGATATTCGCAAGCGAATTGAAGAAGAGCTCGATTATCCTGGACATATTAAAGTAACAGTTATTCGAGAAACAAGAGCTGTTGAATATGCTAAATAAAACGAAGTGGTTTTATACCGCTTCGTTTTTATTTTCGGCTATGTTACAATATTGTCTGAAGAAATGATAATGATGATGCGTTAAATAGAAAGGATTTTTGTATGAAATTGCTGTTTATTGGAGATGTTGTTGGCTCCCCAGGAAGAGATATGGTCAAGGAATACTTGCCAAAGTTAAAAGAGAAACATCGTCCACATATTACGATAATTAATGGTGAAAATGCGGCTGGTGGACGTGGGATAACAGAGAAAATATACCGTGAATTTCTTGAATGGGGTGCACAAGCTGTTACAATGGGCAACCATACATGGGACAACCGTGATATTTTTGAATTTATTGATGAAGCTAAATATCTTGTACGACCTGCAAACTTTCCTAAAGGTACGCCAGGAGAAGGTTTAAAGTTTTTAAAATTAAATGAGCTCGAAATTGCGGTCATTAATCTTCAGGCCCGCACCTTTATGCCAGCGCTAGATTGTCCGTTTCAAAAAGCGGAAGAGCTTATTTTAGAAGCGCAAAAAAGAACACGGATAATTTTCATTGATTTTCACGGAGAAGCGACAAGCGAAAAACAAGCAATGGGCTGGTATTTAGATGGAAAAGTGTCGGCAGTTGTTGGAACTCATACACACGTTCAGACAGCTGACAATCGAATTTTGCCAAATGGAACAGCTTACATATCGGATGTAGGGATGACAGGTCCATATGATGGAATTCTTGGTATGGAACGAAGCGCTGTCATTCATCGATTTTTAACAAGCTTACCTGTTCGTTTTGAAGTACCGAAAGAAGGGCGTACTTTATTAAGTGCTGTTTTAATTGATATTGATGAAAAAAGTGGAAAAACAAAGAAGATTGATCGCATTTTAATTAATGAAGATCATCCGTTTTTTCATTAAGTTCTGTTACATAAAGTTATTGAATTGTGGCTTTAGAGTAAACGAGCTGTCTCCTTATTTCTTGTCATACAAGTTTGTTCCCTTGAATATAGTAGCAGTGGAAAGAGTCATACCAGTTGAACCATGCTTCAATCGGTAAGGGAAAACGAGGAGGACTAGGAATGGAAATATTAAAGGTTTCAGCAAAATCTAATCCTAATTCTGTAGCTGGCGCACTAGCTGGAGTTCTGCGAGAACGAGGGGCTGCCGAAATTCAAGCAATTGGAGCAGGTGCGTTAAACCAAGCCGTCAAGGCAGTAGCAATTGCAAGAGGGTTTGTTGCCCCTAGTGGAGTCGATTTAATTTGTATTCCTGCTTTTACAGATATTCAAATTGATGGTGAGGAAAGAACGGCCATTAAGTTAATTATTGAACCGAGATAGCTTTATACGCAAATGTCCTGTTTGTCAACTGGCAAGCAGGTTCTTTTTGTTGAATCCGTTACGTTAGATAAGCACGTAATTCCTTATCATATGAATAAGTTTAAATAAAGGAGAGGTTCGCTTGTCCATTTTTGATGCTCATTGTGATGTGTTAATGAAAATGTTTATTAATCCAGAGATTTCTTTTAACGATAGTCATCTATTGCATGTAACGAAGCGAGCATTAATCGAAGCGAATGGAAAGGTACAATGTTTTGCAATCTATATTCCCGAAAGCGTGCCTCCGAACAGAAGATTTACTGCCGCTCTTAGTATGGTTGATATTTTTTATGAAAAAATTTTAGCGGAACCTGAAATGAAGCTCGTACGTTCAAAAGCAGACATTAATGCCTTAAAGGAAGGGGAAATTGGTGCGCTGCTTACGTTAGAAGGATGCGATTGCATTGGGCAAGATATATTAAAGTTAAAGACATTGCTCCGTTTAGGTGTTACTTCAGTTGGTTTAACATGGAATTATGCTAATTTCGTGGCGGATGGAGTGTTAGAGAAGAGAGGGGCAGGTTTATCCAGCTTTGGGGAAGAGGTTATTGCTTTATTGAATGAACAATCTGTTTGGTGTGATGTATCTCACTTATCAGAAGCAGCTTTTTGGGATACGATTCAACGAGCTGCATATCCCATTGCGTCTCATTCAAATGTGTATCATTTATGTGCACATCCGCGTAATTTAAAGGACGATCAAATTCGGGCTTTATTACAGAAACAAGCGGTCATTGGGGTGACGTTTGTACCACAATTTTTAACGAGTCAGATCTCTGCGACGATTGCTGATGTTTTACGGCATATTGATTATATTGCGAGCTTAGGGGGGGAGCGTCAAATTGGGCTAGGTTCTGATTTCGATGGAATCGATGAAACCGTTATAGGATTATCAACTTATCGACAATATAATGATTTATGTAATGAGTTAGTGAAACGGTATTCAGCTGATTTTGTCAAAGGTCTATTATTTACCAATTTTGCGAATCATTATCCACGTTAGTTAGCTTTTATGGCGGTGGAATGGATAAACAAGACTTATACAATAGTTTATTATTTAAATTTTCAGGAAATATAAAAAAATGGAAGCAAAAAATTTGCAATTTAGTAGATAAAAACGCTAGAATTGAAACGTTTAATACATGTTTCCTGTTATAATAATAAATGATTCCCAATGTATTAGATAAATGTTGAGGGTTACAGTCAAATTTCGTTAAGTTGTAATTATTTGAACGTATTCAAAGGAGTGTAAGTCATGATCAATCAACTTTCATGGAAAGTTGGCGGGCAGCAAGGTGAGGGTATTGAAAGTACAGGCGAAATTTTCTGTATTGCTCTTAACCGTTTAGGTTATTACTTGTATGGTTACCGTCATTTCTCATCCCGGATTAAGGGAGGACATACGAATAATAAAATTCGTGTAAGTACAAAAGAGACACGCGCTATCTCGGATGATTTAGATATCCTAGTTGCGTTTGACCAAGAAACGATTGATGTCAATTACCATGAAATGCATGACGGTAGTATTATTATCGCCGATGCAAAATTTAAACCAGTGAAGCCAGATGACACGGAAGCATCTCTATACGTTGTTCCATTTACAGAGATAGCGACAGACTTGGGCACATCATTAATGAAAAATATGGTGGCTATTGGTGCAACATGTGCCATTCTCGGTATGGAGATTTCTGTATTTAGTGAAGTTGTAGAAGAGATTTTTGGCCGTAAAGGCGAAGAAATCGTGAAAAAGAATATGGACGCGATTGCTGCTGGATATGAATATATGAAAGACGAGCTTGGTGAACAACTTGGTGCTATGAAGCTTGAAGAGGCGGATGGCCAAAAGCGTTTATTTATGATTGGCAACGATGCGATTGCACTTGGAGCGATTGCAGGTGGATGCCGTTTTATGGCTGCGTATCCAATTACTCCAGCTTCTGAAATTATGGAGTATTTAATTAAAAAATTACCTGCATTAGGCGGTACTGTTATTCAAACGGAAGATGAAATTGCCGCGGCTACAATGGCGATTGGTGCAAACTACGGTGGCGTGCGTACGATTACAGCGTCAGCTGGTCCAGGTCTTTCTTTGAAAATGGAAGCAATTGGCCTAGCTGGTATTACAGAAACACCGATTGTTATTGTCGATACACAACGTGGCGGTCCTTCTACAGGCTTGCCAACGAAACAAGAACAATCGGATTTAATGGCGATGATTTACGGGACACATGGTGAAATTCCAAAGATTGTAATGGCGCCAAGTACAGTAGAAGAAGCATTCTACGATACGGCAGAAGCTTTCAATCTAGCAGAGGAATACCAATGCCCGGTTATTGTTTTATCAGATTTACAGCTTTCTTTAGGGAAACAAACGGTACAACCGCTTGATTATAGCAAGGTGGAAATCCGTCGTGGTAAATTAGTAGATTATGATATTCCTGATACGGAAGGTCATGCATACTTCAAGCGTTATGAAGTAACAGCGGATGGCGTTTCTCCTCGTGTTATTCCAGGAATGAAAAATGGAGTTCACCATGTAACAGGTGTTGAACATGATGAAACAGGTAAACCATCTGAATCTCCATTAAACCGAAAAGCCCAAATGGATAAACGTATGCGTAAAATCGAAAATATCCGCTTTCATACACCAGTCTATAAAAATGTACCGCATGCTGAAAGCGATTTGTTAATTGTTGGTTTTAATTCAACACGTGGAGCTATTGAAGAGGCGATTGAACGGTTAGAAGCAGATGGAATAAAAGTGAATCATGCTCAAATTCGTCTGATTCATCCATTCCCAACAGATGAAGTGCTTCCTTTAGTACAAACAGCGAAAAAAGTAGTCGTGATTGAAAATAATGCGACAGGACAATTGGCGAATATTTTGAAAATGAATGTTGGCCATGTAAATAAAATTTCAAGTATCTTGAAATATGATGGTAATCCATTCCTGCCGCATGAAATTCATACACAGTGCAAGGAGTTGTTCTAATATGGCAACATTTAAAGACTTTCGAAATAATGTAAAACCGAATTGGTGTCCAGGATGCGGTGATTTTTCTGTTCAAGCAGCGATTCAACGTGCTTCAGCAAACGTTGGTCTCGAACCAGATAATTTGGCCGTTATTTCAGGAATTGGTTGTTCTGGTCGAATTTCCGGTTATATTAAATCGTATGGATTTCATGGGATTCATGGACGTTCACTGCCAATTGCTCAAGGAGTTAAAATGGCAAACCGTGATTTAACCGTAATTGCTTCAGGCGGAGATGGAGATGGTTTTGCAATCGGAATGGGTCATACCATTCATGCGATTCGTCGTAATATTGATATTACGTACATTGTTATGGATAACCAAATCTATGGTTTAACAAAGGGACAAACTTCTCCGCGTTCAGCGACTGGATTTAAAACAAAATCAACGCCTGAAGGTTCGATTGAACAAGCTGTGTCACCAATGGAGTTAGCGTTATCTGCTGGTGCAACATTTGTCGCCCAAAGCTTTTCAACGGATTTGAAAGATTTAACGGCGATTATTGAAGCAGGTCTAAATCATAAAGGATTTTCGTTTATTAACGTATTTAGCCCATGTGTAACTTACAATAAAATCAATACGTATGATTGGTTTAAAGAACATTTAACAAAATTAAACACAATTGAAGACTATGATTCTTCTAATAAAGAATTAGCGATGCAAACGTTAATGAAGCACGATAGTTTAGTAACAGGTATTATTTATCAAGATACATCACGCCCTTCATATCAAGAGCTTGTTCCTGGATATGCAGAAGAACCATTAACAAAAGCAGATTTAACATTAGATCAAGCACATTTTGATAAATTAGTAGCTGAATTTATGTAAAAAAGTTATTACAAAAAAGGTTCACTCATAATGATGAGTGAACCTTTTTTCGGAACTATTTATGGCTTAAGATTCGTATCAGTGGTATTACAACCACAGTTGTGATAGTGGTCTTAGCTTTTAACTAGTTCCTATTTATTATCACGAAGACTCGTGTCTTCTGTTACGATTACGACGGTTACATTCGCGTACAGCACGGCAGAAATCATTTCTGTTGAAAGAAGCTCTTATATTGAAGTTATTTCTGTTTCTATCTGATGATTCTTCACGTCTATTTCTACGTCTACGTCTGCGATCACAAGATGATGATTCCTCGAAACGATTGCAGCAGCAATGGCGACGACGTCTGTGACAGCCGCAAAATCCAAAGCCAAAGGTATTAAAACACATATTAGCCACTCCTTGAAAGTTTTTTATTTTGTTGTACACCCTATCATATGCAGGCGTGGACAGCGTGTATGGGGAGTAGGCCCTTTTTTATCGAAAAATATATCAATAGCCTAAAAAAAATTTATTTCCGGTTCGTTTCTGAAGTTTTTTCTTATACACGTCTATACAATGTGTGAGCTATTGTTTCTGATAGATAAAAGCCTTATACTAAGGTAATGTGTATGTCTCACACATCATACGTTCAAAAACCTTGATAAAATCAAGAAAATATATGAAACTAAAAATAAGGAAATATAGTTAGTCAGAGAAGTCTAACTCCGATGAAAGGGGATTATTATGAACGAGAAACAACGATTAGAATCACAACAAGTACAGGCTGAAACACCAGCGGACAAAAAATCCGAAAAGGACTACAGCAAGTACTTTCAAGCCGTTTACATTCCACCTTCCTTGAAAGATGCTAAAAAGCGCGGAAAAGAAGAAGTGAAGTACCATGATGATTTTAAGATTTCAGAACAATTCCGTGGTATGGGAGAAGGAAAGAAATTCTACATCCGAACATACGGCTGTCAAATGAATGAGCACGATACAGAAGTGATGGCAGGGATTTTTATGGCTTTAGGCTATGAGGCGACGAACTCTGTAGAGGATGCCAATGTCATTTTGTTAAACACATGCGCCATTCGTGAAAATGCTGAAAACAAGGTGTTCGGTGAACTTGGACATTTGAAAGCATTAAAACTTGAAAAACCAGATTTATTGCTCGGTGTTTGTGGCTGTATGTCTCAAGAAGAATCTGTCGTAAAGCGAATTTTAGAAAAGCATCATTTTGTGGATATGATTTTCGGTACGCATAATATTCACCGCCTTCCAGAAATTTTGAATGAAGCGTATCTTTCAAAGGAAATGGTCATTGAGGTATGGTCTAAAGAAGGCGACGTCATCGAAAATCTTCCGAAAGTGCGTAAAGGGAAAATTAAGGCATGGGTTAATATTATGTACGGCTGTGATAAGTTCTGTACGTATTGCATCGTGCCGTATACTCGCGGTAAAGAGCGCAGTCGTCGTCCTGAGGACATTATTCAAGAAGTACGTCATTTAGCGGCGCAAGGTTATCAAGAGATTACACTGCTTGGTCAAAATGTAAATGCGTATGGAAAAGACTTTACAGATATCGACTATCGCTTCGGTGATTTAATGGATGAAATTCGCAAAATTGATATTCCGCGTATTCGCTTTACAACGAGTCATCCGCGTGATTTTGATGATCATTTAATCGAAGTGCTTGCAAAAGGCGGAAACTTGGTGGATCATATTCATTTACCTGTTCAATCAGGCAGTGATGAAGTGTTAAAAATTATGGCTCGTAAATATACACGTGAGCACTATTTAGAGCTTGTGAAAAAAATTAAAGAAGCGATTCCAACTGCTTCTTTAACAACAGATTTAATCGTTGGTTATCCAAATGAAACAGAAGAGCAGTTTGAAGAAACGTTATCTCTTTATCGTGAAGTTGGCTTCGATGCTGCTTACACATACATTTATTCACCGCGAGAAGGTACTCCAGCTGCGAAAATGACGGATAATGTATCGCTGGAAGTGAAGAAGGACCGACTACAACGATTAAACGCAGTTGTGAAGGAATTTTCAGCAGAGAAAATGCATGCATATAAAGGCGAGGTCGTAGAAGTGCTTGTGGAAGGGGAAAGCAAGAATAACCCTGATGTTTTAGCTGGTTATACGACTAAAAATAAGCTGGTGAACTTCAGAGGACCGAAATCTATTGTCGGCCAAATTGTGAAGGTGAAAATCACTGAAACGAGAACATGGTCATTAAATGGAGAGTTGGTTGAAGAAGGAGCAGCAATTGAGGTGAAGTAAAATGACGAAATATACAAAAGACGACATTTTAACAAAAGCAGCTGAACTAGCAGAGATGATTGCCAAGACAGAAGAAGTGGATTTCTTTAAGCAGGCTGAGGAAAAAATTAATGAAAATCAGAAGGTTCGTGAAATGATTGCAAGCATTAAAAGCTTGCAGAAACAAGCAGTGAATTTTCAGCATTATGGAAAAGAAAAAGCCTATAGCCAAGTGCAAGCGAAAATTGAAGAGTTAGAAAAGCAATTGGATGAGCTTCCGATTGTCCAACAATTTAAACAATCTCAAGTCGATGTGAACGATTTACTGCAAATGGTTGCATCTCAAGTATCGAATAAAGTGACGGATTTGATTATTGAGTCAACAAACGGGGATGTCTTACGCGGTGAAACAGGTTCACAAGTTCAAGCCGGCGGTGGAAGTTGTTCTTAATGAGTCATTAATCTTTACTCCAAAAATAAAAAAGCGTATGGGTTTTCCATGAACCCATGCGCTTTTTTTATTGGGTAGATAACAAGTAGTTAAGTAACTTGTCGCCTGATAAGCAAGCTTCTGCTTTGAAACAGGGAGACGCTCTCTCCGCCTTTGTGTCATGCTTCAGCTTTTTCAAGCACTCCTCATCCGCCCATTCGTGACACATATCCCATACGGCTATCATAAAATAACCTAGATTTACAAAATAAACGCAGTTTTCCATGTTATAAATTAATTTGCACACTAGACTTTTACCACGCATACGATGAATGGAAACTGTATGAGGAGGGTTCGCTAGCATGTCACAATATAGAGAGATTATTACAAAAGCGGTGGTGGCAAAGGGACGTAAATTTACAAAGTCCTCTCACACCATTAGCCCGGCTCATCATCCTACTAGCATTCTAGGTTGTTGGATCATTAATCATAAATATGAAGCAAGAAAAGTCGGCAAGAAAGTAGAAATTCATGGCAGCTATGAAATTAATGTTTGGTATTCTCACAACCAAAATACGAAAACAGAAGTTGTTACAGAAAAAGTACGTTATACCGACGTTGTTTCCATCAGATACCGCGATCCAGATTGCTACGGTGATCAAGACATTGTTGCAACAGCGGTTCAACAGCCGAACTGTTTAGAAGCGTCGATTGCTCCAGGTGGACAAAAAATTATTGTTCACGTGGAACGGGAATTTTTCGTGGAAGTGATCGGTGAAACAAAGATTTGTGTCGCTGTAAGCCCGAATGGCCGCTGTGAGGATGAGTGGGACATCGATGATGACGATGATTTTGAAGACTTAGATCCAGATTTTCTTGATGAGTTCGAAGACGAATAAGATATTCTTTACCCGGATGGACATTCTTTTCATCCGGTTTGTTTTATATGGCCGGAAAGTAAGAGAATCGAAGAGGTTTTGGAATATTCATTGTTTTAGAGCAATCATGCGAATCGGTAAACCTTTCATGTCGCTAGATGCCTGAATCTAAATGGAGATGTGTTATAATGGTGATACGTATGTACGATTTTACTACAGTTTGGAAAGGTTTTGAAACAATGGCTGGATATACGCCGATGGTACAACAATATTTAACAATTAAGGCAGAGTATCAAGATGCCTTTTTATTTTTTCGATTAGGCGATTTTTACGAAATGTTTTTCGACGATGCTATTAAAGCGTCTCAGGAATTAGAAATTACGTTAACGAGCCGTGATGGCGGAAGTACCGATCGCATTCCGATGTGCGGGATTCCTCATCATTCTGCGGCTAATTATATTGATATATTAGTAGAGCGTGGCTATAAAGTAGCCATTTGTGAGCAAACGGAGGATCCGAAGCAAGCGAAAGGAGTCGTTCGTCGTGAAGTTGTTCAGCTTATTACACCTGGAACAAAAATGGATGGAAAAGGCTTGAATGAGAAAGAAAACAACTTTATTGCGACGGTGACAGACTTTGCGGATGGAACATTTGGCTTTGCCTATACGGATCTTTCAACTGGAGAAAATAAGGTCACCCTTATAGAAGGCAGCTTTGATGAAGTGCTAAACGAATTTGCGATTCTAGGTGCGAACGAAGTTGTGATGGCAAGTAATTTTCCAGAAGGTTGGAAGAAAAAGTTGCAAGATCGTGGTGCAAAGGCAATTTCGCTTGAAGACTATACAGAACAAACGGAGCAGTTTACGTCGTTACTGCGTGATTTAAAGCAGGAAAAACAAAAGTTGGCTGTAACAAGATTATTCAATTACTTATATCGCACACAAAAACGTTCCCTCGATCATTTGCAGTCTGTACAAGCTTATGAAACGTCGCAGTATATGAAAATAGATTATTATTCAAAGCGGAATTTAGAGTTAACAGAAACGATCCGATCGACAGGGAAGAAAGGCTCTTTACTTTGGTTATTAGATGAAACAAAGACAGCGATGGGCGGGCGTTTATTGAAGCAATGGATTGACCGACCGCTCATTAATCAAAAGCAAATTGAACGCCGTCAACATATCGTGGAAACTTTAAAAAATCAATACTTTGAACGCCAAGATTTACGTGAACGCTTTAAAGAAGTATACGACTTGGAGCGTTTAGCTGGTCGAGTAGCCTTTGGAAATGTGAATGCGCGTGACTTGATGCAATTAAAGCGTTCGCTTCAGCAGTTGCCTATCATTCGTGAAATTGTTCGTTCATTGGGAGATTCTTCTGAAATTTCAACACTAGCTGAACGACTCGATCCGTGTGAGGAAGTGACTGATTTACTAGAAATGTCGATTGTTGAAAATCCACCGCTGTCAATCAAAGAAGGCAATATTATTCAAGATGGCTATAATGCGGAGCTTGATATGTATCGCGATGCTAGTCGCAACGGGAAAACATGGATTGCGAATTTAGAGCGTGAGGAACGAGAACGTACAGGCATTAAATCATTAAAAATTGGCTATAATCGTGTGTTTGGATATTATATTGAAGTAACGCGTGCGAATTTGCACTTGCTCGAGGAAGGTCGTTATGAGCGGAAGCAGACGCTAACAAATGCTGAACGCTTTATTACACCAGAATTGAAGGAAAAAGAAGCATTAATTCTGCAAGCAGAGGAAAAAATTATTGGACTTGAATATGAACTGTTCTTACACATTCGTGAACAAGTGAAAGAGTATATTCCTCGCTTACAAGCGTTAGCCAAAGCGGTAAGTGAGTTAGATGTGCTTCAATGCTTTGCGACAATTAGTGAAGAACGTCATTATGTGAAGCCTGTTTTTTCAAATGACCGTACAATCCATTTGCAAGAGGGGCGTCACCCTGTCGTAGAAAAAGTATTACAAGCCCAAGAATATGTGCCGAATGATTGTTATATGAACGGCGAACGAGAGCTTCTCCTTATTACGGGACCGAATATGTCGGGGAAAAGTACGTATATGCGGCAAGTTGCTTTAACCGCCATATTAGCACAAATCGGCTGTTTTGTATCGGCAAGTGAGGCAGTGCTTCCGATTTTTGATAAAGTGTTTACTCGAATTGGTGCTGCGGATGATTTGATTTCTGGACAAAGTACGTTTATGGTCGAAATGTTAGAAGCGCGGAATGCCATTATGAATGCAACCGAAAACAGTTTAATTTTATTCGATGAAATTGGGCGTGGAACATCTACGTATGATGGGATGGCGCTTGCCCAAGCAATTATTGAATATATTCATGAGAAAATCGGAGCAAAGACGTTATTCTCGACTCACTATCACGAATTAACGGTATTAGCTGAAGAGCTGCCAAGACTACAAAATATTCATGTAAGTGCGATTGAACAAAATGGAAATGTAGTCTTTTTGCATAAAATTAAGGAAGGCGCAGCGGACAAAAGTTACGGGATTCATGTGGCGAAGCTGGCTGAGCTCCCACAGCCGCTCATTGACCGTGCTTCCGCGATTTTGTCGCAACTCGAAAGCGAAGGAAGTCAAACCGCCGTCGTAAAAGAAGCACCATCCGTTGTGATGGAGGATGATATTGCTCAACTTTCTTTTTTTGGAGAAGAATCGGCACCTTCCGAGAAAAAAGTCCCTTCTACGAAAGAAAAGAAAGTGCTTGAACAATTACAACAACTTGAGATTCTTGATATGACACCACTTGAAGCGTTGAATGTTTTATATAAATTGCAAAAGAAATTAAAGTAAAAGAAACGAGGCGAAATGTATGGGGAAAATCGTTCAGCTTGATGAGGCACTTTCGAATAAAATTGCAGCAGGAGAAGTTGTGGAACGCCCAGCCTCGGTTGTCAAGGAATTGCTTGAAAATGCCATCGATGCAAACAGCACCATTGTCGAAATCGAAGTAAAAGAGGCCGGGCTTGAATCGATTCGCCTTATTGATAATGGAGATGGCATTCTTCCTGAAGATGTAGAAAATGCGTTTAAGAGACATGCTACAAGTAAAATTAAAGATGAAAATGATTTATTTCGAATTCGCACGCTCGGTTTTCGTGGTGAGGCGATGCCGAGTATTGCCTCCGTTTCGCAATTTACGTTAAAAACGAGTACGGGCGATGGGGCAGGGACAAAGATTGTCTTAGAAGGTGGCGTAGTGAAGCAGCTTGAAGCGACCTCTAGCCGCAAAGGAACGGATATTACCGTTTCAGAGCTTTTTTTCAACACACCAGCTCGCCTGAAATATATGAAAACGGTTCACACGGAGCTTGGGAATATTACTGATGTTGTAAACCGTCTGGCATTGGCGCATCCTGAAGTGTCGATTCGTTTATCACATAACGAGAAAAAAATTCTGCATACAAACGGGAATGGTGATGTACGTCAAGTGCTGGCTGCCATTTATGGAATGAATATCGCTAAAAAAATGATTCCGATTGAAGCAAAGACACTCGATTATAAAGTGACAGGCTACATCGCTTTACCGGAAATTACGCGCGCTTCAAGGAATTATATTTCCACGATGATTAATGGACGTTTCATCAAAAACTATGGTTTAGTGAAGGCGATTTTAGAAGGGTATCATACGTTGCTGCCAATTGGCCGATTCCCAATTGCGCTGTTGTCGGTTGAGATGGATCCGATTTTAGTCGATGTAAATGTTCACCCTTCGAAAATGGAAGTTCGCTTAAGTAAAGAACAGGAATTATTTACGGTTGTTTCAGAGACCATTAAAGCAGCTTTTACAAGTTTATCGCTTATTCCAAGAGGCTTTACACCACAGGTGAAACAACAGCCAAAAAGTGAACAAACCATCCTTGATTTGGATCATATCGTGGAAACAAAGCACCCTGTACCTGTCATGGAAGCAAAACCAGAACCGGCGCTTATAAAAGATTTATTAGCGAAAAAAGAAGCTCCGAGTATGAACATGAATTTCGAACCAATCCAAACCTTTGTACCTGCATTTGAACGCACCGAGCCTCAAGAAGTTCGCGAAAGTACATTGGACATGTCAGAGTCTATCGAGGAGATTTTGATTGAAACAGGGGAAGAGCCGGCCTATGTTCAATCGGAGCAACCGCGCGTACCACCGATGTATCCAATCGGGCAAATGCATGGTACGTATATTTTTGCGCAAAACGATAAAGGGTTGTATATTATTGACCAACATGCCGCTCAAGAGCGGATTAAATATGAATATTTTAAAGAAAAAGTTGGTCGCGTTGAAAAAGAATTGCAAGAGATGCTCGTTCCAATCACATTAGAATTCTCAACAGACGAATATATCCGAATTAATGAATATAAACATGAACTTGAACAAGTCGGTGTCTTTCTTGAAGAATTCGGCCATAATGCCTTTATTGTTCGGTCCCATCCGCAATGGTTCCCTAAAGGCATTGAACAAGAAATTTTGGAAGAAATGATTGAGCAATTGCTTCATATGAAAAAAGTCGATATTAAAAAATTACGTGAAGAAGCGGCGATCTTAATGAGCTGTAAGGCATCGATTAAAGCGAACCGCCATTTGCGCAATGATGAGATTCAAGCCTTATTAGATGAATTACGGCATACGACCGACCCGTTTACATGCCCGCATGGTCGTCCAATTATTATTCACTATTCGTCATATGACATGGAGAAGATGTTTAAACGGGTGATGTAATTTCTAGCACTGAATAATCCTTGCTATATGAGGATTATTCAGTGCTTTTTGGTAGATTGACCACATTTCTTACTTAGAGATTTCTTTTTGAAGTGCTTTTGAAAAATTTCTCTCTTACGACTCTTATGGAGTAGGGAACGTTGCGCAAGATTGAGTATGTAGCAGGTTTTGAGGTCTATAATTTGGATGAATCTATGGAAGTCATTGACATAAAGGGAGCTCCACCGATAGCAGAATTTAAGTTGAAGCATAGAGCGGAGATTTGTGGATAGGAGATTTTATACGATTAGTGAATGGAGAGTTACTATAAAGGGTAGAAAGCCCCCTCACTTACTTAACACTAAAGAAGGTTGAATAAAAAATAAAGGTAAATGCTGTTATTATCCCCATTACGAATAATGTGTTAAATAAAATTTCCATAGACGCATTCCTCCTCAAAATATTTTGAGATATACATGGAGTCGTTATAATAGAAAATTTTGAGCAGAATTACCTGATAAGAAATGCACCTCCTATTAAAGGGAGTGTAATAGAAGTTTACTACTGATATATGAAGTGGGTATTAAGGAATTGTAAATATAGCAAAATAAATATGTACACAAAGGAGAAGCATCTCTTTCTTACATAATTCATTTACGTACCCCAATAAAACTCCCTGTTGGCAAACGACGGTCGTTACATAAATTATTCTTAATGCTGTATCATTTACCTAATCCATATATTTAGAGCTGCACGTCGGTAATAGTATGTGCAGCTCTAAATATATGGTTTTAATAGGGTGACCATATAAATTCCTTTTAAAACATGCTCAAACTATAGTTCTTTGATAACAGCTCCAATAATTTTATTCCTGCAATACTGTTTCCTTTTTCATCTAAAGCAGGTCCGAAAATTCCAATGCCAAACCTTCCTGGAACAGCGCCCATTATTCCGCCGGATACACCACTTTTTGAAGGAATCCCAATTTTGATGGCAAATTCTCCAGAAGCATTATACATTCCGCATGTGACCATAAATGTTTTACAAATACGAGCTACATCTGTAGGCATGATTTGTTTACCGCTTAGAGGATGGACTCCATCCATCGCAAACACCACTCCGATTCGGGCCAAATCCAAACAGTTCATTTCAATGGCACATTGCTTCGTATATAAATCCATTAGTTGTTCTACATCCTCATCCAGAATGTTATGCTGTTTTAAAAAATAACATAATGCTCGGTTTAAATGAGCCGTTTCGAATTCGGAACGTGCAACTTCCTCACAATAACTCATTGTTGAATCATTTGTCATTTCCTGAATAAAGGATAAAAGCCGCTGGAATCTCTCTGTAACAGTGTTCCCTTTAATCATATGGGTCACGACAAGTGCTCCCGCATTGATCATAGGATTTAACGGTTTTCCGGGAGCCATTGTTTCTAATTTAGCAATCGAATTGAAAGGGTCTCCAGTCGGCTCCATTCCAACACGTTCAAACACATAGTTCGATCCCCTGTCCATCAAAACGAGGGCCAAGCTAATCACTTTTGAGATACTTTGGAGGGTAATCCTTTTTTCGATATCTCCTGCTGAGATACATCGCCCGTCAGGATAGTGAATAGCAATGGATAAATCGTTTGGATTTGCTTTTCCAAGAGCAGGAATATAATCTGCAACCTTACCGTTTTTTGTACATGTCTTCGCCTCTGTTACTAAGGCTTTTAATTCATCATTTGATTGACATAGCATATTTATCACCATTAGTAGTATGAGCCAAATGCTTTGTTTATATTAAAGGGTCTTTCGGTGTTTTTTGATGAATGGGCTAACACTGATAAACTAGCCGTATAGGTTTTGATTAGTTAAATAGACATGACAAGAATCAGGAATAAAATGGTGATTGCTGCTCATTACAATTACAAATGTTCTAATAATATCCAGTTGGTGATGACCATTTACATAAATGAAGTGTATGAGATTCATCATTACATAACTAGAATGTGCAGCAGGTTTAATAGTAGGCATTATGGTTTAAAAACCGCCAAGCTTCTACAAATAAGTCTTTTTGCTCGTTTATTTTAAATCCCAAAAAATTAATATTGTAGGTAATTGTTGTTGATGATTCCTTTTGAAGGAGGCTATACAACAAAAAGGAAACGCTGTAGAAATTTAATTGAACAGAATTAAAGCGACTATAGTGTTAACACATAGGAGGAAGAGATTATGAAAATAAAATGGTCTTCAAAGGTTTTAGCAAGCGCATTAGTTGTCTCCCTAGCTTTTAGCACAGCTTCATTTGCAAATGCACAGAGTTCAGACAGCAAAAAAACAGAGCAAACAAATAAAGTTCAGAAAGAAAATCAGTCTTCTAAGAAAAAGGAAAAACAGCAAAAGATTGTTGTGAAATCTAAAGTTGGTAAAACAGTTGAAAAGCGTCTAACTAGTGTAGAGTCTTCCATTACAAACATTACTAAATCTATTAATTTATATTTTGGTGTTACTCAAGATACAGTAGTTGATAAAAAATTGAGCAAAAAAGCAGCATCTAAAAAGTACAATAGTTATAAAGGGAAACTAAAAGCAGACATTAATAAACTTCGTGCTATTGATAAACAGTTAGCTTCTTATAAGAAAAAATATAAGGGAAATACTACTGAGTTCGATGCATTAGCAGCAAAGTCTAAAGAACTTCAGAATTTAGCTAAGGCTGAAATCCAACGAGTAAAAGATTTAGCCGAACAGGCTTCTACTCCAAAAGCAAAAAGTGAAAAAACAAACACTACAGGTAATACAACAACTAAATAATCAGCAGTTTAATTAAGTATTACTTATTGAAGTGTATAGTTCTAAAACGTTAAAAAGCCAATATTCTTAATATTGGCTTTTTAACGTTTTAGATTAGGGTGATTGATTTCAATGGTTTTGTTATATAACGCGTTTGATTTATTTAACAGAGCGAGCTATTGAAATAATAGCAGAAAGGAGTTTGAAGGCTTTATGAAGCCCCTTTTGCTGACTTATGAGTGAGGCGTTTTTTCTATTTCTTGAATACAATAGATAAGTATTAATCAAAAAATAGTCAGAACACCCACACCTCAAGAAATACGAAGGTAAAGCCTAATGAGTAGGTAGGGATAGTTCTATGGTGGGTAGATGGTAAATGGATAGTCATAATAAGGAGATATTTGGCTCTTTGATAGCAGCAATTGGGACGATACAGTCTGCAATTGGAAGTACTCCATTGAAATTTATCAGCAGTGATTTTCTGTATGACTTAAGAGTATGGGGAAATGTTCTGCAGGCCACAGGGAACGGTTTAGAGGCGGATGGTCAAGGGACAGTTTCTTTTGAATTAATAGGGGATGAGATTCAATCAATAGGTAATTTAACGGTTATTACAGGCCTTCTTATTGATTTTCAAAAAAAAGCAGATCAGAAATTAATCATTACCGGAAATTGGTTGCAAGCATTAGGCGGACTTGTTGGATTGGTTGACGAATTTGAAGATAGCACTGAATCGGGCAGGGCACTTAATATTGTCGGAAATCTATTACAATCTATCGGAAATTCAATGCAAGCTGTAGGTGGAGTTTATTAATTAGAAAAAGTTGATAAGCGTGGAGAACTTCATCACTTGGGAGTGTGGGGCAGTTGGATTCAAGCAGTAGGATCTGTTATTGCTTTACTGGGTCAAATTAAAGAAGAAACAGAAGAAATTGAAAGAAATATAAATGAGTAGAACATGTAGATAATCTAGTTATTGTTAAGCTTGACCATTTTTTCTTCTAGGAATCTGGTAAATGTCATAAAATAATAAAAATTTGTTTTATGGGAGGGGCTAATATGGTAGAAGGTAAGGTTGTATTTATTACTGGAGCAGCAAGTGGTATTGGGAATGAAATTGGCGCAGCATTTGTAAAAAGTGGTGCGAAAGTGGTATTTACCGATTTAGATGAGAAAAAGGTACAGCAAAGTATAGCAGCGTTAGTAGATGAGGGATATGATTGTTTAGGATTAAAGTGTGATGTGACAAAGGAAACGGAATTACAGCAAGCCATTCATCAAACAATTGAGACGTATGGACAGTTGGATGTATTAATCAATAATGCTGGATTACAGCATATTGATTTAATTGAAGAATTCCCTACTGAAAAATTTGAATTGCTCGTTCAAGTGATGCTTACGGCTCCTTTTATCGCAATGAAGCACGCATTTCCCATTATGAAACAACAGAAATCAGGAAGAATTATTAATATGGCATCGATTAATGGACTTGTCGGATTTGCTGGGAAAGCAGCCTACAATAGTGCTAAGCATGGGGTAATTGGATTAACGAAAGTTGCAGCGCTAGAAGTGGCGAATTACGGTATTACTGTTAACGCTTTATGCCCTGGTTATGTGGATACACCGCTCGTTCGAAATCAGTTGACAGATTTAGCCCATAATCGCAATGTCTCATTAGAGAAAGCTATTGAAGAGGTTTTATATCCACTGATTCCTCAAAAACGGTTGCTATCAGTTCAGGAGATAGCAGATTATGCCATGTTTTTAGCAAGTGATAAGGCGAAAGGGGTTACGGGTCAAGCGGTTGTACTAGATGGAGGGTATACAGCACAATAATGATTAAGCGGAAAATGTAATCGGATTCATGGACAATAAATGAATATGAAAGAAAGCTAATTAGATAGGAAGCACCTTTTCTTTTGCAGAGAAGGTGCTTTTTAATATGTGCTATAAATCATGATTAATCTCTACGTTTATTGACTTAGAGTTGTTAATGAAATATTTTCGGAAAATTCATTTAAATGAAAATTTATATGATGAGTGTCAATTTGTGGTATGATACCATTTGTCTTAAAAATAGAGAAGTAATTGTAAGAAGGTGACAGCTTATGGGTAACTCCATAGACGTAAAAAAAGAGGAACAAACCTCTAAAGAATATCATTTGTTTTTCCTCACATGGCCTATCTTTTTAGAAATCTTTCTATTTATGCTAATGGGAATTGTCGATACGTTCATGTTGAGTGCGATATCAGATAATGCAGTGTCTGGAGTCGGTGCAGCCAATCAATATTTGCATATTGCTATTTTAATTTTAGAAGTGATTGGGAATGGGGCTGCGATTGTTGTTGCTCAGTATATCGGCTCGCGTAGAATGCTGGAAGTTGCCAAGATTTCTGCTTTAGCTATTGTGCTGAATCTACTTATTGGTTTATGTTTGAGTGCTGTATTTATTTTTTTCAGCGGCAAGATGATGCGTGCATTGCATTTGTCTGGTGACATTTTGTATTATGCGGAAAGTTACTTAACGATTGTTGGCGGAGCGATTTTCCTTCAAGCAATAATTAATTCCTTAGCCTCTATTATTCGTGTGCATGGTTTTACAAAACAAGCGATGTTTGTATCGCTTGGTATGAATATTTTTCATATTATCGGTAATTACGTACTGATATTTGGGAAATTTGGTTTTCCCGAATGGGGAGTTCAGGGAGCGGCGATTTCTTCTGTCGTGAGTCGTTTTCTTGCTATATTTGTGTTTTTCTGGCTGTTGTATCGTGTAATGGAAGTGCGTGTAAAGCTCGCTTATTATGTTTCATTGTCCTGGGAGTATATTCAAAAAATCTTGAAAATCGGTGTACCTTCTGCCTTTGAACAAATTATGTATCAGAGCTGTCAAGTTGTGTTTTTATATTATGTAACGTATTTAGGAGCTAGTTCCTTAGCGGCTAGACAGTATGCGATGAACATATCGATGTTTATCTATTTATTTGCTTTAGCTATTGGCATGGGAACGGCGATTATTGTCGGTCATTTAGTTGGTGGAAATCGGCAAAATGAAGCGTACATTAGAGTATGGAAAAGTGCAAAATGGGCAAGTGGGGTAACTCTTGTCATGGTAGTCATCGTCATTGTGTTTCGTGAACAATTTATGCGTTTATTTTCAGACGATCCTGAGATTATTCGTATGGGAGCGAGTGTTTTAATTCTCAGCATTTTGTTAGAAACAGGACGGACTCTTAATATTGTCATTATTAATTCGCTAAGAGCAGCTGGAGATGCAAAATATCCTGTATATATTGGTTTAATCTCAATGGTCGGCATGAGTCTGCCATTAGGGTATTTTCTTGTGTTTCAGTTGAATCTTGGATTAGTAGGAATTTGGCTAGCAATTGCAGCGGATGAATGGACGCGGGCTATTATTATGTCTTTTCGCTGGAAGAGCCGCGCTTGGGAAAAGCATGCTCTTGTAAAGCCTGAAAGTTCGGAAGCGGCATAAAGATGTAGAAAGTGATGACTCAAGAGGTGTATTCCTTTTGAGTCATTTTTATTGTGCGGAAAAATAAAAATGGAAAACACTTGAAATTTTTTATGTATCTATTGTACAATAAATCTATAATATACCAACCGGTTAGTTAGTTAATGAAAGCGGATTCAAATAGAATAGGAGGGAAAATGGATGAGTCATAAAATCATCGATACAAAGCCAGTACGAAAGGGCGAAGAATTAAACGCTCATGTACTGGAAACCTTCTTGAGAAAACATCTAGATAAACTGCCGGATGAAACTTTAATAATTGAACAGTTTGGAACAGGACTATCGAATCTTACATACTGTTTAAAAATAGGAGAGTGGGAAGCGGTTTTACGTCGACCGCCTAAAGGTCCAGTCGCTCCGAAGGCCCATGATATGGGGAGAGAATTTCGGATTTTATCTGAAATTCATCCGATTTATTCATTAGCTCCAAAACCTTACCTTTTTTCTGTAGATGATTCAATTGTCGGCAGCCCATTTTTTATTATGGAACGAAAAAAAGGCATTGTACTCGATTCGCAATTTCCGTCGCATATTCAACCTACTCCCAAACTACGTCAATCGCTATCTAAGATGATGGTAGATCAACTAGTTACCCTTCACAATATTGATTACACAACAACACATCTTATTGAAATTAGCCGACCTAATGGGTTTATGGAACGACAAGTACATGGCTGGATTGCTCGATATGAACGAGCTAAAACTCATGATATTAAAGGAGTTGAACAGCTTCAAAAATGGCTTGTTAAAGAAATTCCAACCCCTTCTACTGCTACGATTATCCATTACGATTATAAATTTAATAATGTGATGTTTTCCGAAGATTTAACTTCAATGATTGGTTTATTTGATTGGGAAATGTCCACAGTTGGTGATCCTTTAGCGGATCTTGGTGCAGCGATGAGCTATTGGACACAGGCAGATGATCCGGATTTATTAATTCAAGGATTGGGAAAAACCCCGATTACGGTTCAAGATGGTTTTCTCACTCGTCATGAATTTATCGAATTATATGCGAAGAAGAGTGGACGAGATGTAAGCAATATTCATTTTTACTTAACATTTGCGTATTTCAAATTAGCTGTCATTTGTCAGCAGATTTTTTATCGCTACTATAAAGGACAAACGAATGATCCGAGATTTGAGCATCTTCATCGAACTGTGAACAGTATTATTCAACATGCCATTAATATTTCTACTGAAGAATAAGGGGGTGCACGTTTGACAAAAATTCACTTATTAATGAAAAAAGAAGAAATTGATTATGCGAAAATGGCTGACAACAAAATTGCTGTTGTATTTGATGTGCTGCTAGCTACTTCAACGATTACATCAGCCCTCTATCATGGAGCAAAAGAAGTGATTCCGGTATTAAATGCGGAACAGGCGCTATTTGAAGCGAATAAACGAAAAGATGATAGCTGCATTTTAGCAGGGGAATATAAAGGGAAAGTGATTGACGGTTTTCTAGGTCCACATCCTCTGCAGCTACAATCGTCGCTTTTTCAAAAGTCGCTGATCCTATCAACAACAAATGGAACCGTTGCCATTCGAAAAAGTTCATCAGCAAAAAAGGTGTACATTTGTTCTTTGCTAAACGGGCAAGCTGTCGCCAATAGACTTGCTGCTGCATTACATGATGAAACAATTATTGTCGTCTGCTCTGGCTCATCAAATGAATTTTGTTTAGAAGATTTTTATGGAGCGGGTTATTTTCTATATGAGCTCCTTCAACAAAAACAAATGAAGTGGGAGCTTTCCGATGCTGCACAGGCTGCCTTAGCTTTTTATACACATTCACCGAAGAATGGGAGCTCATTGTTGAATCAATCTCGAGTAGGAAAACTGTTGAAACAATACGGGCTGCAAGATGAAATAAATTTTGTGGCAAGCGAGGGGATAATCCCTACTGTTCCAGTTCTTACCAATAATTTTAGAGTCATCGCAGAAGAACAACATATTGTGAAGTAAGCCTATCTCTTGATAAAAATAAAAAATAGGAGCTGATCATATGTATTTACGTTTATCAGATGAACAAAAGATGGTTCAAAAGACGATTCGAAAATTTGTTGAAAAGGAGCTTATTCCATTAGAAAATGATGTACTTCGAAATGAAAGAGAAGGTAAACCTTCCTTAGCTCCTGAGAAATTAAAAGAGCTTCAATTAAAGGCGAAGGAAGCTGGTTTTTGGGGAATTAATACACCTGAGGAATATGGCGGGGCGAATCTTGGACAAATGATGATGGCGCTTGTTTATATGGAAGTATCGAAAACGTTTGTTCCTTTCACATTTGGAGGTTCGGCGGATAATATTTTATATTATGCCAACGCAGAACAAAAGAAAAAGTATTTACTTCCAACGATTAATGGAGAGAAAAAATCATGCTTTGCGATGACAGAACCAGATGCAGGATCCGATACAAGAGGGATTAAGATGACGGCTGTTAAAGATGGAAATGAGTGGGTATTGAACGGAGAAAAAACGTTTATCACAGGTGGGAATGAAGCAGATTTTGTTATGGTTATTGCGATTACAGATAAAGAAAAACACGCGAAAACAGGACGCGATGGAGTAACCTGTTTTATTGTAGATCGCGATATGGGCTGGAAATCGGAATATATTCATACGATGGGGGACTGGGGACCTGCTGGTTTAGTATTTGATAATGTACGAGTACCTGAAGAGAATATTTTAGGTGAATTGCATGGCGGCTACAAATTAGGTTTAGAATGGATTGGTTTTGCTCGCTGGATTGTAGGGGCCCGTGCGGTTGGAACAGCAGAAAGACTGTTACAAATGGCTATTGATTATTCACAAGAAAGATATACATTCGGTAAACCAATTGCTGATCGACAAGCAATTCAATGGAAAATTGCTGATTCGGCAGTTGAGATTGAAGCGGCTAAGTGGTTAGTTTTAAATGCGGCGTTTACGTTGGATCAAGGAGAGGATAATCGTCATTTAGCTTCGATGGCCAAGTTATATGGGGCGAATATGGGGAATCGAGTCGTAGACCGCGTACTGCAAATTCATGGAGGCATGGGGTATACAAAGGAATTGCCAATTGAACGTTGGTACCGTGAAGCAAGATTGTGGAGAATATATGACGGAACAGATGAAATTCAACGTCTTGTTATTTCAAGAAATTTATTAAAAGGTCATGTAAAAGTAGGTCAGTACGTCTAAAACAAAGGGGGAGAGTTCAGATGAGTAAACGATTTGAAGGGAAAGTCGCTTTTATTACAGGAGGCAGCAGGGGAATTGGGAAAGCCGTGCTTGAGCAATTTGCTGAAGAAGGAGCAATTGTAGCTGTCATTGATGTGAATGAAGAGGCGTTAATGTCCACTGCAAATGAGTTTAAAGAAAAAGGCTATACGATTTATGCGAAGGTTGCGAATGTCGTAGATTCAGAGCAAGTGAAAGCGGCTGTCAAAGAAGTATATGACTTGTATGGTTCGGTTGATATTTTAGTGAATAATGCGGGTGTTATTCGCGACAATCTATTATTTAAAATGACTGATTCTGATTGGCAAACCGTTATGGATGTTCATTTAAAAGGCGCATTTAATGCGACTCAAGCTGTTCAAGAGTATATGGTTCAAAATAAATATGGCCGAATTATTAATATCTCTTCTACTTCTGCACTTGGTAACCGTGGACAAGCAAACTATGCAACGGCAAAAGCGGGTTTACAAGGATTTACGAAAACGTTAGCAATCGAATTAGGTAAATTCGGGATTACAGCTAATGCTGTTGCACCTGGTTTCATTGAGTCAGATATGACAAAAGAAACCGCAAGCCGGATTGGTATTTCCTTTGATGAACTCGTTTCAGCAAGTGTGGCTAATATTCCGGTTGGTCGAAGTGGCCGACCAGCTGATATTGCTAACGCTGTCGCTTTCTTTGCAGATGAAAAATCCTCTTTTGTGAATGGCCAAGTGATTTATGTAGCTGGGGGACCAAAAACATAAGGGAGGGATGTATATGTTTCAATCATTTATTGGTGCACGCTCGGATAAAGTGAAAAATCGGGTTGAAAGAGGAGCGGTAAAGAAATTTGCTGCTGCGATTGGAGACCCTCATCCTATTTATATAGATGAGGAAACAGGAAGAAAATCTCGGTACAAACAAAATATTGCCCCGCCCACTTTTTCACGAGTATTCGACTATGGAACGATTGATGGATTGAACCTTCCAGCAAAAGGATTAATTCATGGTGAACAAACATATACGTTCAAACGCCCGTTATTAGTAGAGGAAGAAGTATATTGCTATACAGAGATTACGGATTATTATGAGAAATCTGGGAAAAACGGAAAAATGGGATTTTTAGTGTTACACAATACCGGTGAAGACCGTAATGGTGAATTTCTCTTTAAAGCTAAGCAAGTGGTTATTATTACAGAAACGGTTCGGAAGGAGATTTCTGTATGACGTTACTTCAACAATTAGAAGTCGGGGAAACGTTAGCCGATATCCAATTGGAGCCTGTATCACGGTTAGATTTAATTAAATATGCAGGAGCTTCTGGAGATTACAATCCGATTCATACGATTGATGAAGAAGCGAAAGCGACGGGGTTACCAGGGATCATTGCTCACGGTATGTGGACAATGGGGAACTTATCCAAGTTATTCACCTCATATTATGAGGAAGGATGTATTGAAACCTTCTCGATTCGATTTAAAGGTATGGTATTTCTACATGATGTGATTCGCTTACAGGCTACGTTAGCTGAAAAATCACCACAAGCATTGCGTTTTCAAGTTAGAGCTGTCAATCAACATGGAGAGAATGTGATAGCGGGAGAAGTGATGTATGCTCTTTATGAATTATAAACGGATACAAAAGTGATGGTTCTCTAACAAAGAACCATCACAGTTACATAATAGATTATAGACAGATAGATAAGCATAAGACTAGTCAATCGAAATAAAACATGAACTAACATACTGACTAGTTAGTATTAATTAAAAATCATAAAAGGGTGTGTTTATGATGAATTTCGCATATTCAGATAAGGTAAAGCAATACGAACAAAAACTATTGCGTTTTATGGACGATTATGTGTATCCCAATGAACGATTATATAAGGAACAATTAGATCCGCATAATCGTTTTGCTAAAACGCCCCCGATTATGGAAGAGCTAAAACAAAAAGCGAAAGGTCAAGGCTTATGGAATTTATTTTTACCTGACAGTGAATATGGGGCAGGGTTAACGAATTTGGAATATGCCCCTCTTTGTGAAATAATGGGGCGCTCTAGCATTGGGCCTGAAGTGTTCAACTGTGCGGCCCCTGATACAGGAAATATGGAAGTGCTCGTCCGCTATGGGACAGAAGAACAGAAGCAACAATGGCTCCATCCCTTACTAAATGGGGAAATTCGTTCTTGTTTTTCGATGACAGAGCCTGATGTCGCTTCTTCAGATGCGACGAATATTCGCACGAGTATTGTTCGTGAGGGTGATGAATATGTCATTAACGGAACAAAATGGTGGTCATCAGGTGCAGGAGATTCGCGCTGCAAAATCGCGATTGTTATGGGGAAAAGTGATACGAAAGCGAATAAATATGAGCAGCAGTCAATGATCCTTGTACCTTTAGATACAGAAGGAGTAACGATTAAACGAATGTTACCTGTTTTCGGTTATGATCATGCTCCACATGGTCATGCAGAAATCGAGTATAAAAATGTAAGGGTGCCTGCCTCCAATATGATTTGGGGTGAGGGGAAAGGATTTGCCATTGCTCAAGGTCGATTAGGACCTGGCCGGATTCATCATTGTATGCGAACAATTGGTGCCGCGGAAAGAGCGTTAGAAGAACTATGTGAACGAGTAGAAAATCGACAAGCTTTCGGTAAGAAACTAGCTGAGCAAGGTGTTATTCAAGAGTGGATTGCCGAATCCAGGATTGAAATTGAACAAGCGAGACTTCTTACATTAAAAGCGGCTTATATGATGGATACAGTTGGAAATAAAGAGGCCAAAGCAGAAATTGCAATGATTAAAGTCGTCGCTCCCAATATGGCTTTAAAGGTAATTGATCGTGCAATTCAAGCACTAGGTGGTGCTGGTGTAAGTGATGATTTCACTTTAGCAGCAAGCTACGCCAATATTCGCACATTACGATTAGCAGATGGTCCAGATGAAGTTCATCGTAGAGCGATAGCCAAATATGAACTGCAAAAATACCGTTAAATAAAGGAGGAACGAAAGATGCATGTAAAAGAATTGTTTGATTTAACAGGACAAGTAGCAGTCGTAACTGGTGGTGGTCGCGGACTCGGAAAGCAAATAGCAGAAGGTTTTGCTGAGGCAGGAGCAAATGTTGTTGTTTGTTCGCGAAAAGAAGCTGCCTGTATGGAAGTAAGTGAACAATTAAAAAAAATGGGAGTAGAATCACTGGCGTTGAAATGTGATATTACGAATCCTGAAGACATTGAAAATCTTGTTGCAAAAACGCTTGAGAAGTTTGGACGAATTGACATTTTAGTCAATAATAGCGGAGCAACGTGGGGAGCTCCCGTGGAAGAAATGCCGCTTTCTGCTTGGCAAAAAGTAATGAACACAAATGTTACCGGAACATTCTTAGTGTCACAAGCTGTTGGAAAAGTGATGTTAGAGCAACAATATGGAAAGATTATTAATATCGCTTCTGTAGCCGGATTAAAAGGAAGCAATCCAAAGTTGATGGATACGATTGGTTATAATTCTAGTAAAGGTGCCGTCATTACATTTACGAAAGATTTAGCAGTGAAATGGGGACCTCGTGGGATTTATGTAAATGCTATTGCACCAGGATTTTTTCCAACGCAAATGTCTAAAGTAACGATGGAAAAGGGCTCCGAACAATTTTTAGAAGGAACACCACTTCGAAAATTTGGTACAGAAAATGATTTAAAAGGAGCCGCTGTATTTCTAGCTTCTAAAGCTTCTGATTTTATTACTGGTGAAATTCTTGTCGTAGATGGCGGTACAAATGCTACCTAAAAGGAGGAGGGAAAAAATGAAGAGAGATGCGGTTATTGTATCAGCTGTCCGTACAGCTATTGGTCGTCAAGGGGGGGCACTTGCAACGGTTTCAGCCCATGTTTTTGGGGCAGAGGTACTGAAAGAAGCGATTAAACGAGCGAATATTACTCCAGATATGATTGATGATGTCATTTTGGGAAATGTATTGAGCGGTGGAGGGAATATTGCACGACTAACGGCTTTGCAAGCTGGGCTTTCGCTTGAACTACCAGGTATTACAGTTGATCGCCAGTGTGGTTCCGGTCTTAATGCCATCAATTTGGCAGCGCAAGCGATTCGCGCAGGAGATGGAGATATTTATATCGCTGGTGGTACAGAAAGCATGAGTCAAGCTCCATACTTGATGAATCGACCAACAAAGGCTTATAGTGCTGCTCCGCCTGCTTTTCGTAAATCACAGCTTTCACCGAAAGAGATAGGAGATCCGCCTATGGGCATTACAGCTGAAAATCTTGTGAAGAAATACGAGATTACGAGAGAAGAACAAGACGCCTTTTCTCTTCGTAGTCAGCAACGAATGGCAGCGGCTATGCAGGAAGGACGCTTTGATGAGCAAATTGTGGCCATTGAGATTCCGAATAGGAAGGGAGAGCTGACTATTTTTAATCGTGATGAACATCCAAGACCGCAAACGACACTAGAGGCTTTAGCAAAACTTCCTCCCGCTTTTCTTGAAGGTGGTTCGGTCACAGCCGGAAGTAGTTCAGGTTTAAATGATGCGGCTTCAGCACTTGTTATCATGTCTCGAGAAAAAGCTGAACAGTTGGGTCTTAACCCGCTTGCAACGATTCGTGAATATGCTGTAGCAGGCGTGGATCCGAATATTATGGGAATTGGTCCTGTTCCGGCTACACAAAAGGTACTTGAAAAATCAAAATTAGCACTAGATGATATCGATTTAATCGAAATTAATGAGGCGTTTGCAGCGCAAGTTATTGCCTGCGATCGAGAGCTTCAGATGAACCCGGAGAAAGTCAATGTCAATGGAGGAGCGATTGCTCACGGTCATCCACTAGGAGCAACAGGAGCTATTCTAGCAACTAAGGCTATCTATGAATTAAGGAGAAGCCGAGGAAAATATGCATTAATTACAGCATGTATTGGCGGCGGTCAGGGCATTGCGACGATTATTGAAAGAGAATAGCATGAGTTCGTACGTTATTTAGTAGAAAGTAGAGCCTTATATTTGTATGTTATAATGGTAAAAAATTCTGCTAAATGAGAGGACAAATTCGTATGAAAGATAAAATACTTCAGACAAGCCTCACTCTTTTTGATCAAAAAGGATATCGAGAAACTTCTATTCAAGATATCGTTGATTCACTCAGTGTAACGAAAGGCACATTCTATTATTATTATTCTAGCAAAGAAGAATTATTAAAAGCTATTTGCTTAGCTTATATTGAAAATCTGGTGCAGCATCAAGAAGAAATCATTCATCATCCAACGAAAACAAATACAGAGAAATTACATGATATTATCTATATGCTTCTCGACCGAATTGAAAGGGAACGAAATGAAGCACGAATCTTTTTTCGAGAAATGAGAAATATCAAAGAAGAGCATATAGAAGAAATCAAACAAATACGCAATCAGTTTCGTCTGAATTATCAAAAAGTTTTAGAGGATGGCATCAAAAATGGAGAATTTAAAGCGAATGCACATCCAAATGTACTCGCTCTAGGTATTTTAGGAATTACAAATTGGAGTTATTATTGGTATAGTTCCGAAGGTGAAATGTCTGTTGAGGAATTGACTAGGCTATATTTAGATTTCATTTTACATGGCATTAAATCGTGAATATCGATTCGTTTAGTAAAGAGGTGAGATTTTCGTGAATCAACATATCATTGATATTCATATTCGCATGTCCGAGACGAATGCTTCTGGACATGTGAGTAATACGAGTTATTATATTTACCTAGATGATGCAAGGTCACAGTTTTTTCATGCGGTAGGTTTTGGCAGTAAAGAACAGAATATGAGCTTTGTTTTAGCCTCTTGTTATTGTGATTTTTTACAAGAGGTATTCTTTGGTCAAACATTACAGGTTGAGACAACTGTCAGTAAAATTGGGACGAAAAGCTATACACTGCAACATCAAATGATTGATCGAGCGACCCGAAGTCTCGTTGCGAAGGCACAATCAGTTGTTGTCTGTTTTAATCATCAAAATAAACAATCTGTAGCCATACCCGATGCGTTATATGAGGGACTTAAACGATATGAATCCAATAACTAGTTTATTAATCCGAGCACGTAACAATATGGAATAGACTATATAGAGATTCTTTTTTTAGATTTGCTGCATCATTTCATGAAAAGGGAGCGATGAAGATGCTTACTAATCATTACAAATTTTGGCCAAGAATTCCGACCTCATTAACTCTGCCACAAACTTCTCTGTACGATAACCTCTCTGTTACTACTAAAAGATATCCAGATAAAACGGCGTTAATTTTTTATGGAACCACCATAACCTATAAAACATTGCATGATGAAGTAATTGCTCTAGCGGGTTTTTTGCAACAAGCATTTGAAGTGCAAAAGGGTGAGAAAGTATTGCTATTTATGCAAAATTCTCCTCAGTTTATTGCTGCGTACTATGCTATTAATCGTGCAGATGCCGTTGTTGTTCCGATTAACCCTATGTTAACGGCTTCAGAGCTTGAATTTTATATAAAAGATTGTGAGATTCAAACGGCCATCATCGGTCAAGAACTCTATGATCAAGTAGCTCCTTTATTACAATCTACAACATTAAACAATCTTGTTATTGCAGCTTATTCAGATTATCTTACGGCTAACGAAGTGATTCATTTGCCAAAAGAAGTAGCAGAGCCGCGAAAAAGTTTTGAGGGAAATCAGCATGTTTGCTGGCAGAATGCCATTGCAGCTAATTATGTACCAACTGCTCATACAGTAGATGCGAATAGTTTAGCGGTAATCCCTTATACGTCTGGCACCACAGGTTTGCCAAAAGGGTGTATGCATCCGAATAAAACGGTTCAAGCCAATATTCTCGGTTCATTTCATTTTTCCAGACCAACACCCAATACAATTCATTTAATGACGCTTCCTCTCTTTCACGTCACAGGAATGGTTCAAAGTATGCATACGCCTATTTATACGGGAAGTACGATTGTCATTATGACAAGATGGGATCGTGAGCATGCGCTTGAATTCATTCGATTGTATAAATGTACGCATTGGGTGACGATTAGTACGATGTTAGTCGATTTTTTATCGAATCCAAATTTGAGGGCCGAAGATGTAGCTTCTTTCCTCTCCATTTCAGGCGGCGGTGCAACTTTACCAGAAGCGATAGGTCAAAAATTGTTGGAGTTAACGGGTATTCGATTTGTAGAAGGGTATGGACTATCTGAAACGATTGCCCAGACACATGTTAATCCGCCAGATCGACCAAAGCTCCAATGTTTAGGTGTGCCAACTTTCGATGTGGATTCAAGAATTATCGATCCTGCGACGGGGAAAGAGCTTGGTGCAAATGAAGTAGGAGAAATCGTTACACATGGACCACAAATTATGACTGGCTATTATAACCGTGAAGAAGAAAATAAACACGCTTTTATTGAGCTGGATGGCAAGTCCTTTTTTAGAACAGGGGATATCGGTCGTTATGATGAGGAAGGGTACTTTTTCATTGTTGATCGTGTAAAACGAATGATTAATGCGTCCGGCTATAAAGTATGGCCGACCGAAATTGAATCGTTTCTTTATAAACATCCAGCTGTTAAACAAGCATGTGTTGTCGGTGTCCCAGATGCAAGAAGAGGAGAAACGGTGAAGGCTTTCGTCATTTTACAAGATGAATATGTTGGTAGAATTAGTGAGGGTGAAATTAAACAATGGGCAAAAGAGCATATGGCTGCGTATAAATATCCTCGAATTATTGAGTTCAAGCAAAGTTTTCCGACTACAAGCAGCGGCAAAATTCTTTGGAGAAAGCTTCAAGAAGATGAGTTGTCCAAATTAGAAAACGCCTAATGAGATGATGGGTGGAAAAGGAGGAGAACAAGTGGATATTCTTATACAACAGTTATTTAATGGGCTAACCATTGGAAGCGTTTACAGTTTGGTCGCATTAGGCTTAACGTTAGTATATGGTATTTTGCACATTCCTAATTTTGCACATGGGGCCTTATATATGATGGGCGGGTATATGACCTTTACGATGATGACGAAGTTCGGCTTTCATTATTGGCTAGCGATTCTCATTGCTGTTGTGGCTGTAGGTCTGCTTGGTGTGTTAATGGAGCGGTTTGTGTTTCATCCATTAAGAAACGCTCCTCCATTACATGATAAAATCGCTGCGATTGGAATCCTCTTGTTTCTTGAATCATTTGCTCAATTAGTGTGGGGTGGAGATTATTTAACAATGCCTACACCATATAACCAAGTGGTTTCGATTTTCGGTTTAACCTTTACAATGCAACGGCTATTAATTATCGTCGCTGCGATTGTCATTATGATTGCTCTAAATTGGTTCTTAAAAAAGACGTTTACAGGAGCAACGATTATCGCGATGTCTCAAAATCGAGAAGGAGCCAACTTAGTTGGGATTAATACGACAAAAGTAGCGATGCTGACATTTCTCATCTCAGGTGGACTGGCAGCGATTGCTTCTTCACTTGCGTCACCGATTAATCTTGTTTTTCCAGGTATGGGCCACTTAGTAATCCTAAAGGCTTTTGTAATTATCATTTTGGGCGGGATGGGCAGTATTCCTGGAGCCATTCTAGGCGGTTATATTTTAGGATTTAGCGAAAGCTTAGGTGCAACCTATATTTCGAATGATTATAAAGATATTATTGCCTTCATACTTCTCGTGCTGATTTTAACAATCAAACCAACGGGATTATTTGTTAAGGGGGGACATACATGACTTCAATCTTCAACAAAAGAAACAGTATCATTTTCTTTGTCCTTCTTTCTCTTATCTTTCCAACTGTTGTTCCAAACGACTATTTTCTATATTTAATGACAACGGCTTTTATATGGGTTATTGCCGTATCTGGTTTAAATATACTTGCTGGCTATACAGGCTATTTATCGTTAGCACATGCTGGTTTCTTTGCTATTGGAGCTTATTCTTTAGGTCTGCTGACCGTTAAGGCTGAAATGAATTATTGGATCGCCTTTGTTTTAACATTAGGGATTACTTCGCTAATCGGATTATTGGTTGGCTTAATTGCTTTACGAACAAAGGAACACTTTTTCGCTATTTACACATTATGTGTCGGTTATATTATTTATTTGGTCATTGATAAGTGGGAAGGGCTAACAGGGGGAGTTCGTGGCTTAATTGGCATCCCTACACCAGCGAATATAGGACCGATTGCTTTTGATAGTGTACATTCCCAATATTATTTAGTGTTGTTTTTCATGCTTCTTTCTCTGTTGATTATTTATCGAATTGTTCATTCTTTAACGGGAAGAACATTTATTGCTATTCGAAATAGTGAGCAGTTAGCGACAACCATTGGGGTTTCAACGATGAAAAATAAATTGCTTGCGTTTGTATTGTCTACTTTTTTTGCAGGGATGTCTGGGGCCCTGTATGCCTCAGTGATTCGGTTTATTGGTCCGGAAATTGCTTATACGTCTGTAATGTTTGATTTGCTTATGTATCTTTTAGTAGGTGGGATTGGTACCATTTCAGGACCGGTTGTTGGGGCGATTGTCATTGTTTGGGTTTCACAACAGCTACAATTTTTACAAGAATATCGCATGCTTATATTCGGTCCTCTTTTAACGCTCATTATTATTTTTTATCCACGAGGCATTGTGGGAGCTTTCATCAGTCTAAAGACTAGAGCGCAAGCAAAAAAGAGGAAAGTTCCCATCGTTAATGAGTCATTGACACCAACGAAAAAACAAATAAAGGAGGGATGAGCCATGTATTTAGAAACAAAACAGTTAACGAAGAGATTTGGTGGGTTAGTAGCGGTGAATAATGTTGGTTTTTCGATTGAAAAAGGGAAAATTAATGCGATTATTGGTCCGAATGGAGCGGGGAAATCGACTTTTTTTAACTTGATTAGTGGTTTTCATCCTCCGACATCTGGACAAGTAATATTTAAGGGGACTGATATTACGACACTGCCAGCTAATCAAATTGCTAAGTTAGGGATATCACGAACGTTTCAAACAACGAATCTTTTTGAACAAGCAACCGTTTTAGATAACGTTATGGTTGGTCATCGTTTACGAACAGAGTCGAATTTGTTCGATGCCATTTTTAGAACAAAGCGCTTGAAGCGTGAAGAGAAGCAATGCAGAGAAAAAGCGATGGAAGTGCTCACCTTTGTTGGGTTACAAAATATTACACATAAAATGATTACCAATATCTCGCAAGAAGAGAAAAAAAGAGTGGCCTTTGCTTTAGCTCTCGCAACAGACCCGGAAATTATCTTTCTGGATGAACCGGCAGCGGGAGTGAATCCAGATGAAACAGAAGGACTAGCCCAGTTAATGCAGAAGATGGTCGATTATGGTTTAACTGTTTGTCTGATTGAACATAAAATGCAAATGGTGATGAAATTAGCTCAGAAGATTATGGTATTGAATTATGGTGAAAAAATCGCAGAAGGAACGCCAGATGAGATTAAAAATAATGAAGCGGTCATCAAAGCGTATCTAGGAGGGAGTGCGATTGCTTAGACTACAAGATGTTTCGATTAAATATGGCGAATTCACAGCGATTTCAAATGTGAATATCGAGGTGAAGTCCGGTGAGATTGTTGTTTTATTAGGAGCGAATGGAGCCGGAAAAAGTACGTCATTTCGGGCGATAAGCGGCTTAAGTAAACCAAATCAAGGAGATATTCTTTTTCAAGGCTGTTCTATCCTGAAACTTTCTGCTGATAAAATTGTACAAGCTGGTATCGTTCAATGCTCGGAAGGAAGAAATTTATTTTCTGCGATGAGTGTGCAAGAAAACTTGCAAATGGGTGCCTATATTCATCGGAGAAAAAAACAGCAAATTAAACAGTCGCTGGAACATGTATATGAATTATTTCCGATCCTTCATGAAAAGCGCCATGACGCAGCGGGATCATTAAGTGGTGGCCAGCAACAAATGCTCGCAATTGGACGTGCATTAATGTCTAAACCAAAGCTAATGATGCTGGATGAACCTTCTGTTGGATTAGCGCCGCTTATTGTTGAGCAAATGTTTGCTGTCATTCAGCAAATCAATCAAGAAGGCATGACGATTTTACTTGCGGAACAAAATGCGAATGCGGCTTTAAAAATTGCTTCGAAAGGTTATGTATTTGAAAGCGGTTCGATTGTAACAGAGGGAACGCGAGAACAGCTGCTTGCGAATGATCGTATACGTAAAGCTTACATCGGTGCTTAATAAGGTGGAGTTTCTATCAGTAGGGAATGTTTATCTCTGTTAGTCCGCAATCAACTAATCGTTATGGAGGGAGAAGCTTATGAAACGATTTAAAGGTTTGTTTTTACTCAGTGTAATCGTTATGTTAGTATTTGTAACGGCGTGCAGTGACTCAACAACAGGTGGTTCATCTGAAAAAGACGGCGAAAAAGGGGTCGTCAATATTGGGTATAGTGGTCCGCTTAGTGGGGCTGCCGCTTTTTATGGAGAACGAACATTAAATGGTTTAAAAATGGCTGCTGAAGAAATTAACGATGAAGGCGGATTTGAAGTGAATGGGAAGACATATACGATTAATCTTGTGCCATTAGATGATAAATATCTCCCTAATGAAACGGCCTCCAATGCAAAGCGATTAGTTCAAGAGCATAAGACACCGATTATTTTCACACCACATAGCGGCGGAGTATTAGCTCTGCAAGTATTTAATGAAGTCGATAACTTTATTATTGGTGCTTATACATCTGAACCAAGTGTAACAGAAGAGGGCAACAAATTAACGGTACAAATTCCCCCTAAATATGATGGATATGTAGAGCCGTTTACAAACTATGCGATGGAGCGATTTGGTAAAAAAATCGCGGCATTGCCAACTAGTTCACAGTACGGAAAAGATTGGACAGAAACTTTATTACCTTATTGGAAGAAACAAGGTGGAGAGGTTGTCTATGAGTCTTCGATTAACTTTGCGAAAGATACAGATTTCTTTACAGTGATTACGAATGCGCTGAAGAAGAAACCAGATGTTCTTTTTATCGGTGGTGCGTCTGAGCCAACGGCCAAAGTAGCTAAACAAGCACGAGAACTTGGCTTTAAAGGTGGATTCATCGTCATGGATCAAGCAAAACTAGATGAAATGAAAAAAATAACGGGTTCCTATGAAGTACTAGAAGGTGCAGTAGGCGTATTACCTCTTATTTATTCAAAAGCACCAGGGGTTCCGAGTTTTAAAGAAAAATATAATGCTAAATATAAAGAAAATCCAGGATCAGAAGCAGGTATTCATTATATAGGTTTACATGCATTTGTTGAAGCAATGAAAGCAGCAGGAACTGTAGATGATCCGAAAAAAATATATGAACATGTCCAAGATGGATTGGATGCCATTCCAGAAGAAAGAAAAACATATCTTGTTCCGAAGATTACAGAAGAAGGTTCATTTGATTATGAATTACACTTTGGTGTCGTTGAAGATGGAGAAATCAAGGAGATGGAAGTTGAATAAAGGCTAAAAAAGCAAGAGATGTAAAAGTAATGAGGTTCCATTACTTTTACATCTCTTTTTTGATTTCCGATTACTGATACTGCTCCAGCATGGAGAAGAATTTTTTGACAAACTCATAAAATACTTTTTCGGTTGGTGCTAGTTCTCTATGTTTAGAAGTAATGATTCCAACGGTTCGTTTTACTCGCGGTGTATCAATTTTTATTTTTACTGTAGAGGGAGGAGTTGTATTATAAAGCGTTCCATCAGGTAAAAGGCTAACGCCAATGCCGGCTGAAACGAGTCCTTTTATCGCATCCATATCCTCTCCCTCCGCTGTAATATGCGGTATGAAGCCTGCTTGTTCACATGCATTAAAGGCAATCTGGTGAAGAACATAACCTTTTGGGAATAATACGAAGTCATCATTTCGTAAATCGCTAAGTGCTAGGCTTTCTCTTTCAGCTAAAGGATGGCTAGAAGGAACTAAAGCGGAAATACCCTCTGAGAATAAAATATGAGTTTCCAAATCGAGTTCGTTTGTTGGGACAGGGCCAAGAAGTGCTAAACCGATATCACCATTTTTAACAGCCTCAATTAAAAAGGCATAGGAACCTTGTCGTAGATGGTAAGAAACGTTTGGCTGATTCGATTTGAAAGCGGAAATAACCGTTGGCAGCAAGTGATTAGCAAGGCTTGTCGGATAGCCGATTTTAATGGTCCCGCTTTCTGGAGATAAGTATTCGTCAATTTTTTCTTTGGCATAATCAATTGCTTTAATCGCTGATTTCGCATGCGTTAAAAAAATCTTTCCGATTTCTGTTAATTTAATATTTCTTCCCACTCGTTCAAACAATGTTACACCGAGTTCTGCTTCGAGCTTCGTAATCTGAAGACTGATGGCTGATTGAGCTACATGCAGATGTTCTGCAGCAGATGTGACATGCTCTCGTTCAGCAACTTCTATAAAATAACGTAATTGTCGTAGTTCCATATTATTTTCCTCACTTTTCCTTTATATCTATATAAGATATAAACAATCTCATTAGTGGATCGTTTATATCAATATCGCATTCTAAAATGGATAAAGAGGGATAAAAACCCTTTATTCCAACTAATTAGAGTATGAAAACGATAGAATATATACATATTTTTGCTAATTCATTCACAAAATAGATGGTTTCTATCTAAATGATATATTGTTTATATCGTTTTGAAAACTTAAAATATTAATTAAGATCAGAAAATGAAACGGGGGAGATAAATCATGACTTATAATCAAATACCAAAAGCGCAAGGTCTCTACCGTCCTGAATTTGAACATGATGCATGTGGGATCGGCTTATACGCTCATTTAAAAGGACAAGCAACACATGAAATTGTGAAAAAAGGACTGAATATGCTTTGCCAATTAGATCATCGAGGTGGACAAGGAAGTGATCCACTTACAGGGGATGGAGCTGGATTAATGGTACAAATTCCAGACCATTATTTCCGACAAGTATGTCCAGAAATGAACCTGCCTGAAAAAGGACGTTATGGGGTTGGAATGCTATTTTTCTCGAACGATGAAGGTGAACAAAAAGAAATTGAAAATCAAGTGAATCAACTAATTGAACAAGAAGGACAAACAGTTCTTGGATGGAGAACGGTGCCTGTTGATCCTAAACACCTTGGAGAAGGCGGAAAAGCAACTTGTCCGACTATTCGTCAAATATTTATTGGTGCAAGCAAAGACATTGAAGAGGAATTAGCATTTGAACGTAAATTATATATCATTCGTAAACAAGCAGAACATTGGGCGGAAGAACGTGAACTACGTTTTTACTTTGCAAGTCTTTCCACTAGAACGATTGTTTATAAAGGACTACTAACACCAGAGCAAGTCGATGCGTTTTATCTAGATTTACAAGATGAGTCTTTTGTTTCAGCATTTGCTTTAGTACATTCTCGTTTTAGTACAAATACATTCCCAAGTTGGGAAAGAGCACATCCAAATCGCTACCTGATTCATAATGGAGAAATCAACACGCTTCGAGGCAATATTAACTGGATGAAAGCACGTGAGCAGCAGTTTGTGTCAGAAGTTTTTGGTGAGGATTTAGCGAAAGTACTTCCGATTTTAAATAAAGATGGAAGTGATTCTTCTATTCTAGATAACGCTTTAGAATTTTTTGTCCTAGCTGGTCGAAAACCTGCACATGCCGCTATGATGTTAATTCCAGAGCCATGGTCAGAAAATCCTCATATGCCAAAAGAAAAGAAAGCTTTTTATGAGTATCATAGCTGCCTGATGGAGCCTTGGGATGGTCCAACAGCGATTTCCTTTACAGATGGGAAACAAATTGGGGCGATTTTAGATCGAAATGGTCTGCGTCCAGCTCGTTATTATGTAACAAAAGATGATTATATTATTTTCTCTTCAGAAGTCGGTGTAATCGACGTTGAGCCTGAGAATGTATTATATAAAGAGCGTTTAAGTCCAGGAAAAATGCTATTAATTGATTTAGAAGAAGGACGCATTATTTCGGATGAAGAGATTAAAAACGAAATGGCAGCGGCTTATCCTTATCAACAATGGTTAGATGAACAACTTGTACAACTGAACAATGAAGTGGGCGAAGAAGAGCCGATGGAAGATTTGGTTGTTCGTCAAAAAGCATTCGGCTACACATATGAAGATGTTCAAAAATATTTGCTTCCTTTTATAACAGAAGGAAAAGACCCGCTGGGATCAATGGGGAACGATACGCCACTTGCTGTTTTATCAGATCGTCCGCAATCTCTGTTTAATTACTTTAAACAGTCATTTGCTCAAGTAACGAATCCTCCAATTGATTCGATTCGTGAACAAATTGTGACGTCTACTATGACATTCTTAGGTGCAGAAGGGAATTTACTTCACCCAACTGAAGAAAACTGTCATCGAGTTCAACTTAAAACGCCTATTTTAACAAATGGTCAGTTAACACAATTAAAAGAGAATGCTTATCCAGAATTTAAAAGTGTTATCATCGACACTTTGTTTTCGGAAGATTTAGAAAGTTCTTTAAACAGCATGTTCCAAAAAGCTAAACAAGCGATTGAAGAAGGAGTAAGTTTGTTAATCCTTTCTGATCGTAATACGAATAAACAAGAAGCAGCTATTCCAGCTTTACTTGCTGTGAGCGCACTGCATCAAGAGTTAATTCGTCAAGGAAATCGCAGTAAAGCGAGCATCATTATCGAAACAGGGGAAGCAAGAGAAGTTCATCATTTTGCGGCACTGATTGGTTATGGGGTCGATGCGATTGTTCCATACCTTGCTTATGCGACATATAAACAAGCTGCTTTAGATGGAAGCTTAACGGTTAGCTATGAAGAAGCAGTTGAGAAATATGTGTATGGCGTGACTGAAGGCGTTGTAAAAGTAATGTCTAAAATGGGGATTTCGACAGTACAAAGTTATCGTGGAGCTCAAATTTTTGAAGCAGTTGGAATTGGCTCTGATGTCATCGAGCGCTATTTCACTGGAACAGCTTCACAAATCGATGGAATTGGATTAGAAACGATTGCTGAAGAAGCACTGATTCGTCATAACGCAGCTTATGCTGATTCATACGATGATACGTTAGAAACTGGAAGTGACTTCCAATGGAGAAAGCATGGTGAGCATCATGCGTTTAATCCAGAAACGATTCATACGCTTCAATGGGCAAGCCGCAATAATGACTATGCATTATATAAAAAATATTCTCAAGCTGCGAATGAAGAAAGAATTGGATTCTTACGTAATCTATTCTCATTTGATTCAACGCGTCCGAAATTAGCGCTTGAAGAAGTGGAGTCTGTGGATTCAATTGTTCGCCGCTTTAAATCCGGTGCCATGTCATTTGGTTCACTAAGCCAAGAAGCACATGAAACATTAGCGATTGCGATGAATCGTTTAGGTGCAAGAAGCAACTGCGGTGAGGGCGGAGAAGATCCAAAACGTTACGCTTTAGATAAGAATGGAGACAATCGTCGAAGTGCAATTAAGCAAATTGCTTCAGGCCGTTTTGGTGTAAAAAGCCACTATTTAGTAAATGCGGATGAGCTGCAAATTAAAATGGCACAAGGTGCAAAACCAGGGGAAGGCGGACAGCTTCCAGGACAAAAAGTATATCCATGGGTAGCGGAAGTACGTGGATCGACACCAGGTGTTGGATTGATTTCTCCACCGCCGCATCACGATATTTATTCGATTGAAGATTTAGCACAATTAATTCATGATTTAAAAAATGCGAATCGTGATGCACGAATTAGCGTTAAGCTTGTATCAAAAGCAGGTGTAGGAACGATTGCAGCGGGTGTTGCAAAAGGTGCTGCAGATGTAATTGTTATTAGTGGATATGACGGTGGTACAGGAGCATCACCAAAAACAAGTATTAAGCATACAGGATTACCTTGGGAGCTTGGACTTGCAGAAGCTCATCAAACATTGATGTTAAATGGCTTACGTGACCGTGTTGTATTAGAAACGGACGGAAAGCTGATGACAGGTAAAGATGTTGTTATGGCTGCTATTCTTGGAGCAGAAGAATTTGGTTTTGCGACAGCGCCGCTTGTTGTTTTAGGCTGTGTAATGATGCGTGTATGTCATAAAGATACATGTCCTGTTGGGGTGGCAACACAAAATCCTGAGCTTCGTGCGAAATTCACAGGAAATGCAGATCATGTTGTTAACTATATGCGCTTCGTTGCAGAAGAAGTACGTGAGTTAATGGCGGAACTAGGATTTAGAACAGTAGAGGAAATGGTTGGACGTACAGATGTTTTACAAGTAAGTGAACGTGCTAAAGCACATTGGAAAGCGAAGCATCTAGACTTGTCTACTCTTTTATATCAACCGGAAGGGGTTCGTACATTCCAAACGCCTCAAAATCATAAAATTGATGAATCATTAGATATGAAAGAAATTTTGCCAGCAGTACAGCCGGCTTTAGATAATCAAATCCCAGTTGATATTACGTTGCCGATTACGAATGTAAATCGTGTTGTAGGAACAATTGTTGGTAGTGAAATTTCTAAACGCTACGGGGAAGAAGGTTTACCTGAAGAAACAATTACCCTTCGTTTTACAGGTTCAGCTGGTCAAAGCTTTGGTGCTTTTATCCCGAATGGTATGTCGCTTCATTTAACAGGTGATGTGAATGACTATCTTGGAAAAGGATTATCTGGTGGAAAGTTAATTGTTAAGGCACCAGCTGAATCTTCATTTGAAGCGTCTGACAATGTTATTGCTGGAAATGTTGCTTTAATTGGGGCAACAAGTGGTGAAGCTTATATTAATGGGCGTGCGGGTGAGCGTTTTGCTGTTCGAAACAGCGGTGTAAATGTTGTTGTTGAAGGAATTGGAGATCATGGTCTAGAGTATATGACTGGTGGACGTGTCGTGATTTTAGGAGAAGTAGGGAAAAACTTTGGAGCAGGTATGTCTGGTGGAATTGCTTACGTTCTAGCTGATGATCGTGAGGCATTTAAAGCTTTATGCAATCCAGAAATGATTGAATTTGAGTCACTTGAAACAGAGAATGATATTGGTGAAGTATGGGAAATGGTACTAAGTCATTATATTTACACAGGCAGTGCAAAAGCAGCTTATGTTCTTGAAAATTGGGAAGAGCTTGCAGAGAAGTTTGTCAAAATTATCCCGAAAGACTATAAGCGCATGATGAAAAGTATTGAAGAACAAAAGCAAGCAGGCTTAACGGATGAACAAGCGGTTATGAGTGCGTTTCAAGCGAATGCTGCACAAGAGAAAAAAGCACCTGTTAAAAAATTAGAAGCAGTTATGCAATAGGAAAGGAGAGAGGAACATGGGAAAAGCAACAGGATTTATGGAATATACTCGTCAAAAACCAGAAGAGCGAAATCCTCTCACACGGTTAAATGATTGGAAAGAATATTCAAATTGTTTTTCGGATGATATGTTAAGTCAGCAAGGAGCGCGGTGCATGGACTGCGCCACTCCTTTCTGCCATATGGGAACAGAAATCAATCGGGTGACAACAGGTTGTCCTATTCATAATTTAATTCCTGAATGGAACGACTTAGTGTATCGTGGAAGATGGAAGGAAGCGTTAGATCGTCTTCTAAAAACGAATAATTTTCCTGAATTTACAGGTCGTGTTTGTCCAGCTCCATGTGAAGGCTCTTGTACAGTTGGTATTTCAGATCCAGCGGTTACGATTAAAAGCATTGAGCGAACAATTATTGATAAAGGATTCGAAAATGGTTGGATTACCCCGCGTATTCCAACAAAACGAACAGGGAAAAAAATCGCTATTATCGGTTCAGGTCCTGCAGGGCTTGCAAGTGCTGATCAATTAAATCAAGCCGGACATACAGTAACAGTATATGAGCGTTCAGATCGCGCTGGCGGGCTATTAACATACGGTATTCCAAACATGAAGTTAGAAAAAGAAGTGGTTGAACGTAGAGTTCGTTTATTAAATCAAGAAGGTATCGACTTTATTACAAACACAGAAGTTGGAAAAGACATCACAGCTAAAGAGCTTCAAGATCAGTATGATGCCGTAATTCTTTGTACTGGTGCTCAAAAGCAGCGTGATTTAGTGATAGAAGGTAGAGAAGCAAAAGGTATTCATTTAGCAATGGATTACTTAACAACAACAACGAAGAGTTTACTAGACTCTAACTTTGCAGATGGCCAATTTATTGATACAAAAGGTCAAGATGTTATTGTAATTGGAGGAGGGGATACAGGAGCTGACTGTGTAGCTACTGCTCTCCGTCAAGAATGCCGCAGTGTGGTTCAATTTGGTAAACATCCTAAATTGCCAACAGCACGTACATCTGACAATATGTGGCCTGCTTATCCAAATGTTTTTACGCTTGAATATGCATATGAAGAGGCAGAAGCGAAGTTTGGAAATGATCCACGTGAATATTCCATTCAAACGAAGAAAATTGTTGCAGATGACAATGGAAACGTGAAAGAGCTTCATACGATTCAAATGGAAAAAGTAAAAGGCGAAAACGGTGGATATATTTTCAAGGAAATTCCGGGAACTGAAAAAGTATGGCCGACACAATTTGTTTTCATTGCTATCGGTTTTGAAGGAACAGAACAACCACTTCTTACGCAGTTTGGTGTGGAAACGACCAATCAAAAAATTGCTGCAGCTTATGGTGAGTATAGAACAAACGTTGAAGGTGTTTTTGCTGCAGGTGATGCAAGGCGAGGTCAAAGCTTAATCGTTTGGGCAATCAATGAAGGTCGTGAAGTAGCACGTGAAGTAGATCGTTATTTGATGGGAAGTTCAGTTTTACCTTAAATATAAAATTATAACAAAAAAACTCAAAGCACCTTAATTTCAAATAGCGAAATTAGGGTGCTTTTTCTATTATTTATTGTTAGCGGTGAAACTGTAAAAAAACGAAGCCACTAGCTCAAGAGGAGAGCGTGAGAAGCTTCGTTGGTAAGAAAATTTTATAGATTATTATTTTGTTGCCCAATTTCTTTTTCAGCCAAAATTAAGTTTCCTGTTTCTACTGTACGATGCTCTTTAACAGAATCTCCAGGCTCTAAATTGTTTAAATTCGCACGAATCGTTAATTCTGCTTCATTTACAACAGGCTTTTTCTTTTTCTCCATATTTGCCACTCCATTCTTTCATCGATAACTTAAGCAAGACACGTTTACTTAAGTTAGTCTTTACGATTTCAAGAACTTCATACGATAAAAAATCAATGAGCATTCAAATGCTACAAAAGAGACATGCGTGGAGAAATGAACTGAACTAGGAATATGTAGCTAACATTTCTGTTTTACGAGTGCTTTACATGTCGGACAAGTGATTTCTTGATCTTGTTTAAACCTAATTTTTCTAAGGTCGATTCTTGTGAACATGAAAAAACCATTATATTTTGCGCCGCATACACAATAGTTTTTGTCCTTCACAATGTGTCTTTCATTTGTTTCGTTAATTAATATAGTTGGATAAAACATAACTCTCTCCTTAGTTTGCTAAATTTAGGCAAATTTAAAAGGAGCCAAAAACTCTTAATCTTCAGTTTAATCAAGAATATATCTTGGCAACCCGGCTGCCATGACAACTATTTGTTGCTTTAGGCCCGTGGCTTTGCGTCTTTTACTTTCGTAAAATTTGCCCTTATAGGTATAATAACACATAAAAACAACACACAAACAAATAAATGTGACAAAAATACTAATTTTAAGAATAGGAGAAGAGAAAATGGTTAAAGCATCTAAGAGGGATACTATTCTAATTTATTATTTCTTTTCGCAGTAAATCGATTAATTTCTGTCACAATAAATAGGATTGAAAAAATAGCTAGAACAGGGAGGAATAGAGGTTGATTGCTATCGATTAGCTTAACGTCAAACGTAAGTTCCAGTAGAGTAATAATTCCTAAAAGAACAAAAAATATATAGGTTATACATTCAAAAAACTTGTACATATTCAACAGTCCTTTCGAAAGTATATACATATAAATAATTCGATAATTCTTATAATTATCCTTTATTCAATAGGGGAAGAGTAACATTATTGTACAGTTTAGTGAGAGTACACAACTAAGTTCCTATGATTATTTGCATATCGACAAAAAACGACAAACTCCTTATAGTATAGATAGGAAGCAATCGTGTTGCGATGATTGTTTTCTTTTTACTCATTTAGACGATCAATTCCCTTCAAAAGAAATTGATCGTCTTTTTTTATTGCAGATTAAAGTCTTGATTAGTGAGAGACAGGAACTAGTTTAAAACATAATTAAACCCTGCCTGTTTTTCTACATAACGGGCAGGGTTTCTATTTGACTTCTGTGTGGAGATCCGTAGTCATCACGTCCTTTTTAATTAGTAAGCTTTTTTATTGTATTCATTTAATTGTTCTGTTGTTAAATGCTTAACAAAGTGGTAAAAATTCACCGACTCCATTCCGTAGTTTTCACAAGCCATTTTATAATATTCATATGCTTCGCGATACATTTCCATTTTGTTCTCCTCCTTTGTTATATAACAATTAATATTTATTTGTTAATAATATATAACAGTTTTGAAATTCTGTCAATATTATATGTTTTCGTTTTTTATTAAAAAAATAAACAAAAGAGAAACGACAATTGCTGCCGTTTCTCTTTTGTTTATTGTACTGTTCTGGTAGCTGGTTTACTTTTGTTTCCCGCTTTATCCGTTGCTGTTGCGGTTACTGTTGTTCCGGATTTTTGCGGTGTGATTTTGATTGTATATTTCCCCGACTTATCCGCTTTCCTGCCTCCGATGATTTTCTGTTTTACCTTTAACTGAATTGTTGCATACGCTTCAGTTTTGCCTGTGACGGTTTTCGTTGTTTTTTTGATTGTACTAATCGTTGGCGTTGCAGGTGGTGTTTTATCCACTACTGTGACGGTCTTTGCAGGACTTGTTGCATTAAATTCATTCTTGAACGTTACGGTCAAGCTTGTACCAGCCTTTTGAACACCAATTTTGACTTTGAAGTTTCTGTTGGCGTTAGCTTTTGTGCTCTTAAACTTTTTATTATTTCGTTTTATCTCTACGATGGCATTAGCCGCTGCTTTACCAGAAAGATATGTGTCATTATCATCGATCGTATTGACAGAAGGTTTATCTATCTTTTTTGTAATGTAAGCAGATGAAATATACCCGGTTAATTTTTTATCTGCAGTCTGAACCGGATACCAGACAAATTGGTTTTGACTAGTTGCGGACAAATCATATTTGAAAGTACCGTTAATGATTAAGGTAGTATTTTCCTTTAGTTTTGTTTGTGAAGTCGAGAGAGTACTAGGTTTTAATCGCAAGTTAGCATTGTTCTCTGTTACAACAACTTTATCTCCCTTTTTAAAAAAGTAGGCAGAAGGGTGGGTTTCATCAGTCAGGCTGTATGCCATTGTTTTGAAATCAATATTTTTATTGCTAGTAGGGTCATATTCAAAGTCAGCTGTTTTAAAAGGGAATTTCCCTAATAGTGTAGCTCCTGAGAAACTGTCTTCTTCAATGTGATGAAATACTTTTTCTTGATAGGCATTTTGGTTTTTTGCTCCAGTAAGCTGCACAAGCGGACTGTTTACAGGTTTAATTCCATTGTAAGCCATAACAGGGAAATACCAATTTTCAATAACCTGTTTATTGGCTCCTTTTATTTTGGGAAGATCTGTACGCTTATACATACCATTCAAGATTTCAATGCCCGCTTCGATATTGTACGATATGTCATTTTGCAGCTTCTGTTGATCATATTGCGGCTGATTGGTAACTTGCATAAGACCGATTCCGTCATCATCAGAAATGATAGGTTTGCCATTCGCATCAAATTGTTTCCATCCTCCATTTTCTTGTGTAGTGACAGCTTTTACAACTTCAGGGGGAATATCAGCTTTTAGAGCTGCGTTCGTCAGCAAACAATTGACATGTTGAAAAGAAGGATTTTGATTTGGGTGGATTGCCCCATATGCTTCACATTTAGACGCTAACGTAGATTCCGCAGAAGCTTCGTCATAAAATAAGCCGAGCGTTAAACAAGTAAGTACTCCTGCTTTTAATAAATATCGTTTCATTATTCTTCGATTCTCCAATCTACTTAATCTTCATTACTCATAAACTATATTCTACCATAATAGGATATTATTTTTATATGAAATAGTATGTATAAGGATTAAAGTATAAAATTCGCAAAGAGATATAAAATCAGCATACTAATGATAATGGTCACATTTGTGAGCGTACCAATAAAACGTGTGGTGCTATATTTAAACTCAAGGGCAAATGGTAAAATGGATGCTCCAATAGGTAATAGAAGACCGATTAGCATAGTATATTTAAACATTTCATTGAATGGAAGCAGAAAATAGAGAATAAGCCCAAAAAGCAGACCTGTACCATACCGGAAAAGTAGGAATTTTATCATAGGTTTGATGTACAGCTTTTCAAACTTGAAATTTAAATAAAGTCCTAGCAATAAGAAAGACAAAGGCATATTCGCTTTAGATAGAATAGTAGCAAAATCAATGACTGCAGACGGTAAATGCAGGTGGCAGTAGTTTAAAATACTAACGATGAAATAAGTCATTAGTGGAATCGATGTACCAAACTTTTTAAGGATGATCCTTGGCTTAAGCGTTAGCCCCTCTTTTGAATAATAACTTGCGATAATGTAAACGATTCCGAACAGGATGAATGCATTTCCAGCATCGAACATCCCAAAATAGGCTAATCCTTCTGCTCCCCAAATGGTTTGAACAAGTGGAAAGGCAAAAATTCCAACATTATAGCCAGGAGCAAGCATCAATAGAGTCCCTTTTAGTTCCTTTGCCTCTTTTCTGAAGACAAGCCAGGCGAGACAAAGTGAGATTATTCCATAAATTAATACAATGACTGTTAGTAGCAGCAAGGAAGGTTCAATCTTCACCGTATCAAAAGTAACAATAATGAGAGCAGGGAGAGTGATGTTAAAAATAATCCTGCCCATTGCTTCTCCATCTTTCTCTTTTAAAAGATTTAATCGCTTGAAAACATAGCCAACCATGATTAATAGCAGTAAAAATAGAAATTCCTGATTCATACAGTATGACACCTCTAATTATAGAAAAATAGTATACAATTAAAAATACTACTATATCGAGAATAAACCAATCCATATTGTAACTATTTTCTAAAATTAAGGGTAAAAAGAAACTTCTAATAACCAATTAGACTGTATTAAATAGGCATTAAGAAATTCCGTATCTGATACTATGGTACATCAAGAATTATTATAGTGATTGTTAGGTGAATTCCCCAGATTTAATGAATAATTGAGGCACAATGAGTAGTAATTTAGTTAAGAAAGACTGTTTAGGGGGAATGAAAGTGCAGAGATACAGACGAAGGAATACAACAGCTTTTACAGTATTGGCTTATTTCACTTTTTTTGCAGGGGTCTTTTTATTCAGTATCGGCCTTTATAATGAAGACAGTTTGCAGTTGAATGAAAAAGGATATTATATTGCTGTGATGATACTAGTGGCAGTAGGTGCAATCTTGACACAAAAAGTAACGAGGGATAATGCTGAAGATAATGAGATAATGGCAGAACAGGAAAGAAGGCAGAATCAATCGATGAAGTTAGACGACTAGTGATATAAATGGAGGAATATAAAAGCAAAAATGAAATACCGCGGTCACAGTGATCTGCGGTATTTCATTTTATTGAAAATCATAGAACAGCGATGTCCTAGATAATAGACTGGTTGAAGCTTTGAGCTTGTCAACTCGCGCCGATTTGACGATTGATATCATGAAGGATATGTTCTAAGGAAGTAACGACTCCTTTATCATCTTTATACATAATATGTTTTGGTTGAAAATGAACAGGTGAATCTAAACCAGCAGCTGCTGAAATACGGAATAGTCCTTTTCTTAACGTAACGAGAAAATTAACTACACGATACTTTTTCTCATCAATAACAAGAGCTTTTTGCAAATCCGGATCAGTCGTTGCTACTCCAACGGGACAGGCATTGGATTGACATTTTAATGTTTGAATACAGCCAACGGAAATCATAAAACCGCGAGCAATGTTTACTAAGTCTGCTCCCATCGCTAAAGCAATAGCGATTCGGTCAGGAGTAAATAGCTTACCGGAGGCGATAATTTTTACACGATCACGTACGCCGTGTTTTTCGAGAGTAGATACAAGGATAGGGAGGGCAGATTTAATCGGCAGTCCTACGCTATCAATTAGTTCTTGATAAGAAGCGCCTGTCCCGCCTTCACCACCATCAATTGTAATAAAATCAGGTCCTTTACCGGTTTCCTTCATATATTTAGCTAGTTCTTCTACGCTATCATTTCCGCCGACAACAATCTTTATGCCAACGGGCTTTCCTGTATGTTCCCGGATTTTTTCGACGAAATCCAATAGGGCAGCTACATTTCCGAATTGAGGAAAGCGATTTGGGCTATCAACTGATTTGTACGGCTCCACTTTACGAATCTCAGCGATTTCTGGCGTTACTTTTTCAGCATCGATATGCCCGCCGCGTGTTTTAGCACCCTGTGCTAGTTTAATTTCAAATGCTTTTACTTGTGGAATCTCACTTTTTCTTTTTAATTCATCCCAATCCATGTTTCCATCTTTATCACGTACACCAAACATAGCGGGACCAATCTGCATGATGATATCCACGTCACCTTTTAAATGGTAGGGCGAGAGTCCGCCTTCTCCTGTATTCATCCATGCCCCTTTTGCTAGTCCTAAACCTTCTGATAAGGCAGTAATTGCATGATGTCCTAATGAACCATAACTCATTGCGGACATACCGATGAGCCCCTTTAAAATAAATGGGTGTCTTGTACTTGGTCCAATGACGATTGCGTCATCATCGTGCAATAAATAAGCAGATGACTCCTCATCTTCCCATTTTTCTTCCCTTTGTGAAAGAAGCGGGTCTTTTAATAAAATATATCGTTTCGTTAAAACTCGTGTTTTTTTATCCATTTTTATTTCTTCTGCTAATTTAGGAAACATATCATTTCGAACAAAAAAACCTTCTTCGTCAAAATCACGCTTTGAACCAAACCCAATGACATCGCGATTATATTTGGCGCTTTTGACAATATGTTCGTAGTCATCTCGTGAAAATGGTCTGCCTTCAGTATCACTGTTAAACCAATATTGTCGCATTTCTGGGCCAATTTTCTCAAAAAAATAGCGGACCCGGCCAAGTACAGGATAATTCCTTAAAATAGCGTGTCGTTTTTGGTTGCGGTCAAATAAGATTAGATAAATTAGAAAAATAACAAGCACTATAAAAATAAGTGCAATTAATGCAAATCCGATGATAATGAGCTGGCTTGCGAGATTCATCATATTTTTCCTCCTAAGCTGGCTAAATCTATTTGGTGTTAATGTACTCCAAGATGAGTGTAATTATTCAGTGGGGAGCTCTTTAAAGAACCAATTATTTTTAATGAGTTTTTTTATGCGTAATTAAAAAAGATTGTTGAACTCTCATATTTTAGCTACATAATTTTTTAGTTAAATAGCCACCATAGAAGGAGATATTTCGAATTTATAATGGAGGAATGGTCTTGAAAGCTTCGGATTTATTTGTACGCTGTTTAGAAAATGAAGGGGTTCAATATATTTTTGGCATTCCTGGAGAGGAAAATACGGATCTTGTTGATTCTCTTATTGGCTCTGAAATTGAATTTATTTTAGTCCATCACGAACAAGCAGCAGCGTTTATGGCTGATGTATATGGTCGTTTGACGGGAAAACCGGGTGTCTGTTTGGCTACACTTGGGCCGGGTGCAACCAATTTATTAACAGGAGTAGGCAATGCTTATTTAGATTACTCACCTGTTGTCGCGATTACAGGTCAGGCAGGTCTTGAACGTATTCATAAGCAATCTCATCAATATGTGGATATTATTGGTGTTTTTGAAGAAACAACGAAATGGAGCCAACAAATTCACGTGCCGCACACAATACCAGAAATTATTCGTAAAGCGTTTAAAACAGCCCTTCTTGATAAACCAGGCGCCGTTCATATTGAGCTCCCAGAAGATGTGGCGATGATGGATACAGAAGGAGAACCAATTCCTGTTACACCACTACCTATCTCCCGTCCAGCTGAGGAAGAAATCAAAAAGGCAGCAGAATTGATTAACCGTGCTAAAAGACCGATTATTTTAGCTGGAAATGGGGTCATTCGTGATGGAGCAACAGACGCATTACGCCAGTTTGCCGAAGCGAAAAATATTCCGGTAGTTAATACGTTTATGGCAAAGGGTGTGCTGCCTTCCGAGCATCCATTGACTCTATATACAGTTGGCATGCAAGCAAGGGATTATGTGCTTTGTGGCTTTGATCTTGCTGATATCATTATCACGATAGGCTATGACATTGTCGAATATTTGCCGAAATATTGGAATGATGAAGCGATGAATCCGATTGTTCATATTGATAGTTTGCCTGCTGAAGTCGATGCGTATTATCCAGTCCAAGCCGAATTAGTCGGTGATGTTAAAGAAACGATTCAAGCTTTAAACAGCTATGTTGAAGAAAAAGAACTTTGGTCAAGGGTAACACAGCTAAAGAATCAGTTGGTTGAGAAACTGCATGAGTCTGATGAGGTATCCGGCAGTCCTATTATTCCACAAAGAATTCTTGCTGACTTAAAAAAGGCGGAAAAAGGAGAAGCGATTGTGATTTCGGATGTGGGTGCTCATAAACTATGGATTGCTCGTATGTATCAGCCTGAAAAGCCGAATCATGTCATTATTTCAAATGGATTTGCCTCAATGGGGATTGCTGTTCCCGGCGCCATTGCTGCAAAACTAGCACAGCCGGATAAACCGGTCATTGCGATTACCGGTGATGGCGGCTTTCTGATGAATGGTGTTGAACTTGCCACAGCGAAACGTTTAGGTCTTGCGATTGTCATTATTATTTTTCATGACTCTAAATTTGGTTTAATTGAGTGGAAACAACTGAATAAATTTAACCGATCCAATGCTATTCAATTCGAAGATCCGAATTTTATCGAGTTTGCTGAAAGTTTTGGTGCGAAAGGAATTAAGGTGAAACATTCGGATGAATTGCTTCCTGCATTAGAAGAGGCTATTCAGAGTCAAGATATTGTTCTAATCGATGTGGATGTCGATTATTCCGAAAATGTTAAGTTATCCCAAACACTTGGCGATTATATTTGTAAATTATAAGAATGAGGTGTGACGAAAAATGAGGCAAAAATGGCAATTATGGATTGGTGGAAAATGGCGGGAGGCGAAAACTTATGAGCCTTTATATAATCCACATACGAATGAATTATTAACTGAAATTGGACAGGCTGAACCTGCGGATGCTGTAGAAGCGGTTGTCGAAGCGCATACTGCTTTTCAGAAATTCCGGGCTTATCCAGCACATCGCCGTGCCAAGATTTTAGCAAGAGCGGCCACGATTATGGAAGAACGTATTGAAGAATATGCCAAAATCATTTCTTTAGAATCGGCCAAAACGATTCGCAATGCCCGTGAGGAAATTAATCGTACCGTTCAAACGTATCGTTTTGCAGCAGAAGCGGCTAAAAGTAATTATGGAACACAAATTCCAATGGATGCTGCAGAAGGCGGGGAGAAGCGGTTTGGTTTTACGACTCGGACGCCAATTGGTGTGGTGACGGCGATTACTCCGTTTAATTTTCCGTTCAATCTCGTAGCACACAAAGTGGGACCCGCTATTGCGGCCGGAAATTCAATTGTGTTAAAACCGGCTGAGCAAACCCCGATTAGTTCACTCGTCCTTGCTGAGATTTTTAAAGAAGCAGGTCTTCCGGAAGGGGTATTGAATGTTATTCCTGGGAAAGGCGATGTTTTGAGTGAAGCATTAACGACTCATCCACATGTGAAAAAAGTGACGTTTACAGGCAGTGTAGAGGTGGGGCACCTGATTCAGCAGCAAGCAGGTTTTCGTAAATTGACACTTGAACTCGGCTCCAATTCCCCTTTTATTATTGATGAAGGGGTAAACATTGATAAAGTCATTGAACGGAGTGTATTAGGTGCTTTTTCTAATAATGGACAAGTGTGTATTTCCATTCAACGAATTTATGTTCATCAATCGCTTTATCAACAATTTTTAGAGCGGTTTGTTAGCCGGACGAAGCAACTTGTTGTCGGTTCACCGCTTGATGAGGATACGAATATTACGGCGGTCATTTCGAAAAAATCATTGGACCGTCTGCAAAGTTGGTTACATGAGGCTGTACAAGAAGGGGCTACAATTGAATGCGGCGGGAATGTAGAAGGAAATGTATTATATCCAACTGTATTAACGAATGTAAACCGAGACTCTAAAGTGTTCCGTTTTGAAGTATTTGGCCCTATTGTTTGTGTTTTTCCATTTGCTACGTTAGATGAGGCGATTAAGGATGCGAATGATTCCCGCTACGGATTAAACTCAGGAGTGATGACGCCAAGTATTGAACGGGCATTTTATGCAGCGGAACGGCTTGAAACGGGTGGAGTTGTTATCAATGATATTCCAACCTATCGAATTGATAATATGCCTTATGGCGGCTGGAAGGATAGTGGCGTTGGTAGAGAAGGGGTTAAATATGCAATGGAGGAAATGATGGAGCAGAAATTTATCAGCTTTAAAATTGGTGATGAATGAATGTAGTAGCTCGTAATGTGTACTTGAAAAGGCACTTAAAATGGCCTCGAATAGTGGGTTCTTTGAAAAAGACCCATTAATCGAGGCTTCTCTATAGGAAATGTTTCATGAGCGTTGAATGACAGAAGAAGAAAAGCTTTTAATTAATTGCTGTAAGTTTCTGTGTCCTTCTCGTAGTTTAATCGTTTCTTCGAGAATTTTGTGAAAGCTTTCTAAATCTTTATCCGATGCATTTAATACGGCTTTTGGAATTGTTTCGGCAATTTGTTGTATAGTCAAATCCGGGCTCATAAACAACGACCACCTTCCCACTGATTTGTTGGACATTGTTTTGTCCTTTTTAATACTTTATAGAAAGAACCTGTATTTTCCTGCAAAATGTCCCCCTAAATTAATCTACATGTATCGGCAAATTTTTTAAATCAAGTCCTTTTCTTCAGGTTTTGTTAAATTCGATGCACTTTTATCAGTAATAGGTTGTATTGCTGCTATCTTTGTTTATTATCGATTTGGAAAGTTAAAGTTGACCAAGAAAGGCGTTGAAAAGGAAAAACAGGAGCATCGTTTACATGCGTAAAAAATGATTACTATTTTGAAAGAGAATGTACCAGAATAGACTTGGTACATTCTTTTTTTTCGTTCTCTCTTATGAAGACGAACATGAGCTGCAAGACGAACAGCTCGATGTATCTGATCCGCTGTCGTTATGGTTATGGCTAGAAGCGGAATCGCTGGAACTCCTAGAGTCTGTAGAGTCGCCGCCAAAAATGTCTTTAAATTCATGCTTTGCATCTTCATCAGCCTCGACATAAGCAAAGTAAGCTGGACTTGCATTGTCGGTCTGTTCATATTGTTTCTTCCAGTGAAGATTTCCCTCTTTTTGAGCGTCTTTTAATCTTGCTGCGAAAAATTCAAAGGTTTGTTCCGCTTCTTGGCTCGTGTTCGTGCGCATATAGGTTTGCTTTAAACTTGTTAGTTCACGAGAGGTAAATTCATCCAAGAAAGAAATGCCTTTATCTTCTTTAAAAAATTTTCGCCAAATTTTAAGTGAAATCATGTCTACGGTAAATAGCTGTACATAATAAAAATCAAATAGAGTGCGTTCTGTCGGTTTCCATGTTGGTTGTTTGTGCGGGATATGCTCGATTTTGTGTCCGATAAACGTTTGGCAGAACTGATTGTATTTGTTTGAATTCTCTAACATGAGATGCCAAAGCTCATCGACTTTATCATGAAACATCTCTACTTGTTTAAAAATAGCGGCTAATACGAAATACCTCTTTAACTCTCGCCAAAGCTCATTTACTTGTCGTTGCGAATAGCGCGGAAATTTTAAGCGAAACGCTGTATTGACTTCTTCCATATATTCTGGATTTAGAGCGACATGTAAGTGTTTAATCAAATTTACATGGACTGTTTCTAATTCATGAATCGCTAATGTGTCTTCAAAGTTTTGGCGGAATTCTTCTTGATAGCGTTCTCGTTTATTCTGCTTCCAACGCTTTTTGATTGCAGAGAACCAACTCATTGTCTTCCCCCTTTTATTGGGTCTTTTAGTGAATTATACCATTGATTGATTGCCCGTTAATAGGTAATAAGACATTCACTTTAAGACTGAAAGGGGTGAATAACTATATTTTCACTTTATTTCATGTTTTTCTTCATTCTCACATATGCTGAGTGAAAAGTGGGGAGTGTGTATAAGTAAGCTACATAGGGCTTAACAATTGTCATAATCGTTTGTTCGCAGCCAATTACGGTATTGATGAACGAGGAGGCCGACCAATCGTCAACTCACCTCTATCATTCAATCGGGAATAGTAACGTGGGTTTTCCTGCTCCATCGTTTAAAGAGAAATACACTTAGTTCAACCCAGATCCAACTATACAATAATGAAAAAAGGGGGAGAGGAAGAAGAAATGATAAGCTTATAGATGGCTGAATCGATGGCCCTAACACTGGAAACTGAAAGACGAATAAGAGAAGAAGAATTCCGCTAAGCAAGAAGATTGCACTGGCTATTATGATACTAAGGCGCCTTTTCCATAAATGGAAGGCAAAACTGATACTGATGCCTAGCAACCCAGTAGTAAAAGCAAAGATAATCACTTCACTCGGTTGAATGAGAAATAGTAGAAATATAGTTAACAAATAGCCAAGAAAACCGTAGCGGGCGGATAAAATCGTACTAAGAATCATGGGTGCTGTTGCAAAGGGACTAATAAATAAACCAACTACAGGAATAAATCCACCGGCTGATTGGAGAATGGCTGACAATGTACATAATAATGCAGTGGTTGTGATTTTCTTTGACCTAGAGGCTGTTCTATGAAACGTATCGGAAATGTTTTGCGCATGCTTCGTAATCGGTTGAAGTAAAAACATGTAATCCTCCCTCAATCGTTCGTTACGCATACTATATTCGGCTTATCCTTTCGTCATTATAAAAAAATGCCCGTTGATTAAAACGAGCAAACGAATCATGTACATTTAGTGAAAGTTCTTCAACCGTTCACTCAGTCGGAAATTTTCTTCATAATCGACCGGACATTCAATAAGAACCGGTCCTTTTTCTAAAAGTGCTTGTTGCAAAATTTTTGATAATTCAGCCGCTTGCGTTACTTTATATCCTTTCGCACCATATGATTTTGCCAGTGCAACAAAATCAGGGTTATCGAATTGGATGTTTGATGAATGTCCCAACTTGTTTTCTTGCTCCCATTCAATCATTCCATATCTGCCATCTCGCCAAATCATAATAACAATCGGTAATTTCAATTGGACTGCCGTTGCCAATTCTGCTGCAGACATGATAAATGATCCGTCTCCACATACAGCGATTACTTTTTTGTTTGGACAGGAAAGTTTTGCACCAATGGCCCTAGGCAACGCAATTCCCATTGATGCAAGTCCGTTTGAAATGATACATGTATGGGGCTTTAATGCTTCATATTGTCGACCAATCCATAGCTTATGAGCTCCGACATCTGATAGTACAATATCATCGCTTGATAGAACTGCCTGAATTTCTTGAATGATACGTTGAGGGCTCAGCGGACATGCGTCACTTGTTGTGTTAATTAGTTTATCATTCGTTATTGTTTCTTTTATATTACGATAAAATGGATCCATCTCATTTCTTTGGTGAATTTGAACCGTTAAACTCTGAAGATTTGTGGATAAATCACCAACAAGAGAGGCTTTTACGGGATAAAAGCTGTCTGTCTCAGCTCCATTTACATCAATATGGATAATCGGTGCCAGTAATTTATTCCACTTTTGCGGCCCGTATTCGATAGGGTCGTACCCAATGGTAATAACTAAATCAGCACGGTAAAAAGCTTGATTAACAAAATCCCCTTCAGGCAACCCAATTGTTTGTAAATGAAGAGGGTGATTTTCAGGAACAACGCCCTTTGCCATAAACGTTTCCGTAAAGGGGGATTGAAGTTTTTCGATAAACGTTACAATATCGGTAGAAACTTCTTCTCCTATTGCGTTATTTCCTATCAAAACAAGCGGGAATTTTGCTTCATTAATAGCCGTAGCGACATCGTGTAATGCTTGGTCAGATGCGATTACTTTTTGGCTATCTAGCTGGTTTTGTAAAGGTTGTCCCTGCACGAGAGTGGAGGCAATATCATTTGGGAGTTCTATATGGATGGCTCCAGGTAGATTACTTGTAGCTAATGTAAATGCTTTAGCGACAACTTCGGGAATAACGGAACCATCGTGAATGGATATATTCCATTTTGAAATCGGACGGTATAACTCGATTAAATCTAAATATTGGTGAGAACTTTTATGCTGCATCGTGAGATCGGTCTGGGCCGTAATAGCAACTAACGGCATTCTATCCAAGGTAGCACAGGCAACACCTGTCACCATATTGGTAGCTCCAGGTCCAAGTGTTGAAAGACAAACGCCCGGTTTTCCTGTCAATTTTCCCATCATCCCAGCGATTAATGCTGCCCCTGTTTCATGTCTGCAAACGATAAACTTGATAGATGATTGATTTAGTGCATCCACTAAATCAATATTTTCTTCTCCAGGCACTCCAAATATGTATTCCACATTTTGTTTCTCTAAACATTTTACAAAAAGCTCAGCTGCTTTCAAAAAAACACCCCTTTCTACTTTAAATAATATTCACTTGTTAAAGTTCCACAAATATTCTGCTTTTATTTCAGGTTCTGTTAAATAACGTTGTTGATTTTTGGCTCATTTAAGCTCCTCCTTCGTTTCTTGGAGGAGGAGCAACCTTTCAGCAGAGCTGAAAGGCGTGTGAAACCGTGGTTTCACACGAATGAGCCAAAAATCGTATACATCAACAATATTCATTAACATCGCTTTATTTAAAGCTGCATACTGCTTATTTTCCTGGTAGCTATTCCTTAAAATTAAGCAAGTATTAACGAATACGTATATAATAGAAATAAGAGAAAAAGCCGGACATCTTGAGGGAAGGAGTGGCTATGGTGAATTATATAAACATCGAACCTGTATTATCTACATTGACAGAGGAGTGGTTAAAAGTATTTTTCGCTTCGGTGAAAGAAAGACCTTCCTATCTAATTAACGATTCAACTTATGGATTTCAACGAGTGGGCATTCGTGTATTGGGTACACCTCTGGATCAAGATGAGTATTATAATGCCTTATTCGAGATGAATCAAGAGAGTTCTTCCGTTCATGTGTTGAGCGAGGAGTTGGATAAGACGATTGATAATCAGATGATGAAATCGATTCAAGATATATTGGACGTGCATCAGCAAGAACCAAAAGGCCTTTCTATCAATCGGTTAATTGCTTTTATGTATGGAAAGCAATTAATCCCAAAGCATCATGATCCATCGCTTAATCGGCATATTCAATTATCTGTTATGAAAGTGATAGAGCATTTTCAGCAGCACCATTCTGCGGGCTTATTAACGCAAGAGTTTAGGCGCTTTCTTATTGATGTGGTGAAATGGTTAAAAAACCATTGGGCGAAGTGGGCTGAAACTATCACGATAGGTGAGGATTTTCCGAAAGTCGTTTGGTATGGTGACATGAATGACAGTCAAAAATATTTCCTGATGTTATTGATGGAGTTTGGATGTGATGTGTTACTTTTTCATCCTGAAGGAAAGGATTTATTTGCGGAAATCGATCCAAATAATACAATCTCTATTCCTTATCAATATCGTCATACAGCAAAGTTAGAGCCCTTCCCGACCCATCAAAGAGAGCGTCAAACAACCGTTGCTTATCGAGCTAATAAACAACTAGAAATTATGATGCATGACCATGGCTCGGGCATTTATAAGCCATGGCAATTTAGAGATTATATCCCGTCCTCCATTACTTTACGTATGACATATGATGATGTGTTTATTTATGCGAGGGAAAAGGCGATGATTCGTCCAGAATTTAAGCTAGAAAGTAATCGGGTACATATTCCTGTGATTTTTGCCAAAATTCAAGGGGTCTCGAAAGATCGGAAACAATATTGGGAACGTATGAGGGAGCTTATCGATGATTCATTAGCTTTGTGCATTCGCGAGTTTCCTTTTTCTCAAGCGACAAAAGCGAATTATCATTTTCATTATCAAAAGTCTTTAGAACAAGGGACGCTTTCTCCAGAAAAGATGGTCAACAGCAATTGGTGGCGTTATAAACATTTGCCGAATGGACTTCAAAACGCAATTGCTCATACGATTAAAGCGTACTGCGAACATCCTAAATTAAATAAAATAGCAGGAGAATCTGATTATGATCTTCAGTTATTTCTATTTAAACAGGCTAATATGATGCCGGAAGTAGTTCTCCAATTGCTGCAAAAGTTTGATTATGCTCAAGAAATTCCCCGTCTGGTTCTTTATAATATGGAGAAGAATGGAGAGCCTTTTAGGGAAGATGCTGCCCTTCTTTTGTTTTTAAATGAATTTGGCTGTGATGTAATTTGGTATAATCCAGCCGGACATAACGATATTGAACAGTTTATTAATCCTTCATTTTATGATGTTCATTGGTTAGAAGAAGTGGAATTTCAACAGGAGTTTCAAGAAAAAGAAGAATCGATTATTAAGAAGATTATTAAAAAAATATTTTAAGTATAGGAGTGGGATACCATGACAGCTGACTTACAACTTCAAAAACAAGAGTTAAATCCAAATACAGCGCAGCAATTACGTGCTCAGTTACGCCAAGAACCACAAGTGTTGCAGTTAGTTCAATCGCTCGATATTAAAGATCAGCATCAATTATTAACGCTTGGAAAAGAACCAGCTGATAGTTTATCTCGTTTTGCAGATCGAATCTTACATTCGATGACGGTAACAAATATTGAGAAATCGAGCGACTTACTCAATCAATTAGAAAAATTAATGAAGCGCTTTGATCGAAATGAAATTATGAAAGAGCCTGGGTTTCTTGATAAATTATTCAAGCGTGCGAAAAAGACAATTGAAGATGTGTTTAAAAAATATCAAACGTTAGGCGGTGAACTAGATAAAATTAATGCCCAATTTGCGATTATGGAAGACGAATTAAAGCGTGCAAACAATGACTTAGAAGGATTGTATGAAGAAGATATTCAATACTACTTTGAATTAGAGAAGTATGTCGTAGCGGCTGAAATGAAGCTGGAAGAGGTAAGAGATACACTGATTCCGCAGTATGAAGAACGTGTTCAGGCAGGAGATCAATTAGCTCGCATTGAATTAGAAGGATTACGAACAGTTCAAGAATTATTAGAACGGAAGATTGATGATTTAGAGAAAGCAAGAATGGTTGCTGTTGTTGCTGCGCCACAAATTAAGACAATGCAGCGTGGGAATAATGATTTAATGGCGAAAATCAATAGTAACTTTGTAACGGTGATTCCGATTTTTAAAATGGGGATTATTAATACGGTATATGCGAAGCGTCAAAAATTACATTCTGATTCATTAAATGCTTTTGAAGAAAGAGCGAATCAGATGTTAACGGAAGTAACTTCAGATATTATGAATCAAAGTGTTGAAATTGCTGAGCGAACAGGCAGCTCCAGCATAAAAATGGAAACGATTGAGACGATGTGGACGACAATCGAAAAAGGAATTGTAGAGTATAAGAGAGTAAAAGAAGAGCAGTCGCTGCAGCGAGTGGAAGATAAGAAACGATTAGAAGCTCTTCAAGAAGAGGCGAAAAGGGTGCTATCGCAAGGGTAAAAAACGCTTGCATTACTTGCAGTTTCGCTATACTATAAGTGAGGAATTAAAATAATCTGCCAATGTGCAGAAGAGGTTCTAGCTACCCTCTTTAAAAAACTAAGAAGAAACAGTACTCTGTCTTAGGGTGCTGTTTTTTCGTTATAAAGGAGTTTTTTAGGAATGAAAAAGGAAAAAGCAGTGGTTGTATTTAGTGGTGGTCAGGATAGTACGACATGTTTGTTCTGGGCATTAGAAAGATTTGCTGAAGTTGAGGCGGTCACATTTGATTATAATCAGCGTCATCGACTGGAAATTGAGTGTGCACAAAATATTGCAAATGAGCTTGGTATCAAGCATCATATTTTAGATATGTCTTTGTTAAATCAACTCGCTCCAAATGCGTTGACTCGTAATGATATTGAGGTAAAGGATGGCGAAGATGGTGAATTACCTTCGACGTTCGTGCCAGGACGTAATTTACTATTTCTTTCGTTTGCCGGTGTGATTGCGAGCCAAATCGGTGCGAAACATATTGTCACTGGTGTATGTGAAACAGATTTCAGCGGCTATCCAGATTGTCGCGATGTGTTTATTAAATCGTTAAATGTGACATTGAATTTATCGATGGACAATTCGTTTGTCATTGATACACCGTTAATGTGGTTGAATAAAGAAGAAACGTGGGAGCTTGCCGATCAGTTAGGCGCATTTGAATTTGTCCGTGAAAAAACATTAACGTGTTATAACGGAATCATTGCGGATGGATGTGGGGAGTGCCCAGCGTGTAAGCTTAGACAAAAAGGCCTTGTAGATTATTTAAGTAAGCGGAAGGAGTCTTAAAGGCATGTATGGATTTCGAATTGTTGATAAGCTCCAGAAACTAGATCAAGATATACAAAGAAATCAATTAAACTATCATAAGAAGCGCGTTCTTGTAAGTAAAGAATTCACATTTGATGCCGCTCACCATCTTCATTGTTATGAAGGAAAATGTAAAAACTTGCATGGTCATACGTATCGAGTGGTCTTTGGCTTAAGCGGATTTACCGATGACCGTGGTTTGATGATGGATTTCGGTGATATTAAACAGATATGGAAAGATAAAATTGAAATTTATTTAGATCACCGCTATTTAAATGAAACGCTGCCATTGATGAATACAACGGCAGAGAATATGGTCGTTTGGATATATGAAAAAATGGCGGATGCGCTGCGTGAAGAGCCCCAATACAAAGGAGCTCGGGTAGAATTTGTTCGCCTGTTTGAAACGCCAACGAGCTATGCGGAAGCAAGACGGGAGTGGATGGAAGGTGAGTAAAATTCCCGTTATGGAGATTTTTGGACCTACCATACAAGGGGAAGGTTCTATGATTGGACAAAAAACGATGTTTGTACGTACAGCTGGCTGTGATTATTCTTGTTCCTGGTGTGATTCAGCTTTTACATGGGATGGAAGTGGGAAAGAATACATTACTCAGATGACTGCGGAAGAAATCTGGGATGAACTGAAAAGAATCGGTGGAGATGGTTTTTCCTTTGTCACGATTTCGGGTGGCAATCCAGCTTTACTGAAAAATCTATCCAGTTTAGTTGCGCTCTTAAAAGAACAGGGGATAAAAATGGGCGTGGAAACACAGGGAAGCAGATGGCAGGATTGGTTTTATGAAATCAATGAGCTGACGATTTCTCCTAAGCCGCCTAGCTCGGGAATGAAAACAGATTTCGGGATACTTGATGAAATCTTCACTAAGTTGCAAAACAATCAACACCATGTTTCGCTTAAGGTTGTGATTTTTAATGATGAAGATTATGAGTATGGAAAAGCGATGCATCATCGCTACCCGGACATTCCGTTCTTTTTTCAGGTTGGAAATGATGATAGTACGACGACGGACGATTCTAGATTGATTAGTAGACTTCTACAAAAATATGAGTGGTTAATTGATAAAGTTGTGCAAGATCAGACTGTTACAAATGTGAAGGTGCTCCCGCAGCTGCATACGTATATTTGGGGCAATAAACGAGGAGTATAAAGATATGAGAATATTATTTTATTTACTATCCATCGTGGCTGCAAACGTGGTCACAGCGGCTTTTGCACCGCTCCAATTTGGTGTATTTATCGTACCGATGGGAACCTTGTTAATTGGAGCAACATTTATCTTTCGGGATCTTGTCCAAAATAAATATGGTCGAGCGAAGACATATGGATTCATTGTGACAGCGCTCATTTTATCAGCAGCTGTATCGTTTACACTAGGGGATACATTATTAATTGTTGCAGCCTCCGCGCTTTCATTTATTGTTGCGGAATCCACTGATACAGAGATTTACTCACGTTTGAAGTTACCGATGAGCTGGCGCGTATTCTATAGCGGAATTGTTGGCGGGTTTCTCGATTCGGTAATTTTCGTTGTGATTGGTTTAAGCCCATTTGGTGCAAACATTTTACCTTGGGAAGCCGTACCTGCTGCTATTGTGGGGCAAATTATTGTCAAAACAATTGTTCAAATGATTGGTGCGTTCGTCTTGAATCAGGTGCATGTTCGTTTAGAGAAGAAAACTGTCGTTAATTAATATAGTGAAGAGGCTCAGTCTTATGACTGAGCCTTTTCTCATTCACCCTAATCGCCTGTCTGTTCTTTATGAAGAAAATCACTAGTACAGTGGAGAATCAGGAAATTTCTTAATGGTTTTGTATAAATTACCCTTAATGAAGAACTATAGAAAAAGAGAGCTTATAAGTCACCTGCAAAAAAATGGGGGAAGCAACTTGATTCGAAATATAAATAAACTTTTAAGGAAACCCAAGCCCAAAAAGAATAATTTACAAAACGAACAGGAACAGCAGAATTCTAAGCCAGAAGATTTCCTTTCTGATAATTTCGATAAAAATATCGAAACTTTTCATTTAGTTTATGATCGTTGTTCAGACGTCCTTTTCCGTTCGTTCTTACTTTTCGGAAAAACAAGAGCGACGATTATTTATATAGAGGGTATTACGAACGTCGAAGGGATGGAGGAATTCGTTCTGTCGCCACTCATTAAGGAAACAGCAAGCGAACCTCAGCTATTAAATGAATTTCTTGAAAATAAACTGCCTGTTTCCAAAGTAAAGAGAGTGCATACACTAGCCGAGTGTATCGAATCAATCTCATCTGGAAATCCTATCCTTCTCTATGAAGGGGAAAGTGCTGGCTTTTCTTTAGGATTAGCCAAATGGGAAAAGCGCGGGATTGAAGAACCTGTAGCAGAAGTAGGAATCAGGGGGCCGCGAGAGGGATTTAATGAATCTTTAGAGGTAAGTACATCTCAATTGCGACGCATTATTAAAAGTCCGGCTCTAAAAATACAATCGATGAAAATCGGGAGTTATACGCAGACTACGGTTGCCATTGCCTATATTGATGGAATTGTAGATCCAACACTAATTGAAGAAATAACGAATCGATTGAAGAGAATTGAGATAGACGGTGTTTTAGAAAGCGAGTACATCGAGGAAATGATTGAGGACAATCCATATTCCCCTTTCCCTCAGATACTATCAACAGAACGACCGGATACAGCCTGTTCTAGTTTATTAGAGGGACGAGCGGTCATTTTAGTAGAAGGAACACCATTTAGTTTAATTGCTCCAATTTCCTTCTTTTCTTTGCTTCAATCACATGAGGACTATTATCAACGCTTTATGGTTAGCACACTTATCCGTTTGTTACGTTATAGTTTTCTTAGTATCTCACTCTTGCTGCCTTCTTTTTATGTCGCTATTTTGACGTTTCATCAGGAGGCGATACCAACAGCACTGCTGCTGAGTGTGTCAGCGTCCCGGGAGGCGGTCCCATTTCCTGCCGTAGTAGAAGCGCTGCTTATGGAAATTATGTTTGAAGGGCTACGGGAGGCAGGGGTTCGATTGCCAAAGCAGATTGGCTCTGCTGTTAGTATTGTTGGAGCGCTAGTGATTGGTCAAGCTGCCGTTCAAGCAGGATTGGTTTCCGCGCCAATGGTCATTGTGGTGGCGATTACGGGAATCTCTTCTTTTATGATTCCTCGTTATATTGCAGGAATTGCTATCCGGATGCTGCGTTTTCCTATGATGTTGCTTGCTGGTACTTTAGGACTACTCGGCATTATGATGGGAATCATCGCCATAGTCATTCACTTGTGCGGCTTGCGCTCCTTCGGTGTCCCTTACTTACAGCCACTGGCACCGCTAAAAGGGAGTGAGTTAAAGGATATGCTGTGGAGATCGCCTGTGTGGAAGATGGATACACGGCCACATCTTACAGGGGAGTTTAACCAATATCGCCAGTCTCCAAATCAGGCGCCGAGTTCGAAAAAAGGGGGGGACACCCAGTGAAAAATATTCTCCGTATACTATGTATTTTCGGGTTGATTTTTCTTTTAAGCGGCTGTTGGGATCGGGTGGAAGTCAATGATTTGGCTATTGTCACAGCAGCAGCTATTGATATAAAGGATGACAATCAAATTGAATTATCCCTCCAAGTGTTTATCCCTAAAGCATTAAGCACCGGAGGAGGTCAAGGAGGGGCAGGTCAAGGAGGGGGAGGAGCTACTACATTGGTGAGGTCCCAAAAAGGATCCAATATTTCAGATGCGCTTTCCAAACTACAAAGCAAGATTCCGCGCAAAGTTTTTTGGGGACAATGTAAAGTATTTATATTCGGCGAAAAGTTAGCAAAGCAAGGAATACAAGATCCGATGGATTTCTTACTTCGCCATCCGCAGCCAAGAGAGAGAGCTTATTTGTATGTTAGTAAAGGGAACCCAAAGGCTGTTCTTGAATCGATTCCTCCTCTAGAACGCTATTCGGGGGAAGTGATTCGGGAACTATCTGATTTACATATCGGGATGCAGGTTACCATGCAGGATGTACAGGAAGGGTTAATAGGTGTAGCTCAGGCTGGCGCACTTCCATTTATTAAAATTTTACCACCAGGTAAAGGGGAAGAGAAATTACAGGGAATTCCGTACATTGTCGGAACTGCGGTGTTCAAAAAAGGTAAAATGGTTGGAACGATGTCAGAAAAGGCAACAAGAGGAGTCTTGTGGTTAAGAAATGAAATGGAAGCCTACACAGTTACCGTAAAACCGGAAGGCGTTAAAGGAGAAATATCTTTAAATCCAGTGTCGGCACGTGTCAAGATGATTCCGCAAATACGAAATAATAAATGGAAAGTGCTCGTGAACATTGATACAGAGGGAGCTGTTATCCAAAATGGAACGAATTTGGATCTTACAAGTCCAAAATCACTACAGACTGTAGAAAAAGCGTATCAAGAAGATATCAAAAAGCGTATCGAGCTAGCTATTCAGCAAGCGCAGCATAAGATGAAAGCGGACATTATAAAATTCGGTGAAGAATTCCATCGGAAATATCCTAAAGAGTGGAAAAAAAATGAAAATCGCTGGGCTGAGGTGTACCCGGAGGTGGAAGTGGAAGTCAACGTTGAGGCCCATATTCGCAGACAGGGCTATATAAATAAACCGGGGGGATTGCCTGAGAAAGAGGTGAAGAAGCAGTGAGGTGGGGAGCTTTTTTTAGTGTCGTGGTAATCGTGGCTTTGGTCATTTTGTATGAATGGCCGAAAATGAAACAAAACCCGAAAAAGGATAAGATGGCTTTTTTTACTCTGCTCCTCATCGGCTTAGTGCTGTCCATGTTCGATCTCCCGCATATGGGGGGGCCCACTGCATGGGTTCAAACTCTTTTCAGGCCGTTTGGACGGTTTATGGAAAAATAAATGACTCAGGTGCGCGATTTTGTTTTTCCATATTATCATAGAAAGGAGAGAGATGATGGAGAAAGGTCGAATTTCATCCATTCAGATGGCCATCATGATGTATCCTGCGATTGTGGCTACCGCTATTCTCGGGGTTCCAAGTATTACAGCAAAATATGCCAAAACGGATTTATGGCTATCGCCCATTTTTGCATCCTTCATCGGATATGCGACAGTGTATATCGCGTATAAATTGCACAAACATTATCCGAAAGAAACAGTCATTCAATTTAGTGAACACATTATGGGGCGGTTCGCTGGAAAAATTCTCGGTTTTCTATTCTTGTTTTTTTACATCCAGATTGCGGGGCTCATCGTTAGACAATACGCGGAATTTGTTGTCGACTCTTTTCTAGTCAATACCCCAATTAGTGTGATTATGGGATCGATGATATTTCTCTGTGCTTTAACCGTACACGGAGGTTTAGAAGTATTGGGGAGAGCCGCCCAATTGTTTTTCCCCATTTTTATATTGGCCATCCTCTTCTTTCTCATCTTTTTGGGCCCTGATTTTGAATGGAAGAATATATTCCCGATATTGGGGGATGGGGTGATGCCTCCAATTAAGGGTGGGATTGTGCCTGGTGGATGGTTCACAGAATTTTTTCTGATTACTTTTCTCCTGCCTTTTTTAGCGGATCAGAAAAAAGGGATGAAATACGGAATGATGACTGTTTTTGTCGTGACGCTGACGTTAGTTTTGATTAATCTTATCGTTCTTTTTGTGCTAGGGCCAGCGACATCCTTTAAGGTTTATCCACTGATGAGTGTAGCTCGATACATCAGTCTCGCCGACTTTTTTGAACATTTGGAGTCCTTCATCATGGCTGTTTGGATCGTAGGGGCGTTTATCAAATTGTCTGTGTTTTATTATGCGGCTGCTTTAGGTACCGCGCAGTGGCTGAACCTTTCAGATTATCGACCTATTGTATGGCCAGTAGGGATTCTGATACTAGAATTCAGCTTTTGGTCACTTCCTAATACAATGGGATTGGAACGTTATCTGGTTGGGACCTTTCCGGTATTTGCCCTATTGATACAAACGATTATCCCTTTGTTTTTGTTGATGATTGCAGTTATAAGGAAAAGAAAACGCCAAGCTAGCGAATAGATAGGATATTTAGATAAACGATTCTTTCTAATTTTAGAGGATTTGAATCAATTGGAAATTCTTCTGGAAAGAACTCTAATTACTAATATACAAGGAGAAAACTATGGAGAAAGGCAAAATCTCATCCCTGCAAATGGCCATCATGATGTATCCTGCGATTGTGGCTACCGCTATTCTCGGGGTTCCAAGTATTACAGCGAAATATGCCAAAACAGATTTATGGCTGTCTCCCATTTTGGCGTCCCTCCTTGGGTATATGACAGTGTATATCGCTTATAAACTGCACAAACTGTATCCGAAACAAACCGTTATTCAATTCAGTGAACAGATTATAGGTCGGTTTGCGGGTAAATTGATCGGTTTCTTATTCTTGTCTTTTTATATCCAGATTACGGGACATATGCTTAGACAGTACGCGGAATTTGTTGTCGACTCTTTTCTAGTCAATACCCCGATTAGCGTGATTATGGCATTGATGGCATTGCTCTGTTCCTTTATTGTACGGGGAGGTTTAGAAGTATTAGGGAGAGCTGCCCAATTGTTTTCCCCCATTTTTACACTCCCACTTCTCTTCTTAATTATTTTGGTGTTCCCTGATTTCGAATTTAAGAACATATTCCCGATATTGGGAGAGGGAATAATGCCTCCAATCAAGGGTGCGATTGTGCCTGGTGGATGGTTCACAGAATTTTTTCTGATTACTTTTCTCCTGCCTTTTTTAACGGATCAGAAAAAAGGAATGAAATACGGAATGATGACTGTTTTTGTCGTGATGATGACATTAGTTGTGGTGAATCTTATCGTTCTTTTTATACTAGGGCCAACGACACCCACTAAGTTTTATCCACTGATGAGTGTAGCGCGATACATCAGTCTAGCCGACTTTTTTGAACATTTAGAGTCCGCCATCATGGCCATTTGGGTAGTAGGGGCGTTTATCAAAATTTCTGTGTTTTATTATGGGATTGCTTTAGGCACTGCACAGTGGCTGAATCTTTCGGACTACCGGTCCATCGTATGGCCGTTAGGGATTCTACTCGTTATATTCAGCTTTTGGTCATTTCCTAGCACATTGGAATTAAACAAGTACAGTGTCGAAACCTTTCCCTTTTTGGGACTATTGATCCAAATGATTATTCCGCTGTTTTTGTTAGGGATTGCCCTTATAAGGAAAAGAAAGCGCCAAGGTAGCGAATAGGCATGATATTTGTAATTTTAGAGAATCTGAATCGATTGGAAATTCTTCTAGAAAGAAATCTAATGACTAATATACAAGGAGAAAAAATATGGAGAAAGGCAAAATCTCATCTCTGCAGATGGCCATCATGATGTATCCTGCGATTGTGGCTACAGCTATTCTTGGGGTTCCGAGCATTACGGCGAAATATGCCAAAGCTGATCTATGGCTGTCACCGATTTTAGCGTCTTTCATCGGGTTTGTGACGGTGTATATCACTTATAAACTACATAAACTATATCCGGAACAAACGGTTATCCAATTCAGTGAACACATCATTGGTCGGTTTGCGGGAAAAGTTCTCGGTTTTTTATTCCTATTTTTCTACATTCAGATTACTGGGGAAATTATTAGAAGCTACGCAGAATTTATTGTCAACTCTTTTCTAGTTACTACTCCGATTAGTGTAATTATGGCATCGATGGCATTCCTCTGTGCCTTAACCGTACATGGAGGTTTAGAAGTAATGGGGAGAGTTGCCCAATCGTTTATTCCTGTTTTTATCGTTCCATTCCTCACTTCAATCATCTTATTGAGTCCTGATATGGAATTTAAGAATATATTTCCCATATTAGGGGATGGGATGATGCCCTCGATGAAAGGCGCAATTGTACCGGGGGGGTGGTTTACAGAATTTTTTCTTATTATTTTTTTCCTGCCTTTTTTAAAAGATAAGCAAAAAGGAATGAAATATGGAATGATAAGTGTAGTTGCTGTGATGATGACGTTAGTTGCGGTGAATCTTATCGTTCTTTTTGTACTCGGACCAGCGACATCCTCTAAGGAATATCCCCTTATGAACGTAGCTCGATATGTCAGTATCGCTGAATTCTTTGAACATGTGGAATCCGCTGTAATGGCTGTTTGGATAGTAGGAGCGTTTGTCAAAATTTCTGTATTTTATTATGCGACTGCTTTAGGTACCGCACAATGGCTGAATCTTTCAGACTACCGGCCCATTGTATGGCCGTTAGGAATTCTGATGCTAGAATTCGGCTTTTGGTCATTTCCTGACACAATGGAAACCGGACGTTTTGATGTCGAGACTTTCCCCTTATATGGACTACTATTCCAAACGATTATTCCGCTGTTTTTGTTGATGATTGCTATTGCAAGGAAAAGAAAACGCTTAGGAAGCAAAAAGAATGATTGAACAACTAGAATAGTGTCTTCTTAATATTCCAAATCAGTGAATCTACACCTTTAGAGAAATGAGAAATTGGTTTTGTTTTAGTAAGGTCTACATTGAAAGGAGAAAAAAGCGTATTCATATATATTTCTGACTCTGCATGTTGTAAAGGCCAAGGACGATGGTGTATTTCCCCGCAATAGATGTTTCCGCTGTTATTATTGGTACTAAAAAAGCAATATCGTTCTGTGAGCCAATGATCTAACGTTCCTTCTTTAGGAAAATAAACCTCCGATAAGGGAGCGTATTTTCCTTTGAATGTTATCGGAGTATTTGTTTGTCCTTTACGAATACTTTGGCAATTAAAAGTTTGGCCTTCTTGTTGAATCGAAATTTCAGCGGGATGATAAGGTAAATGTAACCATTTCTTTGCGATTGTATAGGAGGCCCAATCATTGACGTCAAGAGACATGAAATACACACCGGGTTTACCATTACATTGAACATATGTCCTTACATTAACTTCTGAAAATTTAGGAGAAAGTGATATGGAGGACATTCCTCGAGGATATATGCCCTCCATAACGAATGAAACAATTCCCAACCAAGCGTGTCGATCAAAGGTGTCAATTTGTAAGGAAGGAGGAATATATGGTCGCAGTGTTTCAGATGGAACAGGCCAATGAACAAATAATAGATTGCTCCAAGTTTGTCGCATAATCCACTTTTTCGAAGGGAATGGCCAAGGGCGGTGAATGCTATCGTTCATTAAGTCCATGAAAGTGATCTCCTTTGGTTTTATATCTATTTAGTCTAGGGTAAGGAAGTACATAAGTTGTATCTTTAATGTTTTTAATATTTTATAACATATTTTCCTTTTTTATGTAAAAAGTAAGGGTAGAGAACTAGGTAATCTCATTATGAGGTAGTGGAGAAGTGACTATGCCTAATATTTTATACTATGTAACTTTTATGATGATAACCATACTGTTCATTCTTTTTTTACTCCTGCTTATTGGCTGGCGTTGGTTAATGAAACGAATGGTAAAGCAAATGGGGAAAATTATTTTTACTGATAGTTACCAAGAAAATATTATCGAAATGATACCAGGATTCAGGCATATGGGCATTCAAAATGTGCTTGAAAATAGTTTGCGTGCCGAAACAGGTGATGTTCTTCATCGTCCGCTTGGTTCTTCAAAAAAGTGGCCTCATCTCGATCCGATTACATTTATCCCCGCACAGACGTCACCGTTCCCGATTGATGGTGAAGAAGAAGTGGATGTTCAAGTAACTATTGGACCAAAAGCGAAAAAACCAATGAAAATAAAGATTCCGCTTATGATCAGTGGAATGGCTTATGGAATCGCGCTTAGTGAAGAAGTAAGATTCGCTCTGGCCGAAGCAGCTAAAAATACAGGAACAGCGATTAATTCTGGGGAAGGCGCCGTCTTACCTGAAGAATTAGACCAGGCTGGAAAGTATATTTTGCAGTTTTCCAAAACAGAGTGGTCAAAAGAAGAAGACCTTATTAAGCGAGCTGACATGATTGAAATTAAGTTTGGCCAAGGCGCATTAATGGGGATGGGCGGGAAAATTTCCCCAAAAAATTTAACAGGTCGTGCTCGCGAAATGATGGGGCTTAAAGAAAATGAGGAGGCTGTGATCTTTGAACATTTTTTTGAAAATCAAACATTAAAAGATATTAAGGAACTTGTGGAGGAACTTCGGAATATGACAGGCGGTGTCCCAATTGGTGTGAAAATGGGCGCCGGTGGAAAGATTGAAGAAGACATGGATCATTTAATCGACCTTGGTGTTGATTTCATTACGATTGATGGCGGACAAGCAGCGACACATGGTGCACCTCCCATTTTAGCCGATGACTTTGGAATACCAACCTTGCATGCAGTAGTCCGGGCGGCTAATCATTTAGAAAAGAGGAATATGAAAGGACAAATTAGTTTAATTGTTTCAGGTGGACTTTTTACACCTGGACACTTTTTAAAAGTACTTGCACTCGGTGCTGATGCTGTTTATTTAGGCTCTGTCTTATTATTTACTGTTGCACATAATCAAATACTTTCGGCTCTTCCATTTGAGCCGCCTACACAGGTTGTTTGGAATCAAGGGAAATTTAAGGATAAGTTTAAAGTCGAAGACGGAGTACAATCAGCGGAGAAATTCTTAACAGCCAGTACAGAAGAAATGAAAATGGCCTTAAGAGCAATGGGGAAACGTTCTTTACAAGAGTTGTCGAAAAAAGATTTAGTGTCTTATGACGAATTGACCGCACGAATGATTGGCATTCCGTTCACATTTAAATCTTGGGAAGACAAACAAGAAGAGAAATAAGTGCTAACCAGTTGGATTAGGACAGCGGGCAGTAAAGCAATTTTATGTGATAGTGGAGAAGTGAATAGGATGAACATTTTATACTATTTAAGTTTTGCAATGATTGCAACTTTATTTGCTCTTTCTTTATTCATGCTTGTTGGCTGGCGTTGGTTAATGAAACGAATAGTTAAGCAAATGGGAAAAATTATTTTTACTGATAGTTACCAAGAAAATATTATCGAAATGATACCAGGATTCAGGCATATGGGCATTCAAAATGTGCTTGAAAATAGCTTGCGTGCAGAAAAAGGCGACGTCCTTTATCGCCCGCTTGGCGGCTCTTCAAAAAAATGGCCGCATTTTGACCCAATTACATTTATCCCTGCACAAACGACACCGTTTCCGATTGATGGTGAAGAAGAAGTAGATGTTACCGTTACCATTGGACCAAAAGCGAAAAAACCAATGAAAATAAAAATCCCGCTGATGATCAGCGGGATGGCCTACGGGATCGCACTTAGTGAACAAGTGAGGCTTTCTTTGGCGGAAGCAGCTAAAAATGTAGGTACTGCAATTAACTCGGGGGAAGGCGGAATTTTACCCGAAGAATTAAACACGGCAGGAAAGTATATATTACAGTTTTCCAAAACAGAATGGTCAAAGGAAGAAGACGTTTTGAAGCGTGCTGACATGATTGAAATTAAGTTGGGGCAAGGTGCTATATTCGGGATGGGAAAAAAAATCCCCCCAAAAGACTTAACCGGTCGTGCCCGTGAAGTAATGGGGCTTAAAGAAAATGAAAATGCAGAGATTTTTGAACATTTTTTTGAAGATCAAACATTAGAAGATCTTAAGGAACTTGTCGAAGAACTTCGGGTTCTAACAGGTGGAGTTCCAATTGGGGTCAAAATTGGGGCGGGTGGGAAAATTGAAGAAGATATTGATCATTTAATTGAAATGGGTGTTGATTATATTGCGATTGATGGAGGACAAGCAGCCATGCACGAAGCACCACCCATTTTATACGATGACTTTGGGATTCCGACCTTACATGCAGTAGTTCGGGCGGCTAATCATTTAGAAAAGAGGAATATGAAAGGACAAATTAGTTTAATTGTTTCAGGCGGACTTTTGGTGCCCGGGCACTTTTTAAAAGTACTTGCACTCGGTGCTGATGCTGTATATTTAGGCTCTGCTATGTTGTTTACTGTCGCACATAATCAAATATTGAATGCTGTTCCATTTGAACCACCTACACAAGTTGTTTGGAATGAGGGAAAGTTTAAGGAACAATTTAAGATCAAAGATGGAGTTCAAGCAGCAGAGAAATTTTTAACAGCAAGTACAGAAGAAATGAAAATGGCCTTAAGAGCGATGGGGAAACGCTCCTTAAAAGAGTTATCAAAGAAAGATTTAGTGTCTTATGATGATTTGACTGCACAAATGATTGGTATTCCATTTTCATTTAAACCTTGGGAGGAGAACTAATACATCCATACATGGTATAAATAAGTATCTGCCTCTTGAATTGTATAATGAGACCTATGAAAAAGTGAGGAATGAGAGAATAAATGGTTTCATATTATTATTATTATTATTATTATTATTATGAGGCTAAATTTGCTCATATGATGGAGGGGGAAATATGGCCTTTGTAAAGGCTACTTCGGGCAGAGGCGGAAGGAGAAGGAGTCCAAGGCATGATGCTTGTAGGGAATGTAGACATCAATCGATTACGAGCTAATTGTTCAGATTTTAAAGGGCTTCGTACCATTCCCCAAATGATTTATCCCACACTTAACGGGTAGTAAGACCTCCACCTCAAGCTTATGAGAAAACAAAGAAGATAGGTGGGGGACAACTGCCCGTAAAGGTCCGATTGGTGAGATACAGTGAAACTTACCTTTGTGGTTTTCAAAGGTATAGTTGAACTAATCAGGTTCGTACGGTCACTTGATTGAAGCGAAGCGGAGATCTTAGTGACCGTAGAACGTGACTAACCATCAGTGGGGGATGAAGGAAAACCCCCACTGATGGAAGTTTCGCTTTATCAACCCCATGCTTTTGAGGCTACTCAGAAAGGATATTTTATCAAAGAGCGAGAGAAAGTGAAAAACGTTTAGCACGTCGGGCAATAAACGGCAAGAGATTCTGGCCTGCTAAGTATAGTTTATGGTATTTTAAACCTCCAGAGGATTGTCCTTCTACATGGTACAATCAACCTCTTGTAGGTCGTCATAAGCGTCATTGTTTTTATCAGCCTACAGGTGAAACATGTGAAAATATTTATAATACCTTTTAATAGAAAAATAATATATGAGATTCAATGATTAACAGGGTTATAACATATACAACTGATGCCTGCGATTTATGTCGTATATCGGGATATTTTTAATTTGTAAGGGAGGGATTAAGATGCAATTAGATCCAATACTTCAACAAATTCTAGAAAGTTATCCTAAATTGCCTGAAACATTAACACCAGATTTAATTGTCAAAATCCGTGAAGCTAGACTTCAAACGATTCTAGATATAGAGGAGCGTCCGTTCGTTCATGCAGTGGAGAATCGTCTGATTCCTGGTCCGAATGGTGATATACCCATTCGAATATACACACCAAAAAGTGTGGAAGAGCGTCTTCCTGCTATCGTGTTTTTCCATGGTGGCGGCTGGACGCTAGGGAATCTTGAAAGCCATGATGTAGCTTGTAGACAACTTACAAATGCTTCGAGGTGTAAAGTCATTGCTGTCGATTATCGATTAGCACCGGAGAATCGTTTTCCAAAAGGCCTAAAAGATTGTAGTGCAGCGGTACAATGGGTGTTTAACCATGCAGGGGAATTACAGGTAGATGTGAATCGAATTGCTGTTGGGGGAGACAGTGCAGGAGGAAACTTAAGTGCAGCGGTTACCTTATTGTTTAAAAACTGCGGAGGACCATCGATTTGGCGGCAAATATTAATATACCCTGCGACAGATGCTTTACGCTCTATTGAACAATCTCCTTATGAGTCAATTCGAGAAAATGCACAAGCTCCTATATTGACTAGCAGCGTAACAAAAAGTTTTTGGGATCACTATATTGAAACGGAAGAGGATGCAGGTAATATATATGCTTCTCCTATACGAGCGCAAGATTTAAGTGGTTTACCGAAAACTTTCGTGATTACAGCGCAATACGATCCTATCCGAGATGAAGGGGAGGCTTATGCTACTCGACTCCAGGAAAGTGGAGTTCCCGTACAGCTTACCCGATACAGTGGACTTGTTCATGGTTTTCTAACATTGCCGATTCCGATTAATGAACAAGTTTTTCAGTCCATTGCAAAATTTCTGAATGAATGAGAATCTGTTTTATGAAAGTAAAACTAAGCCTCTGGCTAAACAGCAATCCAGAGGCGTGGTTTTCTAGTCTTACTTATGAGAAGTTTATTTTTCAGGTAAGTATTTTGTTGTAAAGATTTCATTCGCTTCGAATGGCTTTTCCAATAAGTCTAAATCATGCAGCTGTTGAATAAGTGTAGCCCATCTTTCTTCTGTCATATAGCCGACACCGTGTTCAGATGCATATTTGCCGTACACAAATTCTTCTTGAGATTCGGTTTCAAAGGCTAAAGCATCTAAGGCGATGTCTGGATTATCATTCTGAATGACTTTATTAATAGACTCAGAAGACGTTTTATAAGAATTCCATCCTTCTACAAATGAAGTAACAAAGTTTTGAACCGTTTCTTCATTCTTCTCTAAATATTCTTTTGTTACAAATAATACAACATTATAAGGATCGTAACCCGCGTCAGCAATCAGCTTTGTTTCTGTTTCGATTCCTTCTTTTTCTAAAAAGAAAGGCTCGGATGTGGCAAATGCTTGGGTAACAGAATCTTTTTCATTTACAAAGTTCGTATGCTGCCCGTTGTACGCTAACTCTTCTACTTTACTTAAATCGTATTTAGATTTTAAAAAGTCCCAATATGTAATTCCAGGTTGAACATATACTTTTCTTCCATTTAGGTCTGTGAAGTCTTTAATTCCATGCCCTTTATGGAACATAAATACTTGTGGACTTCCCTGCATCGCAGCTGCTACAGCGACTAAATCAATTCCTTGATTTTTAGCAATAACTAATTGATCTGCGTGTGCAAGACCAAACTCCGCGCTGCCTGATGCAATCATTTGAACAGAAGATACTTGTGGACCACCTGGCTCAATGGTTACATTCAATCCATTTTCTTTGAAAATCCCGTCTTCTTGTGCGGCATATACACCGCCATGCTGTGCCTTTGGAAACCAGTTTAATACTAATTTAACATGTTCAACAGCTTTATCATCCGTTTTGTTCTCTTCCTCACTAGTACTAGCTTCCTCATCGCTGCAGGCAGTCAGGAAAACTAGAAAGATAATTCCTAAAAATAGTAGATTGAATTTTTTCACCTTTTCTTCCTCCTTTAATTCGTAATGAATTTCGCTTTATTTTTCAACCTTCATCGCTGACTCATGCCAAGATCGCAACATTAAGTGAGCTATCAGGCTAACGAGAAGGTAAAAGCCAATCCCTAATAATGCCGCAGCTATTCCGCAGGCAAACAAATATGGAGTTTTTAATTGGATGGCGGCTACTGTAATGGCATAGCCTAAGCCACCTTTACCTCCACCGATTCCTGCTACATATTCTCCAACAATAGCTCCGACAATCGATAAAGTACAAGATACTTTTAATCCTGCCATAATATAAGGCATTGCAAATGGAATGCGAAGTTTCCATATTTTCTTCCATTTTGATGCATTATATAGTGTAAAGAGTTCTCCCATATTTTTATCGACTGAATTCAGTCCCATTAATGTATTCGAAATAACTGGGAAAAAACCAATTAAAAACGAAATGATTACAATGGCATTGAAACCGGCGCCAAACCAAATAACAATAATCGGTGCAACGGCAACAACAGGAATGGTTTGCAAAATAATGGCGTATGGATAGATGCTAATTTCTAACACTTTCGAGCTTGCTAATAAAATAGAAACGAAAATACCGATAGTCGCACTGAGTAAAAATCCAATAATCGATTCAATAACTGTAATTTGAATGGCTGGCCATAATAAGTGCCAATCCGTTAGTGCAGCGTGTAAGACATCTGTAGGTTTCGGAAGAATAAATGGTTTGATCCCCAATAAAGAAGGAATCAATTGCCATAGAGAGAGGAAGGCAATTAAAGCAATGATTGGACCGAGATAAACACCTTTAAATTTAGTCCAAATTTTCCCTGTATTACTTTGAGGGAAATGCGAAACCATTTTTGTTTTTTTCGTTGCTACTGATTGTGTGGACATCTTATCCTAACTCCCTTCTTATTGAGCTATTTTCGAGACTGTGGGCAGCTATATCTACATAGTCTGTAAATGTTTTGTCTGTTCTTACTTGGAGTGTTCTTGGAAAGGGGAGATTGACGTTAATAATGGATGATAATTTCCCGGGACGAGAAGACATGACTGCGATTCGTGAGGATAAAAATACAGCTTCATATACGTTGTGGGTAACAAATAGAATAGTAGTTTTTTCTTTTTGCCATATATTAAGGAGGTCAATCTGCAATGTTTGGCGTGTGATTTCATCGAGAGCGGCAAAGGGTTCATCCATTAATAACATTTTTGGTTTTGCCGCTAAAGCACGGGCGATTGAAACTCTCATTTTCATCCCGCCTGATAGTTCTCTAGGATAGGCATCTAAGTAATCTTTTAAACCGACCATCTCTAATACCTCTATTGCGTACTCCTTATGGCTTTTCTTAGTAGATCCTCTTAATTCAAGCGGCAATAATACATTATCAAGCACAGTTCGCCAAGGAAGTAAATTTGCATCTTGAAAAACGAAGGCGATATCGTTTGTTCCTTGAATAATCTCCTTAGGTGTTTTACCGAAAACTTGGACATGGCCGCTAGTGGCTTCACTCAACCCAGCTACCATCCTTAGCGCAGTGGACTTGCCGCAACCCGATGGACCTAAAAAACTAATAAACTCGCCTTCTGTAATCATTAAGTCAAATTGACTTAATGCAATGATGCCCGTATTGTACACTTTACTAACACCTTTGAATGAAACGACTTCGTTTGGATTTGTGCTCAATATTTTCCCCTCCTGAAAAATCACATTATTTGTTTATGTTTATAAATGTTATATTATATTACATAATATGTGATATAATACTTATTTTATTGTGTTGTAGTTCATTTGTCATTAGCAAAAACGAACAAATCGAAGTGGATATTTTAGTTACTATCACTAATTATATGTTATAAAATCTTACATTTTGGATTTTTGGGCTTTCAAAAAGTGAAAAATCTATATTTTGTCGTTCTATAAGGTGAATGCTCTCAAATGTTCTTTACAACTTAATTTTGAAGGAGTAATATTACTTTCATGTAAAACCATATTTCTTTATTCGCTGAATCCTTTATGGAACGGGGGAACCAATTTTGTGGCGGTGTTTTCGTCGCTTGGGGTGAATCCTTTATGAAGAAGGTAGGGCTACTCTCATGGTCCGAATCCGACAGCTAACTCCGGAAGCGTGAAGAGAGAGGAAGTGATACTGGTGATCGAAAAAATGCATTCGACCACGGGGGAATCCTCTGTGGTCTTTTTTGTGCTTTCTATATAAAGAGATTGTAATAAAAGGGGAAGAACGAGATGAAAAAACAGTTTGTTGTATTTGGTTTAGGAAGATTTGGAGGGAGCTTAGTCAAGGAATTCCATTCGATTGGAGTGGAAGTCATGGCTATCGATAAAGATGAAAGTAAAATAGATGAATATGCAGCCTTTGCTACCCATGCCGTCGTAGCTAATGGGTTGGATGAGATGAGTTTAAAGTCCTTAGGTGTAAGAAACTTTGATGTCGCTTTCGTCTCTTTAGGTGATGATATTGAAGCAAGTATTTTAACATGTTTACTTCTAAAGGAAATGGGCATTCCTCAAGTTTGGGCAAAAGCTCAAAATATGTATCATCATAAAGTTCTAGAAAAGGTCGGAGTGGATCGAGTTATCCATCCAGAAAGAGATATGGCGCAGCGAATTGCTCATCATATCGCTTCCGAAAAAATTATTGATTATATTCAATTATCTGAGGAGTATAGCATCGTGGAAATTGTGGCGTCACATAAAATTGATAAAAAATCATTAATGGATTTGGATATTCGTGCAAAATACCATTGCAATATTATTGGTATTCAACGTGGAAAAGATATTAATGTGGCTCCGCTTGCTGAAGAACAAATTCGGCAAGGAGATACATTAATTGTGATTGGACATAATAAAGATATTGCAAAATTAGAGGCCCAAGGCGTGTAACAAGCAATATACATTTGAAATGAATGCTTACTGAAACGCTTGTATTAAACCGTTTTATCCCACACCTAATGGAAGTAAGCTCCCCACCTCAAGCTTGTGAGAAGAAAAAAGGGAGATGAGGGAATTCCCTCATTATAGCTGCGGCTCCTAGCTCCTCGAGGTCATAAGCGGTTATGCTCTGTGGCAAACTGCGTCATGCTGCCTCTCATCTTATGCTTGTCGGGGCTGAACAGTTGTCTCAGCTTTTGGCATAGTAAATCTGTCTATAGGGGAATAATCGCTGACTTCTTTATTGTCGAAAAATGAATCATTGTAGGAGTCAGGGAATTTGGTAAAGTAGGTCCGCTTACCCTCGTCTATTTGCTGATAACAACAAAAAAGTGAGTATCCAATATCCTAGTGAAGATATATGGACCGTATGAAAAATATACAAATAGAAACAAGCAGTGAATGTTTTCGCTGCTTGTTTCTATTTGTATAGTAATATTCGGAAGATTAATAGATGGAAATCAGTGTATGGAAGATATAGGGTGAGCTAAATCAAAAGTTCTATTATTTGTATAATAATTAATAAAAATAAGAAAATGGTATGTTATAGCGCTTATGTAAGTATATTCAAAAACTAGTAAAAATGAATTATTTTCCTTTATTTATATAATAAACCAAAAAAATATTTGCTATCTATTCCCTGTATATCAAGGCTTTGAATCATTAAGCCTAGTCCAATAGGTTTATTTTTCCTTTTTATTAGGGATAAATATCCTGTTTTGGAAGGGGGGATTTAGGTAGATTTAATATGTGAGAAGAAATGGTACATATTATAGTCTAGTTTAGGAAGGGGTTCTTTTTTTGAAAAAATGGGTATTATTCTCCGTTGTATCAGTATTTATTTTCCTTTTATCTGCATGTTCAGATTCGGGTGAAAAGGCTTCAACTGAAAAGAGTAAAGGGTTGGAGGCTTCTATTGAAAGCGCTAGTTATATTGTTTCAGAGAGTGATGATGGGGTTTCTGAAAATGAGAACTTAGCTATGATGGCTATTAATTTAAAAGTCAAAAATTTATCAGATTCTCCAATGCGATTATCAGGGTATGATGGGATTAAGTTATATGATGGTGAGCAGCAAATCAATATTAATCCAGAACTTTATAATCGCGATATAGGCTTGGATATTGATACGGGCGGGAGTATTGGTGCAGGAAAGTCAAAAACTGTATTAGCGATATTTGAAGTAACAAAGGATAAAGAGTATGAAATTGGCTTAAATCCACTATTCGATGATCCCGAAGAGGAGTCAGAAGAGTTAGTATTAAAGCTTGATACGAAGAAGTATGCCGCTAGCTATGAAACGCTGCAAGATCCAGCGAAAGCATTGAAGGCTTACGTGAATCAAATCTATTACAATAAGGAAAATCCAGATTATGAGCAACTTGTATCGGCTGATAAACCAGTATTGCAAGAATCCGCACAAGAAGCATTTGAAATGGAAATAAACAAGGTGTTTGATAAGAAGTTAGATGACACAGACATTGAAAAGCTATATGCAACATACCGTGATATCTTAGCGGAAAAGGCTGAGGTGAATGCTAGTACTATTGCAAATGCTAATGATAAGGCAATCGTTGAAGTAGAGGTTTCTACACCGTCATTAAAAACATTATATGAAGATGTTTATGAGTATGAGCGTGAATTTAGAGAGAATACAGGAAGTTATGATTCACAAGAAATTGATAAATATGTACTTTCAAAATTGCCTAAAATTTTAAATGCTCTTGAGGTAAACGAACTTAGCGACCCAGTGGAAGTGTCCTTAACGAAAAAGGATGGAAAATGGACGATTGAAGCAGTTGATAAGTATGGCGAAAGTTTAGACACTGTATTTGTAAAAGGATCAAGTTATTAAGGAGCCGTGAATAATGTGAAGAAAATATGGTTACTTGCTATACCAGCGGTGGTTATGCTCACCATTATTACGGTTGTGTTGATCCAGCAGAATAATCGACCTAAACAAGTTGTCGAAGCGTTTGAGCAGGCGGTTGATCAAAAGAAGCCGGAACAGCTAAAGGATATACTCTTAGTAGATAATAAGAAGGCAGAAATAGATGAGTCATCGCTTAAAGCATTCGTTACTTATCTAAATGCTAATTATAATAGTTATCAAGTAATTAAGGATAGCTTAGAGGAGCAATTGGAGAAGCAAGAATACAACATGACAAATCAGCAGATTAGTCTAGTGGAAGACGGAAAACGCTTCGGATTATTTACTGACTACAAACTGAAGGTAAAAACGGGATATATAAAGGTAACTGGGCTAAGTGAAGAAGATCAAGTTACTCTTTCCGTCGATAAAACGAAAGACTCTCTTATAAAGAGTGAAGAAGAATTGTACGGTCCACTTCTTCCAGGTGCGTATGATGTACGATTAACTGTAAAAAATACACTTGGCACTTTTTTAGAGAAAAGAAAAGTAGAAGTGTGGGGCGGCAGCAAGCAGGTCAGCCTGCTTGTAGACGATAGTGATTTGGCTCAAAAGGATAAAGGCGTTCAACAAAATGTGTTAGCCGCACTAGATGTATTTAATAATGACTTAATCGTTTTTCAGACAAACAATTATGAAACGAAACATTTTACAAATGTCACAGATGAAGTAAGAGAGGTTACGGCATTTGCCAAATATGATTTTGAATTTTATAAAGAGTATGTTGATGAAATTCAGATGCAATATTTAGGAGTGGTTGTGAACCTTGATGATTTAGATATTAATCGTTTTAATGATGAGTGGCTTGCAGAAGTTACAGCACTTGTTTCCTACAAAAATAAAATGAAAGTTCGAGACATGGAAGGTTTTGAAGATATTTCTTATAAAACTGTTCGAACATATAAGATGAAGTATGATGAAAAGAGTAAAAAATGGTTAATAGCTGACTTGGAGGAAATAAAAGCGGATGGCTCAGAAAGTGACGATTGGGAAAATAAAACTGAGCTGAAAAATGAAGACTCGCCAGTCATGAAGTGGACTCGTAAGAAGGATGAAAGTAATATGTTTTAAGAATAATTAACCATTTCTTGCATTTTAATAAAGATGAGGAAATGGATGAAACAGAATAAAGGGTAAATGAAAAACGCTGCTTGATTGAGAGGCAGCGTTTTTCTGTGTGCGCTCGGCCATACGGTAATCGCCTCCTCCTAGTCGAGCTGGATTCGGGAGTGGTGGATTGACGACACCATTTCATGTATTAATCCATACAATAAATTACCATAATTAGAAAGGGAATACCTAGTATGGACGTACAAAGTAACTCTCATATTTCACCCCCGCCATTAGGCAGTCTATCTCTTTTTCCTCGTAAATCAAATCTTCCAGAGCCACAATTAGTGGCAGATGAAATAGGTGGTGTTATTGTACAAAATTGTGATGGGAAATATGTAGAGTATTGGAGAGCTATTGGAATGGCTTCTCTGCCATCAGGATCATTAACTGTAAAAAATAATTGTGGCTGTATTATGAAGGTAAGAGCGGATACAGATGGTGATGGAAAGGCGGATACGACATTATTTACATTGACTGAAATAAATCAAACGAAATCTGTTACTTTGAAGACTATTTCAAACCTGGAAATTTCTTGTCGGGGAGGATCGGGCCAAAAGGCCAATGGTCATTATAGTATGAAGGTTCGTTATGTGACTTAATATTTTTTATGTAGAGGCTCTGTTATAGGAGGCTGCTCAGTTTTATCAACAATATAATTTAACAAAGGCTATGTAAAAATGATGCTAACGTAGAGCATCATTTTTTTGTTTTAACATAGATAGAAATACGTTAAAACTTATAGTTTAAGGAGAAAGAAATCTTGATTTTGGCAGTGCCTGTTCCTGCTGCAACGATACTAATCGAACGCAAATCATTTACCGTAATAGACCGACATTCACCTGGTGCGACCACAAATCCACGAATTGCAGCTCCATTCACATGAAGGGCAGCCTTTGGTGAAACGCCGATTGTTCCAGTATTTTCAACTACAATGGTTCCGTTTATAACAAAAGGAGTATCATCTTGCCAAATAGTTGTAGCTGCCCCATTAGTATCTCCTAATTCAATCGTACAAGACACTGAATCACTGATAACGTTTAATGGGTTATTGCTAAACCCCCCCAAATTAGCCAAGAACTCACCTCCTCAATAGATAGGTTCTTACTATTTTATGTTTAATCGACTAACTTTGTTTAACTATTCAAACGTTGGAGTGAAAAGTAATGAATATTTTTTTACTAAACACGTTTCCTTTTCACTGCCCAATAAATGACCAATATAATGAATGAAACAATAAATAAAATCCCTTTCCCTTGCTTCTCCCACATTAATACTTCGTTAACGGAGTATGCTTCTAGAAGCATAGCAGGGACTTTTCCAATAGCGCTTGCTAATGTAAAATGAAGTAAGCTGATTTTGCTTAAGGCTGCACCGAGGTTAATCAATCCGGACGGGATAAAAGGTACTAGTCGAAATACTAGAACGAATATGAACGCCTCTTTTCCTGTTGAAGCTGTCAGTTTATTTAAATATTTTGATTGGGCAGGTAGGGACTGTTCCACGTGTCGAATCCCTTTTCTATATAAGAGAAAGCTGACTGCAGCGCCTGCACATTCTCCAATATAAGAAATAAGCATGCCTGCTTCAAATCCAAAAAAAGTAATATTAAGAGCGGTCAAAAAAACGCTAGGTATGACACCGAATATACTTATTACAATATTAATGAAAATACTAATAATAATTGAAAAGGGTCCTGCTTGAGAAAACCAATTTAAAATGAATTCTTTCATGTTTTAATCCTTCTTACATTATAATTACCTCCAGTATAACCGATAATGAATAGAAACTAGATATTAAACATTTCTCCTTTTATTCTTATAAAAAAATCGATATCATTATAGCTATATGAATGGAATAGGGGTAAAGCGATGAAAGAACGGTACTATGATGAATTGCTGAACATTAAAACGGGAGGAGAACAGAAGGTTTTTAATAAGTCCTTGCATTATCATCGCTATGAGCCAACGCCCTATAGCGCGCTCGAACAATTATTTAAGCAATATGAATTAACGAGTAGTGACCAAGTCGTAGATTTTGGCTGCGGAAAAGGAAGATTAATTTTTTATATGAATTATTTATTTAATGCTTCTGTTGTCGGAATTGAGATGAATAAAATCTTTTATGAGGAAGCTATAGATAATCGAAGTAGTTATGTGAAGAAAATGAAAAAGAGCGGTCACCGTATTCAATTCCACTGTTGTTTAGCAGAGAAGTATAAGATTGATGCATTAGACAACCGATTTTATTTTTTTAATCCATTTTCCGTACAAATTTTCATGAAAATTATTCAGAATATATTGCGTTCAGTGGAACAATTTCCGAGAGATATTGAGTTAGTTTTATATTATGGCTCAAAAGATTATCTCTTTTTTCTAGAAAATCAAACTGCCTTTCAATTTAAAAAAGAAATTTTGCTGCAAGGTTTATCTGAGCGTAATCCTTATGAGAGATTTTTAATTTACCGCTTAGCCTATTAATTGGTAATACTAAGCTTAAACGCAAAAACAAAGGAGAGTTACAATGAATAATTTATTGAGTCATTTGGCGCAAAAAGCACAAACGAAAATTAATCAGGCTGTTGAGTATGTAAAAGACAAAGTGACAACGATTATGGCAACGAATGTCGTAACTGTTCAGCAAATGGCGGATTATATTACTAATCATGTTGAGACAACACAAGAGACACAAGAGTTATTAGGACTGAAATTTTCATTTTACCGCTTAGAAAAAGAGGGCGTTCACTATTATGTAGAAATGAAGGGCTCTCATATTTTACAATTGGATATACATATAGCAGGTAATCATAGTAGTTCTTATCGCTCTTATCGCGATTCTTCTATCCTACAGTCTCCATTGGAATTACCTGAAGCGTTTTATTTAAAAAATCATATTCGTCATTTACTGGAGCATGAAAAGATTTAAGGGCAATCTTTATCGGATTTAGCCAGAAAACCCTGATTGAATATGAAATAATGGGGATTGGATGAATGTTTTTTGGTAAAAAAAGCAATATAATAGGATATAATATAGAACTCTATAGTAGTGAACAATGCATATTCATTCCGAATCTACTGAAATGCAGTTAATAGAGCTTAAGAAAGAGTAGATTTAGCTTAAAGAGAACACCTGAAAATCATGTAGAAACTCAGTTCCAATAATTTACTTTTAAGGGAGCCTTTCTTATGGAAACAAAATATTGCAAAGAATCACGAGTAATTAGAACAAGTCGGATTTTTCCGAATGATGTAAATAATCATAACACCTTGTTTGGCGGTCGAATGATGAGTGATATAGACCAAGTAGCTTCTATTTCTGCCGCGCGTCATAGCCGAACGGAATGTGTGACGGCCTCAACAGATTCTGTAGACTTCTTGCATCCAGTTCGACCGACCGATTCAGTGAGTTTTGAATCGTATGTTTCGTGGACAGGCGTATCTTCGATGGAGATTTTCGTGAAAGTTATTGCGGAAGATTTAAAAAGCGGGGAGTGTAAAATAGCGGCAACAGCCCTATTAACATTTGTTGCCCTTGATAAGTTTCAACGTCCTACCGCTGTTCCAAAAGTAATTCCTGAAACAGAAGAAGAAAAGAAATTACACGAAACAGGCGAAGAACGAGCAAAAATGCGACGTGAAAGAAAACAAAAGAGTAAAGAATTAGCTGCATATTTAACAACAAAAACAATTATGTAGTTATTGGACATGATAGATTATAGTAGATATACAAAAAGCAGCGAGCGGTGATAGGCACTGTTCGCTGCTTTTTGTATTGGGTACTTAAGCAATGTTATAACTAATAGTATGATGCAAACAATAAAGTTATATTTGTTGTTGAATATATAAGTACATTGTTATATATTAATATTCGAATGGAAGGAGGAGATGTTTGCATGCAAGAATTAACAGTTGAAATCGAAAAAGCTGCAACGATTTTAAAGCTATTAGGTGATAAAACAAGACTAGCTATGATGAAAATGTTAGAGACACATGATTATTGTGTTTGTGAATTTGTTGAAATTTTTAAAATGAGTCAGCCTGCTATTAGTCAACATGTTCGAAAGTTGAAAGATGCTGGATTGGTACAAGAAACAAGGAGAGGACAATGGATTATTTATTCATTAAATAAAGATAACGACTATTATCCGTTAGTTCACAGTTTGCTTCAACATCTTCCAAGCCAAGATTTTAAACTACAAGAACTAGAAGAACAGGGATTACGCATCTCTTGTGACTAATGGAGGTTTGTACATTGATAACTGCAATATTAGCATCCGTCATTTTTTTAGTGACACTCATCTTCGTCATATGGCAGCCTAAAGGTTTGAACATCGGTTGGTCTGCCTGTGGTGGAGCAATCTTAGCTCTCTTAGTAGGAGTAGTTGGATTAAATGATGTTGTAGAGGTAATAGGAATCACATGGAATGCAACATTATCCTTTGTAGCGATTATCCTTATTTCATTAATATTAGATGAGATTGGGTTATTCGAATGGGCTGCATTACATATGGCAAGAGCAGCAAAGGGTAATGGAGTGAAAATGTTCGTTTATGTCAGTATGTTAGGGGCAATCGTCGCGGCGCTATTTGCTAATGATGGGGCAGCTCTTATTTTGACACCTATTGTACTAGCAATGGTTCGTAATTTGAATTTTAAAGAAAAGATGATCTTCCCTTTTATTATGGCGAGTGGGTTTATTGCGGATACTACTTCATTACCATTCGTGGTGAGTAATTTGGTTAACATTGTATCTGCCGATTTCTTTAACATTGGGTTCGTAGAATATGCTTCAAGAATGATTATTCCAAATCTTTTTTCACTGATTGCAACCATCACGGTATTATTGATTTATTTTAGAAAAAGTATCCCACAAACGTACGATTTATCCAAATTAAAGAAACCAGTAGAAGCGATTAAGGACCAAAAAATGTTTCGTCTCTCATGGTATGTTCTTGGGATTTTACTGATTGGTTACTTTTCTAGCGAATTCATTAAAGTTCCTGTTTCCATTGTTGCAGGAATGATAGCGATTTTCTTTCTATTGATGGCAAGAAGAAGTAACGTTGTTAATACGAAAGCCGTTGTTAAAGGAGCACCATGGAGTGTCGTATTTTTCTCAATTGGAATGTACGTTGTGGTATATGGGTTAGGAAATGCGTGGCTAACTCATTCGTTAGCGAGTGTCATCCAAGCAACGGCTGAACAAGGTTTATTCGTTACGACGATAGGAATGGGCTTTATTGCTGCTTTCTTGTCATCCTTGATGAATAATATGCCAACCGTAATGATTGATGCATTAGCTATTGCCGAAACGAATACTTCTGGCACGATTCGAGAAGCTCTTATTTATGCCAATGTCATTGGATCTGACTTAGGTCCGAAAATTACCCCAATCGGATCATTGGCGACTTTAGTGTGGCTCCATGTTTTATCTCAAAAAGGGGTTAAAATTTCATGGGGAACTTATTTCAAAACAGGTATTGTGTTAACAATCCCGATTCTATTTATTACGTTACTAGGTCTATACGTATCATTATTAATGAACTAAAAGGAGAAATACGTCATGTCTAAAAAATTAATTTATTTCTTATGTACAGGGAACTCTTGCAGAAGCCAAATGGCTGAAGGTTGGGCAAAGAAATATTTAGGTGATGAGTGGGAAGTACGCAGTGCAGGGCTTGAAGCTCATGGATTAAATCCAAATGCGGTAAAAGCAATGCAGGAAGCAGGAATTGATATTTCGACTCAAACATCTGACGTTATTGATCCAGAAATCCTAAACAATGCTGATTTAGTAGTAACATTATGTGGACATGCTGCCGATCATTGTCCAGTTACACCTTCACATGTAAAACGTGAACATTGGGGATTTGATGACCCAGCAAAAGCAGAAGGAACAGACGAAGAAAAATGGGCGTTCTTCCAGCGTGTTCGTGATGAAATTGGTGATAGAATTAAACGTTTTAGCGAAACAGGACAATAATACAATCAAATAACCAAGAGTTTATTCTCTTGGTTATTTCTTAAAAATAAAAATAAGCAAATGCTTATTTAATAATATATTGGAGGTTGTAGCATGAATAAAGTTGAGATTTTTGATCCTGCAATGTGTTGTTCCACTGGAGTATGCGGTCCTAGTGTGGATCCAGAGTTAACGAGAGTAGCATCTGCTGTTTATTCATTAGAGAAAAAAGGTTTTAATATTAAACGATATCAACTAACAAATGACCCTGATAAATTTGCAAAAAACAAGGAAATACATCGTATTCTTATGGAAAAAGGTCCCGATGCATTACCAGTTGTTTTAGTTAATGACCAAGTTGTGAAAGTAGGAAGTTATCCAACCAACGAAGAATTTGCAGAATGGTTTGAGGTAAAAGCTGAAGAGTTAAACGAAAAACCAAAAGCTCGACTTTCTATCAATTTAAAACAACTATAATCATTTGGAAAGAAGGAAGAAACATGTATTCATCATTCAGTCCAAATCACGTTCAGACTCAATTTTTATTTTTAACAGGAAAAGGTGGCGTAGGAAAAACATCAACAGCCTGTGCAACAGCAGTCGCATTAGCGGATAGTGGGAAAAAAGTGCTGTTAATTAGTACAGATCCTGCCTCTAATCTACAAGATGTATTTGGGATAGAGTTAACTAGCACACTGAGAGCAGTTCCGACGGTTGCCAATTTATATGTGAGTAATATAGATCCTGAAGCATCAGCAAAAGCCTATCGGGAAAGTGTTGTTGGTCCATATAGAGACATGTTTCCAGAAGCAGTAGTCGCTACAATGGAAGAGCAATTGTCAGGTGCTTGTACAGTCGAGATTGCCGCATTTGATGAATTTACAGGTTTTCTTACCAATAGCGAAATCGGAAATCTTTACGACCATATTATCTTCGATACAGCCCCAACAGGGCATACATTACGACTTTTACAGCTTCCAACGGCTTGGAATGGATTTTTAGAGGAAAGTACGCATGGCGCATCATGTTTAGGTCCTTTATCTGGGTTAGTGGATAAAAAAGAGCTTTATTCAAGCGCGGTAGCTGCTCTTTCTGATTCAACTAAAACGACTTTAATACTCGTAACACGACCAGATGTTTCAGCCCTTTTGGAAGCAGACCGTGCTTCAAAAGAGCTTAAAGAGATTGGAATCAAAAATCAAAGGCTCATTATAAATGCTCTTCTTCAAGATCACAATGAAGAAGATGAAGTATCATCGGCTTTTTATCATAGACAACGAGATGCATTAAAGCAAATGCCAGAAAATTTAAAAGAGAGTACCATGTACTCGTTACCGTATGTTTCTTATTCTTTAACAGGTGTGGAAAATCTCCGAGATTTGTTTAAACCATACGATAAAGTTCCGACAACTGATTTATACATGGAAAATCAATCAATGAATCTTCCAGGATTAAAAGATGTCATTGATGATTTTTCAAATAACAAAACAAAGCTGATTTTCACAATGGGGAAAGGTGGAGTAGGAAAAACAACCGTCGCCTCTGCCATTGCAGTGGGTCTAGTTGAAAAAGGGCATCGTGTCCATTTAACAACAACCGATCCAGCTGCTCACCTAGACTATCAATTCCAAAATGATTACCTAAATCAAAATTTAATGATTAGCAGCATTAATCCAAAAGTAGAAGTCGAAAAATATAAAGCTGACGTCCTAGCCAAATCAAGTGAAAACCTAGATGAAGCTGGTCTTGCTTACTTAAAAGAGGATTTAGAATCACCATGTACAGAAGAAATTGCTGTTTTTCAAGCGTTTGCTGAAGTAGTGGCTAAATCTGAAAATGAAATTGTCGTCATTGATACAGCACCGACAGGACATACATTACTATTATTAGATGCATCCGAGTCTTATAGTAAGGAAATTGAAAGGTCAACAGGTGAGGTATCAGAAAGTGCAAAAAAATTACTGCCTCAAATTCGAAATCCAAAAGAAACAGAAGTAGTTATTGTTACACTTGCGGAAGCAACACCTGTTTTAGAGGCATCTAGATTACAGGACGATCTAAGACGGGCTAGTATTAATCCGCAGTGGTGGGTCATTAACCAAAGTTTATCTGCCACTAATACGAACGATCCTATTTTAAAAGGTAAAGCGATAGCAGAAAAGGAATGGATTCAAGAAGTAAAGGATAATAAGGCAGAGAAATGTGCACTTATTCCTTGGCTACATGAAGAAAAAGTTGGATATGACAAGCTAAAAGATTATATTAAGTAGGGAATAACAATTTGATAGTTCATTTAAGGAGGAGACATAAATGAAAATTACAGATGGAGCTAAACACTTGTTGGAAAATTTTTTAAATGAAAAGGGTGCAGAAGGAATTCGGCTAACTTCTGTTGCTGGCTGTTGCGGGCCGCAATTTGCGATTTCTTTAGATGCACCAATAGAAACAGATACAATTGAAATAATCAACGGAATTAAAGTAGCGTTCGATTCACAAATTGCAGGAACGGATGAATTAACATTAGATAAAGAAGAAAATGAAGAGGGGGCAGGATTAGTTTTATTAGGTGCTAGTAGCTGTTGTTAAAGGCAAGAAACAAAAAAGGAGTAGTTAGTTCACTTAGAGAGCTAACTACTCCTTTTTTATCATTTAGGAAATCATAAAGTTCTTGAATTGTAGATAAGTATTTTAATTGACTTATTCCTTAGGCAGCATCTGTAAAATCCAAATCGCAAGCTGCAATGTCATAGCATCATATATGTTTTGTGGGTCGTATCCAGTTTTTTCTTTTACTTTTTTAATTCTATAGATAAGAGAATTACGGTGAATGTACATTTCCTTTGCGCATTCTCCTATATTTAGGTTGCAAGCAAAAAAATGTTCTAACGTATCAATTAGTTTGTCTGGTAAGTTGCTTAAAATTCTTTTAGAAAATTGCTGTTTAGCTCGTTCATCTAGTTGATCTAAAAGGGCTCTCATTTCAATTTCATTATAAGTAATAAAAGTTTGTTCGAGATTACCGAATTTTAAAGCGCTTAAAGCTTCTTCAAAGGAGTGACGAATATGAGCTTGGACAAATACGGTAGAGCCTGTTCCCACCCGCAGTGATATACCTTTCGCCTTTAAGATGCTTATAACGTTTAGCATTTTTTGTTTTAACCGCTCCTCAGGTAGATGTGAGGTAAGAATAAATAACCGGTTTACATTTAAAAAACCGATGAGCGTTTGTTGTTTATTGAAAGAATCTCTAAATATTTGAAGCAGCTCATTCTTTTTTAATTGATTGGATCCTAATTCTATTACACCTACTTGATAGGGGGCTTCTAATGTTACTCCAATTAGATTCAGTCTTTGTTTAATCAATTCAGGTTGTGATGAATCTGTAAGCAAGTCTTCAAATACTAATTCAATTAATCGTTGTTTCCATTCAATCTGTTCGGTGAGGAAGGATTGTTGAATCATCATTTCGGTAATCATTTTGACTAATTCTCCAAACTCCATAATCTCTTCTGGGTTTCCGGTAATTCCGATGACGCCGATAATGTCGTTTTGGAATTGAATAGGGAGATTAATGCCTGGAAGAGCTCCATCCCATTGCTGCGAATCATCTTTCGAAATAATGAGCGGTTTACCCGTTCGAAGGACTTCTTTAGCTCCAAAATGAGCTTGATTAATTCGCTTTACATTTCCAGAGGCAATAATGGTTCCTTGTTCATCCATTATATTGATATTTCTATTTAATCGTATCATTGTTTGAGTAACAATTTCTTTTGCTATTTCTTGTGTTAACATGTAGGTCATCCTTGTTTGTTTATAATTTTTGTTTATTATAGACAAAAAACTGCGAAAAGTCATACTATTTTTTGTTTATCAGGTACGATGAATAAAATAATTATGAATATTATAATAATAGATAAGAGAGTTGTTATATAACAAAACGCTTGTTTTTATACAGTCTTATATAAGGTTCGTAAAATATTGTTTAATCTATGAAGATTAAGAATTTAGTAAGGTGGTACATAATATGAAAATTGTTATTGCACCCGACTCATTCAAAGGGAGTTTGACGGCAGTAGAAGCCGCACAGGCAATTGAAAGAGGGGTAAAAAAGGTATCACAGAGCATAAAAACCGTTTTAGTGCCTGTCGCTGATGGCGGAGAGGGTACGATGGATAGTTTAGTAGCTGCTACTAATGGGCGAATGGTTGAAGTGTCTGTGAAAGGACCTCTGCTTGATTCCGTTCAGGCAGCCTATGGAGTTCTAGGAGATGGACAAACATGTGTTATTGAAATGGCTAGTGCTTCCGGTTTATATCTCATCGATTCTACTAGGCGGAATCCACTGTTGACTACAACATTTGGTACAGGACAATTAATCAAAAAAGCATTAGATGACGGCTGTCAAAAATTTATCTTAGCAATTGGTGGAAGCGCTACCAATGATGGCGGTATCGGCATGTTACAAGCGTTAGGTATGCAGCTATTGGATTCGGATGGAAAAGCTATTGGCTGTGGTGGAGGAGAACTTTCGCGTATTGTTCAAATTGATAATCAAGATTTTGACTCTCGGATTGCTGATTGTGAATTTTTAATTGCATCAGATGTACAAAACCCATTGATTGGCAAGGATGGAGCCTCATATGTATTTGGGCCGCAAAAGGGGGCTACGCCTCAAATGGTAGAAATGCTAGACCAGAATTTATCACATTGGGCAGATTTAGTAGAAACGAAAACAGGTATTCGCTTACATGACAAACCAGGTGCTGGTGCAGCCGGTGGCATTGGTGGAGCTTTCCAAGCTTTCTTTCCTTCTGAAACAAAAAGAGGAATCGATATCGTTATTGAATATACGGGGCTAGCCGACAAATTAACGAATGCGGAATGTGCCTTTACAGGGGAAGGGCAAATAGATTTTCAAACAGCTTCTGGAAAAACTCCGATGGGTGTTGCAGAGGAAGCAAAGAAAAAGGGAATTCCTGTGTTTGCTCTTGCTGGTTCGATTGGTAAAGACATTGACGTATTATACGAACATGGTATTACGAGTGTTCATAGTATTGTAAATACTCCTATGACGTTGCAAGAAGCGATTATAGGAGGAGCAGTATTGCTGGAAGATACAGCAGAGCAAGTTATGCGTACATACTTAGCATCATTGAAGAAATAGGGGGGAAAGGTATGTTATTTGTTGTCTTAGTTATTGGCGTTTTATTAATTGTTGTGGCTACTACAAAATTTAAAGTGCATCCGTTTTTATCATTATTACTAGGTACATTATTTGTTGGGATTGCTTCGGGCATGCCCCTTGCTAAAATCGTAGAAAATATAAATAGTGGTTTTGGCGGCTTAATGGGCGGTATCGGTCTTGTGATTGTATTTGGAACAATTATCGGGACCATCTTAGAAAAGGCTGGAGCGGCTCTGCGTATGGCTGAAGTTGTTTTACGTATTGTTGGACCGAAAAGACCGCAGCTTGCGATGAGTTTAATTGGTTATCTAGTTTCGATTCCTGTTTTTTGTGATTCTGGTTTTGTTATTTTGAACAGCTTGCGCAAAGCGTTGGCTAAGCGGGCAAAAGTGGCCCTTGCTTCAATGTCTGTGGCGTTGGCAACAGGGTTATATGCAACACATACTCTTGTACCGCCAACACCAGGTCCGATTGCAGCGGCTGGAAATATTGGAGCAGACGGTTTCTTAGGTACCATTATTTTAATTGGATTAATTACAGCCATTCCTGCGGTTGTTGTTGGGTATTTATGGGCAACGAAAGTAGCTAGTAAAATTGAAGTCGAAGACGATGGCGAGGAACTAGATTATGAGGAAATCGTTCGTTCATTTGGAAAAATGCCCTCTACATTTCAAGCATTTTTACCCATTGTGCTGCCAATCATATTAATTGGAACAGGATCTATTGTATCTGTTATCGGAATGGAAGGAAATACAGCAGCTTTTCTTAATTTTTTAGGCCAGCCTGTTATTGCTTTACTTGCTGGTGTAGTTGCGGCACTTACATTATTGCCAAAGTATGATGAAGAAACATTAACAAATTGGATTGGTGAAGCGTTGTTGGACGCAGCTCCAATTCTACTGATTACAGGGGCTGGCGGTGCTTTTGGTACAGTTATTAAAAACACAGGAATTGCGGAAATGATTCAAGCGTGGAATATGGGAGATATGTTTAGCGGTGCTTTATTCTTACTTATTCCTTTCCTTATTGCCGCAGCTCTAAAAACAGCACAAGGTTCATCAACTGCAGCACTTGTCATTACATCTTCACTTATTGCGCCAATGTTACCGACGCTTGGAATTGAAGGGGCTGTACCTTTAGCGTTAGTCGTTATGGCTGTTGGGGCAGGTGCGATGACAGTGAGCCATGTAAATGATAGTTTCTTCTGGGTAGTTACACAGTTTAGTGGAATGAAAGTGACCGATGCTTATAAAGCACAGACGATGGCTACATTAATGCAAGGTCTTGTGACAATCGTGGTGAGTATGATTTTGTGGGTAATCTTAGTTTAAGTGAATGATAGTAAAAGACAGAGAGTGTTATTACTTCTCTGTCTTTTTTTGTATGGTTTATAAGAGGGAATAATATGTACGTTTTTCCTCTTTGCAGTAATTGATATATTCTAACGGGTTTGGTAAAGCGAAGATACTTAATCAGTAAATTTAAGTGTTTAAACTTTTTGTTTCTCTAGACATGCTCGCATTCATATTGCATTTGTATACCAACAATGTAGATTGTATACTTATTTATACATTATCCACATAAATACAATTAAGATAAAAATTTATATAGATGGGGGTGTTTGTTTTGAAAAAAGGGTTGTTAGGTACAATAATTGCTATTCTCGCAGTTATAGTCGTTTTTGTCATCTTGTTGATGAGTAGCTATAATGGCTTTGTCAATAAGGAGGAGGATGTGAATCAGTCCTATGCACAAATTGAAAATCAGCTGCAACGAAGACTTGATTTAATACCAAATCTTGTGAATACAGTAAAGGGATATGCTTCACATGAAAAAGAAGTGATTGCATCAGTCTCAGATGCACGGGCCAAATTAGCTGGGGCAAAAACTCCTGCAGAACAAGCAACAGCCAATGAACAATTATCAGGTGCGTTAAGTCGCTTGCTTGTAGTTGTTGAGAACTATCCTAACTTAAAAGCCAATCAGCAATTTACTCAATTAATGGATGAACTTGCAGGCACGGAAAATCGAATTGCCGTAGCTCGCAAAGATTACAATGAACAAGTTGCAGTCTATAACAAAAAGGTAAAAAGAATGCCAGGAGCAATTGTAGCAAGAATAGCTGGCTTTGATGAAAAAGAATATTTTAAAGCGGACCCTAATGCAACTAAAGCTCCTAATGTCGACTTTGGAGGCAATGGTCAATGATCAGAAAGCGGGTTCCGCATTTTCTTTTGGTGTTACTCGCTTCTTTTGTTTTAGCAGGTCAAGTATTTGCAAAGGATACTGATATTCCAAATTCAGTTGGTGACATTTACGTACAAGATTTTGCCGATATTTTAACAGAAAATGAAGAAAATCAACTAAAAAGTATAGGGCGCAGTCTTGAAAATCAAACAACGGCACAAGTGTCTGTTCTTACTGTTGAAACAACTGAAGGCACACCGATTGCAGAATATGCGAATGAAGCTTTCAGGCAATATGGAATTGGTAGTGAAGTGGAAGACAATGGCGTTTTACTCGTTCTTGCTATGGATGATCACAAAGTTCAAATTGAAGTGGGATATGGGTTAGAAGGGCGACTTCCAGATGGAAAGATAGGAAGGATTTTGGACGAACATGCGATTCCCTATTTGAATGATAATGAGCCAAACAAAGCTGTGATTGAAACGTACGAAGTGTTGGCACAAGAAGTGGCGACTGAATACGGCGTAGAAGGTGGTCAACAAACTACAGAGAAGCAAGCAACTGAAGAAGAAGGGATAGGAATACCCACGTGGTTAATCATTCTTTTTATTGTAGCTGCTGTGTTTATTGATTTTAAGTTTTTTGGAGGAACGCTTACTTCAATTATCCTGTCCATTTTGTCCCGTGGAGGTGGCAGAGGTGGTGGAGACGGTGGTTCACGCGGAGGTGGCGGCGGTTCCTCTGGCGGCGGTGGAGCAGGTAGAGGATGGTAAGGTCTATTTGTAAAGCAGCTACGAAAATCAGGAGTTTGTTTCCGGAATATCCATATTATTAAAGGGAATGTTCACACGAAGATTTCTTGATATCTCGACAAGAATAGGTTTTCGTGCGTTGTTTTTATTGTGATTGTCTATGTGGAAAAACGAGGCTACCTAAAGTTTTGGGCAGCCTCGCTTTTTTATTTCAAGTCTTCAATTGAATCAATATCGACATACTCAGGTACAACTAATCCATTCTTCGTTCCTTTAAGATTTGGTCCAAGGTCAATGAAATCGCCTTTATAGGCATTATAATAGTCAAGATGTGTACTTGGCAGCCATGCACTTACCATTGCATCAGCACTGCCATTGGCAATACCTGCAAACATTGGACCAACCTCAACTTGACTCAGCGTCACGTTGTAGCCGTGCTGCTCAAGAACTTTACCAATAACATTGGTACTAGCTATTTCAGTATCCCAGGCAACATACACAAGATTGATACTTTCACCATTTCCTGCTTGAGCTCCTTTTGTCCATTTAGCTGTTTTGTCCGGATTTGCTTGAATCCATTTTTCAGCAGCTTTAGCTGGGTCAACTCCGTTAGCAATGTCAACCATTACATCTTCCATATCACTTGGTTTCCAGAAGAATTGATCAAGGATAGTATAAGCACCAGGAGCATCTTCTTTAAGTCCTTTTCGGACGATTGTATTAATATCTTCAGCTCCACCAAAGGTATTATTCGGATCATCGAGATATTTTAAATCAAACGAAGAGAACATCCAATGGGGTGACCATCCTGTTACAATAATTGGTTCTTTATTTTCATAGGCTTTCTTCAATTCAGCAACCATTGCTGCCGATGAACCTTCAACAAGTGTCCAATTAGTTAACTCGTAATCTTTTAAGGCATTATTAGCCTGCTTCATGAGTCCTGCTCCAGGTTCAATCCCAATAACTTCATAATCCGTTTGGGCTCCAATCCCAGTAGCATTCTCTTTTACTGTATTTTCTTGTGCAAACACTAAAACTAGTGCAGAAACTACTATAAGCGCAGCTGCAATCGAAAGGATAATTTTCCGGCTAATGAGATGCTCATACGCTGGCTTGCGTATCTTTTGCGTAATACGGTCGAGGATGATTGCGATAATTACAATGGATAATCCAGCTTCAAAGCCTTGTCCCACGTTAATTTGACTGACAGCTCGGTAAACATCTGCTCCAAGTCCTGGTGCGCCAACTAATGAAGCCGTAACAACCATAGAAAGAGCAAGCATGATGCTTTGGTTTATCCCTGCCAAAATCGTTGGAGTGGCCAATGGCAATTGGACTTTGAATAATTTTTGGCTAGCCGTTGAACCGAATGCGTCTGACGCTTCAATGAGTTCTTTAGGCACTTCTTGAATTCCAAGATTAGTCATACGAATTGTTGGCGCAATCGCGAAAATAAACGAAGCAACAATCCCAGGCACGACACCAATTCCAAAAAATAAAATGGAGGGAATTAAATAAACAAATGCGGGCATTGTTTGCATAAAATCTAAAATAGGGGTGACGATTTTTTGTACTGTTTTGCTTTGAGCACACCAAATCCCAATTGGAATCCCGATTAGTATCGTAAAAAATCCGGATACTAAAACAATAGCAAGCGTTTGAATAGTTGATTCCCAATAACCAAGGTTATCAATCAATAGTAAACTAAGCAATGTAAAGATGCCTAATGGCCATCTGCTAGTATAGGTAACTAACAGGGCTAAAACAATGATTAGTAGAATGGGAGGTCCTACACTCAATACTTCAACAATAAAATTTAATAGCCCATCGATTACATTTGTAAAAAATGAAAATAATCCAGCAAATGCAACGGTAATCCAGTCAACGAAAGAATCTACCCAATTTCCTAATGGAATTTTTGACATATTCATTTAATCACTCACTCTCCAAATCGTTTAAAGAATCTTTATTCCCTGCTAAAGCACCAATTACGGCTCCGCGAATAACAATTCCTTTGATTCTGTTCTCTTCATCTATAACCGATATTGGCAGATTTGAGGTTGCGATAGCATCCATAAGATCGACAAGCAGCGCGTCCTCCGCGACAGTTGGGATATCGGTTGTCATCACTTCAGAAATCGATTGGTTTTGATCAATGGCTAGACGTGCTTGTTCAGCTGTCAGTGCCCCTAATAGCTTTTGCTTACGGTCCACCACAAATATACTGGAATATCCTTGTTTCCGCATAATTTCGAGCGCAACCCTCGGACCACGGTCTGCACCGATTTTCTCTGGTCGTTTCATTACGTGTGATGCCGTTAATATTTTAGATAAATCGACATCTTCAACGAATTTCTCAACAAACTCGTTTGCGGGCTTCATCATAATTTGTTCCGGTGTTCCAAGTTGAATAATACTGCCATCCTTCATCAAAGCAATTCGATCACCGATGCGCAGTGCTTCATCTAAATCATGGGTGATGAAAATAATTGTTTTCTTGAAATTTTCCTGAATTTCTAGTAATTCATCTTGCATATCTTTACGAATCAGTGGATCAAGTGCACTAAACGCTTCGTCCATTAACAGGATATCCGTGTCGCTAGCAAGTGCACGGGCGAGTCCTACCCTTTGTTGCATACCACCGCTCAATTGGGATGGAAATTGATTCTCATAACCTTTTAGACCAACGACAGCTAGTGCGCTCATTGCTTTTTCATGACGTTCTTCAACAGTGGTTTTTTTGATTTCAAGTCCAAACTGAGTATTTTCTAAAATTGTTTTATGGGGAAAAAGAGCAAAGTTTTGAAACACCATGCTTATTTTCTTTTGTCTTACTTCCCTTAGGCGAGCGGGACTCATTTTTACAATATCTTCATTGTCAATCAAAATTTCACCAACCGTAGGGGCGATCAGTCTGTTAAACATCCGAATTAACGTTGATTTCCCGCTCCCAGACAACCCCATAATTACGAAGATTTCTCCAGGGTAGATGTTGAAGTCCACTTTATTGACACCAACTGTTTGTCCTGTTTCTTTCAAAATTTCTTTCTTAGAACGACCTTGTTCTAAAAGCTCCAGTGCCGCTTTGGGAGACTTACCAAAAATTTTTGATACGTTTCTTACTTCTACAAATGGATTCATTTAAACACCTCGTTCTTAAATTTTCTTCTGAAAAACTGATATAGTAGAGCAAACCTTTTTCAGGAATATAAGCTTCCTCAAAATGATAAAGCGAATATTGTTCAATCATTCACTTACTTGCTCTTTAGGTTCTTATCCCACCTGCTTTAATTCTGAATGTCATAAAAAATTGGGAATTAAAAGTGAGATGTTTGCTTGTTTGACCTTGATTCTTTTATGAAGAGGATGTAGCCAAAAAGGGGAAAAACAACATCAAATATAGGGTTTTTTAAAGGGCTAAATCGTGTGTTTGCTTTTTAACTATATCGTTTTCTAGTATTCATATCAAATAACGTACACGCAGAATGAATGAGATTTTAGTAGAGTTTTGACTATAACTATCGCTTTTTTAATTTGCTGAAAATGTTGATATAGCAGGGGTTTGACAGTTTTTTTTAGTTGGAATGAGTGAGTGGAATTATCGTAGATTAATTTTTATAAAAATGAGTCTTTTATCCTATTGAAATTATTCGAAAAAAACAATTTTAAAAAGAGGAATGTAAAGAGAAATCACCGTGGTTGAATTCAAATTAGAAGATGAAAATTACTTGAATTAGAAAGTTAAATTTATCCTTTTTTAGATAGTCTATTAACAATCACTTATCAAGGGTAAGAGGTGCTTCTTCTGGAGGTGAAATTTCAACTTAGAGTATAGGTGAAAGTGTCAGTAACTTTCCGTACTTTCCAATTATCCAATAACTGTATTTCGAATTTTCACAGTTTCGATTGTTATCTTTGTTTTTTTATACTATGATGATACGTAATATCATATACAGATTGTTCCAAAGGAGAAAGATTAGTGGATTATAGGGATTGGGTTATGTTACAAGTGTTAAATGAATATAAAAACATCACAAAAACGGCGGAGAAATTGTTTATTTCCCAGCCAGCTTTATCAAATCGTCTCAAACAAATAGAAAAAGAGTTTGGTACTAAGATCGTTGTGAGGGGAAGAAATGGGATTCAATTCACACCCGAAGGTGAATATTTGGCTAAAAATGCGGATAAAGTAATATCTTTGCATAAAAATATCAAAGAAAACATTATGAATATGAACCAAAATGTAACGGGTACTTTAAGAATAGCTAGCTCTAATGTTTTTACAAGATACAAACTGCCTGCTGTTCTGAAACGTTTTCAAGAAATATTTCCTAATATTGAATTTCAGATTACTACAGGATTGAGCAAGGATATCTTTCAATTAATTTATAATCATGAGGTACATATCGGCTTTGTCCGAGGGGATTATAATTGGAGTGATGAAAAGGATTTATTATTTCAAGAAACATTATGTGTAGCCTCCAAAGAAGCGTTTACACTTAAAGATCTACCAGTTCTGCCAAGAGTAGATTATACGACAGATATTCTTTTGAAAATCGCGATTGATAATTGGTGGAGAAATACATTTCATAAGCCGCCTTTAATAAAAATGGAAGTAGATCAAGTGGATATAGCGAAGGATATGGTGATAAGCGGGTTAGGCTATGCCGTGTTACCTTCCATGATTTTAAATGGAATAGATAATCTTCATAAGGCAAATATAACGGATGAGAATGGATTGCCTATTATAAGGGAAACATGGATGTATTATAGCGCGGAATCTTTAGAATTAAATACGGTTAAAGCATTTGTAGAATTTGTAAGAGAGTTTGATTTTGGAGAAAATAATGTTTAAAACGCAGTATCGCGATATATCGCGATACTGCGTTTTATGTAGAGTTAAAATGGATTTGAAAAAATAAAGAACGGTGCTTTTCTACTATTATCACTGGATATATAAGAGATATTCAAATTATTTATATCTAGCGATTCATTTTATGTATTGTTCTTTTGATGAACTTACTCTTACAATCAATTCCATAGGTAAGCTTAATAAACTATATTTTTTAGTATTTTCTTAGTAGAAAAGGGTTCCGCTAAGAAGTGAAATATTGAAACGTGATGTAAATATGGTAGTACCAGAACTTATTTTTAGGGAGATGTCCTCATGTCAGCGAAATATTGTAAGGAATCAAGAGTAATTAGAACAAGTCGTATCTTTCCGAATGATGTAAATAATCATAACACCTTGTTTGGTGGTCGAATGATGAGTGATATAGACCAAGTGGCCTCTATTTCTGCCGCGCGTCATAGCCGAACGGAATGTGTCACGGCTTCAACCGATTCTGTCGACTTCTTACATCCTGTTCGACCAACTGATTCAGTAAGCTTTGAGTCGTATGTGTCATGGACAGGTGTATCTTCGATGGAAATTTTCGTGAAAGTTATTGCGGAAGATTTAAAAAGTGGGGAGTGTAAAATAGCGGCAACGGCACTATTAACATTCGTTGCACTTGATAAGTTTCAACGTCCTACCGCTGTTCCGAAAGTAATTCCTGAAACAGAAGAAGAAAGGAAATTACATGAAACAGGAGAAGAACGAGCAAGAATGCGACGTGAAAGAAAGCAACAAAGTAAAGAATTAGCTGCTTATTTAACAACAAAAACAGTTATTGCCGTGTGTTAAATATTACGTTATAGGTATTAACATACATAACTGTGTCTGAGAGGTCGACTTCATGGTCGGCCTCTTTTTATTATGGATAAAGAATAACTAAAGTAACAAAATAAGAAAAACCCTTGATATTATAAGGGTTTTCTAAAAAATAGAGTAGAGGAGTTCGATTTCTTGATTTCTGCATGGAAAGAACTTTGACATTTTCACCTGTTAATCTATTAGTTTTTCAAAGTCTAGTTTATAAACTTTTTTAGGACGGCCTCTAAGTTTTTCTTGTTTTCTGTATGAAATATGGGCAGCTCCGTTTTCCTCTAGCGTATTTAAAATTCGGTTGGCTTGACGTAACGTCAACCCTAAATGATAAGCTAAATCTTCTGCCGTCAGTTCATTTGTTTGTAATTTAGAAATTACAGCCATTATTTTTTGGATACGAAGGCTGGAAATACCTAACGTTTCACTTAGTTTTTCTAATTGAGGATCAACTGTATTGGTAAAGTGAAGACAAGTCTCTTCTCCTAGTGGACCAATTACTTCTTCGTTGGCAGTAATGACATAAGAACATGGAAAGTTGTTTGATTCAGCTTGCTTGTTTGCCGTTTGAGCCGATGTTTTAGCCGCATAGAGTGTAGTTCCAATTCCCCATCCTATATGTACATGAAAGGGGAGCGTTTGATTCAGATACTGAAGGAGGGAACACTCGGTAAATTCATTCGTTAAATTCTTGAGCTCAGCATACGACGTAATCACTTCAAAATTTGCATGCTTCTTCTGAATAACAGATAATGGTTTCTCTTTTTCATTGAATTCCAAAAGTGCTTTATGAAGCAGGATTTGTTTAAAATCCAAATCAGATATGTTGTCCTGGTTTTCAATCGTAATGATCCCGATTGTCCATTGATTTTCTAATAAATTAGAAATTTGCAATTCATTAATGATTTGCTGGATTTGCTCTAAAATGGATGCCTTAGAAGGAAATATAAAAATGTTTGGAATGCCAGCTTGATTCAGAAGCTCTACAATATTGCTCACACGAGTAATTGATAAATCAATCTTTCCCTGCTGCCATAATGAGAGATGCTGTTGAATTGTTTTTTCATAAATGGCTTCCGAATAGTCCATTTCATTTGAAAAAGGGAACTCCTCTTTTTTCAATACTTCTTTAATCCCCATATAATTATTCTCTTTATTAATAAAATCAATATATACTCTAGAAAAATTTAAATGTTTATTGGCATTGCTGATGGCAAATAAGCGTTTATAAAAATCTCCTTCTGGAATATGTAAGTAGTACGTTGGGGTTTGAAAGACGGTACATTCCTGCTGCCAAATTTTATAGCCTAATTCCCCACTGAAAAGAATGCCATCATAAAACAAGTGATGGCTTTTATAGAGCTCCTTAATCTCACTCAATTGACGATAAGGAATAAAGCTTAGCTCACATTGATCTTGGATATATGGTTCAATTTGTTTAATCTCCTCGATAGAATGAGGAGCAGTGATGACACCGATTTTAATCATAATAATTCGTCCTTCCCCGATCATAAGTATGCAATTTTATTATACTAACTATCCCCGTATATTACCAATTGAATTCATCTTTAATATTCGTTTCTAATGATTTCCGGTCCGAATTTTCTTGCCATTTTAAAAAATAGTTGCTAAAATTCATTTTAAGAAATGTCCTAAATAAGTCTAAAAATAAAACTTCTGTTATAGATTATTGCTGCGAAAACAACAATGTCATAAACAAGGTCCAAATAAAAAGGCTCATTTAGTAGATATTTATAAATAAAGAATGAAAGGGGAACTTGTATGCAAGAAAACGTATACAACAATAAAACAAAAACGACTGTTTTGACGCTTCTTTTTTTAACATGGGTGGTCAATTATTTAGACAAAAACTCTATGAGTGTAGCGATTATTACCATTTCCAAAGAATTCAGTCTAACTCCTACTCAAGGTGGAATGGTCATTAGTAGCTTCTTCCTTGCTTACGCGATTATGCAATTAATTGGCGGATGGCTGACTGATAAATACGGTGCGAAAAAAATCATTCTTATTTCATTGTTTGTTTGGTCTGTCTTTACTATTTTTACTGGATTTGCTTGGTCGTTTATTTCGTTGATCATTATTCGCTTTTTATTTGGACTTGGAGAAGGGAGTTTTCCATCGGCAAGTTCTGTAGCCTTGGCAGAAAATTTCCCTAAAGAACAGCGTGGACGAGCAAAGGGATTGTTATCAGCCTCTACTCAAATTGGTTCAATCATCTCCGTCTTGCTAGCTGCTGTACTAATTGAAAGTGTAGGCTGGAATACGATGTTCTTCATTTTTGGGGCGCTCGGATTTGTTTTTCTTCTTTTACTTTGGAAGTACTTGCCGGAAAGAGCGCAGCAAAAGGGAACTACTCAAACACAAAAAGTGTCTTATAGAAATGTTCTGAAAAATCCAACAGCTTGGCTGCTGATGTTGATTTATTTTGGGATGAGCATGGTGAATTGGGGACTAAACTCATGGTTACCTTCTTATTGGGTAAACGTTCGTGGGCTCGAGTTGGTCAAAACAGGGTTTATTTCTATGCTTCCAGTAGCATGTTCTCTCCTCGGAATCATACTCAGCTCATGGGCATTAGATAAACTGGCTGCAGGAAAAGAAAAGTTTATCATTATTACAGGTGCAGTTATTGGAATTATCGCACTGTACTTCACAATGAATGCATCAACAGTAACATTGGCGCTTACATTCCTTTGTTTTGCCTATTTTGGAGTAGGACTTCTTTCTGTTGTTCTTGCTATTCCGTTGAAATATTTCCCGCAAAATTCAATGGGTTCGACAGTTGGTATTATGTATTTTGGAGGGCAAATGGCTGGTACAATTGCACCAACTTTAATGGGATATACAATTACATTATTTAATGGTTCCTATAACGGGGCTTTCACATTATTAATAGGATCCCTTTTCATCCCAATTATAGCGAGTCTTTTCTTGAAATTAAATTCAACGAAACAAGAAGTAGGAAGTGAAGTAGCGTGAGTGACATTCAAAAAATTATAGAGCTTATTGAGCAAAAAAAAGATAAATGGGTCAGCGTTAGCAATCAAATTTGGGAATTTGCAGAAACGCGTTTTGAAGAGTTTCGCTCCGCTGAGCTCATCTGTCAAACCCTTGAATCGGAAGGGTTTTCGGTCGAAAAAGATATTGCAGGAATCCCTACCGCTTTTGTTGGCAGCTTTGGAACTGGGAATCCAGTTGTGGCCATTCTTGGTGAATATGATGCGCTTTCCGGGCTAAGCCAAAAAGGAGGTATTTCCGTTGCAGAGCCAGTTGAATTGGGTGGGAACGGACATGGCTGTGGTCATAATCTGTTAGGTACAGGTTCGCTTGCTGCTGCGGTCGCTCTTAAAGATATGATGGAGCAGGAAGGACTGCAAGGAACAATCAAGTATTACGGTTGCCCAGCAGAAGAAGGCGGTTCAGGTAAAGCGTATATGGCACGAGCCGGTTGTTTTAATGAGGTTGACTTTGCTTTATGCTGGCATCCGTGGACAACAAATACAATCTTGCCAGGGAATTCACTAGCCAACTACCAAGTTTATTACAAATTTAAAGGGAAAAGTGCACATGCAGCTGTTCAACCACATTTGGGCAGAAGCGCGCTTGATGCTGTGGAGCTAATGAACGTGGGCGTCAACTACTTGCGTGAACATATCATTTCCGAAGCAAGAGTTCATTACGCCATTACGAACACAGGAGGGTTTTCGCCAAATGTCGTTCAAGCAGAAGCGGAAGTGCTTTATTTAATTCGTGCCCCTAAAACGCCTGAAGTTCAGGGAATTTATGAAAGAATTTGCGATATCGCAAGAGGAGCCGCACTTATGACAGGTACGGAAGTTGAAATTGTTTTTGATAAAGCTTGTTCTAATTTGGTTCCTAATGTAACGCTGAATGCTACAATGGCTGAAGTGTTTAGTGAGATTGGTACTCCGACTTATAATGAAGAAGAAATTCATTTTGCAGAACAGTTGCATGCCACATTAGCTGTAGAAGATAAGGTTAATGAAATCAACAAATTACCGAAAGCAGTAGCGAGCGATCTAAAGGACAAAGCAATTTGCGATATTATTTATCCGTACGCTGATGATATAGCTGATGTACCCCTCGGAGGCTCGACAGATGTTGGGGATGTCAGTTGGATCGTACCGACTGCCCAGGTAGGTACTGCATGCTGGGTATTGGGGACACCTGCACACACCTGGCAAGTTGTGACCATCGGTTCTACATCCATTGGTCATAAAGGAATGCTTCAAGCAGGAAAAGTTTTAGCGGGGACCGCATTAGAAGTAATAAAAAATCCAAAACTATTAGAAAAAGCTAAACAGGAACTAAAGGAACGATTAAACGGTGAGGTTTATAAATGTCCGATCCCTGAAGAAGTTATGCCTGCGGGTAAAAGAAAATGATGATTGTGTTTTCAATTTGAAATAGGTACAATGTACATCCATTAGTTGATTTAATTGAATAATAGACATGAAAAATGATTCAATTACAGACTAGCAGATGGAATTAGCAGCGAAGTTCAGAGCTGATTTTGGAGATAGTCTATAAGAATACTCTTTGCATGCAAGCCCTTTTCTTAGGAAAAGGGTGTTTTCATAATCTATTTCCTAAAAGTTTCAATTTAGCATGACCTTTAATAAATGGTATGATAGGGAGAAACGGAGAATAAAGATGTAGTTTCCTTACTTCAGTGAATTTTTCTTTGAAAGTAGGTGTGAAAGGATCTGTTATGAGTAAAATTCATCATTCTATCAGAAGTATAATAGATAGTAATATTCCTTTTATGATTGGAAGATTTAAACAACATTCTCCCATTGATATCTACCTTAAATATTATGGACTAGAAATTGGGGCCATTGATTATAGATATGGTTTTGTGAATTGTTGTGAAGAGAAAATCTTTATTCAATCATTTAAACCTACAAACCCTCGTGCGATTGTTTTAGTTCTTCATGGTTATTTGGATCATACAGGTTCGATGAGTAATTTAATTAATTTTTTAGTAAAAAATAATTACCATGTGATTAGTTATGATTTACAAGGACACGGGTTATCTAGTGGAAAAAGGGCATTTATTGAAAGTTTTGATCAGTATGCGGATGTCTTTATGGAAGTCTGTGAAACTTACATCAAACCATATACTACACTTCCAAAGTACTTAATTGCTCATAGTACAGGTGCAGCAATTTCAGTTGAATATTTGCGGCGAGCTTCTTCAATTTTTCATCATGTCATTTTGTTAGCTCCACTTATTCGTTCCTATGCATGGAATTTATCAAAAATTGGTTTAAGTATTATGTCCCCATTTGTTAAGGAATTACAAAGAGTATTTAAAGTAAACTCATCCAATTCAGAATATTTAAGGTTTGTTAGAAGTGATCCCTTACAGCATAATAAAATTTCAATAAAATGGATAAAGGCCTTATCTACATGGAATGAAAAAATAATAAATTATCCAAAATTAGAAGATAGTCTTTTGGTCATTCAAGGTGATAGAGATAAAACGGTAGATTGGAAATATAATCTTAATTTTATAAGACATAAGTTCCCGAAAAGCCAAATTCGTATCATTAAACATGGTAATCATCAATTAATAAATGAAAACAATAGGTTAGTAGTTAGTGTATTGGATTGCATTTCAGAACAATTTCTACAGATAGATCATGCCCAGTCTTAGGACTGAGCTATTGATGTTGATACACTATTTTAGGAAGTATTATTCTTGCAATCTTGTGTAAAAAACCTCGATAATTTTTAGAAATTATCGAGGTTTTAATTATATCTGTTACTTTTTAGTATAAAACTGAATGTCGTGTAAAGCTTGTTGTAAATCTGATCTGGTTTTGAGTTCATTGTCAATTTCAATACCTAGTTCAATCATTGTGTCGGCAATTTCTGGGCTGATTCCCGTTAAGATGGTAGAGCATCCTAATAATCTAATACCTTTGACAATTTTAAATAAATGGTTAACAACGGCTGTATCGACAAATGGAACACCTGAGATATCAATAATTAATTGTTCCGCTTTTAGCTCTTTCACACGAACGAGTGTTTTTTCACGGATTTTTCGTGCTCGGAATGTGTCGACATTTCCAACGATTGGGAGTATGCATACTTTATCAGCGATTGGAATAATTGGAACGGATAATTCATCAACCGTTTCACGATGACTTTTTAATAATTCCTCTTTATAGCTGACGAAATATGCTGTATAAGAATCGATATATAAATCAATAATATCGTTTACACGACGCTCTAAAGCAAAAAATTGGTCCATATCAAGCGTCTTTTCAGATTCATTATAAAAAGCTCGGATAGAGTTCCAGATGATGCCGCGAGATGATTGGAAAAGCTCCCAAGCTAAGTGCATTGGAAATTCAGTTTTAGCACTGCGGACGCCTCTTTCTTTAGCAACATCCATAATTTGTTCTGTTTTTAATTCGCTAATATTTTGAGCAACAAGCAGCATAATTGGATTACCAAATTTTTTGTAGTTTTCCGTCTCTCCATTTTCATTTAAAAGAGATATTAAATAGCTTTTAGTTGCTTGTAAGTATTGCATCCATTCACTTGTGTAAAAATGGATATTGTTACTTAGAAATTCTGCTAAACTATGTTTCGTGTCAATGGTTTGTACCATAGAATCTCCCCCTGTAAATGGAACTGAATGTTTAAGTGTTTTTTTGAATGATAGAAAGAAAGTGGTTCCTTGTCCTTCCTCGCTTGTTACCCGTATTTTGGCATGATTATTTTGAATCGCATTAAAAACTTGTGCAAGCCCCATTCCTTTTCCATCTTGTTTCATTGTAAAGAACGGAGTACCGAGTAAACGCAATTTATCTTTTGGAATACCAACACCAGAATCTGAGATGCTAAGATGAATATTTTCATAGTCCTCAGTTTGTTCAATAACAAGCGTTCCGCCTTTAGGCATCGCTTCAATAGCATTTTTAATTAAATTGAACAAAGCTTTTTTAAGTTGATCTTTTTGGCCAATAATTCTGATATTTTCATTATCAAATTGTTTAATAACATGGATTGAATATAGCTGGTTTTGAAATAAAAGCAAAATGGATTCTATTTCAGTGCATATATTAAAATCTATTAATTCCTCTTGCGTAAATTCAGGCTTAGAGACGCTCATTAAATCATTTAAAATATGAATCGCTCGTTCTAACTCACTTAAAGCAATTTGCGAATATTCACTTTGATCAGTTTGACTAATTAATTGAAGAAATCCTTTTACGGCTGTTAAAGGATTGCGAACTTCGTGGGCAATTCCTGCTGCCATTTCTCCAATTGACGATAATAAATGATTATTCAAATTTGTATGATCATGATGATGCTGCAGATAATGAAGGTTAAATATGTAAAGATAAATATTATGTCCCTTTTTATCTTCCGGCGTTTTATGGAATAAAAAAAAGTAAGGCTGTGAATCGATTGTTGCCATAAATTCATTATGTTTACCCATGAAACATTCATGAAGCTTTGCTTTCACTTCTTTGTTTTTAATTTGATGAAACAAATAGTTTGTGTCACTTTCATCTGATAATAACAGCCTTTTTGCTTCATCATTAACACTTTGAATTGTACCATCAGGGTGAAGTTCAATTAGACCATATGAAATTTCATGAGCGGCGAGTGATGTGGTCAAAGTATCTAACCGTCCTTTCATTTAGCCATTTTACGGCCCTAACTTTCGTACCTATATTGACCGTGCTAGTAATATCAAATTCATCCATTAAGCGTTTCACTCCTGATAAACCTAAGCCTAATCCTTTTTTTGAAGGAACTACATTATTTAAAGCATTATCAATATTCGCTATTCCGGGACCTCGATCAATAGCAATAATTTCAATTTCATAAGGAGGCCTCGGATTAATAAAGATTTCTCCTTTATCAGCATAAAAAACAATATTGCGAGCTAATTCCATAATAGATACAACTAATTTGGTTTGATCGCTTTTATTTAGTCCGCAATTCTCTGCAACTTTTTTCCCAATTGTACTAGCCATGTACACATCATCTTCCCGATCAATAATGATTTTATACAAACCTCTATCAAATCCTTTTCTGTAATAAAAAACAGGTAGATTCATTTTAAGAATATCTTAGCATATTTAGACAAGTCTTGGATAACGCTTTTGATAACATTGTAAAAAATTATGTGCATCATACACAAATTATTGGTAAATAACAAAAAAATAGTATGTTTACTTTGGCGTTTTAAAAAGTCGTATCGAAAAAATAGTTTCATGATACAATTTGTAGGATGGTACATACAAATATTTTGATACAAGGGAGAGTTAGTAGTGAATTTATTATTTCCGTTGCTAGCTTTGCTTGGCGGAGCAGCTGTAGCAATTCAGAGTCAGATTAACGGGGGGCTAGGAAAAAAAGTAGGTGTGTTAGAAGCTTCATTAATCTCCTTTGGAGTGGGAACAATTGCTTTATTATTTATTGTTTTATTCTGGGGGAAGGGAAATCTATTGTCTGTTACAGATGTTCCAAAGTGGCAATTGATTGGCGGCTTACTTGGGGCATTTTTTGTTATTGTAACCGTTTTAGTTGTCCCGAAAATAGGTGTGGCTCCTGCTCTTATTGGAATTGTTGCCGGACAAATCATTATTGGAGCAATTGTCGATCATTTTGGTCTATTTGGCGGGCAGCGTATCCCAATTAATATACAAAAAGTGGCTGCGATTGCTTTGTTGTTTGCTTCATTATACTTGTTTAATCATAAGTAGGTGTGCTCTGGATAGGTCCCTCTTTTGAATTCTTTTGGATTTGGCACAATTCTTGCATATATAATCAATGACACAAAAGCTGAATATATATCAGTAAGTAGTGTTGTTAAATGAAGAAAGAATGGTTGCTGCATGTGATTTGAAAGAATGAAAAAGAGGGAGGAGAAACACATGAGAGAAGTAGTTATTGTTGGAGCTGCAAGAACACCGATTGGTACGTTTGGAGGTAGTCTAGCCGGAGTATCAGCAGTCGAATTAGGCGTTGTGGCTGCGAAGGAAGCTATTAAACGTGCGAATATACAAGCTGATATGATTGATGAAGTTTTGATAGGTAATATTTTATCAGCTGGTTTAGGACAAAATGTAGCACGTCAGGTGGCGATTCATACTGGAATTCCGGAAACGACTCCTGCTTTAACTGTTAACAAACTATGCGGTTCAGGCCTTCGAACCGTGATTATGGGAGCGCAGTTTATTTCACTCGGTGATGCAGATGTGATTCTTGCGGGGGGAATTGAGAGCATGAGCAATGCCCCGTATCTTCTTCCTAATTATCGCTGGGGTCAGAGAGCAGGACATGCAGAAGCAGTTGATTCTATGATTTACGATGGCTTAACAGACGTTTTTAATCAATATCATATGGGGATAACAGCCGAGAATATTGCTGAAAAGTGGGAAATTAGCCGTGAAAGACAGGATGAATTTGCTTTACTTAGTCAACAAAAAGCGGAAAAGGCCCAGATTGCTGGTCGATTTGAGGCTGAAATTGCTGCTGTTGAAATTAAAAAGAAGGGCAAAACGATTGTGGTTAACCAAGATGAATATCCACGACATGGTTTGACAATAGAGCAGCTTGCTAAATTGCGCCCAGCTTTTAAAGAAAATGGAACTGTTACAGCAGGGAATGCATCTGGTATTAATGATGGCGGGGCGATGCTTGTGCTGATGGCAAAAGAAAAAGCGGAGCAGTTAGGGCTTAATATTTTGGCAACCATTACATCTTATGCGAATGCGGCTCTTGATCCGGCTATTATGGGATATGCACCAGTACCGGCAGTGAAAAAAGCATTAACAAAAGCAGGATTAACAGTAAACGATATTGATGCAGTTGAATTGAATGAAGCATTTGCTGCTCAATCGCTTGCTGTACTTCAAGACCTGGAGTTAGATCCACGTAAAGTGAATGTTAATGGTGGGGCTATTGCTTTAGGTCATCCAATCGGTGCATCTGGCGCTCGAATTTTAGTTACATTGCTGTATGAAATGAAGCGCAGTCAAGCGAAAAGAGGGCTTGCATCTTTATGTATTGGCGGCGGGCAAGGATCAGCTCTAGTGATAGAACGACATTAATTGTCTAATATGGTCAAATTTTCTTATTTCATGTTATAATTTGTAAGGTGACATGGGGTAAGGAGAGTGAAGATGACCATTAATAAAAATCAGAAAGTTTCGTTAATTGCGTGGGAAGATATTTTAGAGTACGCTTACGACGGTTTCGTTATGGTTGATTCAGAGGGGTATATTCAAATACTAACTCAAGCGTATGCTGATTTTCTTGGCGTTAGTCGGGAAAACGCAGTAGGAAAGCATGTAACAGAAGTTATTGAAAATACTCGAATGCATGTAGTAGCTAAAACAGGGAAGCAAGAGAGAGCGGCATTACAAAGAATTAAAGAAAATTATATTATTGCAACTAGATTACCAATATTGAAGAAAGGAAAAAGTGTAGGGGCTGTCGGGAAAATTTTATTTAAAAATGTAGGAGAATTCACAGCTTTGTCCAAACGAATCCAATCTCTTGAAAAGGAACTGAAAAAATATAAAGGAGCGTTTCGTGAAGGCAATACAGCTTCTTATACATTTGATGGATTGATTGGTGAAAGCGAGGTGTTTTTGGAAGTAAAACAGCAGGCGGAACGAGTAGCAAAAAGTGATTCAAATGTATTGCTCCTGGGGGAAAGTGGTACAGGAAAGGAGCTGTTTGCCCACTCTATTCATAATGAAAGCCTGCGTTCTATGGGGGTTTTTGTGAAAGTGAATTGTGCTGCTATCCCGACAGAGCTTATAGAATCAGAGCTGTTTGGCTATGAAGACGGTTCATTTTCCGGTGCTAAAAAAGGTGGAAAAGCAGGGAAATTCGAAGCTGCAGATGGTGGGACTATTTTTCTTGATGAAATCGGTGAATTACCGATGCATATGCAGGTGAAATTACTACGGGTTTTACAAGAAAAGGAGATTGAGCGTATTGGATCTCCAAGTAGTATCTCGGTTGATGTAAGGGTCATTGCTGCGACTAATCGAAATTTAGCCGGAATGGTTGAAAAAGGTGAATTTCGACTTGATTTGTATTATCGGCTAAAGGTAATGGAACTGACCATACCTTCGTTAAAAGAGCGAAAAGAGGATATTAATATTTTAGTAAGATACTTTGTTGAAAAATATCAATGTATCATGAACAAATCTATTCAAGGTATAGATGATGACACGCTGCGCTTCCTTTCTTCCTATTATTGGCCAGGAAACATACGGGAGTTAGAAAACGTGATTGAACGTGCGTTAAATATTGTAGAAGAGGGAGAAACGATTACAGCTGAACATTTACCTGAAGAAATAACAGGGGTTCAAGATATCATTACGGTTCATCCGCTGGCTCAAGTGATGGAAGAAACGGAGCGAATGACGATTATCGCCTGTTTACGACTTACACAAGGAAATAAATCGGAAGCAGCCAAACAATTGGGGATTAGCCGCACAACGCTGTATGAAAAAATGAATAAATATGGCTTGCTGCCTTAGAAAAGGTTTCCTCTTGAGTAAGAGGGAACTTTTTTATTGGCTATTTATCAAGAGAATATCACCAGTAAGGCATAGTTTATAAGTGAAAAGACAAATGTGTTAGATATTTCGTACAATGGAAGTAAAGTAGCGTATTTTGTGTAAGGAAATCTGTACAGTATGGAAGAAATTTAGAGAATATTGTCTTAAAAATGAACAACTTTAGAAAATTTTCAAGTTACAAGATAGAATTATTTGACAAAAATAGCATAAATTTTGCATAATTATATATAAGAGGAAGAATATAGTAGGTTTCTGTAAAAAAATCTGTAAAAAAGGTAGATAAACATATGTATTTTTTCAGAATATGCAAAAACCTCGTACAAGTTTAGAAGTTTTACATACAATTGCTTCGATGGTGTATGGCCATATAATTTTGGTTGCTGTTAGAGATTTGCTACATACACACTATTTTTAGTTTCAATTGATCCAAAGATTAATAGTATAAGAGGAGATGGAAAAATGGGGAAAGTTATATCATCATTAGACGATGCAATTAAACAGATTCAGGATGGAGCAACGATTGTTGTTGGCGGCTTTGGGTTATGTGGAATTCCGGAAAAGCTGATTCTTAGTTTACGTGATCAAGGGGTTAAAGACTTAACAATCGTTAGTAACAACTGTGGGATCGACGATTGCGGTTTAGGTTTATTATTAGAAAATAAACAAATTAAAAAAATGATGGCTTCATATGTGGGAGAAAACAAATTGTTTGAACAGCAATTTTTAAGTGGTGAACTTGAGGTTGAGTTAATTCCACAAGGTACACTGGCGGAGCGTTTAAGAGCAGGGGGAGCAGGGATTCCGGCTTTTTATACAGCAACAGGGGTTGGGACCGAAGTAGCAAAGGGAAAAGAGCATAAGGAGTTTGATGGAAAGACCTATATCATGGAACAAGGAATCGTAGGTGATTTCGCATTTGTTAAAGCATGGAAGGCAGATCCTTTTGGCAATCTTGTCTTTCGAAAAACAGCACGAAATTTTAATCCAGTCGTAGCGACAGCTGGAAAGATTACAATTGCTGAAGTAGAAGAGTTAGTTGGAATAGGTGAACTTGATCCAGATGAAATTCATACACCGGGCGTGTACGTTCAAAAAGTTTTTGTAGGGGAAAATTATGAAAAACGAATCGAAAAGCTTACGACAGCTAATGCATAAAGGAGAGAAGCGATAATGACAAATCGAAATGCAATTTTAAAACGTGCGGTTAAAGAAATACAAGATGGAATGTGCGTTAACCTAGGAATTGGTATGCCAACTTTAATTGCCAATATGATACCGGATGATTTCAATGTTATGCTTCAATCGGAAAATGGATTACTTGGTATCGGTGCATATCCGAAAGAGTCAGAAGTTGATCCAGATCTGATTAATGCAGGAAAAGAAACAGTAACAGCAAGAGTAGGTGCTTCATTTTTTGATAGTGCTGAATCCTTTGCCATGATTCGAGGCGGACATATTGATTTGGCCATTCTTGGTGGAATGGAAGTTTCACAAAATGGTGATTTAGCAAACTGGATGATTCCAGGGAAGTTAGTAAAAGGAATGGGGGGCGCGATGGATTTAGTGCAAGGAGCTAAACGAATCGTTGTCATTATGGACCATGTCAATAAACACGGTGAATCTAAGGTCAAGAAAACGTGTACGCTTCCTTTAACAGGTCAAGGTGTTGTGCAATGTTTAATTACCGAACTTGCTGTTTTCCAATTTACTAACGGCAAAATGGAATTAGTGGAATTACAAGAAGGCGTTACGTTAGAAGAAGTAAAAGAAAAAACGGAAGCTGATTTTATTGTAAGTGAGTCATTGAAGATTAACAGTTAATTTTCATTATTGTAAAAGGGGAAGCCGCGATATGTGGCTTCTCTTTTTTTGTTCTTGTTAAACGAATAATGGCTACATATAAGAAACAAACTATGGATATTTGTAAATAGTAAAGTGGTGGTGATGTTTTTTGAAGCAGGTGGATTGTGTGATAATCGGTGGTGGAATTGCAGGTTTGCAGGCGGCGATTCAGTTAGGAAGGTATAAACATGATGTCCTAGTAATTGATTCGAATCAAGGCAGATCAACAATATGCAGGTGTTACCATAATATTTTAGGATGGCCGGACGGTGTAAGTGGACAAGAAATCAGGAAGCTAGGCAAGTTGCATGCAGAGAAATATGGCGTTCATTTTTTACGTGATGTAGTAACCACGTTAAAAAAAGAAAGCAATCATTTTTATTTAGAAACAGAGCAGCATGCCACATTCGAAGCAAAAACGATTTTTTTGGCAACAGGTCTTGTCGACCATCTTCCTAAATTGGAAAATTTAGTAACTTGTCTCGGTGCTGATATATATGTATGTCCCGATTGCGATGGGTATGAAGTTTCAGGCAAAAAAACGGTAGTATTAGGTGCTGGGAATACAGGAGCTGATATGGCGGTTACATTAGCTTACTGGTCAAATGATATTATTTATATTAATCATAATCAGTCGGCGGTTGACGTAACTAAGCTAGATGAGTTAGAAAAGCATCGTATCAAAATTGTTTATGAACAAATTGAAAAAATTATATTGGATGAAAAACAGCATTTTGCTGGGGTCCTGCTAAAAAATGGTGAAGTTGTGGAGGCGGAACGTGGTTTTATCGGGTTTGGTGGAAATAAAATTAACTATGAACTGGCCGAAGCAGTAGGTGTTGAGTTGACCGAAAATAAACATGTATTAGTTAACCCACGTACAAAAGAAACGAATATAAAGGGTGTGTGGGCAGGCGGAGATTTAGCAGCACACTCTGAGCAAGTAACCATTGCAATGGGCGATGGCTCTCAAGCAGCAATTTGGATTCATAAAAGATTGCTGGAACAGTAATGTAAGAAAAAATCCCTAGGATGCGATTCCTTAGGGATTTTTCTTATCATGAGCCGATTAGTATAATGAATGACTCTACTTATATTTTAAATTTATTAACGATTTCTTGTAATTCTACAGCAAGCTTAGATAAAGAATTAGCAGAATGCGTAACTTCTTGCATAGCGGCCAACTGTTCTTCTGTCGTTGCAGCCACTTGCTGAGATTGGTAAGATGCTTCTTTCATTGTATGGGTATTATTTGTAACAGTTGCTGAAACTTCTTGGGCACCAGCCGACATTTGCTGTACGGTTGCAGCCATATCAGTTAATTGCTTTTTCATCTGTTCCATCGCAGTGACAATCTCTTGGAAGCTTACTTCTGTTTTACCGACAATTTCCAGTCCGTCTTGAACTTCAACTTTTACTTGGTTCATCGATTCTGTTGAACGAGCCATATTCAGTTGAATATCCTTAATTAAATCAGAAATTTGATGTGAAGAATTTTGCGACTGTTCAGCGAGTTTACGTACTTCCTCTGCGACAACAGCAAACCCTTTTCCATGTTCACCAGCACGTGCAGCTTCGATAGCAGCATTTAATGCTAATAAATTTGTTTGATCAGCAATATCAGTAATGACTTTAGAAATTTCACCGATTTCATTCGAACTTGAATCGAGCAATTGCAGCACTTGGCCACTTTCGTTTACTTTGTTGTTAATCGAGTTGATTTGTTTTACCGTTTGTTCAACATAGACATTTCCTTGCTGTGCTTTCTCAGCAATCATTGTTCCTGCTTCCGAAATAGTAGCAGAATTTTCAGCTAAATTTTGAATGCCAATTGTCACTTCATCTAAAGATTGTGAACTTTCTTGTAAGCTATTCGTGCTATCTTCCGCACCCGTTGCAATCAGTTGAATCGCATGTGTAATTTCTTCTGTTGCTTTGCTTGTTTCTTCTGCACTCGCAGACAATTGTTCCGAAGAGGCCGCAACGTGCTCTGTGGAATTGTTAACATGGGCCAGTAGTACTTTTGTGTTCGCTCTCATTTTATTAAAATCTTCTGTTAAGGCACCCATTTCATCTTTTGTTGTTACTTTTATATCTTCACCTGAAAAATCACCTTCAACTGCACGATTTAATTCACCGCTAATTTGAATAATAGGTTTCGTAAAACGTACAGAGAAATAGTAAGCGACAATACTACCGAGAACAATTGCAAGCACTGCCACAATTAAGACAATGTTAGCAATTTCAGAAGCGCTGCTATTAAATTCTGAAAGATAGGCGGTTGAAGCAATCGTCCATCCCCAGTAAGGGTCGCGTTCTACATATGCAACTTTTTTTTCGTTTTTATTCGTTGATTTATTCAACCATTTATAGTAAAGAAAACCGCCCTCTTTCCCTATTGAAACGGTTTCTTGACCTACCATGACGCCATCTTCCGATTTCGAATCATAAATGTTCTGACCTTCTGTAAATGGGTGCATGACAAGTGTAGCTTCGTCATCGGCTGCATAGATATAGCCTTCTGCTCCGAATGTATAATTTTCTTTTAGTGTGCGTGTATTATCGGCGCCTTTTTCACCGTATAATTCCACACGAAGTTTTTCTTGCGCTTCTTCTAATGTCATGTTTTTAGCCTGAACTTCTTGATTTAATAGGCTAATCATTCCGAGAACCATTTGGGTACTTCTTTTCAGTCGATCTTGTCCAGCTTCATTTAGTTGGTTTTTTGAACTGGAGTAAGTACTTATACCTAGGATGGTGGTTGGGACAATTAAAATGATTACGCATAACATAATTAATTTTGTCCGAATAGATGTGGATTTTTTCCTCATAATACGTGCTCCTTCGTGAAGTTTTAAATAAAAAAGTTCTTTATTTAATATCGGCACTTTTGAACTATTGTTAATGGGTAATTTCGGAATTTATCAAAAATATTAAATAAATGTTGGTTCTGTTATAGGAAGTTGTTGATTTTTAGCTCCTATTCATATGAGACTTTGGTCGCGCATAACTTCCAGCGGTGATTTGGGTTGCGTTGCTTCCTTGCTTAAAGGCAAGTTAAGGGTCTCACTAAGTAGAGTGTCGTTTTATTTCACATGCTGGATAGCATAGGAGTGTTCGTTAATAATAAATATAAATATTAATGAAGAAAGGTGACATCATGATTTATATTTATGATGATTTTGCGGGAACACATAGTACGGCTTTAGCGGCAGCTTATCACTTAAAAAAATTGCCTACCGACCGAAAACTTACGAAAGAAGAGATTTTGCAGGTGGATTATTTTAATCAATTAACACCTGCTGATATGGGAAGGCTTATTTTTCATGGAATAGATGACGAGGGACATTCTGTTTATACAATAGGAAGAAAAAATTCAAAGCTTGTTGTTCCGGCTTTAAAAAATTTAAGTGTAATGCTGCAAAATCATTTTCAAGAGGAAGAAAAAATTATTTTCTCAAACACTTCTCCGACTGTTCCATTGGCTATGACGATGGGAGGACTATTCTCTAGACGGTTAAAAATTGATTTCATCGGTGTTCCTTTATTAGTGCTAGGGGCTAAACAATGTTGTCATGATATCCTTCGCCTAGTCCAATATACAAAGGAAGTAGGAGCATCTACACATACAAAGGTGACAGTATTAGAGAATAAAAGCTTTACATAAAATATCTTTAAATATCTTTTTATGAAGTGAATAGGCTTCATTGTTGTATAATTTTTCATAAGGGGGGAGAGAAGAATGGAGCAGTATATTCTTTCGCTAGATCAAGGAACAACGAGTTCGCGAGCGATTTTGTTTAATCGTGCTGGTGATATTGTTCATATGTCCCAAAGAGAGTTTACGCAGTATTTTCCAAAGCCAGGCTGGGTTGAACATAATGCTAGTGAAATTTGGGGTAGTGTATTAGCGGTTATTGCAAGCGCTTTAGCGGAGTCTGGCATTACTCCCGCGCAAATTGCTGGAATTGGAATTACGAATCAGCGTGAAACGACGGTCGTTTGGGATAAACAGACAGGAATGCCTATTTATCATGCGATTGTTTGGCAGTCACGGCAAACGCAGGATATTTGTCAACAATTAAAAAATCAGGGATATGAGAAGGTCATTCGAGATAAAACAGGTTTACTGATTGATGCGTATTTTTCTGGAACGAAAGTGAAGTGGATTTTGGATCATGTGGAGGGTGCTAGGGAAAAAGCGGAGAAGGGTGAGCTATTATTTGGAACAATTGATACATGGCTCATTTGGAAGCTATCTGGCGGGAGAGCTCATGTAACCGATTATTCAAATGCATCACGAACATTGATGTACAATATTTATGATTTGAAATGGGACGATGAATTGCTTAAGATTTTAACTATTCCGGCTTCCATGCTTCCTGAAGTGAGGCCATCTTCAGAAGTGTATGCTCATACGGTCAGCCATCATTTCTTTGGGCATAATATTCCGATTGCGGGGGCGGCTGGTGACCAGCAAGCGGCTCTCTTCGGTCAGGCATGTTTCGAGGATGGAATGGCGAAAAACACGTATGGTACGGGGTGCTTTATGTTAATGAACACTGGTGAGAGAGCGGTGAGATCTCAACATGGTTTGTTAACGACAATTGCTTGGGGAATTAATGGAAAAGTCGAATATGCGTTAGAAGGCAGTATTTTTGTAGCTGGATCTGCTATTCAGTGGCTTCGTGACGGATTAAGAATGTTCAAAGAGGCGAAGGACAGTGAATCGTATGCAAAGAAAGTACAATCGACTGAGGGTGTATATGTTGTTCCTGCTTTTGTTGGATTAGGTACACCTTATTGGGATAGTGATGTGCGCGGTGCTGTATTCGGTTTAACTCGCGGAACGTCAAAGGAGCATTTTATTCGAGCGACTTTAGAATCTCTAGCCTATCAAACGAAAGATGTATTAAGTGCGATGGAAGCAGATTCTGGTATTTCTTTGAAAAAGCTTCGAGTAGATGGAGGAGCGGTAAAGAACGATTTCTTAATGGGCTTTCAAAGCGATTTATTAGGTGTTCCTGTTGATAGACCAGTAATTAATGAAACGACAGCATTAGGTGCAGCTTACTTAGCGGGAATGGCGATAGGGTTTTGGGAAAGTCAAGATGACATTGGGGAGAAATGGAGACTAGATCGGGAATTTAGAGCAACTATGGATGAAGAACAGCGAAAGCAACTGTATGAAGGATGGAAAAAAGCGGTCCATGCTGCGATGATGTTTAAATAATAGGTTTATAGAACATCGTTAATTTGAAGTTGAAAATCAGATAAAATCATTGGATGACTTACATGGTCTCATAAATCCATATAATAAAATTTAACATTTACTGTATATAATGGTATGATGATTTCGATTCATCATGCTGTTTAAGGGAGGGCCACATAGACACTTATTGAGTGATCTGGTGGTCTTTTTCATAATTGGAGGGAAAATCATGGCCCAAACATATATGAACCGATCGCAATTGTTACAGAAAATGAGTGAAAAACAATATGATCTATTAATCATTGGAGGTGGTATTACGGGTGCAGGCATTGCCTTGGATGCTGTGACCCGAGGGATGGAAGTTGTTCTTTTTGAGATGCAAGATTTTGCTGCTGGTACTTCTAGTCGTTCCTCCAAACTCATTCATGGCGGCTTACGCTATTTAAAGCAGGGGGAGGTTAAGTTGGTGGCGGAAGTGGGCAAAGAACGAGCAATTGTTTACGAAAATGGTCCGCACGTCACGAAACCAGAATGGATGTTGCTTCCAGTGTATACGGATGGGGAGCTTGGACCGCGTAGTATTTCCATTGGGTTAAAGGTCTATGATTTTCTTGCTGCTGTTAAGAAACAGGAGCGAAGAAGGATGTTATCTAAGGAACAGGTGGTAAAGCAAGAGCCTCTACTTAAAAGGCAAGGCTTGCAAGGGGGAGGTTATTATGTTGAATATCGGACGGATGATGCACGGTTAACAATTGAAGTTATTAAACGAGCCGCTGAATTTGGTGCAGATTTGCTAAATTATACGAAAGTCATCGATTTTCTATATGAAGATAGGAAGGTGGCAGGGGTTGTTGTTGAAGATGTTCAGACAGGAAATTGCTATGATATTCGGGCAAAAAAAGTAGTCAATGCAACTGGAGCATGGGTCGATTCATTAAGAGAAAAAGATAGATCAAACGAAGGAAAAACACTGAAATTGACAAAAGGAGTCCATGTGGTTATTGATCAATCACGTTTTCCTTTAAAGCAAGCGATTTATTTTGATACAGAAGATAGTAGAATGGTATTTGCGATTCCGAGAGAAGGAAAAGTATACGTGGGAACAACTGATACTTTTTATGATAAAGACCCGATTCGGCCGCTTATTACTGAGGAGGATCGGAGGTATATATTAAAGGCGATTCATTTTATATTTCCGAAACTAACCTTAAGTGCCCAAGATATTGAATCAAGTTGGGCTGGTGTTCGCCCGCTCATTCATGAAGAAGGAAAAGGTCCTTCGGAAATTTCACGAAAAGATGAAATTTGGATATCAAAATCTGGCCTTATTACGATTGCTGGTGGAAAATTAACAGGATATCGAAAAATGGCAGAAACGATTGTGAATCTGGTTGCGAGACAATTCAAAGATGAACAATACAAATTATTTGGCAAGTGTGTCACGAGAAAGCTTCCTATATCGGGAGGGGACGTAGGCGGCTCTCATTATTTTGAAGCCTACATTTCTGAGTATACAAAAGAAGGGATAAAGCTAGGTTTAATAGAACGTGAAGCAAGATACCTCACAAGATTATATGGGTCTAATATCTCGAAGATTTATCAAATTATTAAAGATGGCAAAAACGATATAGAAAAATATCAGTTCACTCCTGAAGTATTCGCTAAATTAGTTTACGGGATACAAGAAGAATATGTTGTAACACCTGTTGATTTCTTTGTACGACGAACAAGTGCCCTTTTGTTTCAGATAGATTGGGTACATAGATGGAAGGAAGCAGTTAGTCGATATATGTGTGATGTGTTCGGTTGGAGTGAAAGAGAAACATTGAAGTATAAGGCGGAATTGGAGCGAGAAATATGGAATGCAACCAATGTAAGTGATGTGTGACTGAAAGAACAAAAGTGCCAGCACCTTCATTCATCGTTGATAAGCGCCGACTCTAGAAGTGGCGCATTCCTTTTTAATTCCGTTATCTAACAGAGCTGTAATAAAAAAGTCAACAATACTGACTCTGACTGGTCAGTATTGTTGACTTTTTTAAATGACTTTAGAATTAGTATCTGATTCATTTATATCTGAATCTTCGGTTTTTTCTGTATAATCATACGCGTGTTTCACAGGGATGAAGAAGAAAGCGATAGAAGCGATGACACCAGGTATAGCAAAGGCAAGGAAATTAATTTGAATCGGTAAATTCATCGTAAGTAAGATTCCGCCAATAGTTGGTCCGAGAATGGCTCCTATTCTTCCTACACCGGAAGCAACCCCTAAGGCAGTTGAACGTAAAAATGGTGGATAATATTGAGAAACATAGGCATTGGCGATATTTTGTGCGCCTACTGTACAAGCTCCAGTAATAGCGACAAGAAGACAAATCACCCATAGGTCGCTTTTAAAGCTCATTAGAAATAAGCAAATCGCACCGATTGTGTACATTGGAACAAGCATTTTTTTAGAACCATATCGATCAGCAAGTTTAGCAATTATAAGTGTCCCAACAATTGTTCCAGCGTGCATAATGATTAAGAACGAAAGACTTGAATTTAAGCCATATCCTGCTTGCATCATTAATTTTGGGAGCCATGTGCTTAATCCATAAACGACTAATAAGCACATGAAGTACGCGATCCAAAACATACTTGTACTAAGAGCACGGTTATTTTTAAATAGTTGAATAACAGGAATACCTGCTTCTTGTTTTATATCTATTTTTTCAAAATGATCCTTTTCCGTATAATTACCGGCAGGGTTGATTTTGTTCATAATTTGGCGTAATTCTTTTGTACGTCCCTTTGCAGCTAAGAAAACGGTTGCATCAGGAAGATGTTTCCACATGAAAGGCAAAAGTAAAAGAGGTGCAGCAGTAATCATATAGACGATTTCCCATCCGTAGCTTGGGATGAGATAGATTGAAAGTGCAGGAGCTAGCATTCCCCCAACGGAATAGCCGCAAAGTATAATCGATACAGTTAAACTGCGCATCGATTTAGGGGAGTAGTCTGTCATTAAAGCAATTACGTTTGGCATAATTCCACCAAGCCCGAGTCCTGCAATAAATCGATAGGTAGAAAAAGCAGTAGGTGAATCAGCTAGACCACATAGTCCAGTGAATAGACTAAATAGGACAAAACAAATAAGGATAACATTCTTTCTACCAACTCGGTCAGCGAGAGGACCGAAGAAAAAAGCCCCAATCATAACACCGATTAATCCATAACTTCCCATGGCACCAGCTTCAACATTCGATAATCCCCAATCTTCAATCAGAACTGGCAGTACGGCTCCATAAACGGCAAGATCATAACCATCTAAAATGATAATGAATGTTCCCCAAAAGAGTATCATAGCGTGAAAGCGGTTAAATTTACTATTTTCAATGATACGGTTCGTGTTTAAACTAGACAAATATTTTCCCCCTTTTGTGTTGCAACATCAATAAAGCGCTTTCAAAGTTGTGAAAATAGGTTTCTAGAAGAAAGTTATTTCACTTATAGAAAACTATGTTTCTTTATAGTGATTATATAGGCGGTTTTTTAATTTTTCAACTCGAAATTCACAAAATTGTAAAAAAATAAAAGATTGTGAAATGAGGAACTTATCAAAAAGTGTGTTATAACAATATTTCTGTTAGAAAATACTATCAAAATTCACAAAAAAAAGAAGCATGCCATTTTTTGAATGGATGCTTCCAAATTACATTATTTATACCCAAATATACCAGATACTTCCTTTGAAATATTAAGTAAATATTGACCGTACTCATCTTCAGATGTTTGAGGGACAATCTGTGAAAATCCAACAAGTGTCAAACAACCTAGTAAATCATTATTATAGTTAAATAATGGAACAGATGCTGAAGATATATAAGGAACGAGTGGCTCTTTAGCAAAGGAAATTTGCCTTTTTTTAATAACTTCGGTTTCTTCCTCGAATAATTGTTTGTCTTCTACAGACCAGTTTTGCATTTCAGTATTTTTCCATTCCTCAATGAGTAAAGGTTCATGAAAAGCAGAAAAAACTTTTCCTGACGACGATAAGATAGGGAGCTGAGTCCCAATTTGCGCACCGATGTTCAAGCCGTTATTAGCGTTCCAAATGTTGGCGATTACAGGACCGCTATGTGTCCATACAGCTAATAGAGCCGTTAAAGAAGTAAATCTACTTATTTCTTGTAGGAAAGGAGTCACTTTTGTAACAAGATCTTGTTGACCGATAGCAGCCATTCCATAGGAAATAATTTTAGAACCCAGTGTATAGGTACCGTGTTGTTTGTCTCTATATAGTAACTCTAAGTGTGTAAGAGTATTCAAATATTTATATAGATTACTTTTTGTGATGTTGGATTTTTCCTGAATTTCAGTAAATTTCATAGGGTGTTCTTGGGAAGCAATGATATCAACTATTCCCAAACCTATTTGAAGTGAACCAATCATAGCTGGATTTTTTTCTTTCTCCATTTTAATTTCTCCTATTATTTTTTATTAGTATAACAGAAACACTTCTTTATTTACAAAGTGTTCTTAGAACAAATTGTGAAGCTTTGTACAAAGATTTCATATATAGAATCCAAAAAATATTTTGAAGTAGGTAAATTTTCAGGAAAAATATTATTGACATTTGCTGCAGAATAGATTAAATTTTATTTATAAATAGTGAACAAAGTTAACTCAAAGTGAAAAAAGATATCGACTTTCTTTTATAACTTGTATTACGGGTTAGCTTATTCACATCAATAAAAAGAAGTACAAAGATCCTGTTGATAAGCAGTTTTGAAGATATAGGTGCTTATATTATTCAAGCGAAATATCTTCTAAGAAGTGATTCAAATGAATCCGCTTACAGGAATGAAAAACTCAAAATAAAATTGTATAGACAAAGGAGAATATGTATGAAACTTATAACATTTAACCGTGAAGGTATTACGACAATTGGAGCTATCGTGAGTGAGGAAGTTGTCGATTTACATCTTGCTTATAAAAAATCTTTAGAAGCAGAGGGGAAAATACGTGCACAAGAAATTGCAAATGCATTCATTCCATCTGAGATGACAGGATTTTTACAAGGTGGAAAAGAAAGCATGGAGCTTGCGAAAGGGGCAATCGATTTTGCTTTAACGAATAGAGTAGTGGACGGTTCAAAATTAGTTCATGCACTAAGTGAAGTAAAAGTGGAAGCGCCTGTTCCGAAACCAGGGAAAATCTTTGCTGTAGGTCATAACTATCGTGAACATATTCTTGAGATGGGGCGTGAAATTCCAAAATATCCTGTTGTATTCGCTAAATTTGCGAACACACTTGTTGGGCCGCAAGATGATATTCCATTTCATCCAATTTCAGAACAATTAGACTATGAAGCGGAATTTGCGTTTGTCATCGGTAAACGTGCAAAAAATGTTTCAGAAGAAGAAGCGCTTGATTATGTAGCAGGTTATGCGGTAGCTAATGACGTAACGTATCGTGACTTCCAACGTCGTACCCTTCAGTGGTTACAAGGGAAAACAGTAGATGGCAGCTTACCGATGGGACCTTGGATGGTTACTTCAGATGAGCTACCAGATCCACAAACACTAGAAATGGTTTTAACTGTAAACGGTGAAGAGCGTCAACGTACCAATACTGCGAACCAAGTATTCTCTGTTAAACATCTAGTATCATTCTTATCTACAATTGCTACATTAGAGCCTGGTGATATCGTTATTACCGGAACTCCTGGCGGTGTTATTCAAGCAATGGAACCGCAAGTATGGTTAAAAGATGGAGATGTCGTTCGCGTCGAAATCGAAAAAGTGGGTGTATTAGAAAATACAGTACGTGCTGTAAAAGGAGAGTAATAGAATGACAGTGACACAAAATGCAGTTACATCTGTTAATGAATCGATTGATCGTATTATCGAAACGGTGAAAGGATTATCGGAAGAAACGATTCGTTGGAATCCAACAGAGGAAGAATGGTCTATTATGCAAATTGTCGCTCATATCGTCGAAGCATTACCGTATTGGGTAGAAGAGATTGAACAGCTTGTTCAATCTCCCGGTCAAGAATGGGGAAGAAATCATTTACATGAAGGGCGACTGCAAGCGGTAAGTTCTGCAACGGTGGATGCGATAAGTGTTGCGGAGCTGTTACAAGCGCTAGAAGAGGTTAAACAAAAAGTTGAATCAGGCATTGGGAACTTGACAACTGAGCAACTTTCTGCTGAGGCACCAAGCAGAAATCCTAACTTTGGTACGAAACCACTTTCATTTATTATTAATCATTTAATTGATCAGCATGTGAACAAACATGAAGGTCAAATTCAACGCAATTTATCAAAATTAAATTAATAATTTAGTAGGAGGTTCGGAACATGGCAGAAGTAACTGAGTTTATGAAGAGTAAAATTGTACAAGATTTTACGGCTGATATTCGTCAATATAATCTTGGACCATTATGGGAAGCAATTCCGGCGTTAATGCATAAATCTCCAGAGCCTCATGCACAAGCCTATCTTTGGAAGGGCAGCCTGCTTGAGAAAAAATTACTAGAAGCTGCTCAAATTTTTACTCCGGAACGCGGTGGAGAACGCAGAGCGATCTATTTGCAAAATCCAGGTCTTGATTATCGTCAACCTTGGGGATGGGCTTCTACGACACAAACGCTATATGCAGCCGTTCAATTGTTACAACCAGGAGAAGTAGCTCCTTCTCACCGTCACTCTCAAAATGCCCTTCGCTTTATTACGAAAGGGGAAGGCGCATACAGTATCGTCCAAGGGGAAAGAATCTTCATGGAAGAAGGGGACTTCCTTATTACGCCAAAAAATTTATGGCATGGTCATGGTCATGAAGGCACAAAACCGATGATTTGGACAGATATTTTAGACATTCCAACAATCTATGCATTGGGTGGTACATTCTTTGAGAATTACCCAGAAAGAATTGAACAGCCGAAAGTACCGGATAACTTTGGTTCACAACGTTATGCGGCAGGTATGCTACGTCCTGTTTCTGATCGTAATCCTTCCATAGCTCCACTAGGTTCGTATAAATGGGAGCATACGTATAAGGCGATTGAATCATTAAGTCAGTTTGAGCCAGATCCATTTGAAGGATATGCGGTAGAATTTATTAACCCTTCTACAGGTAAAACAGCAAACCCAACGATTGCTGCTTGGATTCAGAAATTTCCGAAAGGTTTCCGTACAAAAGCGCAGCGTCATACGAGTGCTTCGATTCATCAAGTGTATAAAGGTTCGGGTTACAGTATTATTAACGGCGTTCGCTTCGATTGGGAAGAAGGAGATTTCTTCTGTGTTCCAAACTGGGCTTGGGTAGAACATGTTGCAGCAGAAGATACGTATTTCTTCACGACGAATGATCTTCCAATCATGGAAAAATTCGATATTGAAAAACAAGAAGCATATGAGCGAAACAACGGTCAGCAAGAAGTGACTTCTGAGTTTAAACCAATATTACCGTAAAAGTAAAAAAAGATTATCGCAGTAATAAGCAGCTTAAGAGATGTAGGTATACTATATGCTTCTTAGGCTGTCCTTAGTAATCACTTATTACTTCTTTAAAACTAAATTAAGAGAAACTAGGAGGAATTTCTATGACAAACACAGAAAACAGAGTTTTAATCGCTGGTGGCGGAATTGGTGGATTAGCAACAGCTCTTGCTGCAGCACAAGCTGGTCACGCTTCATCCGTTTTTGAACAAGCACCACAATTCGGGGAAGTTGGTGCAGGAATTCAAATGGCTCCAAATGCAATGGCTGTTTTAACTCGCCTTGGAGTAGCAGATCGTATTGCTGAATTTGCCGTATTTCCAAAACGACTTGTGTTAAAAGATGCTTTTACGGGAGAAGAACTAACGGCTTTAGACCTAGGAGATGAATTTAAAGAGAGATATGGTTTCCCGTATATGGTATTGCACCGTTCTGATTTACACAGATCGCTGTTAGAAGCATGTGAAAGCAATCCTTTAATCTCCCTTCATACGAATACGACAATTACTGCTGCGGAAGAAAATGAAGATGGCGTATTCCTTATCAACCAACATGATGAGAAAATCAAAGGTAAGGCAATCATTGGGGCAGATGGAATTAAATCAAATGTACGTAAATTATTCGCTCAAGATGATATGGTAAACTCTGCATATGTTGCTTATCGTGGTACAATTCCAATTGAAGAAATTTCTGAAGATGCTGAAATGGACGATGTAATTATGTGGATTGGTCCAAATCTTCATGTAGTTCAGTACCCAGTACGCCGTGGAGAATTATATAATCAAGTTGTTGTATTCAAAAGCCCAACTTATACATCTGAATCTGTTGAATGGGGAACTCCAGAAGAAATGGCACAAGTATTTGAAGGCTGTCATTCAAAAGTTGAGAAAGCTCTTTCATTCATTAATAAACAAATCCGTTGGCCAATGTATGATCGTCTGCCAATTGATAACTGGACAAAAGGAAATATAACACTTATGGGAGACGCTGCTCACCCAATGTTACAATACTTGGCTCAAGGTGGAGTTCAAGCATTAGAAGATGCTGCCAAATTAGCTGATGTATTAGCAGCTCATGGTGATAATTTTGAAGCCGCTTTCAAAGAGTTCCAAGAAGAGCGTATTCCTCGTACTGCACGTGTTCAAACAACGGCACGTCAATGGGGAGAAATCATTCATGCTGTAGATCCAATTACAATTGCCCTTCGTAACGATATTTTTACAAAACGTCCAGCAAATGATTTTAGCTATACGGATTGGCTATATGGTCATAAAAGAAGTCTAGTAACACAATAATAGATTCGTGAAAAAGCCCTCACAATACATGAGGGCTTTTTCCATCGTTTCATGGAGCAAGAGCAAGCAGGAGCCTCCAATCGTTCCGCCAACTAGATGGGATGATGCCGAAAAATTAATTTAGGTTTATATATATGGCGTATAAAACATGAACTTATTTTCCGAGAAAGTGATTTCTTGGCTAGACCAATTAAGTTAAGGTATAAAATACACCATTTGTTCCTACAACCGCATAAGAAACTTGTTCAATGCTGACATTTCTAGATTGGCATTGCATGTGCAGCCATCCTTGATTGTATGTAGAAGTTAAATTTTCCTCTAATATTTTTCCGTCTATGATTAATTCAACCGGTCGTTTCATATGTAGCTGATCTATGTATTGTTTGGTTGCAGGCTTGTATTGCTCCTTTAGTTGAATAGAAAGCTTACCACTTACTTCAAGATAGGCCGTTTCAATTTCTTCTATTTGGAATACTCCGTTTTCTCTTAATTGTTGGTGTAAATCGTACAGGCAATACTTGGCTTTCTTCATATTGACCTCATTTATTTTTCCCTTTTCGATAATAGCAGTGGGTTGTCCGGATAAGTATTTGTACAAGAATTTATTTTGATAAGATAAATAAGAAGAAAGATAGAAAACAAACGTTAAGATAAAAAAGGAAGTAAGTATTGGCCAAAATTTAAGATTGGTATCAAATCCCATATTGGCGATGAATGAACCGATTGTAATAGCGACAGCAAAGCTATGGTAATTTAATTGTGAATTCATTCTTTTTCCGAATAAGTAAGTAACAAAAAGCAATATTATATAGGAAATAACTGTTCTCAGCATGGGGTGTAATAATTCTTCCATAATCTTTCCTCCTCTTTTTTCTAGAAATTAGTTTTGGTTGTCGAAATCACTTTCATTCGCCCTTTTAAATGTATTTGTTTTTCTATTTTTATCTGAATAAAAATGTAGAGAGATACCTATACTGTTTAGATGTTTAACAGCTTCCGCTGAAATTATGGTAAGATAGGAAAAAATCATATAAGGCAGTGAAGAATGTTGAAACAACAAAAAGGAAAGTTACTTGTTATTATTGGCCCAACGGCTGTGGGCAAGACGAAGTTAAGTATTGAATTAGCAAAACGATTTAATGGTGAGATTATAAGTGGTGATTCCATGCAAGTATATAAAGGAATGGATATTGGCACAGCGAAAATAAAGGAGGAAGAAAAAGAAGGTATTCCACATTATTTGCTCGATATTAAAGAGCCGAATGAGCCGTTTAGTGCAGCTGAATTTCAACAAAGAGCAAATGTAATGATTGACGATATTCAAAGTCGAGGAAAGCTTCCAATTATAGTGGGGGGAACGGGATTATACATACAGTCTGTAATTTATGATTATCAATTCTCTGAAGCTCCATCCGACCCGCTATATCGAGCGGAGTTAGAACAACGCGTGAAAGAGGCGGGAATAGAGGCTGTTTTTGCGGAACTACAGAGGATTGATCCCGAAAGTGCGGAGCGTATCCATCCGAATAATGTGAGGCGTGTGATTCGTGCGCTTGAAATTTATCATTGCACAGGACATACAATGAGTGAGCAGTTAAATGAACAGCCGACTGAAATGAAATATGATACATGTATCATCGGGTTAACGATGGAGCGCGATTTATTATATGCGCGTATTAACAATCGAGTGGATATGATGGTGGAAGAGGGGCTTGTTTCGGAAGTGCAAGGTTTTTTTGAACAAGGCTTAAAACATTGTCAATCAATTCAAGCGATTGGTTATAAGGAACTGTATGATTATCTGGAAGGGCGAATGAGTGAAAAAGAGGCAATTGAGGCTTTAAAACAAAACTCTCGCCGTTATGCCAAACGTCAACTTACGTGGTTTCGCAATAAAATGGATGTTTCTTGGTTTGATATGACTGATATTGCCGAATTTTCAAAAAAAATCAACGAAATATCGGAATTTATTGCAGGAAAGCTCATGATAAAGGCGAATAAGTACAAGTAGAGAGAAAAGAGGAGGACGAAGTGATGAAACAATCGGTAAATATTCAAGACCAATTTTTAAACCAACTGAGAAAAGACAATACTTATGTGACAGTATTTTTATTAAACGGTTTTCAAATTCGTGGGCAAATTAAAGGCTTTGACAATTTTACCGTGCTATTTGAATCTGAAGGGAAGCAACAATTAGTATTTAAACATGCGATTTCTACTTTTGCTCCACAACGAAATGTTCAAATTGAATATGAAGTGAAAGAATAAATAGATGAGAGAAAAACAGGCGCTTATGGAGCCTGTTTTTTTTATTGTATAAGCTCTGTTTTATGATGCTGTTGATTTTGGGCACTGGGCTGTGTTAAGTGCTAGCATTCCTGCTCATTGATTTGTAGGTTGCCTCGCAGAGTAAAGGTAGGGTGACTTCCGCCTTTTGTTTTTTGGTACTTACACTTTTGTTCGGAATCCTTTTCGAATGGTCAAAGAATGATTTCCTGCTTTTCTGAATATAGATGAATAATAGATAGGTGGATTATTTCTTGGGAAAGCGCAGAAACTGACATTTTCTTAAAAGAAATGACGAAAAACATAGTTAATATGTTGAAGTGTCTTTTTTTAGTAAAATAATTGTCTGATTCCGTCGTATTTTTCGACGGAAGGCTAGCTGAGAAGAGTTAATTTCCTAATAAATTATAGGAATAAGGGGTCGGGAATGGCGAGGTGATGATGTGGAGCAACCAATCCGAATGAAAAATAATGGGCAAATTAATATTGTCTTTAATGGAGAAAAAAGAAACGTGATACAAAAGGATGTGCCTATTAGGGAATTATATGATCGAGACCTTTCTGAACAGCATATTGCTTTGAAAGAAATCGAGGCGGAGCTTGAAACATTAGTCGGCATGGAAGAGATGAAAAAGTTAATTAAAGAAATTTATGCATGGATCTATGTCAATAAGAAGCGTGAGGAACGTGGTTTGAAGGCTGGACGACAAGCGTTGCATATGATGTTTAAAGGGAATCCTGGCACTGGGAAAACGACGGTTGCACGCTTAATCGGTAAATTATTTCATAAGATGAATGTGTTAACAAAAGGACATTTAATAGAAGCAGAGCGTGCGGATTTAGTTGGGGAATATATTGGTCATACAGCTCAAAAAACACGAGATTTAGTGAAGAAAGCACTTGGGGGAATTTTGTTTATTGATGAAGCGTATTCGTTAGGACGCGGAGGAGAAAAAGATTTTGGGAAAGAAGCGATTGATACGCTTGTGAAGCATATGGAGGATAAGCAGCATGAATTTATTTTGATTCTAGCGGGTTATTCACGTGAAATGGATTATTTTCTTAGCTTAAACCCTGGTTTATTGTCACGATTTCCGCTTGTTGTTGAATTTCCTGATTATACAACAGATCAATTAATGGAGATAGCGGATTTGATGCTAGAAGAGCGGGAGTATGTCATCAGTCGTGATGCAGAGCGAAAGCTGCGCGAACATCTAGTTGTACTTCGCTCCTTGCAAGGTCCTGTTTCCTTTTCGAATGGCCGCTATATTCGTAATGTCATTGAAAAAGCGATTCGAACACAAGCGATGCGCTTATTGCATGAAGATAGTTATGATAAGGCAGATTTAATGACATTACGAAGTCAAGATTTTGTTTTTAATGAACAGAGTGAATAAGAGAACAAAAAAACGGCTTTAGGCCGTTTTTACATGTTTTGAGGCAATTTTTTATTTGGCAGTTCCCAGTTGCGTGTGTAGGAAAGGACACGTAATGCTGTAATAATGATGAAGAGAGCATATAATTCCCATGTATTTGTGGCAAGTTCTAAGCCTAGAATCATCCCTGCTGCAATTGCCCAAACTGCATAGATTTCTTTACGGAATACGAGCGGTTTACGTCCTGCGAGAACATCACGGACAATTCCGCCTCCGCAGCCAGTTAAGACAGCTGCTACAATAACCGCGCTCACTGGAAGATCGAGCTCAATTGCATATAGTGCTCCTTGAATAGCAAAAGCAGCTAATCCGATTGCATCGGTGAAATTTCCCCATTTGTCCCAATGCTTTAATGAATTGTTTGGAAAGAAGAACACGATAGTAATCGATATTAAAGCAATTGTAAAGAACGTACCTTGGTCCCATAGTGTTGAAGGAGGGACACCAATTAATAAATTTCTGATTGCTCCACCGCCAAATGCGGTTACGATGCCTAAAATATATACACCCAATAAATCATATTCTTCTTCCATAGCAATGATTGCCCCGCTAATCGCAAAAGCAATTGTTCCAATTATGCTTAAAAATTCCCAGGTCATATGGATTCCCTCTATAAGTTAAATTTTATTTGAAATGTATAAACAGTGAGGATTTTTCATTAATCTTGTCGCAAACTAAAATTGATTTTATCATGTTCTTTTCTTTTTGGAAATGCTCTATTTTAGTTTGTGAAAGTTTTAATCTTATTTATTTTTTTGGTATGATGAGTTGAATGATTTTGGATAAGGATGGTGCCCTATTTGCAAAATGCTGAAAAAGAAACGGCGATTTTAATTGGATGTCAAACAGTGGAAGATGATGCCCGCTTTCATTATTCATTAGAGGAACTTGCATCATTAACTCATACAGCAAATGGTGAAGTGTTGCTGACGGTTACTCAAAAACGGGAGCGTATCCATCCGGCCACATACATAGGAAAAGGAAAGATTGAAGAACTTCAAAATTTAGAAGCAGAACTAGAGCCGGATTTAATTATTTTTAATGATGAATTATCTCCAAGTCAGATTCGTAATCTTTCGAACCAGTTGGAAGCGCGAATCATTGATCGAACGCAATTGATTTTAGATATTTTCGCTCAGCGTGCTCGTTCAAGAGAAGGTCAGCTGCAGGTTGAGCTTGCTCAGCTGCAATATATGCTTCCTCGTTTAGTTGGCCAAGGAACGGCTTTATCTAGGCTTGGTGGTGGAATCGGAACGAGAGGACCTGGGGAAACGAAGCTTGAAAGCGATCGTCGTCATATTCGAGGTAAAATTGATGAAATTAAGAGTCAGTTGCGAGTAATCGCTGATCATCGTGACCGGTACCGAGAGCGGCGTAAGCGAAATAAGGCGTTTCAAATAGCGCTTGTAGGGTATACAAATGCCGGAAAGTCAACATTGTTTAACCGATTAACGGAAGCAGCTGCATTTGAAGAGAATTTGCTATTTGCTACGCTGGATCCCCTTACTCGTAAAGCTGTATTGCCAAGTGGCTTTACGGTGTTAATGACAGATACGGTTGGATTTATTCAAGATTTACCTACTTCTCTTATTGCGGCTTTCCGCTCAACCTTAGAGGAAGTGAAGGAAGCTGACTTACTGTTACACGTCGTCGATTCATCGAATCCTGATTACTTTAATCATCAAACGACCGTAGAAAATTTATTGCAAGACTTAGAAGCTACTTCCATTCCGATGCTTACGTTGTATAATAAGAGGGATTGCAAGCATGCCGAATTTTTGCCGACATCAAAAGACCAATCTTTACTGATTAGTGCCTATGATCAAGGAGATGTGGAAACAATTTTAGAGACAATTGAGCAAAGTATGATAAGTGAGATGGCAAGCTACCACGTTTCACTGCCTTCTACGGAAGGAAGATTACTTGCGCAGTTGAAGAATGAAACAATATTGCGGACGCTCGCTTTTAATGAAGAAAGTGAGTGTTATGAATGCAGGGGTTTTTGTTTAACCAATCACCCGATTAGAGGCTTACTAGAGAAATTTACAATATAAAGGGGAAACAACATGTATCAATATTTAACAAATGGGGAAATTTTGCAACCGATTGTAAAAGAAATAGAGGCGATGATTGCTCCATTACATAAGAAAATAGAAGAGCGAATTGAAGAAAATCAATTTCGTGTGCTTCGCAGCTTTCAAGCACATCGGGTCAGTGATTCTCATTTTATCCCGTCAACAGGGTATGGGTATGATGATGTCGGAAGAGATACGCTGGAATTAATCTATGCAGATGTATTTGGAGGAGAAGCGGGTCTTGTTCGCCCGCAAATTATTTCTGGTACACATGCTATTTCAACGGCATTGTTTGGCATTCTTCGTCCAGGTGATGAACTGCTTTATATTACGGGAAAACCGTATGATACACTTGAAGAAATTGTTGGAATTCGTGGTACAGGGGTAGGTTCTTTACGAGATTTCCATATTGACTATAATATGGTTTCGTTAACCGCTGAAGGAGCTATTGATTTCGAGGCGGTTAAACAGTCCATTAAACCGAATACAAAAATGATTGGAATTCAGCGTTCAAAAGGATATGCAACACGTCCATCTTTTACGATTGAGGAAATCGAAGCAGCTATTGCTTTTGTGAAAGAGATTAATCCGAATATTGTTGTGTTCGTTGATAATTGTTACGGTGAATTTGTAGAAACGAAGGAGCCATGCCACGTAGGAGCCGACTTAATGGCGGGGTCACTCATTAAAAACCCAGGCGGTGGTATAGTGAAAACAGGCGGCTATATCGTCGGTAAAAAAGAGCTGGTAGAAGCTTGTGCATATCGATTAACATCACCTGGTATTGGAGCAGAAGCAGGGGCGTCTCTTTATAGCTTACAAGAAATGTACCAAGGGTTTTTCCTTGCTCCGCATGTTGTAGGACAAGCATTAAAGGGGGCGATGTTTACCGCAGCCTTTTTAGAGAGACTCGGGATGAATACATCGCCTAAATGGAATGCTAAACGCACCGATCTTATTCAATCTGTTCAATTTGATGATAAGGATAAGATGGTTGCTTTTTGTCAAGCAATTCAGTTTGCATCTCCAATCAATTCACATGTGACTCCGTATCCTGCTTATATGCCAGGCTATGAGGATGATGTTATTATGGCAGCAGGAACATTTATTCAAGGAGCGAGCATTGAATTGACAGCAGATGGTCCAACTCGCGCTCCTTTTGTTGCCTATGTTCAAGGGGGCTTAACGTATGCTCATGTGAAGATGGCAGTTTTAACAGCCGTAGATAATTTATTATCTAAGAAGCTTATTACATTATAAATAGTATGATAGAATAACTAGAGTGGCCAACTTCCTATTGGCTCTCTATTTTGAATTAACTTGCAATTCAGCAAAGTAAAAAATATTTATGTTATAAAACATAACATTGCATTGACAAATAAAATTACATAGCATAAAATAAAACTATGATAAACAAAAGGAGGATGCTTAATGAGCGGCAACAACATTCGGCGTTCGATGCCTCTTTTTTCTATAGGAATCGTGATGCAATTGACAGAGTTGTCTGCGCGCCAGATTCGTTATTATGAAGAGCATCAATTAATTACTCCGATGAGAACGGAAGGCAATCGTCGTCTATTCTCATTAAATGATATCGATCGATTGCTCGAAATTAAGGATTTAATCGAGCAAGGAGTGAACCTAGCCGGTATTAAAAAAATTTTTACCGTGAAGAATGAGGGGGCTCTTCAAGAACAAGACAGCGAGCAAGCGGAAAAGATTAGACAAGACCTAAGTGAAGTGGAGTTGCGAAAAATTCTTCGAACGGAATTATTGCAAGGCGGTAAGTACCGTACATCTTTACGACAAGGTGATATGTCTCGCTTTTTCCATTAAAAATAATTAGTTTTACACATTTGGGGAGGAATAGATCATGGCAAAGTATACACGTGAAGATATTACTCGTTTAGCAAAAGAAGAAAATGTTAAATACATTCGTCTTCAATTTACAGATATTTTAGGAACTATTAAAAACGTAGAAATTCCAGTAAGTCAATTAGGGAAAGCATTAGATAATAAAATGATGTTTGACGGTTCTTCTATCGAAGGGTTTGTACGTATCGAGGAATCTGATATGTATTTATATCCAGATTTAGATACTTGGGTAGTGTTCCCTTGGACAGCTGAAAAAGGAAAAGTAGCTCGTTTAATTTGCGATATTTACAAGACAGACGGAGCACCATTCGAAGGTGACCCACGTAATAATTTAAAACGTGTTTTAGCTGAAGCAAGAGAAATGGGCTTCACAAACTTCAATCTTGGACCAGAGCCAGAATTCTTCTTATTCAAATTAGATGAGAAAGGTGAGCCAACTCTAGAATTGAATGATAAAGGTGGCTACTTTGACCTTGCGCCAACAGATTTAGGGGAAAACTGCCGTCGTGATATCGTACTTGAGTTAGAAGAAATGGGCTTTGAAATCGAAGCATCTCACCATGAAGTAGCTCCTGGTCAACATGAAATCGATTTTAAATATGCAGATGCTATCACAGCATGTGACCACATTCAAACATTTAAATTAGTCGTTAAAACAATTGCTCGTAAGCATGGTCTTCATGCAACATTCATGCCAAAGCCATTATTCGGTGTAAATGGTTCAGGTATGCACTGTAACGTTTCTTTATTCAAAGGAAATGAAAATGCATTTTATGATACAGAAGGTAAGTTAGAACTTAGCGAAACAGCTGAACAATTCATTGCTGGTGTAATCAAGCATGCCCCAGGTTTCACAGCTGTGACAAATCCAACAGTTAACTCTTACAAACGTCTAGTACCTGGTTATGAAGCACCTTGTTACGTAGCATGGTCTGCTCAAAACCGTAGCCCGCTAATCCGTATTCCAGCTTCACGCGGTCTAGGAACTCGTGTTGAAGTACGTAGCGTTGACCCAGCGGCTAACCCATACTTGGCACTAGCTGTTATCCTTAAAGCAGGTCTTGATGGTATTAAAAATAACCTAACTCCTCCAGCTCCAGTTGATCGTAACATCTATGTTATGACAAAAGAAGAGCGTGAAGAAGTAGGTATTGTTGACCTACCAGCTACATTAGCAGCTGCATTACAAGTATTACAATCTGACGAAGTTGTTAAAGAAGCGTTAGGTGCGCATCTTTTAGAACACTTTGTTGAAGCGAAAGAAATCGAGTGGGATATGTTCCGTACGCAAGTACATCCATGGGAACGCGATCAATACATGACAATGTATTAATCAATAGAACCGTTGGCGCTCTAAGCGTCAACGGTTTTTATTTTGTGGGTGATTTTATTTATAATATAATTTTGTATAAAACACCCACAAAATACTCACATTCAAGACAAAATGCTATTCATGTATTCTTCAAAATTGCTCATCGCAACCTTATCGAGTTTTTTACTTATATGCGAATAAACATCAGATGTGATTTGCATACTACCGTGCCCAAGTCGTTCTTGTAAATATTTCATGCTAGCTCCTGCTTCAAGTTGTAATACAGCATGTGTATGCCGCGTTGAGTGAATCGGAAGTTCCGGTAATCCGGCTTTTTTTAAGATTCAAGAGAATGAGTTAAAAAGACTTGATTTTGGCATATAGTTTCCATCATTTCTACAAAGGACTAGATTTAGATCATGATGATAGTTATCTTTTAAAGCTAATTTGTTTTGGTTTTGATACTTTTGATGAAAACGTAGGTCATTAGCAAGTGCATGACTTATTGTGATAACTCGTTTGGAATTATAGTTTTTGGTATTACCAAACATTTTACTTGGATCTTTACTAGCCTCTTTAAAGTCAAGTGATTTAGTAATACTAATTGTCTCCTCTTTTAAGTCAATATCTGTCCACTGAAGAGTAGCGGCTTTACCTTTTCGTAAACCTGTTTCAATGAGCACTTTATAAAAAATCCAGTAGACATATCCATATTCATAAGCTGCTTGTAAAAAATCGCCGATGTGTTCTGGTTCAATAAACTTTACTTCACGTTCTTTCTGTTTACCTTTCATCGTGACGCCAACACAAGGATTCTTTTGGGCTTTTCCTAGGGTCACAGCTTTTTCAAAAGCGTTATACATTGTGCCATGTATAATTTCTATTGTTCGTTTACTATAACCTTTGGCAGCTAGTTGATTAATGAACTTTTGATACATAACGGGCTTAACGTCTTTCAAAAGAATATTTTTGAAGTAGGGGACCATGTGATTTTTAATATTATGTTCATGCAGTTCAAAAGTATTTTTAGCAACTGTTCCCTTTTTTATATTCTTCCAGCCATGTGTTTAAGTACGATTTCAAAGATTTATCTGCAACTTCATGTCCTTGTTCAATTCTAATCTCTCCTTTTACAGTAGCGTGCATAGCTTCCTTTTCAGATTTAAAACCACGTTTCGATTTTTCCTTGAATTCTTGAGTGAATGGATCTTTGTATCTTATGCGATATTCATAAGAGTAATTTTTTTCACCTTTCTTTATTATACTTTCTAATACTAGCCGTTTTTTATCGCTCCTTTTAAAACTAAAATAGGAGTATATGTTCTATTTTGTTTGGGAGAAAAACCCTGAAAGAGGATAAGTAGTATTCTTTTTGATTCACTATGTAGTAATCAACCCTAAATATATTGTAGAAGTCATTAAAAATAATGAAAGTATGTGTATCAAAATGCAAAACGGAGCCGTATTTTATGTAAAGGATTTTTCTAAATTATTTAAAGCTGGAATTGAGGTGTAGTGATGGGGAAGGTTAATGCGATTGGTTTTAATGGCTTTGGTCCTTATTTCGTTATCTTCTGGGAAAAAGAAGGAATCGCGAGGCATAAAATGATTTGCTATTCAGAAGAAGAACAGAATGCCTTAGATCGTTACTATACACCAGGAGATTTTTACAATGAATCATTTGATAATTTTGAAATTAATCCTGTTCTTGTAGAAGAAAGAAAGGGTGCTTGAGGATGAGTGGGAGAACAAGGTATAGAGCTATAAATAAAGCGTTGTTTAAGGAATACGGTGAGGATGCATATGATTTTCAACGGTTCAATACCAACCCTGGACCAGAGTGTCTTATCTGTAGTGGCGAAGTTCATCATCATCAAAGATATGCTTACGAAGGTTCTGTTGTTGAAATACATGAAAAATGCGAAAACGGATGTTTTGAAGGTTCCTGGGTAAACGGATTCACCGATCTCCAGACAAAAGGTTTCTCTGCTCATTTTGCTGAACATCCACTTTTAAAAGAAGAAGATGTATTGAAAGCAATAGAATATCGTCGAGCTTTCGAAGAGGCTATCAAGAGGAATCAACAAGCCAGAAAACAATTGAGACAGTTATTTTTCCGTAAGAAGAGAAGTCAAAGGAAGAAGGATGCATAAGGTGTTTGAATACATCTGCAAAGACTGCCATGTCGAGGAATTGCTCGGTATGGTAGTTCCTAAAAAGAAGTGTCCGTGCTACGGAATGATGATGGAAGTGATTGAGTGGGAGGGAACCGAATAATGGCCGCAAAATACGGCAACAAGAAGGTCAGAGTAGATGGCCATAAATTTGATAGCATCGCTGAAAGTAAATATTATGAGCAGCTAAAATAGCTACTTTTATCTGAACAAATCACAAGCTTTAAATTGCAGCCACGATATTTGCTTCAAGATTCATTTAAAAAGAACGGTATCACTTTTGGAAAGATTGATTACATAGCAGATGTTTACGCCATTAAAAATAATGATAAAGTTCCAGTTCTAATCATCGAGCGTAAATCAAATAATAAGCCATTGATTGATGATGTATTTAGCCAAGTATATAAATATGATAATCATGGCTTAACAATTGGTCAACGATTAATTTTATGGTTATTTTTATTATTTGAAGAGGTGGAAATAATAAAGTCAAGCATGTACGCTCGACCAAAATATGACTAAAAACTGTCAATATTTATATATTGATTATTGTTAGTTAAATATGAAGAAGTGCCTAAAAACACCATCATACAAGGGGATCGCATTCAGTACATTTCTCATTTCCAACATCATATATGTTCCGTACGCAAGTACACCTATGGGAACGCGATCAATACATGACAATGTATTAATCAACTGAAAGCCTTGATACTACTAGTATCGGGGCTTTTTTATTACCTTTGTAGGTTTCATACCTCCAAATATTTTACTTGTATCTTGGCTGGCCTCTTGAAAATCTAGTGACTTATTTAATGGTTTGCTCTTTTCATCAGTAACCAGTCTCCTTGTCTATAAAGGCAAGAAGACCAGTTATGTAGTGATTACTTTAAAAAATAGTCGAATGATATGAATCCGTATATGGAAACACAAACAACAACTGAGCAAATCACCCACATAATTCCTTTATTTCCAAAAACGGCAAGTACAGTATCCAAAAGGATGCCCTCCTTATCAAGTAGGTTAGTTTCAGTATATGTCATTCGTTCATATATTGATTGCTGGATAAAAAGTGCTAGTGTTTAGGAATGCTTTCTTGAAGTTTGAAAGTGGAGAGTAGACCAAAACTACGCAGCAAAGGAGCAAGGTTAACCGATTTATTTATGAATGGAAACCCCAGTACCAATTGGAACTCTAGATGATAAGTCTAGAACATCATGATTAAACATTCTAATACATCCATGTGAGACATTCTTACCGATTGAAGCTGGATTATTTGTTCCGTGTATACCGTAGTGGGGCCTTGATAATCCCATCCAAAGCACTCCGAATGGTCCGCCGGGGTTAGGCTGTTTATTGATAATCGTGTATGTCCCGGAAGGTGTTGGTGACAATATTTTTCCAACTGCAATTGGGTAAGTTTTTATAAGTCTGTTTCCATCAAAAAGTTTTAATTGATGTCGTGATGTTGATACGTCAATCCATTTCGCCATGAAGTTCAACCCCGTTTTTTAAATAATGTATGAAGTAACTAAGGCGTTTGTTAATGAACAGGGATTGAGCAAGCAGTTAATGAGAAAATAAAGAAAGCAACTTAATGAACAGAATGCACAATAAAAGAGCAAGGCTCACTGGTGTTGATCTCGATGACTAAACGCCTTGCTCTGTATATTACTGTATGTATTTTGGATTCACTTGATACAGGGGAATTTAAGAGGTCGTAAAGCACTTTTAAAAGTGCTATCAGTTTGATTTAATTTTCTGGTATTCATTCAATAAAATATCTAACTTTTGACTGTACTTAATCGTATCAGAATGCGTAAGTCCTTTTGATATTCCAATAGTAATCATATGAGTTCTCAAATAACAAATGGAAGTTTCCAGATGTTTAAGAGATGAAGTTTTTGTATTCATGACTTACCTCCTGCTGATTTGTGACTAAAAACCAAAATTAAATAAATATTTAACATTATAAACTAATTATTACAAAAATGTAATGATACGATGAAAAATTTTTAGAGTGTTTAGTCTATGGAATCGACTGTTATTAACAATATTTAATAAAAATAAAAAAGAGAAGAAGTTGAATGTATCCAGTGTGTCTTGTGTGTGAAAGTAGATAGAGAAGAATATGGTTCGGCTACAGAAAAGCCGTGAAAGCTTATCAGGAGAGTAAGGGACTTGTTGTAGATGGCATTGTCGGTATCAAGAATTGGGACATACTGTTCTAAATAATTGTATAAAAACTGTTCAAGTTGTTATAATAGTGAAGCTTCTTTCTAGCGACGGATGCGACCCCTTCTCCATAATAGGAGAGGGGATTTTTAGTTTTTTATAAGAGGTACCATAATAATTTTTTATTTGTCTTCTTTTTAGTTGGATTTTTCGTAAAAATTGTTGCTTCTAAAATATTAAGGTTAATGGTGAAGCTGATGAACCAGTATTTCCAGTTGGGCAGGGTAGGCACTATGATGTTTACTTTTTTGATAATCCCACTAATTTAAATGTGAAGAAGTACAAAATGTTAGCCACTCATAAGAAAACCAAAGAGACTGTTCAACTTTATGAATGGGAGATTGACAATAACAAAAGTGGTGCGAAATTCTCCTTAGATAAACCAGGACTTTGGAAGAGTGATGTTTCTATTGATGAAGAGCTATTAACCAGTTTTATTGTCAAGGCAGAAAATTAGAGAATTAACGAAATGAACCCGTTCACCTTCGGAATTATGTTTGTGAGAGCAGAAGTAAAATAAATTGTGTCATTAATCTATATGGAACATAGAATAAATTAACCCATTTAAGTACCTCCTTAAAACAAATAAGGAGTGATAGTATGTCTGGCGTTCGTAGAGATGATTGTTGTGATGGATTTGACAGAGGCTGTGGATTTGGTGGTGGATTTGCCTTTTTAGTTGTATTGTTTATTCTCTTAATTATCGTTGGAGCTAGTTTCTGCGGTGGATTTGGTGGCGGATATGCTGCTCCAGCCTATGGATATGGTGCATACTGTTAAAAATGAAAAGCTGCCCTTTTGGGCAGTCTTTTTATTTTTAAAGTCTCATTTTAATTTAATAAAAAACATGGATAAAAATAGCATAAAAAAGTTGTTGCCTTTTATGCTCATTTTTATACGAGCGATGTATGGGATAAGCAAAAATCTTGCATTAATTGTTTGGGATCATACTGATGCGCTTGAACTGAGTTATAGCATAGAAACAGCTATTATGAGCACGATAATGAAAGAGCATTTTAAGTAATAAATAATAATTATTGGAGGCTTTTTTTATGACACAACTAAATCAACAGTTGTTATTGCCAGAAGTGGCTCAATCTGTTCAACAAGCTGTGAAACAAGCGCAATCTAGTACAAGCGAACAGCAAATGCAACAAGCGCAAGAAGCTGTCCAACAAGCGCATCAACAATTACAAAGTATTCAACCTTCTACTCTTCAGGAACAACAGCAATTGGAACAATTGCAGCAAGATGTCCAAAAGGCCTATCAAAAGTTGCAAATAGAAAGTCAGCAATTACTTCAAGCGCAGCAATTAGTACAAACTGAAAATCAGCACTTACAGCAAGCACAGCAACAACTTAAAAAAGAACAACAAGATGTTCAACAAGCGCAACAAGAATTTCAACAGGCGCAAGCTATTGCAACGGCATATCAAAATAGCCATCAACCGTAAAATGAATGTTTTGAGGGATGAAAAGAGTGAACATTTAATTTATTAAGTGCTCGCTCTTTTGTTTTGCCTATTAAGTAAAAGAGTATGTACAGAAAATCAAACATAGGATTGTCGTGATAAGGAAGAAGGATGGCGAATTGTTAAATGATATTGCTGACAGCAGGCCAATTTTGGACTTATTTGCTTGGCTCTATAAAATGAGAGAGAAAGCACAGAGGGAATATTAGGACTGGCTAAGAAAAAGGCTAACTTTTTGTACTAAGGCTCACATGTGTCTTTTAAGTATTGTGAAATTATTGATATTATGACGTAATTTACTTGTCGACAAAAACCGACAAAAAATTTATGATAAGTAGAGTAATAATGTTATTACTTTAATTGCTTTTTTTTTTCATAAACGGTCAGTTTCTTTTTAGTACTGGCCGTCTTTTTTTTAGAAATATCCTCAAGGAGTTTTTGGTATGAAACAAATAGACATTGATAAATTATTGGAGGATACAGGTAATGCAGTCGGTGAGACTTGTTTTGTAGATCGAAAAAGAGTAGATATTGATCAATTGCTTGAGCAAACAACAGATTTGTAAGAAGCTTAGAAGTCTGTCAATAATTAGATTCAATGACGAAAAACACCTAAATGAGGTGTCTTTTTTTATACTTTTTAAGTTTGTATGGAATGATGATAATCTTCATTACCAATTATATGTTTGTAAATGATTCGTGTTATGTTAATGGGGGTATCGATGTATTTCTACATAGAAGCCTGTACTATTCGAACTGTTGAAGCTTTAAGCGCTAGCGGTTTTTTATCTTTTATCAAATATATTGACATACGCTCTTCAATAGATTTTGATGTAATTATATATTAAATGGAGGAGGTATACACAATGTCTGAAAAACGTCAGCATGTTTTACATATAGTAGATTTTGTCACAACGGGATTTAACACTACTTTTGTGAAAATAAAGGGTTATGATGCCATTTTAGAGAGAGAATTTGAAGGAGAAGTTAAATTTTTGGATGATAAGCCTTTTGGAGACATCATTCATCCTGAAAGGTCTTTATTATCTCCTGAATGTAGGCAATATGTTCAAGAGCGCTTATTGAACAAATATCATGTAGGGGAATTTAATTAAAGCAGAATAACAATGCATAACAGCTCAACATCATCGAGCGATAGGCAGATAAGTTGGATAATAGAGATGTAGTTAATAAGAAAGAGGGCTGCTTTAGAAAAGGCTATATTATAAGGAGCGTCTCGTTAATTCTTTTATTTAAGGGCTTTGTTAATGAATATTGTTGATTTATACGATTTTTAACAAAGGCTATTTAATATAACCTTAGCTAAAGCGGTGTTAGTAAACTATAAGTAATTAATTGTTGTTAAATTCCCCCCCTCTAAATTAGTTATTTATTCTTATAACCTAAGATGTACGATTAGAACTTTGTGGTCTGTTTTTCTATAGTGCATTTCTGGAGAACCTAGTGCTGAGAAGGTGCGTTTGCGTGAGTATCCTAATATATCTTCAACTTGCTAAGTAGATATAAGAATGTTTCTCTGTTGATTTTTGGCTTCGAATAGATGGGATCATGTCAGAAAATCCATTCGGGTTTATATAATTATAGAGGGATGATGGAAAATAGTGCTAGGGATTGTATCACCTTTCTTTAATAATGTGCATAAAATAATGATGCAGAAGAGGTAAGTTGATGACGTACTTTAAAAATGGACAAGTATGATATCATTGCTAATCTGACATCGCTTATTTAAGGGGAGAATGTAATGGTTAAAGACCTCTTAACGTTACTGGCCGGTTTTTTATCAGCTTTATTATTTTTCCTAAGTACGATTGGAATTAAATTGGACTGGTTTACTGAGGACAGTATTAGTGCATTTATTTGGCTGCTATCAGCATTTATCACATTGGTTGTTAATATGTATGCGGTATATAAAAACACATATGTGTTGACGAAAAAAGCAAGAATTCAAAAGGAAGAATTAGAGAAAAAAGGGTTAAAATAAAAAAAAAGCGCGAGTTGCGCTTTTATTGAATATGACGATATAATCCAATGACTTTTCCGAGAATAGTTACATCATGTAAAAGAATTGGTTCCATAGTGGAATTCTCAGGTTGCAATCGGATGTAGCTTTCCTCTTTAAAAAATCGCTTTACCGTAGCTTCATTTTCCTCTGTCATGGCTACGACAATATCCCCATTATTAGCTGTTTTTTGCTGTTTAACAATCACATAATCTCCGTCAAGAATACCTGCTTCAATCATGCTTTCACCCATAATTTCTAACATAAACACTTGTTCATCATGAGGAGCCATATTCGCTGGCAGAGGAAAATATTCTTCAATATTTTCGATTGCGGTAATAGGCAGGCCAGCTGTAACCTTTCCAAGAAGTGGAACATTAATAACGTTGCTTTGTGGGATTTGGCTGTCTTTATCTAGATCAAGGATTTCAATAGCTCGTGGTTTTGTAGCATCACGTCTAATTAATCCTTTACTTTCTAAGCGTGATAAATGTCCGTGCACGGTTGAACTAGAAGCAAGACCAACTGCTTCGCCGATTTCTCTTACAGATGGTGGATATCCCTTTTTTTGGACTTCCTCTTTTATAAAATTAAGAATATCTTGTTGACGTTTGGATAGCTTTGTCATTTGAAACACCTCTTCTCCTCATCTTTTTTCTATAGTATACCATGATGTGTTATAGGGTACAAACATAAGTTCTAGATTAAATATTGACAGGAATATTTGTTCGCTTTATAATTCGAATTAACAGAACAAACATTCGTGGCGGAGGGGTTTTCATTGAAGGCTTTTTATAAAAAGTATTTTTATACTATCGTGGTAGCAGGTGCTGTGTTTCTTTTATCAATCTTATTCTCTCTTACAATTCAAGAAGACTCTTCAGCACATTTCCAGTCCATTCTCATAGAGGAAGGCGATACATTATGGAGCATCGCTAATCGGTATGAAGAAAGTCATTTGACAAAAGCGGAATTCATTGATTGGATAGAAGAATATAATGAAGTACGTGCAGATGCTTTGCAGCCAGGTGAAACAATCATCATCCCTGTTACTCAGGATGAGCATATTCAAAGTATGGCAAGTGCTGAATAAAGGTAGGTAAGTTATGAAAGCAGTCATTTATTGTCGAGTCAGTACGGAAAAAGAATCTCAAACAACCTCTTTAACTAGACAAGAAGAAGAGCTTATCAAGTTAGCCAACAAACTAAATATGGAAGTTGTTCATATTGTGAAAGAGCAAGCTAGTGGATATGAGCTGAATCGTGATGGCATTTTTCAAATGCTAGAATGGTTTAAAAACCAAGAAGCAGATACTTTACTTATTCAAGATGAGACAAGATTAGGCAGAGGAAATGCAAAAATCGCTCTTTTTCATCTGATTTTAAAGGAAGGTATTAAGATTTATACGTTAACACATGATGGTGAAATGGAATTGTCAGATGCAGATGCTATGGTTATTCAAATCGTAAGCATTGTAGAAGAGTATCAAAGAAAACTACATAATTTAAAAATTAAGCGTGGTATGATTCGAGCGGTGGAGAATGGGTATCGTCCGCAAAAAAACCTTTCAAATCGAGGGCAGGCTGGTGGAAGAGATCGTAAAGAAGTGCCGATTGAAGAGATTGTTCGATTGCGGGTCAATGGACTTACTTTTGCTGATATTGCTGCAACATTAAGAGGATTTGGCTATAACGTGTCAAAAGCAACCGTTCATCGGCGTTTTCTTGAATACGCGCAAACAAGTGAGGACAATGAATCAGAGAACTTGTAATTTTGCTTCTTTTTTAATACGATGTGAGTATCTGTTATATATAGAAGGAGCGAGAGCATGCTATCAAAAGAAAAATTAGCTCGTATTAATGAGTTATCTAAAAAATCTAAAGAAGTCGGCTTAACAATGGAAGAGGCAAAGGAGCAAACGAAGCTCCGGAGCGAATATTTAGAGACGTTTCGACAATCTATGTCTAATACGTTGGAGCATATGACTGTTATTGATCCAGAAGGAAAAGACGTAACTCCACAAAAAATTAAAGATATTAAAGCAAAAAGAAGGTTACATTAAGTGAAAGAGAAAAAAGAATACACACTAGTTGTATTCTTTTTTTATGTAAAGTTCTCATGATTTTAGTTGTTATATTGGGAATGTCACTATAATATAAAGAAGTACATATAAGGAAAGGAAGTTTTAAAAATGTCAGAAAAAATCGATGCATTAGCCATCAATACGATTCGAACATTGTCGATTGATGCAATTGAAAAAGCTAATTCAGGTCATCCTGGTATGCCAATGGGAGCAGCGCCAATGGCGTATACATTATGGACTCAATTTATGAACCATAACCCAAAAAATCCAAACTGGTTTAACAGAGACCGCTTTGTACTTTCAGCAGGTCATGGTTCTATGCTTTTATATAGCTTACTTCATTTATCTGGATATGATTTATCATTAGATGATTTAAAGAATTTCCGTCAATGGGGAAGTAAAACACCAGGACATCCAGAATACGGTCATACAGCTGGAGTAGATGCGACAACAGGTCCACTTGGACAAGGGATTGCGATGGCAGTTGGGATGGCAATGGCAGAACGTCATTTAGCTGAAACGTATAACCAAGATGGCTATAATGTAGTTGACCATTTTACATATAGTATTTGTGGCGATGGTGATTTAATGGAAGGTGTTTCAGCAGAAGCGGCTTCACTAGCTGGTCACTTAAAATTAGGTCGCTTAGTCGTGTTATATGATTCAAACGATATTTCATTAGATGGTGATTTAGATAAATCATTTAGTGAAAGTGTAGCTAAGCGTTTCGATGCATATGGTTGGCAGTATTTACGTGTCGAAGATGGCAATGATTTAGGTGAAATTGCGAAAGCGATTGAAGAAGCGAAAGCGGATGAGAATCGTCCGACATTAATTGAAGTGAAAACAGTCATTGGATATGGTTCACCAAACCGTTCTGGTAAATCATCTGTTCATGGTGCGCCACTAGGTGCAGATGAATTAAAATTAACAAAAGATGCTTACAAATGGACGTTTGAAAAAGATTTCCACGTTCCTGATGAAGTGTACAGCTACTTTACAGAAGCATGTGTACAAGCAGGAAGTCAAAAAGAGCAAGCGTGGACAGACTTATTTGCAAATTATAAAGAAGCATACCCAGAACTTGCTAGTCAATTAGAAGTTGCTGTTAAAGGTGAGCTGCCTACAGGTTGGGATCAAAACATTCCTGTATATGAGGAAGGTAAATCATTAGCAACACGTGCATCAAGTGGTGAAGTGTTGAATGCAATTGCGAAAAACGTGCCAAGCTTTATCGGCGGTTCAGCTGACTTGGCTGGTTCTAACAACACGACGATTAAAGGAGAAGCAGATCTTGTCCCTGGTGAATATAGCGGTCGTAATATCTGGTTCGGTGTCCGTGAATTCGCAATGGGTGCTGCTTTAAATGGAATGGCGTTACATGGCGGTGTGAAAGTATTTGGAGGAACATTCTTCGTATTCTCAGATTACTTACGTCCAGCAATTCGTCTAGCTGCTTTAATGAAGCTTCCAGTCACATACGTGTTTACTCACGATAGTATTGCAGTAGGAGAAGATGGTCCTACTCATGAACCAATCGAACAATTAGCTTCTTTACGTGCGATGCCAAACCTAGGTGTGATTCGTCCAGCTGATGGAAATGAAACAGCGGCAGCATGGAAGCTAGCTCTTGAATCAGAAGATAAACCGACAGCTCTTGTATTAACTCGTCAAGGTCTGCCAACGTTGAAAAATACAGCTGAACTAGCTTTAGAAGGTGTATCTAAAGGGGCTTACATCGTGTCTCCAGCGACAAAACAAGAAGCTGATGCATTATTACTTGCAACTGGTTCAGAAGTGAGCTTAGCTGTGGAAGCACAACAAGCTTTAGCATCAGAAGGTATTGATGTTGCCGTTGTCAGCATGCCATCTTGGGATCGTTTTGAAGCTCAAACGAAAGAATACAAACAAAGTGTTTTAAATCCTTCTATTAAAAAGCGTCTAGCGTTAGAAGTAGCTTCACCATTTGGTTGGGACCGCTATACAGGCGATGAAGGTGATATTTTAGCAATTAATCACTTCGGAGCATCTGCACCAGGCGGAAGAATTATGAAGGAATTTGGTTTTACAGTTGAAAATATCGTTTCTCGAGTTAAAACGTTAATTCAACAATAATAGAAGTCAAACTGACATCGCATTTTGTGATGTCAGTTTTTTTATAGTCAAAAAGTATGGAAGTAAGTGAAGTTTTAGAATGCTTTTTGGAGTAACTAGATTTCTTTCGACAAAAGTTCTGATTTTTTTTTTCAATAAACAACATATCTTTTTAGATGTATCCTATATAATGGAAGTGAATTTTAATATGGTAAATAAATCTATTTTTAGATGGATATAAAAATATGATTTTTCTATGATGTGTTATTAAAAATTAAGTGTGAGGAGGCGTTGGCTGAATGAGAACCTATCGAGTCTATTTAATAGAAGAGGAAGTTGCTCAGCTTTATTTTGGAAGAGAAAGGTCACTTTTCAATTTATTTTTGGAATATGTTCAGACAACGGGATCTTTACGAGATATTTTACACAAGCAAATTGAATATGTAACGAAAATCATTCCGAATGAGCAAGTGAAGAAAGTGATTGAACAACAAAAGAAGCAGAATTTTTGCTATCAAAATGGGGGATATTACTTAGAAAAGAATAATGGCAGGAGTTGTGCAACATTATGGATTCATCGAGATTTTGTGGAGATTCAATCGAGCGGAGATTATGTAGCAGAAACGGCCTTTTTTGAATGCATTCGTAAATGTGGGCCTAGCTTCTTGGCTATTGATTTCGATCATGAGCGTTTTGGCTGGCTCAAGCCGATTAAGGAAAGAAAATTTGTCTAAATAGAGGACTTTTCGGCAGGGAATATTGTATAATAACCTTTGGTCTAGTACACTGATGTTAGACAACAAGAAGGAGGAAATAGTATGTGGTTATACATTCTAGTTGGCTTTCTAGCATTGCTTGCTGGTATTGCTCTAGGATTTTTCATCGCTCGTAAGTACATGATGGACTATTTGAAGAAAAATCCGCCAATTAATGAACAAATGTTAAAAATGATGATGATGCAAATGGGACAAAAACCATCGCAGAAGAAAATTAATCAAATGATGCAAGCAATGAATAAACAACAAGGTAAATAAAACCTTGCTACATAAGGTTTTTAGCATTCTTTGATTGATAAAATAGGATGAACAGTTCGTGAAAAAGGACAAAGACTGAATCCGTCATCATGAATCTTGTTTATTTTTGCTTTATCTTTCATTTATTAATTCGAAACCACTTTTTCTATTGGAAACTAAACCAAAGAAGAGTGGTTTTTTCATGTTGCTAGAGGGTGTTGTAGTTAAAAATTTTTACAAAGAAAAGAAAAGGCATTACTTGATCAAGCAGTTGCTTCAAGTCCACTAATCAATTTAAAAAGAAGTAATATGGTAGCACGGGGCGGGGAACAACACTTGTATCCCGCTTTTTGTTGTCCTAAAAGGCTTTCAACGTGTTCTAGTTAGCTTCTAATAGCGTGGTAACAGGTTTTTTTGAATTAGCCTTCCTTGAATTATATTAAGATTGATTTGTGAATAAATGCAGCGATACTTCCTAGGTTTATAGTTGCTTTAGTAAGAGACTGCTAGATTTTATAGGAGAGTTGAGAAGGAAGATGATTCGACTTTAATGATGGGGTTTTAAGTTCTTTTATGGATAAATATAGTAAAAATGGTTCTTATGTATTAGTATAAATATAGTATATAGTTCATCATAACAAATGTAGGAGGGAAGAATATGCGCAATAGAGGTATTTTGTCATTAGTAGCTATAGGTGTATTAGCTTCATCATTATCGGTAGGCACTGTTAAGGCAGAAGGAAATGAGTTCGAGTTGGCAAGGAAAGCTATTGAACGCCAAGTAGAAAAGCCACTTCCAAAAGGTTTAGTGGATTCGGCTGCATTGAATCAACTGCAAGTAGAAATAAAAGGCTCTGCAAAAAGTTCCGATAAAATGGGTACTGTGAGTCGTGCTTCCAGTGAGGATGATTACACTATAGAAGAAGAGTATAATGACGATTTTAATTCAGCAAATAGAATATCATTTGAAAAAGTAGCAGTCGGTCAATTACTTCCTTTGGGTGATGTAGATGTTTATAAAGTTGTCGTGCCTAGGGGTGGAGTTTTATTAGTAGGTGGACAAACTAATTCATACTCCATTGATCTAGGATTTGGTGCAATGCAAAAAGATTTTGTTGAGAATAGTAACTTAGAATATTTAGGCTATGAGTACGATTATGAGTACGATGTTGAAGCACTAGCGTATCAGGCTAAAAAAGGCACATACTATGTGGGTGTCATAGACCGAGATAACGACTACATTGATAATAATACAGAAGAGGACTTATATGCGATCGGAACTATATTTATAGACAATGTTAAGCCATCTAAGCCAACTGTTAAAAGGGTAGACGATAACGATAAAGTAGTTAAAGGAAAGGCTGAAGCTAATTCAACCGTGACCGTAAAGGCAGGAAGTAAGAAACTTGGGTCTGCCAAGGCTAGTTCAAACGGAAATTACTCTGTTAAGATAAAAGCACAGAAAAAGGGAACTATACTTTCTATTACTGCAAAGGATAAGGCGGGGAATACTAGTTCAAAGGCAACTACTACAGTTGTAAAACATTAAATTCAAATGGGTTTTATATGTAAAAGCCTCCCTTTAGGAAACATGTTCTAAAGGGAGGGCTAATCTATTATCCATTCTATATAAACTAAACTTCACTCTTTATTGCACTGCTTGTCTTCGGATTATTGAGCAGATGTATATGGTTTTACCTCTTCTTTTTCTTTTACTTTATCAATTTTATCTACAAACATCTGAAACACTTTTTTCTTTTCTTCCAGGTCTTTTATTTCTTCTTTCAACTGGTTAAATCTTTGTTCAAACGGTTTATGATAAAGTTCACGGATGTTACGGATAATTTCATCATTGACTGTAGATTGTACAACCTGTTTAGTAATGCTGAATTTATAGGAATAAACCTGAAGCTCACGTTTTACTTCTTCATACTCTTTATCTATTCCATGTAATAACTCACAAATTTCTGTTTTCCACTCTTCTAAAGACTTCTTTACATGCGCCTCCATGGTTCATCTCCCTTTAGTCAACTTCATTATATATACTAAGCAACAAGCTTTTCTTATAAGTCTATCAATTTATCTTTGCATTTTCCTTTCTATACAGTTACATAACAACTTATTTTTATTAAAAGAAGATAACAGGACTGCGTCAAAGTATGAAAGAGAGAAAAAGTAAATCAATTTTGATGGGTTGTCAGGGAAGCGGTAGCTTTTCACAGAGAAAGGCGGTGTTAAGAAGGGGAGATAAACAGGGAAGTTTCATTATTCTTAAAAGTTAAAAATAGGTCAAGCGTGGCAGGATTCGAACCTGCAAAATACATTATTCACTATCGTATAATGTGAACAAGTCGCTCTATCCAGTTGAGCTACACGCTTGCAGATAACAAAGCAATAATCTAATCGTTGCTCTATGTTTCTTATTATGTACTTAATCAGCGTTTTTACTCATACAATTTTTTATTTCTTTACTACATGATTCCCTTTAATTTCATGAAGGTTGGAGTATTCGTACAACAAATCAAAGATAAGCCGAGTTTCTTCCTTATTATAAATGCCTCATCATATTTCGTAAGAGTATAATTGGAAACCAATAAATGTATTTTTATGAAATGCTTTGCTACAATGGATATATACTTTTTATCTAGGGGGGAAAGTATTGGATGATTTGAATATCTTTTTAGCTTTTGGAGCAGGGATACTGAGTTTTATTTCACCATGTTGTTTACCATTATATCCAGCTTTTCTTTCTTATATAACAGGGATGAGTGTAGGAGATATTAAAGCAGAACCGGTTATGCTCCAAAGAAGAAGTTTCTTACATACGCTTTTCTTTTTATTAGGCTTTTCTCTTGTATTTATTGCCCTTGGTTTTAGTACCTCTTTTTTAGGGACCTTTTTTTATGATTATTCTGATTTGATTCGTCAAATTGGGGCCATTCTTATTATTCTTTTTGGTTTAATTATTTTAGGAGTGTTTCAGCCACAATTTTTAATGAAAGATAAGAGGATTGAATTTAAAAATCGACCTACTGGTTATTTTGGTTCTATGATTATTGGTCTCGCGTTTGCAGCAGGATGGACACCTTGCACAGGACCTATTCTTGGTGCCGTTATATCTATGGGGATATCTCAACCGGCTTCTGCGATGTATTATATGATTGCTTATATTTTAGGCTTTGCGATTCCGTTTTTCATGCTATCTTTCTTTATTGGAAAAATGTCCTGGATTAAAAAGTATAGTTCTAGCATGATGAAAGCCGGTGGGTACTTAATGATTGTAATGGGAGTCGTGTTGTTTTTTGATTGGATGACCAAGATTATTAGTGTTTTATCTAGTCTATTTGGAGGGTTTACAGGATTTTAATGGGGATTTTAAACAAATTGTAACATAATATATCTTGATTAAAGGACTTAAGTCTTATATTCTAAAGATACTTTCTAGTTTTTGTATAGATATAGAATAAGATAGTGCTTCGTTGTATGAAATGAGGAGGAATAATCATGGCAAAAATATTAGTAGTAGATGACGCAAAGTTTATGAGGATGACCCTTTCTAACATATTGAAAAAAGCTAATCATCAAGTAGTTGGTGAAGCTGAAAATGGACAGGAAGCGATTGAGCGATATCGAGACTTAAATCCAGACCTTGTAACAATGGATATTACCATGCCGATTATGAGCGGGTTAGATGCGGTAAAAGGAATTAAACAGGAATTTCCTGCAGCTAAAGTGATCATGTGTTCTGCAATGGGGCAACAGAAAATGGTCGTTGAAGCGATTGAAGCAGGTGCCAAGGATTTTATTGTGAAACCTTTTGATGAGGGTCGAGTAATCGAGGCTATAAACCGTACTCTTAGTTAAAGTGTGTCTTCTTGCTTATCTGAATTAGGTAATATATACTTTTATTCGTAATATTATAATGTTACCTAATTTAGTTAAAGGAATGATAGATGGTGATTTATATATCCGCGATAATTGCTATTATTATGGGGATTACTGTATATAAGTTCAGGATGACCGAAACCGAAAGACCTGTGAATGTGAAGAAGATTATTTTGCCGCCTCTATTTATGAGTACGGGGGCTTTAATGTTTATTTTTCCGATGTTTCGCATAACCAGTTATGAATTTATAGAAGCATTTACAGTAGGGCTGTTATTTTCGATTTTATTAATTAAAACATCCAAGTTTGAAGTGAGAGACAATCAAATTTATATGCAGAGATCGAAAGCGTTTGTATTTATTTTGGTTGCTCTTTTATTAATTCGCTTAGTTGCTAAAATTATATTAGGAAGTACACTAGAATTTGGTGTATTAGCTGGCATGTTTTATATTCTCGCGTTAGGAATGATTGTTCCTTGGCGAATTGCAATGTATTTCCAATATCAAAAAGTAAAAGAGTCGCAGTTAGGTAACGGAAAAATGGCTTGATTAATCATATTGCTTAGTATAGTTAATAAGAGGTGAGACTACACAATAGTAGCTCGCTTTTTTTGTTGCTTATGAATAGGAAAGGAGCAATTTCGTTTTCAGGTTGCATGTAGCAATTATTTACATATGGAGTAATATTAATAATTCGTTAATAGTTGGTTAAGGTTTTGTTAACAAAAATGTAAGATTTATGATCAAGGTTTATAGTTCTTTTGTTTTATAATGTGATTAACTTAAATATATTATTATGGAGAATGAGGGAACAAATATGATGCAAGTGTACTGTTGTGAATCATGTCAAAAGGGCTATGAGAATTATCAAGACCTTCAACATATTGATTCCATTATAGAGCAGGGAATATGCTGTGTATGTCGAAACGATGCCGCTTATTGTACGCAATGTAATATGTATTATTTTTATGAGGAAGCTCATGCAATAATAGAAAATGAAAGTAATTTATGTACAGAGCATTATCAGAATTTTTTTGATAAAGAGTACAGTGCTACATTAGTGTTAAAATAAACAAAAAACACAATCGACTAAGAAGTTGAATTGTGTTTTTTGTTTTTTAAACAGAAATATGACATCTTTGAAATAAAGTTGTAAAAAAAAGGAACTTTATCTATAATATAAATTAAGAGAATCTTGTACATATGAGGTGAAGATTCATGCTTGAAGGTTGGTTTCTATGGTTTATTCTGTTTTGGGTCCTTACGTTAGTGCTGCTAATGGGAATTGGTGGTTTCTTTATGTTTCGAAAGTTTTTAAAACGGTTACCAAAGCAGGATGGAAAATCCGATATGGATTGGGAAGAATATTACGTGAAACAAACAAAGGAATTGTGGTCACACGATCAAAAAGTGTTATTAGACGATTTAGTTGACCCTGTTCCAGAATTATTTCGAGATGTTGCTCGTCAGAAAATTGCCGGTAAAATTGGTGAATTAGCATTGAAAGAGAAAGCGAACGAAATTACTGAGGATTTAATCATTCGTGGATATATTATTGCAACACCGAAGCGTGATCATAAGTTTTTAAAGAAAAAACTTCTTGAACGGGAAGTGAATATGAGCCTATATGAGCATTTGTTTGAATCATAACAACAAAATGGACAGGTTCTTTAAGAGCTTGTCTTTTATTACACAATAAAAAAGAACGTGTGTACGCTTTTAAATTTAATATGGATATTTTGCTATAATAATAGAAAAAGAAAGGACGTGAGAGGGATGAAGTTTATTCATACCGCTGATTGGCATTTAGGAAAGGTTGTACATGGTGTTCATATGACGGAAGACCAACGATTTGCGCTGCAGCAGTTTATAGAAGTAGTAGAAGAGGAAAAGCCGGATGCTGTTGTCATTGCCGGTGATTTATATGACCGCTCCGTTCCACCAACCGAAGCAGTGGAGCTTTTAGATCAAACATTATATAAAATCAATGTAGAAATGAAAACACCGATTGTGGCCATCTCAGGTAATCATGATTCGGCGGAACGACTATCTTTTGGTTCGACTTGGTATCGTCAAAGCCAGCTTTATTTAGAGGGGAGAATCGTCAATAGTTTTGAGCCTGCTCGGATTAATGGTGTGAATTTTTATAGTGTTCCTTATGCTGAACCTGGTGTTGTGCGTCAAATTATCGGAGATCCTCATATTCAATCGCATCAAGAGGCAATGAAAGCAATTACAGATCGGATTTCTGAAACGTTGAATCCAAATGAAGCGAATGTGTTAGTCGGTCATGCTTTCGTATTAGGAGGTAAGGAAAGTGATTCAGAGCGTGTACTATCAGTTGGCGGGACGGGGTGTGTGCACGTTGATGTTTTTGATGCCTTTGATTATACAGCGTTAGGACATTTACATAGTCCTGATGCAATCCGCCATCCGAAGGTTTACTATTCAGGCTCACTATTAAAATATTCTTTTTCAGAAGCGACTCAGAAGAAGTCGTTGTCAATTATTGAAATGAAGGAGAATGGTGATTTTGATTTACGCTATCGTTCGTTAACACCGAAGCGGGATGTACGTGAAATCGCAGGGTATATGGAAGAATTATTAGACCCTAGCTTCTATCAACATCAACAAATAGAAGATTACTTGAAAATTACGCTATTAGACGAAGGATCCTTGATAGATCCGATCAATAGACTGCGTCAAGTGTATCCTAATGTGCTTCACCTGGAGCGAAAATGGGATGTTATGGATTTGCGAAGAAAGCAATCTTTTTCTTCTATTAAAGATGAACGGAAATCGGAACTAGATTTATTTGAAACATTTTATAATGAAATGACCGATCGTGAATTCGATCAAAAGAAACGAGATGTCATGATTGCTGTGATTGATTCGGTGAAGCAAGAGGAGGGAGAAAAATGAAACCGCTGAAATTAACGATGCAGGCATTTGGTCCATATGCCAATTGTGAAACGATTGATTTTACTGAACTTGCTAATCGCACGATGTTTGTTATTTCTGGAAAAACCGGTGCTGGAAAAACGACCATTTTTGATGGGATTAGTTTTGCGATTTACGGAAAGGCGAGTGGTGAAGACCGAAATGGTACAGATTTAAGAAGTCAATTTGCAGAAGAGCATATGATAACAAGTGTGTCACTGGAATTTAGGCTACGTGGAAAAACTTATTTTATCCAGCGCTCGCCGCAACAAGAACGAAAGAAGAAATCAGGAGAGGGCACAACGACTATTGGGGCGAAAGCAGAGCTCTATGAATTATCTGTAGATGGTGATAAGAAATTACTTGGAGCGAATGTGCGTGAAGTAGATGAAAACATTAAACACATTATCGGAATTGATGCTAATCAATTTCGTCAAATCTTAATGATTCCACAAGGGGAATTTCGAAAGCTATTAACGTCTGAGAGTAAAGAGAAAGAACAAATTCTTCAGAAGTTATTTCATACAGAACAATATAAACGAATTGAAGAGAAACTGAAAGAAGACGCCTTATCTTTAAAAAGAGAATGTGAAAAAAATTTGCAAGCGCGTATGGATTTGTTAAAAAGTATTATCGTTTCCGATAATGAAGAATTGCAAACCGCGATAGCGGCGGCTGAACCGAATGAACAGCTCATCCTTCCTTTATTAGCAGACGAGATTGCAGCCTCCATCCAACAGCGGGATGCATATAACCGTCAACTAAAAGAGAAACAAGAATCTCGTGATTTATTACATCAAGAGATTACAAAGGCTGAACAAGTACTGCAACTATTTGCTGAAAAGGAAAAGCGACATCATGAGAAAGAAGAGTTAGCAGCTAAGCGAACTCAAATAGAAGAATGGAAAGAAAGTTTGAAAAGAGCTCAGAAAGCTTCGCTGCTTGAAAAGCAGGAACAGTATTATTTGCGTGTCGGTAGAGAAAAACAAAATAATGAAGAAGAACTAAAGAAGTTAGCTGTGCAAGCAGATCATCTAGCTGTTCAACATCAACAACTAGCACAAGTATATGAATCAGAGCTTTCAAAAGCAGGGGAACGGGAAGAAGCGATGCGTGCCGTTCATCAGCTGCAGCAACTAAAAGAGTCTATTTTTTCATTTGTTCAACTTCAGACAGACGTTCAACAAAGTGAAGAGAAGTGGAAGCAAAGTATTGTAAAACGAGAAGCAGCAGAGCAAACTTTAGTGGAAAAAGAACGATTAGTTGAACAAATTTTACAAACGAAAGCTGATGCTGAGCAAGCTACATTGCTTTATGCTGAGAAAGAACGGGAAGCGGAAAAGAATGAAGCATTGTTAACAAAGTTAAATAAGCTCTCGGACAGCCTAATTGCACTGGAAAATGCAGAACAACAAAAAAATGAACAACTACAGCAATTAAGGAATAAAATGGATCTGCAGGCTCAAGAGCAGCAGCGTTTTGCGGAGCTTGAAGAAAAATGGAGAGCAAGTCAGGCTGGTTTATTAGCAAGAACATTGCAAACAGGGCATGCTTGTCCAGTTTGTGGTGCAGAGGATCATCCGAACCCAGCCCATTTGCTTGAAGAAATGCCGTCAGAAGCAGATATGAAGCAGCAAAAGCAACGTTTAACAGAAAGGGAAGAGCAAAAACGCAAAAAAGAGAGTGAATTTTTTCAAGCAGAGTCCCAATTTAATTCGTTGCAAAAGCGGGTTCAGGAACAAGAAGAAGAACTAATCGAAATTGTTTCAACTTTTGAGCGTAATAAATTGTCCTCTTATCAACATGATTATCATGAACAAGCTGCTAGACTTCGTTTAGAGTTAGCTCAATTGCTTCAAAAGAAGCAAGCGCTAAAACATTTAGAAGTAAAACTTTTACAAGTAAAAGAAGAGGTACAGGAGCTAAAAGCAGGTCTTATACAATGGAAAGAAATAGAGGACCAGGCTAAAACGGCTTATATCGAACAGAAAACGAAGCTTACAGGATTAACAGAATCGCTTCCAGAACAAATTCGTACAAAACAAGCTTATTTACTTACCTTGAATGAAGCGATAGCCACACAAAAGAAACTGCAAGAAGCATTTGAGCATGCGCAAATGGCTTTACAAAAAGCGAAGGAACAGGAGTCTGCTATTCGTACGGAAAAAGAAATAGTAGAGAAAAAGGTGACCTCCTTACAGCGAGAATTAGATGAGGAACGAACAAAATTCAGTGCAGATATGACAAAGCAAGGATTTGCCACCTACAAAGAGTATGGGGCTGCGAAACGAACTGAAAGTGAAATAGAGTGGATGGAAAAAGAAATTCAACAGTACGAACAGCAATGGCAAACGATTACGAGTTTGTATCATGATGTTGAATTGAAACTTATGGGAGTTACTCGCCCTGATTTAATTAGTCTTCAAGCCACTTTTAAACGACTTAATGAGGAACTTGAATTGCTTCGTCATCAACAAAACGAAGTAACCGTAGCGCAGCAAAAGAACGAACAGATTCAAGCAACATTAATGGAAATGAAAGAGCAACAACAAGAAATGGAAGAAAGGTATAGTATCGTCGGGCATTTATATGAAATGGCAAGAGGACAAAACCCATTTAGAATCACGTTTGAGCGCTATGTACTCGCAGCTTTTTTAGATGATATTTTAAAAGAGGCCAATACACGTTTATTGAAAATGACGAGCGGACGTTATCAATTGTTACGTAAATTAGATCCGGCACGTAGAAATATTCAAAGTGGGTTAGAACTATCCGTATATGATCAATATACAAGTCAAGAACGTCATGTGAAAACATTGTCAGGTGGCGAAAGCTTTAAAGCAGCACTTGCTCTTGCATTAGGGCTTGCAGATGTTGTTCAAAATCATGCAGGCGGAATCTCATTAGAAACGATGTTTATTGATGAAGGATTTGGGACATTAGATCCGGAATCTTTAGATCAGGCCATTGAGGCACTAATGGATATTCAAAGCAGCGGCCGCTTAGTCGGAATTATTTCGCATGTGCCAGAATTAAAGGAGAGAATTGATGCGCAGCTTGAAGTAATGGCTACTCAAAAAGGCAGTCGAACGGCATTTTGCTTCTCAAGTTAGAAGCTATTCAATTTTAATCGTTGTTTGTATAGGGCAAGTATGAAATTTATGAATGCGAATAGTTAATAGTGAATAAGCATACTCAGCACGTATTTGATGATGATAAAGTGAAAAGGGGAAATGAATCACCCGTTCTATTATGTTTGGGTGTCCTTGTTTGGCTGAGCTAGATTTATCGTGCACGGAAATGGTAAGTGCATCATGTTGAAGTCTCACACTAAGATCTTCTGTTTTATAGTTTTCTAAAGCTGCTTCAATAAAATATTCGTCATCACTTTCATAAATATCAATAAAAAATGTTTCGGCATCTAAAATTTGAGTATGAGGATCGAGAAAAAATTTCTTCACCCATTCGTCAAATAATTGGGCCTCTGTCTGTTGTTTCTTGCTGTCTGGTTCTTGCATATTCATTCCCCCGTAACACCTTTTAAACCCTTTAACTTTATTGTATGTCATGAGTTTGTAGAAAGGTTACGGGATAAAAACTTATTTTTGAAAAGTTAAGTGAAAGAATATTTTTGAGTCACAAATGAACAAACGTTATTAAGCAGAACCTTTTAAAAAATGAATGAAAGTGCGGTGGCTGTTGTAGTCACCGCACTTTTTCATTGTACTACATATCATGATGGCTATTATGTTTTTGACGGCTATGGTTTCGATTTTTTACTTTATGGGAGCCGCTTAGTGGGGCGGGTTGTCCAGAATTATTTCTTCGCGCTGATTGCTTATTACTATTATTTTGCTCATCTTTTTTCGTCATTCGTAATCCCTCCTGTTTTTAGGCTAAGTGAATGAATAGTATGGATTCATACGATTTTTCGTATGAAACTGTGGCTTAACAGTGCCTTTTTTTAAGATAAGCAGTGTTTACAAAATTATTCTGTACATATTCTGTCCAAAAGCGTAACAAGCTATGGAAGCAGACTAAAGTAAGGAGTTGAAAGTGAAGTGCAAGATAAATATGATAAGCGACGTGCTTTTCAAGAAGCACAAAATCAGTACAAACAAGCAATAGATACGTTTCAAGGCATGGAGCCTGACAGTCCAGGGTATGGAAGCGAGCTAAAGCATGTTAAGCAAGAGGTGAATGAAGCCTATCAACAAATTCAAACCGCTTTGACAACAGCTTCTGAACACCAACGTGTGCAATTAGAACAATTTGAAAAAGATTTACAAGGCATTATCCAAGCGGTTAATGAAGAACAATAATAAAGATCTTTCTTATGCATAAACAGCATAAGAAAGATCTTTATCTAAAATAGATTATTGATTCTTCTTCCGTTTCTTATTATTTTGCTTTTGAGCTTCTGTAAGAGGCTCGTTGACAGGAAGTTCTGCATTAAAAGCAGCTCCTTTTTGAGCATCTGTTCCGTTCATCCCAGGATGACCAGCTTTTTGTTTCGACATAAAAATCACCTCCAATAATAGATTTCCATATTAAGTATTTTTTATGTAAAAAAAAGTATTTAAAGTATGCGGTGGTTTCCTAGTATAATATTATGGGATGTGAGTAAGGAGAGTTGTTGAAAATGATTCTCAGTATAGAGCTGTTCTTTCTGAAGATTTAAGAGTAAATACATTTTTTTATAAGAAAAACTTATCAAAAACAATAACTTTCTTGTTATTTACTTATACTATTTTTTATATTAAAATTGAAACGAAGGAAAAGTTAGGATGGAAGAAAAAACCAAAGTTTTCGACAAAACTAGCTTTTTTACTTATATGTAGTGTAGACATGGTTTTAATAAAAACCACGTTTTGCTTCTTTGTGCAGAATTTCTGCGAGTTTTAATAGGGGGTAATATTCTGATGACAAAAAATGATGTTTATCAAGCACGTAAGTCCTTTGAAGTAGAAGGAAAACAGTATAACTACTACAGCCTTGCTGCTGTTGAGCAAGCAGGTGCAGGACAAGTTTCAAAATTACCTTATTCAATCAAGGTACTTCTTGAAGCGGTTCTTCGTCAAGTAGATGGCCGAGTAATTACTAAAGAGCACGTTGAAAACCTTGCAAAATGGGGAACTAGCGAACAAAAAGAAATCGACGTTCCTTTCAAACCATCACGTGTAATCCTACAAGATTTCACTGGTGTACCAGCAGTAGTTGACCTTGCATCTCTTCGTGGAGCAATGGCTGCTGTAGGTGGAGACCCACAAAAAATCAACCCAGAAATTCCAGTTGATCTTGTAATTGACCACTCTGTACAAGTTGATAAAGCAGGTACAGCAGATTCTCTTGCAGCAAACATGGATCTTGAATTCGAACGTAACACTGAGCGTTACCAATTCTTAAGCTGGGCTCAAAAATCATTCAATAACTACCGTGCGGTTCCACCAGCAACTGGTATCGTTCACCAAGTTAACCTTGAGTACCTTGCTAATGTTGTTCACGCTAACGAAAATGCTGATGGCACATTTGAAACATTCCCAGATTCAGTATTCGGTACAGACTCTCATACAACAATGATCAACGGTATCGGTGTTCTTGGATGGGGTGTAGGTGGTATCGAAGCAGAAGCAGGTATGCTTGGTCAACCTTCATACTTCCCAGTTCCAGAAGTAATCGGTGTTAAATTAACTGGTCGTCTTCCACAAGGAACAACTGCAACTGACCTTGCATTAAAAGTAACTCAAGTTCTTCGTGCAGAAGGCGTTGTAGGTAAATTCGTTGAGTTCTTCGGTCCTGGAGTAGGTTTACTACCACTTGCTGACCGTGCAACAATTGCTAACATGGCTCCTGAATACGGTGCAACTTGCGGATTCTTCCCAATCGACGATGAAGCAATTGATTACCTACGTCTAACTGGCCGTGATGAAACACAAATTAAAATTGTTGAAGCATATTGCAAAAACAATGAATTATTCTACACAGCTGATAAAGAAGATCCAACATACACTAAAGTTGTTGAAATCAACCTTGCTGACATTGAGCCAAACCTTTCTGGTCCAAAACGTCCACAAGATTTGATTCCACTTTCTCAAATGAAACAATCTTTCCATGATGCAATCAATGCACCAATGGGTAACCAAGGTTTTGGATTAAGCGAGAAAGAATTGGATAAAGAAATCACTGTTAAATTTGCTGATGGTACAGAAACAAACATGAAAACTGGTGCTATCGCAATCGCTGCGATCACTAGCTGTACAAATACATCTAACCCATACGTAATGCTTGGAGCAGGTCTTATTGCGAAAAAAGCAGTTGAAAAAGGCCTAACTGTTCCTGATTATGTAAAAACTTCTTTAGCACCAGGTTCTAAAGTTGTTTCTGGTTACCTTCGTGATGCAGGTCTACAACCATACCTTGACCAATTAGGATTCAATATCGTTGGTTTCGGTTGTACAACATGTATCGGTAACTCAGGTCCATTAGCGGACGAAATCGAAGCAGCTGTTGCAGAAGCAGATTTATTAATTACATCTGTACTTTCTGGTAACCGTAACTTTGAAGGACGTATTCACCCACTAGTAAAAGGTAACTACCTAGCATCTCCAACTCTAGTTGTAGCTTACGCTCTTGCTGGTACTGTAGATATCGACCTACAAAAAGATTCTCTAGGTAAAGATAAAGATGGTAACGATGTATACTTAAATGACATCTGGCCATCAATCGAGGAAGTTAACGAAGTTGTTAAAGCAACAGTTACTCCTGCATTATTCCGTAAAGAATACGAAACAGTATTCACTGATAACGAGCGTTGGAACCAAATCGAAACTAGCAACGACGAAATCTATACTTTCGATACAAAATCAACGTATATCCAAAACCCACCATTCTTCGAAGGAATGTCAGCTGAACCAGGAACAGTTAACCCACTTAGCGGTCTTCGCGTAGTTGGTAAATTCGGTGACTCAGTAACAACTGACCACATTTCTCCTGCAGGTTCAATCGGTAAAGATACACCGGCTGGTATCTACTTACGTGAAAATGGTGTTGCAATTCGCGACTTCAACTCTTACGGATCTCGTCGTGGTAACCACGAAGTAATGATGCGCGGAACATTCGCTAACATCCGTATCCGTAACCAAATCGCTCCAGGTACAGAAGGTGGATTCACTACTTACTGGCCAACAGGCGATGTAATGGCTATCTATGATGCTTGTATGAAATACAAAGCTGATGGAACTGGCCTTGCTATCTTAGCTGGTAAAGACTACGGTATGGGATCTTCTCGTGACTGGGCTGCTAAAGGTACAAACCTTCTTGGCATTAAAACAGTTATCGCAGAAAGCTTCGAGCGTATCCACCGTTCTAACCTTGTGTTAATGGGTGTTCTTCCACTTCAATTCAAAGCTGGAGAAAACGCTGAAACACTTGGCTTAACTGGTAAAGAAGCAATCGCTGTTCAAGTTGATGAAACAGTTAAACCACGTGATCTAGTAAAAGTTACAGCTACTGCTGAAGATGGTTCTGTAAAAGAATTCGAAGTACTAGTACGTTTCGACTCTGAAGTTGAAATCGACTACTACCGTCACGGCGGTATCCTTCCAATGGTATTACGCGGAAAATTACAAGCGTAATTATAGTTGGGAAAACGGCAAACCTACATGTTAGGTTTGCCGTTTTTTTATTGGAGAAATACTTTCCATGTGTCGTTATTATTGATACTATTTAAAGAGGAAATGTAAAATTGTACTAATTAATGAGTGTGATTAATAAGGTAAACGAGAATGCCAACATAGGGAGGCTGTTTTATGATTAAAAAAGTTATTGCTTCAATTCTTTTACTTTCTCTTATCACTTTCTCTATTGTACAAGCAATGGATCAGCAAAAAGAAAAGAAAACAGAAGAGCTGGATCAATTAGGCGGATTAACGATTGGTGGAGAGGCTCCAGATTTTACGTTAAAAACACTAGAAGGGAAAGAAGTTTCTTTATCGGATTATAGAGGAAAAAAAGTGATGTTAAACTTTTGGGCGACATGGTGTCCGCCATGTAAAAAAGAAATGCCAGCTATGCAGCAATTTTCTGAAGAAGCAGGGGAGGATATAGTTGTTTTGGCTGTGAATATGGATCCAGAAAATGATGTAGAAGGATTTGCGTTAAATTATGAATTAACCTTTCCAATTGTCCTAGATCAGCCAGAGTCAGGAAGTCTTATCAGTGAACAGTATAAAATCATGAGTATTCCTACGACTTTTTTTATTGATCGTGATGGTATTATTCAACATAAGTTTTTTGGTGAGATGCAGTTGAAAGATATGGAACGAAATATGAATAGTATGAAATAAGGAGCTAAAAGAAGGCTCCTTTTTTATATTTTTTTGTAAATTTGGAAATAATAAAAAATACAAACTTTTACGATTAGTTAAATCATGGGACCTATACACATAGGTACCCGTCCCTTGAAGCTTAACTGCTTCTTCTTGTTTTTGAACTGGAAATTTAGATTTGCTATAAAAAATGGAAGTAGGTGATAAAATGAAAGGACGCAAAAAAACATTTGAACAGTTAATACAGGATAATAAAAGAGAGCTGCTAGAAGATTATAAAATGCTTGAAATCATTGAAGAGAGAATTGAGAAACGACATATGCAAAAAGCCGAGTAAAAACTGGCAGCTATATTTCTTGCTATTTGATGCAAATTAATAGTAGGAGGCGATATTGATGAGTAACCCCAAAAAAGATTCTAAACACTTTAATCCTAACCATGTTGGAACAAAATCAAGATCATTTGGTGGAAACAAAGGAAAGCAAATGCAAGATCAAACAAGTCCAACTCCTCAAGTGATTCAAACAAAAGGGGAATAGCTGTTACATCTACATTCATAACAAGCATCTTATAATTATGTTATGTAAACTAAAAAGTTAGTAGGGGGAAAAATGATGACTAAACCAAATCCAGATAATCGTGCCGATAACGTAGAAAAGCTGCAAACAGCTATTGAAAATACACGAGAGAATATACAGGCTGCAAATGAAGCAATCGAATGTTCATCATCAGCTGACACGGAAGCAATTCAGGCTAAAAATGAGCGAAGAATGGAAAGTATAAACTCGATGGAAGCTGAAATTGAAGATGAGCAAGCAGCTCGAAAAAACGGATATAAGAGCAGTAATCAGTTTCAATAACTAATGAAAAAAGGCTATCCAAAGTTTTTTATTTGGATAGCCTTTTTTCACTATTAGCAATGGGTACGGTAATTATTTTAATGTGAAGGCAACTCGAATATTCAGTTTTCCAATCGAAATTATGATAAGATGATGATGAGACACGTTAGTAAAAGGAGAGAGAGACTTATGCATATTGCTGAACATCAAATAGAAGTGCGTTACGCAGAAACCGATCAAATGGGCGTAGTCTATCATGCTAATTATTTAGTGTGGATGGAACTGGGACGCACGCAGCTAATACGTGAATTAGGCTTTGAGTATGCTCAAATGGAGGCTGATGGTATCCTATCACCTGTGATTGATATTCAAGTTTCTTATAAAACGCCAGTCCGTTATGGACAAGTGGCAATAATTAAGACATGGGTTGAAAGCTATGATGGAATTCGAGTCGTTTATGGGTATGAGATTTTCAACGGAAATCAAGACTTAGCTGTAACGGGTCAGTCCTCACATGTATGTGTGAAAAAAGAAAGTTTTCGTCCTATTTCTATTAAACGGCTTTTTCCTGAGTGGCACGAGGCCTATGAGAAGAATAAGAAGCTAGTTTAAAACGATAATTTACATAAGTTGAGGTGAAAAAAGCCTTGGCCTTCGGGATTAAGCGTAAAGATCTAGAAGAATGGAAGTGCCGAATTGATGCAGGGGAAATTGCTTTTTTAACACATTATTGGTTGGATGATCGATTTCCAGGCTGTAAAACGGTGACCAAAGTCGGTTGCAAAGATTTAGATCGTTTAGCCAAATGGGGACAACAGTATGGTTTAAAGAGAGAATGGATTGATCTTAGAAAAGATGGCTACTCTCATTTTGATTTACTAGGGGAAAAGCAAAAACAAATTTTAGCAGCAGAAGGAATTCACGAAAAGCTGATAAAATAACAACAGCGGCATTTAGCCGCTGTTGTTATTTTGCATACGAAAATTCTGGTTCACCTAGTTTTTCATTAAAGCGAATAATTAGGTCATGACCATCGAAAAACCAAAGGTCATTTTCTTCGATAAAGAAGGTTACTCCATCTTGCTCTGTTAATACAATCGGGTGAACTGGACGTTCCTGAGAAATACCTAACGAAAAGCCAGCTTGAATACTGCTGTGGCCGCCATACCTTACAAAAAAACGAATATATGCACCTGAAGATAAAGCTAGTTCCTCTTTATACCAATCTACTGCTTCATTAGAAATTTTAATATTCAATATGTCTCCTCCTTCTGTCGAACTCTCAATTTTGTATAGAGCAAAAGTTACATAAGTTGTGAAAAAAACAGAATATTATTTCTGCATATCATGAATAAATCATTTTCTAAAAGTGTCTAAAAAGTTCACAAATATAGGTGATATTTATAAAATGTAACATGTTTATTTGTGGTATTATAGGACTATAAATAGGTTTTAATGCCTATTTATTGTTTGCGTCTAATTCTGCTAGTTTTTTTAGAAGAATCGGCATGGGCATATGCATTACTTGTTCTAGTGGAACATTCAACGCTTTTGCTAGTTTGATGGCTGTTTCAGGTGAAATTTGTAATGGTTTCATAGTAGAAGCTCCTTATTTTTCAAGATTTTATAGATGAAGAATACATGTATTACGAAAACAAGTGAAACTTTACCCAGCAGGTTATTGCCCCTTTCCTCATATCGTTCCTCGCTTTTTCTCCATCTTGTGCTAGGTATTAACACCTATGTATGTAAGATTTATTGAAAGCTATATCAAGAAAAAATAAAAGTTCGCTTTAATCATTCCAACTAAATCTAAATAGAATCAGTAAAGCTTAAGATAAAAGAAAAAGATTGAAGCAAGCCATTTTTATAACGATTATTACTGAATCTGCGCCAATAGTTTTGGTAATAAGGATAAGCTAACAGCTTGGCTGTAAAACTCCTTGTATTGTAGCATGAATGTGGACAAAAAGCATGCTTGAGAAGTAGGTGAAGCATATGAATTTACACATAATACTTGGTTTTTTAGAGAAAGAAAAAGTCTTTGAATTCATTTTTCGGACATGTAGTGAACGGTGCAGACAGATTAACATATATAGGCGAAAGGTATAGCCGTTTTTTGAATGCTTTATATTTTTTCGCTAGGCATGTAACAGCGATTCTTTCACGGGAGGGAAGTAGATGAAAGTACTATCCAAGTTCAAGAAAAGTCAAATGAACAAAGTTTTGACAGTAAATCCGGCAGCAGGGGAGATAAAGGTAAGCGATCCAGAAATAAAAAAGCAGCTAAAAATGATTGATTTAACAGAGAATGACCTCCGTATCATTTTTGCGTTCGGAGAATTAATTTATGCCCAAATTGATGAACTTTTGGATGGCTTTTATCAAGCGTTATTGGAAGTTCCAGGGTTAAAGTCAATTATTACGAAGCATAGCACAATAGAGCGCCTGCGTTCTACATTATATACACATATTGTTACATTATTTGAAGGTGTTATTGATGATTCTTTTGTCGAAGCCCGTCTGCAAGTAGCTAAAAGCCACTATCGGATTGGTTTGGCATCGCGTTGGTATTTGTCCGCGTTCCAAAGCTTACAAAATTCAATGTTATCATTAATCTATACATACGTACATAATGAAGAAGAGCAACGAGCCGTAATCTTTGCTATTACGAAAATACTAAGCTTTGAACGGCAATTAGTTATTCAGGCTTATGAAATGGAAAATCTGAAAGCACGTGAAATAGAATATGAAAAAGTCAAAAAAGATGTACAACGTCATATTTTAGGGATAAGTGAGGAATTACTCATATTAAGTGAAGAAACACATACTTCAATTAAGACGCTAGGGTTTAACGGTCAGGAGTTAGAGGACATTGTTAGGATTCAAACGGAACAGTCGACTTATTCTAGAATGAGTGCCGAAGAAGGGCAGAGGTGCATGCTTCAACTAAAAACCAAATTATATGAACTGGTTGTATTTATGAATCATGTAGATCAAAATATTCACTCGCTGAATTCGTCCTTGCAGCAAATTACGGAGTTTGTTCAAATTGTCCAATCTATTGCGAATCAAACGAATTTACTATCATTGAATTCAGCCATTGAAGCAGCTCGTGCAGGTGAACATGGAAAAGGGTTTGCCGTTGTAGCAAATGAGGTAAGAAAATTAGCGGATCAAACGAAAGAATCTATTGCGCAAATAGATGCTATTGTTCAGACATCAAACGGTTATATGCAAAGTGTGCTTCAATCTGTTGTAGAAGTAAAAGAAGTGATGGAATTGGGAGAAAGAGAATCTACTGTAACGGTCGAATCTTTCGATAAGATTCTTGAATCGGTGGAGAAAGATGTTGTTGGAATGAATAAAATTAAGCAAAATATTCATTCATTTGTGATGGTTATTGATGAAATTAAAGGTGTAACAGAAAAGGTGGCATCTCAGGCGGAAACTTTGAATCAGACAGCCGCAGAGTTATAAAAAAAGCCCCATTATAGGGCTTTTTTATTCTATAGTAAATAATAATTCATGGTAAGTGCACATATTATTTCGGCATAGCCGTTAATTTTAGGGGAAACGTGCCAATCCCCATTTAGCTACATACTTGCTCACTATAACCATTTAATTTTTGGTTCGGTTTTATTCATAATTCGTTTAATATTGGCTCGATGGCGATAAAAAATAAAAATTGTAAGGACTGCGATGACCAAAATTAGTGGCCAATCGTCCAAATGGAAGATAAAGCAATACGTTAAGGAAGCTACAGCTGCAATCATGGATGATAAGGAAACATATTTTGATATGTATAAAGCAATGAAAAAGACTACGAGTAAAAATAAAAATAAGAATGGCTCATATCCGAGTACGACACCTGCAGATGTAGCAACCGCTTTACCGCCTTTAAAACTAGCAAATATCGGAAACATATGTCCAATGGCTGCTAACACACCGGCTAATAGCAGGTGAATATCGGCTCCAAGTAATCCAGGAATAAGGGTCGCTGCCGTACCTTTTAAAATATCCATCAATGTAACAGCAATGCCAGGTTTAATTCCAAGTGTTCGAAATGCATTCGTTGCTCCAAGGTTTTTACTACCATGTTCACGAATATCTACTTTATAAAAGGTTTTACCAATAATTAATCCAGATGGAATGGATCCAATTAAGTAGGCAAGTAATAGAGAAAGTATAATAATTAACATCGAATGGCCCTTTCTAATAAAAAATTCTTGTTTTTTTCTTTAATAAATGGCTATGTTAAACAATATTGTTGCTACAATTAAGTTTGGTTCGTTTTAGCCCCACTCCATGAAACAAAGGAGAAGCGTGTTTTCTCCAAGAGGTCCCGCACAAAAGAAGCCAAAAACAACAGCATCATATAACAAAATTTAATAAATGGCAAGTTAAATAAATGAATGGCTACTTTATCCCACTCTTAACGGGCAGTAAGACCCCCACCTCAAGAGTCAACAAGGAAGATAGGTGGGGGACAACTGCCCGTAAAGGTCCGATTGGTGAAATACAGTGAAACTTACCTTTGCGATTTTCAAAGGTAAGCTTTCACCAATCAGGTTTGTACGGTCACTTGATTGAAGCGAAGCGGAGATCTTAGTGACCGTAGAACGTGACTAACCATCAGTGGGGGATGAAGGAAAACCCCCACTGATGGAAGTTTCACTTTATTGTACCACTTTCTTGTTAAAAAGGACGGCCAAGTGATAAATTTCCTAAGAAAAAATCTCTCTATATTATGATTAGAACATCATATTTCTAAAACGAAACGGAAAAGCTGATAAACGAAAAAGATCTGAATATATTTCATCGTATATAAAGTATTAGACTATTGTACCGGAGTGAAGTATAGAAAATATCCCCTTGCTAATGGAAATCGAGGAAGATTCTTTGTAAAATGGTTGTTAAGATTTAAAAGTATACTATCTTTTGAAAAGGAATGATAAACATGACAATTATAAATCCAAGCAGAGAAGAAATCGGAAAAATATTAAAAAAAGCAAAACGAATTGCTGTTATTGGTTTGTCTAATAATCCAGATCGCACTTCGTATATGGTGACAGAAGCGATGCAAAACTGTGGCTATGAAATTATTCCGGTTAACCCAACGGTAACAGAGGTACTTGGGGTGAAAGCTGTTGCTTCATTAAAAGATATAGAGGGGCATGTTGATATTGTCAATGTGTTCCGACGTTCCGAATTTTTACCGGAAATCGCCAGAGAATTTGTTGAAATAGATGCTGATGTTTTCTGGGCTCAATTAGGAGTAGCAAATCAAGAGGCATATGATTATTTAACAGAGAAAGGCTATACAGTTATTATGGATCGTTGTATTAAAGTTGAACATGCCATGACAAAATAATAGATAAAATGAAGCTGCCATCAGTGAGAATCCTCATTGATGGTTAGTTAAATATATTGCTGATTTAAAACGTATTTGCTAAATAAACAAATACCATCTACAATTAATAGTTGGTATGCATCAAAATGAATAGTTAAGGTGCTAAATCAAGGGACGACAAAAATAGAACACTTGTTCCTTTTTGGAGAATGTATTATACTTAATTTATTCACAGGAGCTTTAACTAGACTAGATTGTTAAAGCTTAGAGTCATTTCATGGTAGTATGATTTGGCCCGGAAATTGGTTTTGTTTAGAAAGGGGAATTTCTGTGGCAAAGAACAGCAAAACAATTGAGTATAACGATGATGCAATTCAAGTACTGGAAGGATTAGAGGCGGTTAGAAAACGTCCTGGTATGTATATCGGCAGTACAGATGTAAGAGGACTTCATCATTTAGTATACGAGATTGTGGATAACTCCGTAGATGAGGCGTTAGCAGGTTTCGGAGATCACATAATAGTCAAAATACATAAAGATAACAGCATCAGTGTGACAGATAAAGGACGCGGTATGCCTACAGGAATGCACAAGCTTGGCAAGCCTACTCCAGAAGTTATTTTAACGATTCTTCATGCCGGTGGAAAATTTGGTCAAGGTGGGTATAAAACGAGCGGTGGCCTGCATGGTGTAGGTGCTTCAGTTGTCAATGCTTTGTCAGAATGGCTCGTTGTTACAATCAAGCGAGATGGCTATGTTTATGAGCAGCGTTTCGTAGATGGCGGGAAACCAGAAACGACGTTAGAGAAGATTGGCAAAACGAATCAAACAGGGACAAAAATACATTTTAAGCCTGATGCTTCGATTTTTTCAGTTACAACTTTTAACTATCAAACATTAAGTGAACGACTTCGAGAATCTGCTTTTCTATTAAAAGGAATGAAGATTGAGCTTGTTGATGAGCGACATGGTCAGCAAGAGCTGTTTCATTACGAAAATGGCATCGAAGCGTTTGTAACTTATCTAAATGAAGAAAAAGATTCGCTGCATACGGTTGTTAGCTTTGATGGTAAGCAACATGGTATCGAATTAGATTTTGCTTTTCAGTTTAATGATGGTTATTCTGAAAATATTTTAAGCTTTGTAAATAATGTTCGGACAAAAGATGGCGGTACACATGAAATCGGTGCCAAAACTGCGATGACTCGTGCTTTTAATGACTATGCGCGTAAGGCAGGCCTGTTAAAAGAAAAAGATAAAAATCTAGAAGGTACAGATATTCGAGAAGGTTTATCAGCGATTATTTCCGTTCGGATTCCCGAGGAGTTGCTGCAATTTGAAGGCCAAACGAAGAGTAAGCTTGGTACAAGTGAGGCTCGTTCAGCTATAGATGCGATTGTGTCTGAACATTTAGCGTACTTTTTTGAAGAGGATCCGACTACAAGCACCCTGCTCATTAAAAAAGCGATTAAAGCATTTCAAGCTCGTGAAGCAGCGCGAAAGGCACGGGAAGATGCTCGAAGCGGAAAGAAACGAAAAAAATCAGATGCGATTTTATCTGGTAAATTAACGCCGGCTCAATCGAAAAACCCAGATAAAAATGAATTATATCTTGTCGAGGGGGATTCAGCTGGAGGTTCAGCGAAGCAAGGTCGGGATCGTCGTTTTCAGGCTGTATTACCGCTTAGAGGAAAAGTGATTAATACCGAAAAGGCGAAACTTGCGGATGTGTTTAAAAATGAAGAAATTAATACGATTATTCATGCGATTGGCGCAGGAGTCGGGCCAGAATTTAATGTGAGCGATACGAATTACGATAAAGTAGTTATTATGACGGATGCGGATACAGATGGAGCACATATTCAAGTGTTGCTATTAACTTTTTTCTACCGGTATATGAAACCGCTTATTGAAGCGGGAAAAGTATTTATTGCCTTGCCGCCTCTTTATAAGGTGAGCAAAGGGAGCGGGAAAAAAGAAATCCTTGAATATGCATGGAGTGACGAAGAATTGCAAGCCGCTATTCAAAAAGTAGGGAAAGGCTATACGATTCAACGATACAAAGGTCTCGGTGAAATGAATGCCGACCAACTATGGGATACGACGATGAATCCAGAAACGAGAACGTTAATCCGAGTGAAAATTGATGATGGTGCACGGGCGGAAAGACGTGTGACGACGTTAATGGGTGATAAAGTAGAACCGCGCCGAAAATGGATCGAGTCGAACGTTGCTTTTGGTCTCGAAGAAGAATCGAATATATTGGATAATGAAAATATGTCGATTGCAGAGGAGGCTGAATAAAGATGGCATCAGAAGAAAGATTTCGTGATTTACCGTTAGAAGAAGTGATTGGTGACCGCTTCGGACGGTACAGCAAATATATTATTCAAGATCGAGCGCTTCCAGATGCACGCGACGGTTTAAAGCCAGTACAGCGCCGAATTTTATATGCAATGCATGTAGAAGGAAATGTACATGATAAAGCGTATCGTAAAGCAGCCAAAACAGTCGGAAATGTAATCGGGAATTATCATCCGCACGGTGATAGCTCGGTTTATGAAGCGATGGTAAGAATGAGTCAAGACTGGAAGCTGCGTAATGTGATGGTACAAATGCATGGAAATAACGGAAGTATTGACGGGGATCCGCCAGCTGCGATGCGTTATACGGAAGCAAGATTATCTGCGATAGCTTCTGAACTGCTCCGTGATATTGAAAAGCGGACGGTTGATTTTGTTCCAAATTTCGATGATACATCAGAAGAGCCTGTCGTTCTACCAGCGATGTTTCCAAACTTGCTTGTGAATGGTTCGACGGGAATCTCCGCTGGATATGCAACAGAAATTCCGCCGCATCAACTAGGTGAGGTCATTGATGCAACGATTATGAGAATTGATCATCCAGAAGCAACGGTTTCTGAATTAATGACGGTGCTGAAAGGACCAGATTTTCCAACCGGTGGTATTATTCAAGGGATTGATGGCATTAAAAAAGCATATGAAACTGGTAAAGGAAAAATCATAATTCGCTGTAAAGCCGAAATCGAAAGTATTCGAGGAGGCAAAGAGCAAATTGTCATAACGGAAATACCTTACGATGTGAATAAAGCCAATCTTGTGAAGAAAATCGATGAATTTCGTTTAGATCGAAAAGTGGAAGGAATTGCGGAAGTCCGTGATGAAACCGACCGTACAGGACTTCGTATCGTAATCGAGTTAAAAAAAGAAGCCGATGCACACGGTGTGCTTAATTATTTATATAAGAACTCTGACTTACAAATTGCTTATAACTTTAATATGGTAGCGATTTATAAAAAAAGACCAACTTTAATGAGTCTGCCTAAGCTGCTTGATGCTTATATTGAGCATCGACGGGAAGTAATTATTAATCGTTCTCGCTATGAATTGCAAAAAGCATATGATCGAGCTCATATTGTCGAAGGACTTATGAAAGCTTTATCTATTTTAGATGAAGTAATCGCAACCATCCGTGCATCTAAAGATAAACGTGATGCAAAAGATAATCTCATTGCGAAATTTGCTTTTACTGAAGCGCAAGCGGAAGCCATTGTTTCTCTGCAACTATACCGATTAACGAATACTGATATCACAGCACTTGAAAAAGAGGCGGCCGAGCTTAACGCAAAAATTGCTGAGCTTACAAAAATTCTTGAGAGCGAAAAAGCGCTTATGCAAGTGATGAAAAAAGAACTGAAAGCAATTAAAAAAGATTATAACGATACACGTCTATCGAGAATTGAAGAAGAGATTGAAGAAATTAAAATTAATCTTGAAGTATTAATAGCTAGTGAAGATGTCGTTGTGACTATTACAAAAGAAGGGTATGTAAAACGAACTTCTCTACGGTCATATGCGGCATCAGGTGGACAAGACTTTGGCATGAAAGATTCAGATCGCTTGCTGCAAAAGCTGGAAATAAATACGACAGACGTTGTTCTCTTGTTTACGAATAAAGGAAATTATCTGTATTGTCCAGTTCATCAACTACCTGATATAAGGTGGAAGGAAACAGGGCAGCATGTAGCGAATATTATTCCGATTGATCGCGATGAACATGTAATCAAAGCGATACCAGTTAAAGATTTTGAAGAGCCAAGTTTTTTATTACTTGCGACTCGAAATGGTATGGTGAAGAGAACCGAGCTCGCTTCCTTTAAAGCGCAGCGTTATTCTAAACCGTTGGTAGCGATGAATGTAAAAGGAGAAGATGAGCTTGTCGATGTCCATCTAACGGATGGAAGTTTCGATGTATTCTTCATGACTCATCATGGATTAGCGCTATGGTATGATGAAGAAGAAGTGAGCATTGTTGGTCCGCGAGCTGCAGGAGTAAAAGGGATTAACTTGAAAGAAGAGGATTTTGTTGTCGGTATGAAAGTGTTAGGAAAGGATACGGAAGAAGCGATTGCTATCGTCACACAACGTGGATCAGTGAAGCAGATGAAGCTGTCTGAGTTTGAAAAAACATCGCGAGCAAAGCGAGGCGTTGTTGTATTAAGAGAGTTAAAGGCTCATCCGCATCGGGTTATCGGCTTTGAAATGGTAACAAAATCAGATTGCCTTTCGATTCTTTCTGAGAAAGGGAAGCTTGAAACGGTCCAAGTAGCTTCATTAAAATATTCCGATCGTTATACAAATGGTTCATTTATTTTAGACGAAAGTGAAAGTGGACAAGCGAAAGAAATGTGGAAAAACTTAATCGAAGAAGTAGATAAAAGTATACATTAAACGAGAAAAATCCGTTCATCATAAGTGAACGGATTTTTCTCGTTTATAAAACAGTAGTATAGTAATCTCTACGTGTAAAGGAATTCTAGGAGGGAGTTATTGGTATGAGTATAGGTCATTGGAGTCAAGTTTGATGTTATTTTATAAACAGATTCGATTGGATTTTCTTTAATATACGTCTGCTTTGTGCATAATCCTGTTCGCGTGCTTTCTCAACTTTCAAGCGCTCATCAAGCTTTCGGCTATATTCAGCATAACCAATTCCATGAGCTTGAAACATAGCCTTTTCCATTTCTGCCGTGTACAGTAAAGCGAGAGTTTTGATAAAGAATCAATCCTTTCCGAAATAATTTCCTTCTTAATCGTATCATTGATTAAGAAAGGTCACAAAGTGGTTCTCGTTCTCTATTAGAGGAGATTAGCGCTTCTATACGCCTGTATAAAACTCATTGCTCACAGACGCCAAATCCCTGCTATTTCCTTTGTTTTCCTTTCCTTTTCGTACATTTAGTATTTTAAGAATGAACTCGCTAGCATATAAACTTTAAAATCTTAGATGCAGAACGGCATTTATATATTTAAAAATTAACCTCGCCAGAATATTTTAGTTAAACCTTAATTAAAAATAGTTGGTAATATACACAATCCAATTATTGGTATAAATTCTCTTGGCAGCTCATTAAATATTTTCCTTTTCTCGGGAAATACTATGAAGGAATTAAAACGGAAAGAGCGAGACAAAGAGAATGGATCAATTACAAATTGCTTGGGCAATGTTCGGAACGAATATGACTGTTCAGATTATTTTCGCGACCATTGGGTTTGGGCCTTCACCTCATTTGTATTAATTTCGAATGTTTATGCTTTTGAGGGTACATCAGTTGTTTTTCGTTTTGAAAACGGGGAGATTGTAGATGCTGCCCCATGGACGGCTTTTTTTATCCAATCTTTTTAGTAACAGCGGGACATACGGCATTAACAGCATATGCGACAGGTACTTTGGTCATTGCAGCTTTTAAAATGTTGAAAAATCCATTACTTCTTTTCGAGCAGTATGTATGTCGGCTTTGCGATCTTAGTGCCGGGTTTCTATTATTTCTGGTCTATCTTTATGAAGGATCAAAAAAATAAAAAAGAAACACATCTCACAATCGTAAGGAGCGGTTGAGAATGAAAGGTCATTTTTTACATGTATTAAAATATGCTGTACTGGTCATTTCTGTTTGTTTAAGCTATCAAGCTGTTGAAGCACATGATAAAGGGTTTAAGTCAAATGAGTTTTATGAGTCAATGAAGCGAGATGTTACCGGTGACAAAAAAGTGGATATTATTGAGTTAAAAGGTACACCAAGCAAGAAAAATCGTCATCTTTTAACGAAAATGGAACTTGTAGTGGAAAGCAACCGCAAGAGGATGTCCATCCCGCTTGAAGCAGGATATAAACCGAAGCTCGCTCTTGCTGATTTTAATAAAGATGGTGTGCAGGATGTCTTTGTTTCCTTTCAAAAACAGGATAAATCTGAATTATTTCATCAAATTTATTCTTTTAACAAAGGACAAGTAGCGAATATAGAGGTGCCGCCTTCTGTTCCTGTTACAGCTCAATTTCAAGACTATTATATGGCAGACATTACTGTCGAGGGGCAAAAGCCGGTCCGGGTGGATATTAGCAATCATAGAGAGGTGTATGAAGAGTTAGGGATTTATCAAAATGGAAAATTAAATGAAGCTACGGAGTTAATTATCCACCCTTATTTCGAATTAACAGTACGCTCTCAATTTGGACGCGGAAAGGGCTTAACTGGAAAACAATTAGTAAAAGGAATTGAGGGAGAAGAGGCTATTGCGACGATTTCTTCAGTGTGGACGTTTCAGGAGGGGGCTTGGAAGCTCATCAAAGCAAATGTTAAACCGTTAAAGAAAAGAAAGAATCGATAAAAGCTCATCTATTTGATGAGTTTTTTCTGTTTGTGCTGAGTTAATCTTATTGTTGGTTAAGTGATTTTTTAGCTAAAATAAGCCAAAAATCAACAATGTTATATAAAATAAAAAATTTTCTATAATTTTACATAGAAAAATATTGTAATATTTTTACATAATATGTTAGAATCATATTTAAGTTCAGTTATTACTATAAATAATTGAATGCTAGAAAATTTAAAAGGAGTGGTTGCTTTACGGAATTAAAGGACCGAATTATCGAAACGTCGTTAAGCCTCTTTGAACGACATGGCTTTCATGGTGTCTCAGTTCAAGAGATTGTGAAGAAAAGCGGTTCGAGCAAAGGCGGTTTCTATCATCATTTCCAATCGAAAGAGGAGCTTCTTTTTGTGATTCACGATTATTTTGTTTCCTATGTGTTGACGAAAGCGCAGGAAGCGATTTCATCAAGTATACGCCCCACAGATAAAATGCAAAGAATTATTCGATCTTTTGTAAAAGTGTTTGACCTCTATAAACCACATATTTCTGTTTTTTATCAAGAAAGCACATATTTAAAACCACCTTATGACAAAGCAATTAAGGAAAAAAGAAGTCAATATAAAGAAACGATGTTCTCAATCATCCGAGAAGGGATTGATAAAGGAGAATTTCGTCCAGAACTTCCTGTTCAAATTACCAGTATGTTCATTTTAGGTACGGTGAATTGGTCCTATAAGTGGTATAAGCGGGACGGGGAAAAGACGATTGATGAAATTGCCGACATTTATGTAGATTTGATTCTTCATTCATTACTAACGGATCAAGCGAAACAGGATCCGGCTTTTCAGTCTTATTTTTTAACGAATTGAATATGCCCTTTTGTAGGGCCTAACAAGACCAACTAGTCGGTCTTATATAAATTACGGGAGGTTTTTGACTATGGATTTTGATTTAACAGAAGAACAAGCCATGATACGTAAGTTAATTCGTGATTTTGCGGAAGCCGAGGTTGCTCCAGGTGCAGATCAAAGGGATCGTACTGGTGAATTTCCAAAGGAAATATTCAATCAATTAGCGAAGCTAGGGATGATGGGTCTTCCTTTTCCTGAAGAATATGGTGGTGGTGGTGGTGATACAATCAGCTTTGCCATTGCTGTAGAAGAGTTAAGTCGAGTATGTGGCTCTACAGGTATTACCTATTCTGCACATATTTCACTAGGGGGAGCTCCTATCCATTTATTTGGCACTCATGAGCAAAAGGAGAAATATTTAACACCACTTTGTACAGGGGAGTACTTGGGTGCTTTTGGTTTGACTGAACCTAATGCTGGTTCTGATGCAGGTGGAACTCAATCAACAGCGATTCTTAAGGATGGTCAGTGGGTGCTTTCTGGTTCTAAATGTTTTATTACGAATGCAAGCTACGCCAAAAACCTTGCAATTACTGCAGTAACAGATCGATCAAAAGGAATTAATGGAATTAGTGCGTTTATTGTACCTACTGATGCGCCGGGATTTACTGTAATTAGTAATTATGAAAAGATGGGACTTCATTCTTCAAATACAACTGAGTTAGTTTTTGAAAATGTAAGCGTTGCTAGAGAGAATCTCCTTGGTGAAGAAGGCAATGGGTTTAAGCAGTTTTTAGCTACTCTTGATGGAGGAAGAATTGGAATCGGGGCGATGGCCGTTGGAATTGCACAAGGAGCTTATGAAAAATCGCTTCAGTATGCAAAAGAAAGAAAACAATTCGGTAACAGCTTATCTTCATTTCAAGCCATTCAATTCAAGCTGGCTGACATGGCTATGAATATTGAATTAGCTCGTAACATGGTTTATAAAGCAGCATGGTTGAAAGATCAAGGAAGAGCATTTAAGAAGGAAGCAGCCATGGCTAAATTGTATGCTTCGGAAATATGCATGAAAGTATGTGATCAAGCGGTACAAATCCATGGAGGTTATGGTTATATGAAGGAGTATCAAGTTGAGCGCTTCTTCCGTGACGCGAAGCTTTTAGAGATTGGGGAAGGAACCTCTGAAGTACAACGAATGGTTATTGCTAAACAGCTAGGTTGTTAATCTTTCCAATAAGATAATTTAAATATAACTTGATGAGGAGGACTTTAATGACTGAATTGTTGCATGTCACGATTGGTCAGTTGCTAGAGCAAACAGCTCGTGTTTCAGGTGATAAAGAGGCGGTTGTATACCATGATTTAGGTCTTCGCTATACGTATCGGGAATTTGAGAAATTATGTCGAGAAGTAGCTCGCGGGTTTATGTCGCTTGGAATTGAACAAGGTGATCATATGGCTATTTGGGCTACAAATAAACCAGAATGGCTCATCTCCCAATTCTCAACAGCGAAAATGGGCGGCGTACTTGTAACAGTGAATACGAATTATCGCAGAAGTGAGTTAGAATATTTGCTACAACAGTCGGATGCGACAACGATTATTTTAATGGAAGAGTATCGCGGTCATTCCTTCATCGAGACGTTATATGAAGTTGTTCCTGAATTACGAGAATCTAAACCAGGGCAGTTACAATCAAAAAGATTGCCAAAATTAAAAAATGTCATTGTTCTTGGTGAAAATCGATATCCGGGCACGTATTCTTGGGATGATGTGTTGAAAGGAAAAGCTGATGTAACTGAGGAAATGTTAGATGAACGTATGAGTAATCAAAGTCCATCTGACGTGATTAACATGCAATATACATCAGGAACAACTGGCTTCCCTAAAGGTGTGATGTTGACTCATTCTAATCTTGTTAATAATGGTCTAAATATTGCAAGTTGTATGAAGCTGACAAACGAGGATCGCTTATGTATTCCTGTGCCGTTCTTCCATTGCTTCGGTTGTGTACTAGGGACAATGGCTTGTGTTTCTGTCGGAGCGACAATGGTTCCGATTGAAGAATTTAATCCAAGAGATGTATTGAGAACAGTTGCTGCCGAAAAGTGTACAGGGCTTCATGGTGTACCGACGATGTTTATAGCTGAACTGAATTTAGATGATTTCGATAGCTATGATGTAAGTACACTTCGAACAGGAATCATGGCAGGGTCGAATTGTCCAATTGAAGTAATGAAAAATGTCGTAGAAAAACTTGGGATGTCGGAAATTACGATTACATATGGACAGACGGAAGCGTCACCTGGCATTACGATGACTCGAACGGATGACCCGATTGAGTTACGTGTTTCATCTGTAGGAAGAGCGTTCCCTAATGTCGAAGTGAAAATTGTTGATCCAAGTACAGGAGAAGAAGTGTCACCGGGAGCACAAGGTGAGCTGTGTACGCGCGGTTACCATGTTATGAAGGGATATTACAAAAATCCAGAAGCAACACAAGAAGCGATTGACCATGAGGGTTGGCTTCATACGGGAGACCTCGCGGTTATGGATGAAAATGGATATTGTAAAATCACAGGACGCTTGAAAGATATGATTATTCGTGGAGGAGAAAATGTATATCCTCGTGAAGTCGAAGAATTTCTTTATCAGCATCCAGCAATTCTTGATGTACAAGTCATTGGCGTTCCGGATAAAAAATACGGAGAAGCTGTCATGGCATGGATTATTTTAAAAGAAGGCGAAACGCTGACAGAGGAAGAAGTAAAGGAATATTGTAAGGGTCAAATTTCTCACTTTAAAATTCCTCGCTATGTCCAGTTTACAAAAGAGTATCCAATGACGGCGTCTGGAAAAATTCAGAAATTCAAACTGAAAGAACAATCAATAGATGTAATCTCAGAATCTACGAAATAAGGAGGGCATGTCGATGATCCAGAAAATATTAATCGCGAACCGAGGAGAAATTGCAAGGAGAATTATTCGTACTTGTAAAAAGTTAAACATTCAAACAGTAGCTATTTATTCTGAAGCAGATGCGGATGCTCCATTCGTTTCTGAGGCAGATGAAGCCTATCTGTTAGGTGCGCCACCAGTACAGCAAAGCTATCTGAATGTCGAAAAGATTTTAGAGATTGCAAGTCTTGCAAAGGTAGATGCGATTCACCCAGGTTACGGTTTCTTAAGTGAAAATGCAGATTTTGCTCGTTCATGTCAAAGCGCTGGTTTAACATTCATTGGACCAAGTCCTGATGTTATGCAACAAATGGGCAGCAAGGTCGAAGCGCGAAAAACAATGGAGAAAGCAGGATTACCACTTGTTCCGGGATTATCTCGTCCACTTATTGATGCGGAGGAAGCGGTTGAAGTAGCGAAGCAAATAGGCTATCCGATTATGTTGAAAGCTTCTGCCGGCGGCGGTGGCATTGGGATGCAATCGATTGACAATGAAGCGGAGCTAATTAAAGCCTTTGAAGGAAATCAAAAGCGGGCACAAATGTTTTTTGGCAACGGTGATATGTTCATTGAAAAACGTATTTTACAGCCGCGTCATATTGAGATTCAAATATTAGCAGATACATTTGGCAATGCGGTGTATTTATGGGAACGAGAATGTTCTGTGCAACGTCGTCATCAAAAGGTCGTCGAAGAAGCGCCGTCTTCATTCTTAAGTGAAGAAACGAGACGTAAGATGGGGGAGGCAGCAGTAAAAGCTGTGCAGGCAATTGGCTATTATAATGCTGGTACACTTGAGTTTTTAGTAGATCATGAGCAAAACTTCTATTTCTTAGAAATGAATACACGTTTGCAAGTGGAGCACCCTGTTACTGAAGAAATTACAGGTTTAGATTTAGTAGAACAGCAAATTCGTATTGCTTGTGGCGAGAAGCTTTCCTTTACACAAAACGATGTAAAGCTGGAAGGGCATGCCATTGAAGTACGAGTGTATGCTGAAGATCCAAAAACGTTTTATCCAGCTCCAGGAAAAATTACGGATTTACAGTTGCCAAATGGAGAAGGGATTCGTCATGAGCTAGCTGTTCATAATCAATCCGTTGTTTCTCATTTTTATGATCCAATGATTGCAAAATTAGTCATTAAGGGAGAAACGAGAAACGAAGCGATTGAGAGGTTAAAAGAGGCGCTGGCTCAATATAAAGTACAAGGAATTAAATCAAATATTCCATTGCTAGAAGAAATCGCTGCTCACGAAGCATTTAAAAATGGAGATACAACAACAGACTTTATTGATAAATATATTAAAAAAATTACAGTTTAAGGGAGGAATTTTAAATGGCAGAATTAAAAGCGAGTATGGCTGGTAATGTATGGAAGGTAGTTGTAGGAGAAGGGGAAACGGTAACAGACGGACAAGATATCGTGATTTTAGAATCGATGAAAATGGAGATTCCTATTGCGGCAGAGCAATCGGGTTCTGTGAAGGAATTAAAGGTGAATGAAGGGGATTTTGTAAATGAAGGTGACGTGTTAGCAATCATTGAATAGAGTTCATCTAGTAGATTTTCTTTTAGGGAAGAGATACTGAGTGTTGGTTGAAGTCTCCCGCTTCGCTTAACGGTGAAGTGGGGGCTTACTATCTGCTCATTTGCGATAAAATGGAGGCGATGTAATTGAAATGGCCGGAGAAAATCATTATTAAGGAAGTAGGCCCACGAGACGGTCTTCAAAATGAAAAGCGGATTGTTCCAACAGATGTAAAGATAGACTGGATTAATGCTTTGTCTAACACAGGGCTTTCTTATATTGAAGCGACCTCTTTCGTTAATCCTAAATGGATTCCGCAGCTTGGTGATGCAATGGAGGTAATGAAGGGCATTAAGAGAAATCCGGATGTAACATATGCGGCACTTGTTCCGAATAAGAGAGGCCTAGAAGCTGCATTAGAAGCTAATATTGACGAGGTTTCTGTTTTTATGTCGGCAAGTGAATCGCATAATCAGAATAATATTAATAAATCAATAGCAGACACGTATCCTGTCTTGCGTGAAGTTATTGAGGAGGCAATTCAAAACGGAAAGACGGTAAGAGGATATGTGTCAACCGTTTTTGGCTGTCCATATGAAGGAGATGTGCCAATCGAGCAAGCGTTGCGTGTTTGTGATCAGTTATTTGATTATGGCATTCATGAACTTTCTCTCGGTGATACGATTGGTGTAGCTTCTCCTATGCAAGTGGAGCAGTTTCTTGAAGTAGCTCTTAAGCGATATGACAAAAGCAAGGTCGCGCTTCATTTCCATGATACGAGAGGAATGGCGCTTGCGAATATTGTGAAATCGCTAGAGTACGGGATTGTTACCTTCGATGCTTCATTAGGTGGGTTAGGAGGCTGTCCGTATGCTCCGGGTGCAAGTGGAAATGTTGCGACAGATGATCTTGTTCATATGCTAGATAAGATGGGAATTGAGACGGGAATTGATGCTGAGAAACTTATGCAGGCGAGTTTGCTTATTCAAAATAGTTTGCAAACGCCGCTGCCAAGTCATCAGATGGCCGTGTTTAATGCTAGTAAGTGAGGAGTGAAGATATGAAGCTGATAGAAGTGAATCGTGAAACAAAAGGTGTTGCGATTATTACGTTAAATCGTTCTGAAGCAGCTAATGCTTTATCAAAAGCATTGCTTCTTGAGTTAAATGAAGCAATCGCTGAACTACAAAATGACTCTCAGTTACGAGCTGTCATTGTAACGGGAGCAGGAGAGAAGGCATTTTGTGCGGGTGCTGATTTGAAGGAACGTGCCGGTATGGAAGAAGCCGAGGTAAAAGAGACAGTCAAACTGATTGGAAGCACAATTACAAAACTAGCAAACTTTCCGGTTCCTGTGATTGCCGCTATTAATGGTGCTGCATTTGGAGGAGGGCTGGAGCTCGCTTTAGCTTGTGATCTGCGCTTAGCTTCAGAAACAGCGAAAATGGGCTTAACGGAAACGGCGCTTGGCATTATCCCTGGCGCAGGTGGAACACAGCGCTTGCCACGTGTTATCGGGGTTGCTGCGGCAAAAGAATTAATCTATACAGCGCGTAGAATTGATGCACATACGGCCAATTCGCTTGGAATCGTTAGCCGAGTGGTGGCGCAAGGTGAGCTAATAGAAGAAGCGAAAAAACTCGCTCAGGAGATTGCTGAAAATGCGCCGCTTTCTCTACGAGCAGCTAAAGCGGCTATTAATGAAGGACTAGATGTTTCATTGGAAGCAGGATTAGCTATTGAAAAAATTCAATACAATACGACGATTCATTCTAACGACCGATTAGAAGGTCTGGCCGCGTTTAAAGAAAAGCGAAAGCCAGTCTTTACAGGGAATTAAGAAAAGCGTAAGGCGTCTGCAATCGTTGACAGATACATAATTTGTCTTTCGAAGAGGTTAGCTTATGACTTTGAGTCGGTAACGCTTGAATCTAGACACCAAAACGTATTGAAAGTTTTATATTTTCCTATCTTTTAAAAAAGCGGAGGGATTAGCATGTCACAATCAACGAAAACTACACTGAATGATATTGTGGAAACAATTAAAAAAGGTGGTTCTACTAAATATCATGAAAAAAATGCAGAAAAAGGTAAGCTATTTGTTCGTGAACGCTTGGAGTTATTATTTGATGAAGGAATTGAAATAGAGGATGCCTTTTTTGCTAATTGTACAAGTGAAGGGCTGCCAGCTGATGGTGTTGTAACAGGCATCGGGAAAATTAACGGCCAAACGGTTTGTGTAATGGCTAATGATTCTACTGTAAAAGCAGGATCATGGGGAGCTAAAACGGTTGAAAAAATCATTCGTATTCAGGAAACAGCGGAAAAATTACAAGTTCCTCTTTTATATTTAGTTGATTCTGCTGGAGCACGTATTACGGATCAAATCGAAATGTTCCCAGGTCGCCGTGGTGCTGGAAGAATTTTTTATAACCAAGTGAAGCTGTCTGGAAAAGTACCGCAAATTTGCTTATTGTTCGGTCCTTCCGCTGCTGGTGGTGCGTATATCCCTGCTTTTTGTGATATCGTTGTCATGGTCGATGGCAATGCATCTATGTATTTAGGTTCTCCGCGAATGGCTGAAATGGTTATTGGTGAAAAGGTAACGGAAGAAGAAATGGGCGGAGCGAAAATGCATTGCTCAGTTTCTGGATGTGGAGATGTGCTTGCTAAATCAGAGGAAGAAGCAATTGCATTTGCTCGCCGCTATTTAAGCTATTTCCCAACGAATTATCAACAAAAACCGACACCAGTAGAAGCCAAAGCACCTGCTTCTTTTGAAAAAACATTAGCAGACATTATTCCAGCTAATCAGAATGCTCCATTTAATATGCACGATCTAATCAATCGCATTGTCGATGAAGATTCAGTCTGCGAAATTAAGAAATTGTTTGCGCCTGAATTGATTACGACGTTAGCCCGTATTGATGGGCAGCCGGTCGGGATTATTGCTAACCAACCTCGTGTAAAGGGTGGCGTGTTATTCCATGATTCAGCGGATAAAGCCGCTAAATTTATTACGCTATGCGATGCTTTCCATATTCCGCTTCTATTCTTAGCTGATATTCCAGGATTTATGATTGGAACAAAGGTTGAACAAGCAGGTATTATTCGTCATGGTGCAAAAATGATTTCAGCGATGAGCGAAGCGACTGTACCGAAAATTTCCGTCGTCGTACGAAAAGCATATGGTGCTGGATTATATGCGATGGCTGGCCCTGCTTTTGAACCAGATTGCTGTCTTGCGTTACCATCTGCTTTTATTGCAGTAATGGGAGCTGAAGCTGCAGTGAATGCAGTATATGCGAATAAAATAAACGCTTTAGAACCGAATGAACGCGGTGCTTTTATTGCGCAAAAACGAGAAGAATATAATCAAGATATCGATATCTACCGTTTAGCATCTGAAATGATTGTCGATGCAATTGTTGCACCAAATGATTTACGTGCAGAATTAACAAGTCGATTTGCAGCTTATAATAGCAAACAGTTAACATTTACTGATCGAAAACATGGAGTATATCCAGTTTAAATTATGAATCTATAAAAAACCTACCAGTTTTGGTAGGTTTTTATATGGAAAAGGATAAGAATTCAATTAAACTTTTTTGGTTTCTTGTATTATAAGAAGCAAATATAGTAAGATAGTGTGTAATTACATATTTATACTTATAGTTTATTTTTGAATGCAATCATGGATGGTAACTACGATTGCTCAATCGTTTCTAATAAAGTGTTACTAATGAAAAGAAATAAGCTTGAAATCATTCATGTTTATAAACATCACTTGAAGAAAGTTTACAATTCGCATTTTACAGAAGGTATATGAAACTGATAAAAATAATACGAATGTTCATTATAGGACATTAGAACATTTTAAAGGCACGTTTGGAGCAACGATTTTATTTCACACTTAATGGGCAGTAGTTCCCACTTCAAGATTTTGAGAGAATAAAGAAGGAAAGTGGGAGAACAATTGCTGGTAAAGGTCCGATTGGTTCAATAACCATCAGTGGAGGCTAAATACCTCCTTACTGATGGAAGTTTCACTTTATAAACATAGCAACATGAAAAAAGAGGAGCGGCTTGCATTTCTTTTGGGAGGAACTATCAAATGGCAACGAAATATACCGATGACAGCTATACATTACACACTGATCTTTATCAGATTAATATGGTTCAATCTTACTGGGAAGATAACATTCATAATCGAAAGGCCGTATTTGAAGTTTATTTTCGAAAATTACCTTTTAAGAGTGGCTATGCTATTTTTGCAGGGCTGGAGAAAATCGTTCATTTTTTAGAACATTTCAGCTTTACAGAAAGTGATATCGATTATTTACGAACATTGGAGTACGATGAAGCATTTCTTACGTACTTAAGCGGGCTGCGTTTTTCAGGAAACTTACGTTGTATGAAAGAAGGAGAACTTGTTTTTGCGAATGAGCCGATGTTACGAGTGGAGGCACCGCTTGGAGAAGCTCAGCTTATTGAGACTGCTCTGCTTAATATTGTGAATTATCACACACTTATTGCAACGAAGGCATCACGTATTAAGCAAGTGCTTGGGGATGAGCCAGCGCTTGAGTTTGGTTCACGTCGCGCTCAAGAAATGGATGCGGCTATTTGGGGAGCACGAGCGGCATATATTGCTGGATTTGATTCAACAAGCAATGTTCGTGCAGGTAAGTTATTTGGAATTCCTGTTTCAGGGACACATGCTCATTCAATGATTCAAGCGTATAAAGATGAATATATAGCCTTTCATAAATACGCGAAAACACATAGAGATTGTGTGTTCTTAGTCGATACATACGATACCCTTCGTTCGGGTATTCCAAATGCGATTCGAGTTGCTCAGGAATTAGGCGATCAAATTAACTTTATTGGCATTCGTTTAGATAGTGGCGACCTTGCTTATTTATCAAAAGAAGCACGTAAAATGTTAGACCAAGCTGGTTTTCCTGAAGCAAAGATTGTCGCTTCTAATGATTTGGATGAATATACTATTATCAATTTAAAACAGCAGGGTGCATGTATTGACGTTTGGGGAATCGGAACGAAGCTTATTACAGCTTATGACCAACCAGCACTAGGAGCGGTTTATAAAATGGTGGCGATGGAAGAAGAACATGGTGAACTGGTGGATACGATGAAAATTTCATCTAATCCAGAAAAAGTCTCTACACCAGGTCTGAAGCGCATCTATCGTATTATTAATAAAATTAATCACCATGCTGAAGGTGATTACTTGACGATGGAGGATGAAAAGCCGCAAGAAGAAGAGAAATTAAAGATGTTTCATCCAGTGCATACATTCCTTAGTAAATTTGTGACTGATTTTGATGCGGTCGATTTGCATGAAGATATTTATGAGGATGGTATATTAGTTTATGAATTGCCAGCCATTGAGGACATTAAAGCTTTTTGTAAGCAAAATTTACAAGTGCTTTGGCCAGAGTACTTACGCGCGTTAAATCCGGAAGAGTATCCAGTCGATTTAAGTCAGAAATGTTGGGATAATAAAATGAGAAACATCGCAGAAGTACAAGCCAAAATGGTATCTAAATAATGTAGAAAGAGGGTAAGTAGATGCGTCCTTTACAGTCAGAAATTATTCAAAAACTGTTAGTTCAGCCTACGATTGATCCTAAAGTAGAATTTAGAAAAAGTGTGGATTTGCTGAAAGATTATGCAAAGAAGTATTCATTTATCAAAAGTTTTGTACTTGGTATTTCTGGAGGACAGGATTCCACTTTATGTGGTTATATCGCTCAAACAGCAGTGAATGAATTAAATGAAGAAAAGAATACAAATGAATATCAATTTATTGCAGTGAGTCTGCCTTATGGTGTACAAGCAGATGAAGATGATCGTCAGGTGGCTTTACAATTTATTAAGCCAAGTGTGAATGTGACGGTAAATATTAAAGCGGCTGTTGACGCTTCAATACAAGCGGTTGAAACAGCTTCTGGCCAGAAATTATCAAACTTTTTAAAAGGTAATACAAAAGCACGTGAGCGAATGAAAGTACAATTCGATTTAGCAGGTATTTATAAAGGCGTTGTACTGGGGACCGATCATGCTGCAGAAGCAGTAACTGGATTTTTTACGAAGTTCGGTGACGGAGCAGCTGATTTAGTTCCACTTTACCGTTTAAATAAACGACAAGGTAGAGAAATTTTGAAATATTTACAAGCTCCTGAACGCTTATATTTAAAAGTACCAACAGCGGATCTTGAGGATGACAAACCGTTAGTACCAGATGAAGTGGCATTAGGTGTTTCCTATGAGGAAATCGATGATTATTTAGAAGGAAAAGACATTCGCATAGAAGCAGCGGAAATTATTGAAAACTGGTACACAAAGACGGAACATAAACGAAATGAACCGATTCATGTATATGATACGTGGTGGAGATAAGAAGAAATTATCGAACTGACCTGGCTTATATAAGCAGGTCAGTTTTTTGAATTAGCAGACCATTTGACTTCTTACTTATGCAGTTTTAAGCATCATGTTCTTTTTCTTTTGCCTATGTTTTAAATCAATGTTGAAATTTGATATAATTTCGTGAAATTAACATAGCAACAAGTTTCTTTTAGATAGAGGCATAAAATTCTTGACTGCATAAGAGTATTTTTTGGTACAGGCTCTGTTGAAAGTTTTAAAGGTACAAAACCTTCTAAAAGGCTAAGAAAATCTCGTAAAAGAGGTAAGCAGGTTAAAAAGAGAGGTATAATGAATAGGTTTAATGGTGTTATAACTGTAACTATATGTACTGATTCAAATGACTTCAACTGTTTGAAAATGATAAAGAAGCAATAAAGGTAAAGAACTTTATGGTTCAATGTAATGTAGCCTATGCTTATACAAAAACAGCAGATTTTAAAGAAAGAGAGCTAATATTTGTAAAGGAGATTGAGGTATGACAGAATTTTGGGAATTAAGCTTTATAGAAAATCAAATGATGTGGGGATTTGAGCCTTCAGACTCCGCAATCTTGACAAAGGACTTTTTCCTTGAAAAGAAAGTTAAGGATATATTGATTCCTGGTATTGGATACGGTAGAAATGCAAAGGTTTTTATTGACAACGGAATACATGTAACAGGTATTGAGATTTCAAAAACAGCAATTGAATTGGCAAGGCAAAATGGACTTAATATTAGTATTTTTCATGGTTAAGTAACCGATATGCCTTTTGATAACAAACTTTATGATGGTATATTTTGTTATGCACTTCTTCACTTATTGAATAATCGTGAGAGAGATAAGTTTATTAAAGATTGCTATGATCAATTAAAGCCAAACGGATATATGATTTTTACTACTATTTCCAAAGAAGCCCCTATGTTTGGAAAGGGAAAACAACTGGGTAAAGACTATTTCGAGATAATGGAAGGGGTAAAAATGTTTTTTTATGATTCTGACTCGATAAAACAAGAATTTGGAAAATATGGACTTATAGAATTTTCAGAAATTGTTGAGCCGCATAAGAATATGGAAAATAAACCTCCATTTAAATTTATAATGGTAAAATGTCAAAAAGAACTATAATTACACTTGCATAAAAACTGGAAAAAGCGAATTGTTAATTGAGACGGCTTATGTGTAACCTATTCACTAAGACCTTTAAGTGCTTATGCATTATTAAAAGGCGAATTAAGGGAAGCCAAAGGGCTTCCTTTAAAATTGCTTAATTTTCAACACTATTTTGAAACATAGCCTTTCTTTTAAAACAGAAAAGAGGGCGAAATCATTGAAACTCTGTGAACTTGGTGTAAGATATATAGATATGAATACTTTTGATAAAGGATGAAGACAACTTGAATAAACTTGGCTGGATTATATCGGGGCTTGGTGCTTTACTGATTTTTAGTAGTTTGCTTTACCCGCTAGACGTTATTGAAAAAAACACATTTTTAGTTCTTTTATTAGGTGGGGCAGGTATTATGTTTGTAGGAACAATGATACGTGCTTTTTTAGGAAATAAGAAGTGAATAAAAACAGCTTCTAGGTCATGCCTAGAGGCTATTTTTATTTAAACATTTAAAAGAGCCGCGTGGAAATCGTGTTTATAGGTATACGCCCCATTTTCGAACTTAATGTACGGCTGAAGTGCTTGTTCAATATGTTGATTTTGGATAGAGAGGTCTAAAATTTCTGTTTGTTTTTTCGATTAACTCCTCAAAAATTAGAGCCCTCGTCCTATTCCCTCAAATCTCGAAGAAAATAGCACTATGCAATAAAAGTAGGTTTCCTGACTTATGCATCTCCCTATTTTAAGCCCTTCCCATAAATTACGGTGGGTTGTGCTTATTTCATCAGTATTTACAGTTGCGGGGACAGCTCTGGATTTTCACCAGATTCCCTTTTACGTTTATCATGAACACCTTTATAACAAATAATTTGAATGGTTTAATTGATTTTACGTTGTTTATTTTTATTATAGTAATACTACAAATAAAAACAAATATTTTTAGTTTCTACGTTTCTTGTTTTTAATATTGTTTAAATTGTCGAGAATAAAGGAAAAGATATTGACAGGTAATGATAGGATGTAGTATTTTACATTGGGTCATCAAAAAGTATATCGAAATAACATCTTGAAAAACGATAAAAAAGAAGTAATTTAGCAGTTGTCTGCTTTTATCCAATATGCAAAATGGGCAAGAAGAAAGGACGTTTATATATGAAAGTTGTTACACCTAAACCATTTATGTACAAGGGCGGAGAAAGAGCCGTTCTTTTATTGCATGGTTTTACTGGAAATACAGTGGATGTGAAGAGGCTAGGGAAATATTTAAATGATCGAGGATATACATGCTATGCTCCACTTTATAAGGGGCACGGTCTTACTCCAGAAGAGCTCATTGAGACAAATGTTGAAGATTGGTGGCAAAGTGTAGTAGAAGGGTATCAGTTTTTAAAAAGTCAAGGATATGAGCAAATAGCTGCAGTTGGTTTATCTTTAGGTGGCGTGTTTTCATTAAAGTTAGCCTATAATTTCTCAGTAAGTGGAGTTGTTACGATGTGCTCTCCTATGTATCAGAAAAAAGACGAAGCGATGCAAAAGCGTGTGATTGATTATGCCTCTAATTATAAAAAGTTTGAAGGGAAAAGTGAGGAAACTATTGAGGCTGAAATGGCGGAGTTTCAACAGGTTCCTATGAATAATATTTTGACAATTAGAGATTTTATTTTGGATGTGCAAGAAAACTTAGATCAAGTGTTTGCTCCGCTGTTTGTAGCTCAAGGACGTCTAGATCATACTATTAATTTAGAGAGTGTAAACAATATATATAACGGTGTTAATTCATATGAAAAAGAGCTGAAGTGGTACGAAGAATCTGGCCATATTATAACGCTAGGCCCAGAACGTGAACAATTATATGAGGATATTTATGAATTTCTTGAGTTGCTGTGACATGTCCTAATTGTATAGATGTAAAAAAAGGTGCAAATCTCGGGTTTGCACCTTTTTTTACATGCCTTATTTATAAACTGTACTTGGTATGTGAATAACTGGATTGCCTACTGCGTAAGGGGCTACTTCATATTCTTGGAAAATTAAAGCGATCCCTTTATCTGTATAATAAAATTGAGTGTTCTTATCGACTTTAAAATCATCTAATAGATAGCTCTCAAAAAAGATGTCTGGGTGTTTTGACATGTAACTCTTTACATATTTTGTGACCTTTGTATACTTTGCCTTGGATGTAAGAGTATTACTCAGTGTATAGTGCTTTCCTGTTTTTAAATTGAAATTATAGCTTGTGACCAAACCGGAACCGTGTGCACCGCCTGCGTACATCCAATCAAAGATAAGAATACTGACTTTTCCGTTTTTATTATATTTCACTTTATAGCTTGTTGTGTAATCATATTGACAAGCATACGGGTACTCTTTACATAGCGGGTCTCCTTGGAATTCTTCCATATCTTTCTTTAGTTGATTATAGCTTTTATAGGACCCTTGAATATGCTTCAAAAGAACACTGTTAATTTTCTTTTGAGCGGAGGTGCTCTTTAATCCAGAGACTTGAGGGTATTTCAAAAATTGTTTACTCTTATATGTTTTCGTTATCACCTTAGCCTTTGTAGAGGACGCAGCATAAGCGTCATTAGAGGGCAGGGAAAAAGAAGCGAACAACGCAAACATCATCAGCCAACAAATAATAAGCTTACTCCATTTGATGTTTTTCATAAAAACCTCCAAGTTAATGATTTACTAATTTGTATTATAAAGGAAAAAATATCCTCTGTCACAGCGTATGATAAGTTATCGATATTTTGTCTGTAAATAAAATATGCTTCTAAAAGGATTATGTTCTTTTAGAAGCTTGATAAATGGTTTATAAGGACAAATTTATTTTTCAGCTCTTCTTCGGTAATGGTTATTTTTCCTTGCAATCCTTCAGCTTGAAGAACAAAATTTTTGATACCTAAAAATTCTGATTCCGCGATTATGAAAAATGTTGTTCCTTTTATAAAGTTTGTTCCTGGTAAGTCTCTAATTAATTGTACCTGTTTTATTTGTGCTCACTCCTCGTGTGATTTAGACTATAATGTTATCATAATTGTCTTCTCGAGAACATTATACGAAGCGGTATTTTAGTGCTAGTAATTATCAAAGGGCCTATTGTTAGTTAATGGAGGGGCTAGATGAATGCTTATATTGAAAAGTTGATGGATTTGTATACGAAAAATTCTAATGTTGAATAGGCTAAGTGAAGAACATTATCCTTACGCTTTGGAATGTAACTGAACGAAAATCTCAATATACAGCAATAGAGGCATTAAAGCATATTTAATGAACTAACGTGGTTGACTTTTAAGTTGGACAAGTTAATCATTTTTATTATTATTTTATCTGAATTTAAAATGGGGAACACTTGTCTTACTATTTGAATAATATATATAAGACGTAAGGAAGCACCTTGCGTCACCTTAGACTGACTATAAAAAGTCAGTCTCTTTTTTTGAACTTAACTTACTAAAATTTCATAGTTATTTTTGAGGAGGGCCTTGCTGAAAGGTGTGTAAGACCAAGGTTTCACACGAGTAGGAGCCAAAAATCAACAACGTCCTACAACCGAGCTTTTTGGAAAAGGAACAAAGAATAAGCTATCAAGATTTTAAATTATACTCAATATGAGTTTAACGAAGTAAAATAGAATCAAGCCTTTTTTCATTGATTTGTGATACTGTATTTGAAGAAGATGAACTAATGTTTATTCAATATAAGTTTGACAAATCAAGCAAAAGAAAAATTGATTTATTTTTATAGTGAATAGTATCAAACAGCACTGAAAAAATTATATAATTATATTGAACTGGTAATCATTTAGATATTTCATCTTAGGAGAAATGTTACAACTTGACTCATGGATTACAATGTAAGTGAAAACTACTTACCGAAAAAGGTAATTTTATAAAAAAAACAGAGAAGCAATGCCGTACGTCTAAGTTAAATCGTTATAAGGATAGAGGTTCGTTGACCACCCCCATGGCTAAAGCCGCTGGGGTTCTTTCTCACAAATATCCCACTTACCATCTTCCATAAGAAGAGACAGAGGCGAGACTTGGGTGAGCAACACTTGAGAGAAAAACAGTCCTTCAAGAGGGAAAGGTCGGTGCCAACTACGCCGTTCAATCGGTGATACTTGTCTAGGATTACGATACCGCACTCTTTCTATGAAGAGTGTTGGTCGGCAGAACGTTGAACATTTTACATGACAGACGTTTTTCCTGTCACAACCACCTATGTTCAGTTTTCAAAGAATATCCTACGTACCAAATTATACCATTTTAAACGTATGGTGTACAGAACGTATTTTCGATAGTTTATCTGCACACCGCATTTGAGCGAGCATTCATCCCATCCTTAAAAAAGGGGGTGCCAGCGCACCGTAATGGGCTTTATTTTCGCAAAATCTGTAATTTGAGGTGCTACAATGCTGGAATCAAAAAATACCAATCAAATATGTATGTTAGAAACTGATCTTAGGACTGCACTTGAAAAGAAAGAGTTTAGTCTCTGTTATCAACCAAGACTCCATTTGGGTTCAGGAAAAATTAATGGAGTAGAAGCCTTAATTCGCTGGGAACATCCAGAAAAAGGAGTGATTTTACCATTAGACTTTATTCCTCTTGCTGAAGAAACAGGATTGATTATACCAATAGGTGAATGGGTATTGCGCACAGCTTGTGAGCAAAACAAAGCGTGGCAGGAAGCTGGTATATCCCCTATGGTGATGGCTGTTAACTTGTCCGTTTGTCAGCTTTATCAACCGAATTTAGTTGAGAGAGTACGGCTTATTTTAGAAGAAACGGGACTTGCTCCTGAATATTTGGAACTTGAAATTACAGAAAATATAATGATGAATGTTCAGGATGTTCTTCCTGTCGTAAAGGAATTAAAACGTCTCGGTATCCGACTTAGTTTGGATGATTTTGGAACAGGCTATAGTCCTCTACATTATTTAAAAGAATTTCCTATTGATAGTATCAAAATAGACCAATCTTTTATTTGTAATTGTAGAGTAGATCAGAAGGATGCCACAATTGTAAAAGCTATTATTGCAATGGCTCACCAATTAAAGCTGGAAGTGATTGCTGAAGAGATTGAAACGAAAGAACATTTAATTTTCCTTCAACAGAATCTTTGTAATATGGGGCAAGGCTATCTATTTAGTGAACCTTTACCTCCTGATCAATTGATACAGCAGTTTTATCAAATAGAACAGATTGTTCATCGAGAAGGGATTTCACAAGAATTCAGTAGACAAAAATGGTTAGAGGAAGAGTTAGAACAAGCACGTCAAGAATTGCGGGATACCTTAAGGCAGCAACAAGGGATGATGTTTAAATTTATTGAATATAATAAAAAATTTATTCATACCTTATGTGATGGGGAATTGCTATACCGAATGAATTTCACACCTGAACAAATCTTAGGAAAGGGACTACGAGATTTTCTACCTGATGATTTAGCAGAAAGAAAAGCTCATTATTATCGAAGAGCTTGGGAAAACAAGGAGAATGTTACCTACGAAGAGGAAGTCAATGGCGTTTGGTATCTTGCCTCTTTGCGTCCTGTCCAAAGAGGTGGAGAAGTAGTTGAAGTTATTGGTTCCTGTATTGATATTACCGAAAGAAAAGAAAGTGAAGAGCGATATCAAAAAGTAGTTGAATATTCTCCTAAAGGGATTGTCATTCATAGGGATGGAAAATTTCTTTATGCGAATCCCTGCGCTTTGAAAACGATAAAGGAAGAGGACGTAGTAGGGAAAGAAATCTCCATCTGTCTTCACCCAGATTCTTATGAACTTTCTAAAAAGAGGCTAGCTCAAACTGAAGTGGGAGAAGAACTGCCGATAACAGAAATGAAGCTGATAGCACAAGATGGAGAAGTGATTGATGTCGAAATCGGCAGTGTGTCTATCCCTTATGGTGGAAGTTCGGCCATTCTAACTATGTATAGTGACATCACCGATAGAAAAAAGGCGGCACGAGACCTTGAAGAAAGTAAAGAACGGTATAGAAGGTTAGTAAATTTATCTCCAGAACCGATTGTCGTACACAGTCAGGGGATTATTAAATATATGAACAAAGCAGGAGTGGAAATTTTAGGATTTACCCATCCTAAAGAATTACTTGGGAAGCCTATTTTAGATTTTGTTCATCCGGATGATCGAAAGATGGGGTTTGAACGGATACAATGTTTAGCACAAGAAAACGAGAGTGAAGTCGAACTTTGGGAATATAGAATGATTCGTCCTGATGGAACAATCTTTTATGTGGAAGGTACAGCAACTGGAATTATGTATGATGGAGAGCCGGCTATTCAAGGAATGTTCCGGGACATTACAGCAAGAAAAGAAGTAGAAGAAGCTCTCCGTCAAAGCGAAGAAAAATATCGCCTCATTGCAGAAAATATGCAAGATTTAATTGGCGTGTTGGATACAAAGTGTATAGTTCGCTACGCATCGCCCTCTCATGAGACTATATTAGGATTTCCAATTGATGTATATGAAGGGAATAGAGCTTTTGATTTAGTCCATCCTGATGATATTTCTTATGTGCAAACTCAGTATGAAAACTCAATTTCATCGAAGACACCTTGCTATATTGAATTCCGATGTAAACATGTTAGTGGAGGTTGGGTCTATGTAGAGGCTTGGGGAACTCCTGTACTGGATGGAAATAATGAAGTTGAACATCTTGTCATAGTAGCTCGTGATATTTCCGAACGAAAAAAGGCGGATCAATTAATACGCAAATCAGAAAAACTTTCCGTTGCAGGACAGTTGGCTGCGGGAGTAGCACATGAAATAAGGAATCCACTGACTTCAATAAAGGGATTTATTCAGCTATTACAAAAGGAAACAAATAACCCCTTGTATACGGATGTTATCTTGTCTGAAATTGATAGATTAGAAGATATTGTTCAGGGTTTTTTATCACTTGCCAAGCCTCAAGCACCGCAAATGAAAGAAATAGATGGAAGGCTTCTTTTACAACAAGTGGTACTTTTATTTGAGACACAAGCTTTATTGAAAAATGTTCAAATTGTGCAAGAGTATAGTGAAAATTTACCGCTTATCTATTGTGACGGAAACCAAATGAAACAGGTGTATATGAATATTCTTCAAAATGCAGTAGAAGCTATGCCGAACGGAGGAGTCATTAAAATTCAGGTTCTTTGGCACAGTGCTGACTCTATTTTGTTTAGATTTATTGATCAGGGCCAGGGGATATCTAAAGAACGGATTAAAAATATTGGCGAACCTTTTTTCAGTACAAAAGAAAAAGGGACAGGACTGGGGCTAATGGTTAGCCAAAAAATTGTCCAGGAACATGGAGGGACAATGGGTATAGACAGTACCGTTAATCAAGGAACTACAGTAGATGTTATTTTGCCGATTAAGCCTTCTTTTGTACGTGAATAGATTTCTATTCATAATCCTGTGTGTCGATTTAGATGGATGATAAAGTAATCTCGCAGCACTGTAATACGGTTCAAGAAAATCCATCGGTTCACTGAGGAGATAACGTTCCAACTCAGTTAATGTAAAAAAACAAATAGTGGTGATTAAAAGAATCAGTCAATGGCTGATTCTTTTTTCATCCATTTTCGATGCAGGTATTTCTTAAAGTCTTGTTTTTTATGTCTTTCTTAATGTCTCGACTTGACAACATATTTTGTCCATTAATCGGGAACTCTAGTTTTAAATTGCTAACGTATATAAAAAGGGAATTTTAGAGGAAGGAAATGATTGAAGTATTTTTCTAAAGTTTTAATGACTATTTCTTTATCATTTTTTCTTATGTCTGTCTTTGGTTGCAGTAATAATGAAGAAAATAATAACACTAATGAAAATCAAACGACAGAGGAGACAAAGAAGGATGAAGAAACTACTAAGAGTAAATATCCATTTCCAAATGACACAACCGCTAAAGGGAATGGGAAAATTATGTTAAGTACTGCTGCTGGTACATCTGAAAATGGAAATACTCCAGTTTTATTTGTTTCTGAAAAGGATATCCTTATTCAAATTGGCATGGATGCTGAAAACTTTGATGGAAGCAAACAATCGTTTGTGTATGTGGATAAGCTGTTTTCTAATACAGAACAGTTTGGAGAACTAACACAAACATCAGTGAATTTGCAGGAAAGTATGTTAAGGCCAGGAATACACACAGTATCAGTCGTTCAATTTAATAACGATGATCCCAATAATGGTTCTGTCACAGGTTATACAGAGGCGAAATACGAAGTAAAAGAGAAGAAATAATTAACGTTAGTCTAGAGAAAAAATTATGGATTTCATATTGAGTTGTTAGGATTTAAAGATTCTATATAACTGGATTTACTTTTGTTTTTAAAGATGAGTTTGTGCTATACTAATTTTAATAATATTCGAAGGGATGATGGGTGGACGATGATTAACTAATCTTATTTTTAAAATTTGAAATCGCATATTTCAAATCATAACAAATAGGATTAGTCTGCCCATTTTCTATAAATTGTAGAGCTATTAATGAAAATAGCTTATTTGATTATGCAAAGGTACGGCTAATCCTTCCAAATGAATGGGAGGATTTTTTTATTCTCCCTTTAAAGAGAGGGATAGATTATATGAAAGAACTATTGAAATTATCTAATATTAGCTATACAGTTATGGACCTTAACGTTTTTGAAGATCTAAATGCTAGTGTTCAGCAAGGAGATATCATCGGTGTTATTGGCAAGAATGGTGCAGGTAAATCTACATTATTGCAATTAATTAACGATGACTTAGTGCCGGAACAAGGACATATACAATGGCTGCAACAAGACTTAAAAATGGTTATGGTTGAACAAGAAACCGAGTCGTATTCTTCTGAAGACAAGACTCCTTTTGAAGTTAAATTACTAGAGAAGTGGCATGTACCAACCCATGATTTTTCACAATTGAGCGGTGGAGAAAAACTAAAAGCACGCCTTGCAAAAGGTTTTTCAAAAGATGCAGACGTTTTATTATTAGATGAACCGACGAATCACCTCGATGAGCAAGGTGTAGAATTGCTTAATAGACAAATGAAGAATTATAAAGGTACGATTATTTTTGTTTCGCATGATCGTTATTTTTTAGATGCCATTGCAACAAAAATATGGTCGATTGAAGGAAAAAAGCTGATTGAACATAAGGGTAATTATTCTAGTTATATGGAGGTTCGTAAACAGAAAAGACTTACCCAGCAGCGTGAATATGAAAAACAGCAAAAGATGGTTGAACGGATTGAAGGACAAATGAATGAACTGACTTCTTGGTCGAAAAAAGCTCATGCACAATCGACGAAAAAGGAAGGAGTTAAAGAATACTATCGCGTAAAAGCAAAGCGTATGGATGCACAAGTCAAATCCAAACAAAAGCGTCTTGAAAAAGAGCTTGAAAAAGCAAAAGCTGAACCTGTTGAGTCAGAATATACGGTACGTTTTTCAATGAAAGCAAACAACAAAGTAGGAAAACGATTTTTAGAAGTTAAGAAGTTAACAAAGTCCTTTGACGGACGAACATTATTTAAAAACGTCAATTTTACGATTCAGCATGGTGAGAAGGTTGCAGTAATAGGTCCAAATGGTAGTGGCAAGACGACATTATTGAAAGTAATTACTGGACAGGAAGCTTTTGCGGGCGATGTATGGATTTCACCATCTGCAAAAGTTGGTTATTTAACGCAAGAAGTGTTTGACTTACCGCTTGAACAAACACCTGAGCAGCTTTTCTTTCAAGAAACATTCGAGGCAAGAGGGAAAGTCCAAACTTTAATGAAGCATTTAGGATTTATGACATCTCATTGGACAGAACCGATTAGGAATATGAGTATGGGTGAGCGTGTAAAGTGTAAGTTGATGGCATATATACTAGAAGAAAAAGATGTGCTTATCTTAGATGAGCCGACGAATCATCTTGACTTACCTTCACGTGAACAACTTGAAGATACGTTAGCGCAGTATAACGGAACACTAATCGTCGTTTCGCATGATCGATATTTTCTTGAAAAAACGACAAGTAGCAAACTCGTTATTTCGAATAACAGCATACAAAAGCAATTGAATGAAGTGTCTCCAAAAAGAGACAATCTCGATGAATTGCGTTTAAAGCTTGAAACAGAAAGACAAGAAGTTTTAGGAAAGCTTAGCTTTATGACCCCAAAGGATAAAGCGTACGCAGAACTCGATAAGAAATTTAAAGAGCTTACGAAACAAATAAATAAACTTTTGTAATAATTTATATCTTAAACCTCATCCCAAACAACACTATATTTTGCACAAAAAACGCTTGGAAACAAGCGTTTTCTTTTAGATTTCTTTTAACTTTTTATTAAAGTGGAGGATTTTCGACACCTAAATTTACCCAATCTTCCTTTGGAGGTCCATACACCCCGAAAGGTTTTAACCCAGCTTGACGAATAAGAATAGTCAATTGCCCTCGATGATGAACGATGTGTTTGATTAGTCCCATTAAAATCTGAGCATTTGTTTCTTCTCTGCCAAACGCCTTTTGTATTTGGCTCAAAGAGTTATCGGTCCACTGTTGTTCAATAGTTTGAGATGCTTCAGCACTTACCTTTTTAAAGGTTTCCGCAATCTCTTTTGCTGAGGATGGAACATTCTGTGCATTATCAACTTTCTTCATGTCCAATCCGAAATTAGTTAAATAATCTGTAATGTTTGTTGTGAAATGCCAAGCAATTCGCCCTAAAGTTCGTCCTTCTGAATAAACCTTTTGTTTTAAAGAGTCATCTGTCAAACCATCCAAAACCTTTTGAGTTAGCATTGCTTCTCTATTCCATTCTTTAATAAAATCTGAAATTGTTACATACATATAAATTTCCTCCATAATTAATTCAATTGATATGTTATTTTATAAGGTATATTATAAAACGTTTGTTCGCTTTTTTTCAAATTACCTTATAACAGATTGTTTTGTATTTAATTTAGCTGAAAATTTAACACATCCATTTTATAACGGACAACAATTATTGTCCTTGTAAAAAAGGGTATTAATATTATGGTTATTTTCAATGTCCATTCGTTATAAGTGTTGATATAACAATAAAAAGACAGACAAAATTGCTATACGGATTCGTCCGCTAATTTATACACTAATTGTACATTTTCTCTCCCTTATCGGAACCCGTTCATCTATTTTGTTGTGTTTTTGCTTTTTTGTGGAACAAATTATTTTGATTAAAATTATGTCCCCTATATGTAATTTTAGTGACAATTAGCCTCATACTCAAAACTGATTTACAATTTATGTTAATATATGGTAGATAGGAGGGGCAGTTAAAAAATGACTATAAAACTCTGTAAAAATCTATAAAAATTTTATAAGGGAGGTGAAACCGTTAGCCAAAACATTTGTTTGTTTTGGTAAATTCCGATACACTTAACCTACCTATTATGAATCCCGTACATTGCGAAAGTGGTGTAATCATCGAGTAGAATCGTGAGGGTGTTTAGGTTTTAAAAATGACGAAAACCAAGTCGAACTAAGAGTTGAGAACTTTCATTTTACAAGAAAACTCAACTATGTAGGATTCGTTGTATCCGAATTTACGCTTGTGGAGTGTCACACCAAACGAAAGTAGCTTCGGTAAAATCGGGCACGTAGAAGCAAGAAGCAAACAAGAACTTATAGACTTTTATAAGGTTTTGGCAACGGTTGTTAGATGAAATATATCATGCAAAATATAAACGCATACTCAGGTCAAGTATTAAGAGAAACTGAATTTAAAGATCAAACCAAGATTGATACATTCATTAAGCATTATGAACGACTTGATTCTAAACTTAATAAAGAAATGATGCTTGTTCTAGTTGACAAGGATAGAGAAGCTTGGAATGCAGGTTATTTAGGATATGTAGTGGATAATACTAAAGAAGACGCAGGGATTATTTCGTATAAATTTGTGTTTAAAGTGAAAAAGAGTAATTATAGAGTTAGAATTAAATAGAACAGGATTAAACTTAGCATCCAAATAGGATGTTATTTTTTATGTACGTAACTGAAATCAAAATTTCATTTTTAATTTTAGTTATCAAAATTGTGAACATGTTAAAATATTACAAAAGTAATGTAAATATGGATAATTCCTCTATCCTTATAAGCTATGATAAAAAGGAACTTATCATGTTATTCTTGTCCTTAACAAGAGAAAGGGGAATTATTCATGTTTTCTAATCAAAAAGGACTGACAAACAAACTAAAAGGCATAAGTGCTGCTGCTATACTCGGAATCACGCTTGTTGCCACGAGTCCAGCTACATCAGTTTTTGCGAAAAGTGAGGAAAAGCCAAAATTCGAATTCGGACTTGTCCCGGATATACAATATTGCGACTGTGACGCATCTGGCACACGCTTCTACCGTAATTCAGTGGACAAGCTCAAGGCTGCCTCTCAAACCTTGAATCAACATAATCTTGGTTTCACTGTTCAAACTGGTGATCTTATCGACAAAAACATCTCTAGCTTCTCTACTATTCTTCCTATCTACAACATGATTGAAGGCCCTAAGTATCATGTGCTTGGTAATCACGATTTTCCTGTAACAACTGAAAAAGTAGTCGACATACTGAATATGCCAAACCAGTATTATGATTTCAAATATAAGAACTGGCGTTTTGTCGTGCTGGATACAAATGACCTTAGTCTTTATGCAAATCCTGAAGGCTCAGAGAAATATAAACAAGCCGAAGAAATGTACAATTCGTTAAAAGAGAGCGGTGCAGTTAACGCCCAAACTTGGAATGGTGGCGTTAGCAATGAGCAATTAACATGGCTGCGCGGTGTACTTGATAAAGCGGCACAAACAAACGAAAAAGTGGTGGTCATCGCGCATATGCCTGTCTATCCTGAAAATAATCACAATGTTTGGAATGATGATGCAGTCATAAAAGAACTCGAAGCGGCTGGAAATGTAGTCGCCTATTTTAATGGACATAACCATGCTGGAAACTATGGGATGAAGAATGGAATTCATTATGTGAATCTTAAAGGTATGGTGGAGACAGCGGATACTACTTCATACTCAATCGTAGAAGTTTACAAAGATCGCTTAGAAATCGATGGCTTTGGCCGTGAACAGGATCGTGTATTAAAAATCCAAAAATAAAAAGATAGGACCCCATTCGAGTGGTGGCGGTTGATTCAGTCGAGAAACGTGTTAAACTTAAATCTTTTTTAACAAGGGATAACTCTATATAACCACCTTTACCGGGGCCTTAGACCAAGGAGATGGAAGTACTAAAGCACTAGTGTGCAGAATCTTTGAATTTAGCCAGCGGCGAGCTTTGAAGTTTTATGGGAATAAACAAGAAAACAACCTTTATTTTTAAGAATAAAGGTTGTTTTCTTTTGAATTTCATTACATAGTGAGAAGAGCTTTACTAAGCATTATAGAATGCGGAATTCCAACAATGTTAATGATGATGACTATGTTCCGATGAATCAATTTTATCAGTCGTCCCCTTCGTATCGATGGTTTGCAGAATGGGGAGAAAACAGATCAAACAAACATTTATAAGGAAGAACACATAAAAGGACGCCGGTTTACTTTTTAAAATAGGTTTCTTTTTTTCCAACTGACGATTTGCCAATCCAAGTAGGATTGAAAAAACACTGATAAGAAAAATAAGATCCATGGCGATAATCATAATGTTTACTTCATTTGGCTCCAGCATGACGCCTAGCATCGCTCCCATCATGGCCCCCATTAAACTTGAAGATTGTGCTTCGATAAATCCATTTATTCCAAACTTTCTTCCTATGAAACTACCGAGGATGCTGCTTAAAACGATTGATAGAATAGTTGTGACCGCAAGTCGATCCGGCATCCAGGTACCAATTACTAAACCGACTGTTAAACTGCTTGTCATTCCGAGAATCATCGGAATGCATTTGACCCATGAGTGGTTTTCTTTGCAGTTTGTTGGATAGCTGGAGAACGAAAAATATAGGCTATATCCAATTACCATCAGCAAACTAACTAAAGTAGGCATGTTATGCCCTCCTCAAAAGTGGATTTCAATCGATTTCTTTTTTTAGATGGAAATAGCTACTAAAACATATCCTCTTTCGATTGGTGCTTATAATTTAAATTAAGAGTAGCTGACTGACTTGTATGTATTAATATATTGTTTGGGCGTTAGATTCATATATTTTTTGAAGCCTTTGTAAAAATGAGATTTATCATAGAAACTAAAATCATCGATGGCTGTATTTAATAGTTGATTACGGTGAAGCAGTTCTTGAATGGTGTATTGCAATCGAATAATCTGACACAATTGTTTGGGTGAGAAGCCGATATATTCTTCGAATTTCCTTTGTAGGTATCTACTTGAATATCCGGTGTCGGATGCCAATTGATTTATATGGATGATACCATTCGTGGCATAAATACTGTTTAGGCAATATTTGATGAGGTTTTGATCGTAGTTGGTCTCTTGCTGTTTTTGTTGAAAAAATGAGATAAACCATTTGATTCGTTCTGGAAAACTTTGAAGTCGTACCATGTTTTCGAGTAGAGATGAATCAAATTGTACCATTTCAAATAAAGGAATTTGCTGATGCTGAATCAATTCTTTAATCGAACATGGAAGAGTAAGAAGTGTTTGTTCTGGGAAAAGTCTGACACCGAAATAAACACAATTCGGTTTAAAGTGGTAGAGACAACGAGATTCAGGACTAGTAGCAAGGATAGCAAAGGGGTGAGAGGGATCGCAACAAAAAAGTAGGTCTAAACATCCGTCTGGAATAACTGGGAGGTGAGCCGATGTATGTTCACCTGTCATTAATTGATAAAATAAGATTACTTCATTTTTTAAAAGACCTTTTGGCTGGTTCTCGAGATATAGCTGAGAATTAGACTTCATTTCCGGTTGAATTGGATAGAAAGAAAAACCTCTGTCCCCCATTATTTCACTTCCTCTTTTATATAATTTATTTTAATCTCACAAGGTTTAAGATTATTAAGTTGATTATAGTATAAAAACGAGAAGATGGTAGTATGTGGAACTGATTTATCGCCTAAAAAGTAAGTTTAGTTCCGATTTTTACAATGAATTCCTAAAAATTTAGAGGTATATTGAGTACACTTACAATGTTAGGAGGAATCATTTATGCAAGTACATGAAACCATTAGTAGTGCCGTGAAGCATCCGTTGGAACCACTAACAGGTCAAGAAATCAAAAAGGCTGTTGAAATCATACGGACGGAGAAAAACCTAAGTCAATACGTACGATTTGTCACAGTCACACTAAAAGAGCCAGCGAAGGATACTGTACTTAATTATGAAGCTGGAGATACAATTACACGCGAAGCATTTATGATTCTTTTAGATAATAAAACAGAAAAAACATATGAGGCGATTGTTTCTATTACAAAAGGAAAAGTAACATCTTGGGAGTATATCCCAAATGTTCAACCAGGGGTTATGTTAGATGAATTCGAGGAGTGCGAGCAAGTTGTCAAAAATAGCCCTGAATTTCAGGAAGCTTTATTGAAACGCGGCATTACAGATTCTAATTTAGTCATGATCGATCCTTGGTCAGCCGGCTATTTTGGCATAAAAGAAAATGAAGGAAAAAGATTGGCCCGCGCAATTTGTTGGGTGCGAAAATTTCCAAATGATAATGGTTATGCCTATCCGTTAACGGGGATTGTCGTATTTGTTGATTTAAATAAAATGGAGGTATTAAGAGTCGAAGACCATGGTGTAAGACAGATGCCTCCATTAGATGGTAACTATTCTCCTGAAACATCTGATAGCATTGCACTTCGTACTGATTTAAAACCTCTTGAAATTGTTCAACCAGAAGGGCCTAGCTTTGAAATAGATGGCCATATGATTAAATGGCAAAAGTGGAATATTCGATTCGGATTTACACCGAGAGAAGGATTAGTTCTACATACAGTCGGATATGAAGACAAAGGTAAGGTTCGTCCGATTTTGTATCGTGCTGCCTTGTCAGAGATGGTAGTTCCTTATGGTGATGCTAGTTTTGTCCATAATAGTCAAAATGCCTTCGATGCCGGTGAATACGGATTAGGACAATTAGCGAATTCTTTGGAATTAGGATGCGATTGTCTAGGTGAAATTTGTTATTTTGACGCGGTGATGACGGATAGCAGAGGAAATGTACGAACAATTCCAAATGCCATCTGTTTACATGAAGAAGATTACGGTGTGGCATGGAAGCATACCGATTGGCGAACAGAACAAGTGGAGGTGCGCCGCTCACGTCGATTGGTTCTTTCGTTCTTCTGTACGGTCGGTAATTATGATTACGGTTTTTATTGGAGCTTCTATCAAGATGGAACGCTGGAAATGGAAGTGAAATTAACCGGTATGTTGAATACGGGTACATTCGATGATAGCGGTAAGTCCAAATATGGAACAGAGGTTGCCCCAAAATTGAATGCGGTTTATCACCAACATTTCTTTAATTTCCGCTTGGATACGATGCTGGATGGTTCGAAGAATTCTGTAGTGGAAATTAACACGCTTCCAGAAGAAGAGGGACCGAATAATCCGTATAGTAATGCGTTTTATATTGATTCCAAAACATTTAAAACAGAAGAAGAGGCCAAGCGTAATCTAGATATGGCTACTCAACGTACATGGAAAATCATTAATCCGAATTCCTTGAATGCGGTTGGCACACCGGTTGGCTATAAAATTATGCCAGGTGAAAACTGTCTTCCATTTGCAGGTGATAATTCGAGTGTAATGAAACGTGCTGGTTTTCTGAAGAATCAATTACACGTTACGCCATATGATCCAAATGAGATGTATGCAACAGGAAAATATCCGAACCAACATAAAGGCGGCGATGGCTTACCAAAGTACACGGCAGCAAATCGGAATATTGAAAATGAAGACGTAGTTGTGTGGTATACAATGGGACATCATCATATCACAAGACCAGAAGATTGGCCGGTTATGCCGACAGCGTACATTAATTTTCAATTAAAACCGGTTGGATTCTTCGACCGTAATCCAGCGCTCGATTTACCTCGTCCAAAGCCAAAAACAGCATGCAATTCAAAAAATGGATCTAATTGCCATTGATTCTTAGATAATCAATCTTGAGTGATTCAATATACCAAAATCCTAGTAGGGGAGTTCAACGATGGAATAAAAGGAGCATGTGCTTTTCTTTTTATTCCATCTTCCTCTATGGGTTTACATGCTTCGAACAAGCCCAACTGATTATCTGTGGAATGAAGGTGATGCATATGCTGAAAAAAGGACAACTTCAACAAAAGGTGAAGTCTGTCCAAAGCGAGATTGGATTCATACATAAATTATTTCAGTATCATCATTTATAGATGAAAAGGATATTGAGATTCTATGTTTCTAATAACACTAGAACGCTAAAAGTATGGACGAATTAAATGACCTTCGTTTTAAGTGAGTACAAGGGGCATCCCCGATATTATTTCTTCTCCACTTTTACTAATCCTTTACCTAAATTATTCTTTTCAAAATAGCATATTACCTCATCATGAACTTGTATTTTATCTCCCGAAAGGATGTTTTTATCAGAAAAACGAATCTCGGTCCCGTCATCACCTTTTCCATAGTACTGATTACCATTAATATTGGTAATCTTGTATTCCACCGTAGTATATTCAGAGGAACCATTGCTTTTAGGATTTGTATTGTTAACAGGAGCAGCTGTATGAGTTCTAACCAATACTAATACTAATAATATTGATGAGAGCATCACGAGGATGATTGCTTTTTTGTACATGTTACTCTACCTCCTTCTATGTATTTTAAGAGATAAAAGAGGAAAGTAAATCCTTCTATTTTCCTTTCCTTTAGTCTTTATACCTATTTGAGGAACCATCCACATTTTTTAATGATTTCCTTTATCTTTTTAGCCAAGAAGACTCCCATCTTCAAGCCGTAGCAATGCGATAGCGAGCAAAGGGGAAGTGGAAGGTGAAATGCTCATACATAAAGGAACTGGCGTTCTGTTTGGCGCTGAAAAAGGGTGAAAGCCGCTTATTTTTCAAAACGATTCTATAAGAACAAAGAGATAAAAATCAAATATCACCCGTACCTAGTATCGTTTTAGCTTTTGACGTAGGACTTCAAACAGAATACAAAGAGGGACAATAAAGAATATATAATGTTATCAAATAGAAAAGGAGTTGGGAAAAGCCTAGCCCTAACGAGGCCAACATAGGGAGATAATCATAAACTTTCGAAGAAGCAAGCCTTTTAAATCTAAAAGGTGTCTGTAAAGGAAGACCTAAGAAATACATAGAGAACAATAGAAGTTCACAATCTACTTTAGCAGGGGGAATCCCCAACTATCATCGGTGCTGAAGAGCTTAACTTCTGTGTTCGGAATAGGAACACGGAAGTTAAACTCTTCGCCATTATTACCAGCTTGGTACTAATGACCTGCATGCCAGAGTTAACTTTCGAGTGTTCGATTCTCTGGCTTTTATTGGGTAAGGGGTCTCTCCTTATCTCGTAAGATAAGAGTGATAATATTGCCAATTTATAAAACGCCTAACGATTTATGTGTAAAATAATTTTCCATTTGTCTTTTCATAACCTCTTTATTTTCCCGAAATTGTCTGTGCCGATGACCATTACTCCCTGAAGGATGAGGGAATCCCTTTAAAATAGGTTTATTTTTGTAAAAATAGTCGAGAACTTTGCTTACATTTACTCCTAAAGGAATAATAAATGGATTTTCCATTGTCGAGATATCTTTAATAAAATAATTTTTTACATATTGTAATAGCATTTCGGTTTTTAAAATATTGGGCCGTGAACCGTTAAAATTTTGATGATTGAAAAATACAGCATATGGGAGGATGGAGGTATTGTAAACAAGGTGACTGGCTGTACCAAAAAGTTCGCTTGAAGATGAAATGCCGAGATGTCTCGGTAATTCAAGTTCGTCTAGCATGGCTGTGAGATTTTTTCTTATCGTTCCCTCAAAGCTAGCACTTTTTTTCACCTGATGAAGGAGTTCTTCCTCGCTTAAATGTTTATTCTCAATAACTGCTGTATAAGCTTTTTTCATCTGGTGGAGTCCAGGTGTAATGCCGACTATAACCACTTTGGCATTCTTATTTATATAATCAAAAGGGGTGTAATAAACTTCTAGTTTTTTCTTTTCATCCTTTTGCAATAAGAAAGTTGAATTTAAAAGGTCATTATCGGATAATGGCAATTCTAGAGAAAATATTTTTTCTTTAAATAAATGAAATTTTGCTTCAGTAACAATTCCCATTCATTTTCCTTCAATTCTTTTACGAAGGTGAACTCATGCCTTTAATTTCGCCTTAATTCGTTTGTGATTGTAATATTAGTAGTATCTTCAAATGCTTGAAGTACCACAAACCTTATGATTTTATATGATACTTCGCATTTGAACCTCACTATCATCCAATCTCTAGAGGGTACTATGGCATTGTTAATGAGCTTTCTCATTCGGAAAATCTGTAAAACAAAATGAATGGGTTGATGTATGTACCACAGAAATCATTCATTAGGCTATTTAGAAAGCTGGTCCACAGTGCCTTCTGTATAATCATCTCCGACTTGTTCATGTGTAATGGCCAAACCTTGTTCTAGTTGAGACGTTCCGTCGTAATCAGAAGGATCAAAAGTTTTTCCAGCAATCAGTAGATCTTCTTCATTTACTATCCGCTTTTTCTTATCCATACTCTTTCTACTCCTTTCTATTTTAGTATGCTGGATTTACTTCATTTTTATAGACCTAGACCAGTAATTGAACACATAAGGATCTTCTCGTTGGATACGTTAAAAAGGAAGAGGGCTGTTTGTATTTTCATAATTACTTTGAATGTGACATGCGATCATTTCATACATATCATCTAAAGGGGACTTAAGTTTAAGTACTTCATAACGATAATAAATACCAACTTTAGAAAACAAAGAAAGTCAGCATTCACTGGTACAACGCACCTGCTGTGAAATTCCAAGAAATTGAGGATGAGGAGAGATGCATGAATAAAACAGGAGGGGCTAAGTATGAAGTTTACGATAGAGTATATACCACTGAACAAAATCAAACCTGGTTTATCGCTGAAAATTACGGAGCACATGAAGAAACTTCAGAGATTAATGTGGGACTGTATGTTTAATCTTTTGGTTGTCAAAAAAAATCGGAAGGATGACAGCTACATCATTGTTAGCGGGCAAGATAGATTCGAATCTCTTAAAAAACACACCAAAAATATTTATGCGCCATGTATAGTCGATAAAAGTGATTCCACCGGAATGATATCGTGGCTTTATCGTTTACGGAACAAACAACCCCTAGATGATTTTCCTTTAGTACCAACGAGCTGGTTAATCGTTCGTTCCTTTTTGAAACAAGAGCCTCGTTTTAAAAATTTATCCCGATCCGAACAAATAAGAGTGCTGCGTATAGCGGCACGTTACAAGAAAACTGTGATTTATACCATGAAAACTACAGTGGATGATATTCTGAGAAGTAACGAATAATTCATCCCCCTATAACAAAACTGGTGTAACATTTTTTCGAGGCCTTAGCCGCATTTTAAAACTAGTAAATGCAGTTAAAGTCTTAAAGATTGAATTCAATGTGCCTGTGACAAAAGTGGATAATCTAACTGTGCTGACAAAAGAAGAGGCTAAAGCGAAAAAGATGGGAACTTGCCAATGGATGTATCAGGGGAAAAGTTTGGATACAGCTATGAAACTCGTACAAGAAGCCAAGGATATCTTCTTAAAAGAGCAATAAAAAGAGTCTTAGCTTAAGCCTATAGTTGGTAATGACGTCTTTTATATTAAAATTAAAAATATGCAGCCCCTTTAAAGAGAGGATCTGCAGATATTGTCGGTAACTATAGGGATGGTCCTAAAAAATTGAAGTCTGGTCACATTTTGGTAACATACCACAAATCATAAATAAAAATTAAAAATTACTAAATTATATTAAGATGCTTTAGAGTGTCTTTAAATCAAGGACTCTCGACAACATATGTTAACAAAGGATAACTAGAAATAATACCTTCCCTCTATCTTCAAAACCGAAGAAGTTAAAATCATAAAAAGACAGTGAGCAAACGATAGACTCACTGTCTTTTTAATTTGAAAATGAAATAAACAATGAAGTATGGAAACTTGTAACTGACGTACAAGTTATGACGAATTTATTTGTTGATGATGCTATCGATACACGGACGGACGTACTTGATGAAATGATTAAAAATTTTAATAACGATTTCATGGAGTCAATCAATAAGATAGATGAAAAATATGAACAACTGCGTCATAACTGAACTGCCGTATACCGAGCGGTACGTAAGGAGGGGAGAGGTCGAAGTCCCCCTACATCTTACTATATTTGTATGAATAGTTAAAAAATACAAATAAATTAATTGACATTTATTTGAAAGCTTCTTATATTTATATACATGGAGAACAATATTCACTATTAGTGAAAGTTATACAACGATTATGACAATAATCCAAAAAGTGAAAAGTGAAATTCACTCTTAAATTAAACATAAGGAGAGGAATTGTATGGGGAATTTACGTGAAGAAGCACTAAAAATGCATAAGGAAAATGGAGGAAAGCTTGGTGTTCATTCAAAAGTTCCCGTACGCAATGCAAAGGATCTAAGCCTCGCGTATTCTCCAGGTGTAGCGGAGCCCTGTATAGAAATTTATAAGGATGAAAGCAAAGTGTACGATTATACCATGAAGAGGAATCTTGTTGCAGTTGTTACAAACGGAACAGCCGTACTTGGTCTGGGGAATATCGGTCCAAAGGCTGCTATGCCGGTCATGGAAGGAAAAGCCTTATTATTTAAAGCGTTTGCAGACATAGATGCCTTCCCTATTTGCTTAGATATAACAGATTCCGAAAAGATGGTTGAGGTTGTTAAATTATTGGAACCGACTTTCGGAGGAGTGAACTTAGAAGATATTGCAGCACCGCAATGCTTTGAAATTGAGGACAGGCTGCGAAAGGTTTGTGATATTCCAATTTTCCATGATGACCAGCATGGTACAGCGATTGTAACCGCCGCGGGGTTAATTAATGCATTAAAACTTGTTGCCAAAAATATAGAGGATATTCGCGTTGTTATAAATGGTGCTGGTGCTGCCGGAGTTGCAATCGTTAAGCTGCTCCTTCGTATGGGTGTTAAGGATGTCATTTTATGTGATACAAAAGGGATCATTTATGAAGGCCGTCCAATCGGGATGAACCCTTTTAAGGAGGAAATGGCATCTATCACTAATAAAGGACAGAAAAAAGGTACACTTGCAGATGCACTTGTAGGGGCAGATGTGTTTGTTGGAGTATCGGCCGCAGGTGCCGTCACGAAAGAGATGGTACATTCTATGAATCGTGATGCGATTATTTTTGCCATGGCAAATCCGGTGCCAGAAATCATGCCAGGGGAGGCAAAGAAAGCTGGAGCACTCGTAATAGGGACAGGACGCTCTGACTTTCCCAATCAGGTTAATAATGTACTTGCATTCCCTGGTGTATTTCGTGGTGCTTTGGACGTATCTGCAAAAGAAATCAACGAAGAAATGAAACTTGCAGCCGTTTATGCGATTGCCGAATTAATTACTAATGAAGAGCTTAACCCGGATTATGTGATTCCAGATCCATTTGACCCTAGAGTGGTGGCGCATGTAGCAGAGGCCGTGGCTGAGGCTGCACTGGAAACAGGAGTTGCTCAAATCAATAAATTAAGGAGTTAAAGGGCATTTTTGGCGAATAGGTTAGTGAAAGGTCATCTACATAATCCAAAATGGAAATGAAATCAACAGCTTGTGAGTAGGTGGGAGTAGTTCTATTAATATTGAAACAGATCAATAAAGATAGTAGTACCTTCAAATGCTTGAAGTACCACAAATCTTATGATTTTATATGGTACTTCGCATTTGAGCCTCACTATCATCCGATCTCTAGAGGGTACTATGGCATTGTTAATGAGCTTTCTCATTCGAAAAATCTGTAAAATAAAATGAATGGGTTGATGTACGTACCACAGAAATCATTCATTAGGCTATTTAGAAAGCTGGTCCACAGTGCCTTCTGTATAATCATCTCCGACTTGTTCATGTGTAATGGCCAAACCTTGTTCTAGTTGAGACGTTCCTTCGTAATCAGAAGGATCAAAAGTCTTTCCAGCAATCAGTAAGTCTTCTTCATTTACTATCTGCTTTTTCTTATCCATACTTTTTCCACTCCTTTCTATTTTAGTATGCTTGATTTACTTTATTTTAGGCTTACTACTTAATTAAATCTGATATGAATGGAATCAGCTTAATAGTTAAGCAATCTCTTTCATTTTTACAAATACATTTTGCAATATGTAGGATAAAAATGAAAGTATTGAGGAAAATACTTCTATACAAATTTCAAAATAGGAGTGTAGAGTTTATGACACAAACATTGTACGAAAAAGTTGGCGGAGAGGAAGCTATTGCAAAGGTTGTGGATTATTTTTACTCTGAATTGGTTTTAAAGGATGAAACCGTTAATGGATTCTTTAAAAATACAGATATGGAAAAACAACGACGTCATCAAACAAAATTTATAAGTTTTGCTTTAGGCGGTCCTAATCAATATTCAGGAAAGTCAATGGCAAAAGCACATGAAGGGATGAATATACAGCCAGTTCATTTTGATGCTATTGCAAAACATCTTCATGATGCTCTTGCACACTATGGAGTTGAAGAAGCTGATATAGATACAGCTTTAACGAAAGTCGCCTCACTTAGAGACGATATACTATATAAATAAAGTAGAAAGAGCATGTTTTGAAAAAGATTAATCAAAACATGCTTTTTCTATTTGTTTGAAAAAATCTTATGTCAAAGTGACGGAGCGAATCTTCTTTTTTCCAATGTAGAAGAATGTTAGTTGGATGAGTACTTAAAGGTTGAATAAAGAGAACTAATGTTCTATAATAGTGAGGGAATCTAAAATTAGGAGAATTAATGAATTGAACGGTACAGCACATATGATAGTAGGTGCGTCAACGGGTTTTGCTGTAGCATATGCTATGCAAGTAGATCCGACGACAACCATTATGTTTGTAGGACTTGGGGGAGTAACAGCTTTAATACCGGATATGGATACGGACGGGAAGCTTAGTAATAAGATTACGTTTTCTTATAAGTTTGCCCGAGCGACATTGCAACTAATGGGCGTCCTTATCTTATTATATAGCTTTTTAGAGCATGCTAATGTAATGAGGTGGATTGGGGCAGGACTTGGTGTAGGTGTGATTATTTTAGCTTCTTTCTTAACTCAGAGAATGATGCTTACACTTACGGGAATCGGAGTTGTAGGAGCCGGTATATACATAGAAGAAAATTGGATTTTATTATTAGGTGTTTATATGATTTTAGCTTCTTTTGTTGCGCATCGCAGTTATACCCATTCTATTATTGGGGTTCTTTTTTTTGGAATCATCGCTTATCAATTTGAAGCATCTGTTGGAATTGAGGGGATGTTTCTTACTTGCATGCTCGGTTATATCAGTCATTTAATTACGGATATGAAAGTGTTTCCCTTTAATAAAAGGGGAGTAAGATGGTTTTTACCTTTTTCCAAGAAGGAATTTTAATAACATAATTTAAAAGGCACTATCCATTTTGAACTGCACCCCAATTGTTAGACAAAATCTAACGATTAGGGGTGTAGTTTTTTTATGACTAAATTTAATGCAGAGGATAAATTAGTAGCTGTTCAACGTTATTTAAGTGGTAATGAAAGCT